>DATBGS010000081.1:0-5588 GCA_036557885.1 Ktedonobacterales bacterium
GGGCTGTATGGAGATGGAAGAACCGGGGAAACAGGGCTGTCTGCAAAGTCGTATTTCGCGTCTGCTGTTTACAGCGTGTCTGGTGGCACTTCTGGCTACTATTTCGGTGATCATCCCAAACGCGCTTTCTCTCGATCACAACACCTCGCGCCCGGTAGGAGGCATTGCCGGAGCAACCCCAGTCTCCGGCGAAGTGACCCCAGGCGCCAGCGTCACCGGAACAGCCCAGGCATCGGCCACCGCCGGGCCATCGCCAACCGCTGGGCCATCCACCACCCCCAACCCCACCGCCACGTTCGTCCCGTCAACGGGCGGCCTGCTGCCAGGACAGCAAATCTGGAAGAGCGGCGTCTCCTCTTATCTGTTTGGCAGCAACGACAGCGAAGACTACGACTCCGATAATTTTGACACCGACCCCTACCATGTCATCCAGCCCGACATCAAAAATGCCGGGCTGACGCTGATGCGCATGTTTATTTTCCACTACAGCCTGGCAGATGGGCACAGAGTCACATTAGGAACCACGCCGCAAATTCAACTGAACAGCAATCCCAACGAATATGCTCAGCCTGGCCCGGCGGTCACGAACGTGACTCCCAACGGCGGCTACGAGTTGGAGACGCGCCTGCGCGCCATTGAAAACAGCGGGATGAAGTGCCTGATTGTGCTCAGAGATATTCGCACCGATCCAGCCAATCCAACTGATCCCAACACCGACCACAAGCTCTATACCGACCCTTTTACGGGCAAGGTAGAGACAGATTTAGACTTTGCTGAGAAAGTAGTCGCCTACGCTGGCAACCGCTGCAACCTGTACGAGATTGGCAACGAGCCAGACCTCGATGATTATACCGGCCCGAAGATGATTCCCCACATGAAGATTCAGGAGTATCTGAGCCGTTGGGTGGAGTTTGTCACCGCGCTCCGCAAGATTAACCCTAACGCGAAGTTTATCGGCCCCGTCACCTATGACGATCAGGGCAACGACTGCTACTACCGGGGTACGCCGCCTGTTCCCGGAGCACAGCCAGGCGATTGTTATATGCAACTGTTTTTGCGCGGGGCCAAACAAGCCGGAGTGCTGCCAGATGCCGTCTCCTTCCACTTGTATGCCTGCAATGATGCCACCGACGGCTTTAATGGCAATGGCAACTGCGGACCACAAGAAGCGCAAAGCTATGCCGACGCAACACAAGAAGTCAAAACCTGGGTGAAAGACGACCTGGGAGTCAATGTTCCTGTGGGAATTACGGAATGGAACTTTGACCCTGGGTCCAATCCGCTGGGCGATAATGGCTCATTCATGTCGCAGTTCTCAACGGCGGCGCTCCAGGCGATGATCGGCGCTGGGCTAAATTTCGCCTGCCAGTTTGACGCGCAATCCTACGGTGGCTACGGCTACCTGGATATGTTCGACATCAACAATAACGATCAACCAAAGCCGCAGTTTACGGCCATTGCTGCAATGATCAAGAAATACAAATAAGCACTGCTGCACGCCAGCGCTCTTAGGACCAGATTTCGCGCAGGTTGTCCACGATCAGCAGCACGCCCACCGCCACAACCAGAATCAGGACAAGCGGGCGGAAGAAGGCCAGCACCAGCAGCAGCAAGGTGAACAGGGCCAGCGCCAGCACGACACTGCTGACGAGAGTGCGCACCGAGCGGCGAAAGAGCGCCTCAAGAAAAGCATAGCTGCCCAGCAGGATCAGCAAGCCAATGCCCCAGGCATCAGAGAACTGGGCCAGCACCACGAAGGCCAGCAGCAAAATGCCAATACTGATGGCGCTCCAGGTCTGGGCCAGGCGGCTCAGGCGCAGCTCAACCGGACTGGTGGGCAGGTGCGGGTGGTGCAGATGGGCGCGCGGGTCGCCAGGGTTGCCTGCCGCAAGCTGCGCCGCGTATTCTGCGCAGCTTGCCAGCGAAAGCTCATTGGCCGCTCTCTGTGCCCTCAGACGATCTAGCGCGGCGCTGCCCTCTTTGAGTTCTCGTTCTAGCAGTGTTGCCTGCGCGCGCAGAGCCGGGCGGTTCTGCACCGACTCCGCCTCCATCTCCAGCCCACGCTGGCGCTCAGCCAGTTCCGCAATTTGCCGCGTGAGGTCGCTTTGCTCCTCCTGAAGATGGCGCTGCTGCTCCTCCAGCGCGGCGGCAGCCAGCGCGGGCGGCGGCACCTTCTCCAGGCCGCTCCAGCCAAGCGGGTCATACCAGGGTCGGCGCACCTGCCCATCACGCTGAAACTTGGGGCCGGTGGGCGCATCTTCTCCCGCCAGCGGATCGCCAATGTAGCGCCCCCACAAGCCGCGATAGCCATCAATCCAGGCCGGGACGGGCTGCTCCTCGCTGGCCTGGAGCGGGCACAATTCCCAGGCGCGTTCCTGGCCCGGCCCAATGCGCAGCCCATCTCCACGTGCATAGTCAATGTACGGGACGCGGAACACCCCCGGAATATGCTGGCTGTTGTTCGCCCCACCGCTCAACCCCAGGCGCATCAATACCGCGCTGATCACCTGCCAGACGCGCAGCACGCCATAGGCGAAGGGCAGCACGGTGGTCGTCAGGTATTCGCCAGGGATAAAGTAGGCGGCATGCGAGCCAGCGCCCACATAGACCAGCGGATGCTCACCAACGCGCTCCAGCGCCGGGTCATCCCAACGCCGCCGCAGATCATCCCCGGCGTAGTTATGCGAAGCATACGCCGCCCAGCAGGGCTGGACCTCGCCCTGCTCATCCTCCGCCGCGTAGAGCGTGACCATCTCCCAGTCGGCTTCATGATCGTTGACGCCATGAAACGAGGAACGCCAGTCGTTAAAGGCGTAGAAAAACCAGTATTGCAGCGCGATATAGCCGTGTTCGCGCACCACGCGCCCATAGTAGCAATAGCGCGGCCCCTCGGCCTGGAGCGCCTGATAGCGCACAGCGGCGCCCGTCGCCAGGCCCCTTGGCGCTTTGCCACGCAGCAGCAGCGACAGAGAAAAGAGCAGATCGCCCAGCCGGGAAACAACCCCCACCCGCGCCAGACGACCTGGGCCAGAATGAAAGTCCTTCAGGGTTGAGGCGCGGCGAAAACGATGCACTTCGCCTTGCGAGAGCGGCTCGGCAAAGCTGAGGTAATAGATGGACCCTGGCACAGGCGGGCGCGGCTCAACCAGACGCTCTACCGTTAATTGCCCGGCGGGAACCAACAGCCGGGGGTCTTCGCGGGGCGGCTTGAGAAAGAGTTCTGACCTGGCGAGGTAGCGATCTACATCCATCGGGTAGAACTGTTCGCCTTGATTAAAACAGAGCACCGGCTCAAACCGACGCAGCAGCGCGAGGTCATCTGGCGAGAGGGAAGGCAATGAGGTGGTTTCAGCGGCGGCAAGCAGGGCCATCGCTGCTGCTCCTTTCTGGATTATTGCTGATCGGCCCCTGCTACCAGGGTTTCGGTGAGGCCATCATCACCCGTCTCAACCAGCAGGCTTGAGGGGAGCGGCGTCTCTTGTGGGATAAGATGGAACGCTTCACGGATGGGGCGCTGCTGGAGATAGAGCACCAGCAGCGCGCTGAGCAGCATAGCCCAATAGCTCGGACGGCCCTGGAAGTAATTGCTCAGTTGAATGACCAGTTCGCACCCCAGCAGGGCCATTGCCAGCAGCCAGGCCCAGGCGCGCAGCAAGAGCAGGCCCATGCCGCTGACCAACCCGGCAATGCCCAGAGCAAGCTGTGCCGTAATCCAGAACACATCTTGCGTCTGGAATGTCCCACTGTACACCCACCCTGGGGGCAGGTGCCCGCTCACATGCGCGATGGTCACGAACAGGGCGAAAGCAGATACTGCTATCAGGAAGAGTCCCACCAGCAAAATGACAATCCCAAGCAGGAGAACCCCCAATGGTCGTTTCATGATGGCTCCTTTCAAGCAAAGAGTGGGGCAAGCGTCTCTGCTGATGTTCATCGTTCCATCAAGGGCCGTGCCAGAAAGGCTGTTTCTGGTTGCTCAGTGTGGGATAATGAGACATGCCGCCTGGGGAGAACGCCCCGGCGTGCCTCGAAGCGGTACTTCCACAACTCTTATAGAGGAGAGAAGCGCATGGTTGGTAACTCTCGTGCCTCTTCAGCCAGTCAGCCGCAACTTCCACCGAGCAGCCCTATACAGATGGAACTCTTCCGGCCAGCCTTGCAGTATCCACAACATCCCTACGCGGAGATGCTGACCCGCACAGCGGAGCGCTATCCTGAGCATACGGCGCTCGTCTTCAATGCGGTCCAGATCACCTACCGGGAGTTGGAGGCGCTGGTCAACTCCTTTGCTAACGCGCTGCTGGCGCTGGGGCTGGGCAAGGGGCAGACTGTTTCGCTGTTTATGACCAATCGGCCCGAATACGTGATAAGCTGGTTCGCGCTGGCACGCATTGGCGCGGTGATCAGCCCGATGAATCCCTCCTACAAAGAGCGCGAGGTAGCCTATCAGCTTCACAATAGTGAAGCCAAGGCCATCATCGTCCAGCAAGAGTTGCTACCGCTGGTGCAGGCGGTACACGCGGAAGTGCCCACGTTGCAGCAGGTGATTCGGGTGGGCGGCACGCCCCAGCCCGGCACCGGCAGGGACGCCGGTGCTACAGGCGAGGATGCTGCGCTCCAGCCTGCTCTGTATTCCTTCAGCGAGTTGCTGCGCAGCCAGCCACCAACGCCGCCCACCGGCAGCACGCCAGGCTGGGAGGATTTGCTGGCGCTGCCCTATAGCAGTGGCACGACGGGGCTGCCCAAGGGCGTGATGCTCAGCCAGAAGAATTTTGTCTGCAACGCCTATCAATCAGTGGCGACGGCGCGCATCACCTTTGAAGATCGGCTGCTGGTCTTTGTACCGCTGTATCACATCTACGGCATTATGCTGCTAGGTCTGGCGGCGCTCTCTGGCGCGCGGCTGGTGCTGATGGAGCGCTTCGACCCAGGCCGCTGCTTGCAGTTGATTCACGAGCAGGGCATCACCATTTTGTACAGCGTGCCGCAGGTGCTGGGCGTGCTGAGCGACTGGCCGGAACTCAGCAAGTATAATCTGCATACCGTGCGCTTTACGCAGTGCGGCGCGGCCCCAGTGCCTCCGGCGCTGGCCTATCGCTTTCAGGAGCGCACCGGCATCACGGTAATGACCTCCTACGGGCTGACGGAGGCCGCGCCCGGCACGCACTCCAACCCGGTCTATGACCGAAAGCTGATCAAGGTGGAGACAATTGGCCTGCCCATACACGACACGCAGCAAAAGATCGTGGACATTGAGACGGGCACCATTGAACTGGGGCCGGAAGAAGAAGGCGAACTGATTGTGCAGGGGCCGCAGATGATGCAGGGCTACTGGAAGGCGCCAGAGGCCACCGCCCAGGCGCTGCGCGATGGCTGGCTTTATACCGGGGATATTGGCTGGCGCGATGAAGCCGGGTATGTGACCGTCACTGATCGCAAAAAGGAACTGATTAAATATCGAAGCTGGAGCGTGGCGCCCGCCCAACTGGAGGCGCTGCTGCTGGAGCATGAGGCGGTGGTAGATGTCGCTGTCATCGGCAAGCCCGACGAGGAAGCCGGGGAAATCCCCAAAGCCTTTGTGGTGCGCA
>DATBGS010000082.1:0-8502 GCA_036557885.1 Ktedonobacterales bacterium
CGGTGGCGCGGGCATGGCTGCAAGAGGAGTTGGACGCGATGCGCAAGCACGCAGAGCGGCTGGCGGAGTTCTGGCAGGCGGGAGGAGGCAGGCAGGGGCTGCGCATGCAGGAGGTGCTGGCACGCCAGCGGGGGTAGGGGACGGCCCGGCAAAGGGGACGGCCCGGCAAAGGGGACGGCCCGGCAAAGGGGACGGCCCGCCAGGGTCGGCGGGGCTACAGGCGGGACGGCCCGGCGCGGTGGCCGGGGCTACAGGCGGGACGGCCCGGCAGGGACGCTGGGGCTACGGGCGTTTGCTTACTCCTGCCCATCCAGATGCTTGACGACCCGCGCCGGGTTGCCTGCTACAACGACGTTGGCGGGCACATCGCCGGTAACGACGCCGCGAAAGCCGACAATAGAGTTATCGCCAATGGTCACGCCCTTGAGCACAGCGGTCTGGCCCGCCAGCCAGACGTTGTTGCCAATGGTGATGGGGGCGCTCTGTACTTTGGCGTTGGGATTGGTGCGCCTGTCCAGGTCAATGCTGTGGAAATCAGTATCCACGACCACCGCCGACCCCAGAATGCAATCGCGCCCAATGGTGATGCCACGCGCCGCCATCAGTCCAGCCCCGTTCAGGCGCGTATTTTCGCCCACCTGAATCACGACAGCCGGGCCATAGGTGATGAGCACGTTGGGTTCTTTGTGCGCCCAGGCGTTGACGTTGGGGCCAAAGATCACGCGGCCCGGCCCTTTAATTTGCAGCCGCCAGTTGCAGACAAAGCCCGGCCCAAATTGCACGCTCTTGCCCCTGAGCAGGCGGAACTTGAGTATGGTGAGGGTGGTAAATACGCCGACCACCAGCGGCTTGAGGATTTTTTTCAACAGAGACATCATATGTTATGCAGCCTTTATAGTTGAGACGGTGGAGTGGCTGAAGGGTTGGCAAGATGTCGGCGCTACCCCCAAAACAAGGGGGCACGGCAAGCGGGCGTGGCAGGCTCACAGCGTGGTGACGAGCAGGCCCACCAACACGCCAATGATGGCTCCAACCCACACTTGCAGGGGCGTGTGGCCGATCAACTCGCGCAGTTTTTCTTGCTTGATGCCTTTGTGATGAAAATAATCTTCCATCATGGTATTCAAAATGCGCGCCTGGATGCTCACGGCGCGCCGCACCCCGGCAGCATCATACATCACAATGGCGGCAAACACGACGCTGATGGCAAAATAGGCCGATTGCACTCCGTAGACCCGCCCGGCTGAGGTCGCCAGGGCTGTGACCAGCGCGGAATGCGAGCTAGGCATCCCGCCTGCCCCAAAAATATACTGAAAATTCAGGCGATGCTGCTGAATCAAAACAACAACACCCTTGGCAATCTGCGCAATCACCAGGGCCAGGACCGCAGCAATCAGCAATTTGTTTTGCAAGAGCGCGATGGCAAGCCTCCCGTCTGGTCGAGAATCTACTGCTCGCTTTCAAATGGGGCCAATGTTACAGCACCCGAGCTATCGCTCAGCAATTGTTGTACCTGAAGTTCTGCGGTTTCCAGCAGATGCGCGCAATAGCGTATCAGGCGGGTGCCCTCCTCAAAGCGGGCCAGCGCGTCGTCCAGCGAAAGGTCACCTTCGTCCAGCGCCTGAATCGCCGCCTCCAGTCGCTCAAACGCCTGCTCAAAGGTCAGGCCAGCAAACTCGGTTTCCGCGTTCTTGCTCATAACTCGCCCTCATCTGGTAGCACGTGCCAGACCACACCGCGTATATGCCCATCGCGCACCTGTATATCCAGCGCGTCCGATGCCTCCACCTGCGTCACACTGGTGACAAGCTGCCCCGTTCCCTCGTGGCGTATCACCGCGTAGCCGCGCGCAATCGTCTGGAGCGGGCTGAGCGCGTGGAGATGCTGGGCCGCGCTTTTCAGGCGCTCCTGGCGATGCTCCAGCACGCGCTTCATCCGTTCGTTCAGGCGGCTGCTCGCCTCATCCAACCGCTGGCGCTCGCTCGCCAACTGCCCGCGTGGGCTGGCACGCAGCAGGTCGCGCCTGCACCGGGCTAGCTCATCGCGCCAGGCATCTATATGATCTTCCACCAACTCCGTCAGGCGGGTCCGGTGCGCGACAAGCGCCCGGACCCATTCCGCCATATCCTGAACCGCAGCCGCTGCCGCTGCGGTGGGCGTGGAGGCGCGATAGTCGGCCACAAAGTCGGCAATCGTGGTATCCGTCTCGTGCCCCACGCCGCTAATCACCGGCACACGCGAGCGAGCAATAGCGCGGGCCACCACTTCTTCGTTAAATGCCCAGAGTTCTTCCAGCGAGCCGCCGCCGCGACTCACGAGAATCACCTCAGCCTCGCCCTGCGCGTTGAGCAGATCAAGCGCCGCCGCAATCTGCTCAGGGGCGCGTTCGCCTTGCACCAGCGTGGGCGCCAGAATCACCCGCACCAGCGGGCAGCGTGCTCGCAGCACGCGCAGCATATCGCGCAGGGCCGCCGCCTGGGGCGACGTGACAATGCCCACCACCTGCGGCCAGCGTGGTAACGGGCGCTTGCGCTCCTCGTCGAACAGCCCTTCATCCTGAAGCTGCTGCTTCAACTGCTCAAAACGCAGGTGCAGCATACCAACGCCCGCCTCCTCCACCTCCTCCACATATAACTGGTAATCTCCCCTGGTTTCATAGATCGAGAGCCGCCCACGCGCCAGGACCGCCATGCCATTGCGCAGCTTCACCGAGGCCGCGCCCAGCGGAGAAAACAACGCGGCGCGGCGATTTTGGAGCGAGCCAGCGCCCCGAAAAAAGACGCAGCGCATTTGCGCGCTTTCGTCCTTAAGCGAGAAATATTGATGTCCCTGGGAAGACGCGCTGTAATTCGTGACCTCGCCCTGCACCCAGACCCCTTGCAAAACCGGGTCGGACTCAAGGCTGGCTTTGAGGTAGCGCGTCAACTGGCTCACGGTTAAAAGCTGCATGGCGTTCCTGGCGGGGCACTATGCCTCGGTGCTGGTGTCAATCGTCATGATATGCTGGCCGTATTCGACGGGCTGCCCTTCCCTGGCGACAATTTCTGTGACGACTCCGGCGGCTGGCGCTTCCACTTCGTTCATGACATTCAGCGCTTCGATGGCCGCGAGCATCTGCGCCGGGCGCACCTTTTCGCCCACCGAGACAGCAGCCTTGGCGCCGCGCCTGGCACTGGTGCGGTAGACACCCACCAGATGCGCGGTGATCTTTTGCAGATGCTCTGGCTCGGCAGGCCGGGCGCGCTCTGCCGGGGCTTCTGCTGCCGCCTCCTCGATGGGCGAGGCAGACTGTCCATTTTGCGCAATCGTGGCAACCATGCCTGCCCCTGGTGCAATGACCGGCGTGGGTTTGCGCAGCGTGAGCTTGACGCCCTCGCGCTCAATCGTCAGTTCATGCACATCGCTGTCTTCCACCATCTGAATCAGACGGCGCACCTGCTCGATGGTGAGGCCGGGAGTGCTGCCTTCCGGGGCTGAGGATGATGGGGTGTGGTGTTGTCTTGCCATGTCTGCGCCCTTTCCGCTCCCATTCTGCTGAGCAGAGAGCGTGCTGTTGTTGGAAGAGTTTCTGGAACTGTCTACGAGACGCGCTCAAGATAGGTTGCGGTATCCGTCTTGACCCGAATCACATCACTCGTGGTCACAAAGAGCGGCACCTGCACGACCAGGCCAGTTTCCAGGGTAGCGGGCTTGGTGCCGCCAGTGGCGGTATCCCCCTTAAAGCCCGGCTCGGTATACGTCACGCGCAGATCAACGGTGGTGGGCGGCTCGATGGAAAGCGGTTCTTCCCCATAGCTGACCAGTTCAAAGGTCAGGCCATCCAGCAGGTAATATTTATTGTCGCCAAGCTGCGCCGCCGTCAGCGGAATCTGCTCAAACGTCTCCACGTCCATAAAATAATAGTGGTCGCCGTCCTCATACTGAAACTGCACGGTATGCTCATCCAGTTCCACGCGCGGAAACTTTTCGCCCGAATCAAAGGTGCGCTCAAAGATGGCACCGGTGCGCAGGTTCTGCATCTTCACCTTGACGATAGCGCCGCCGCGCCCCATCTTGATATGTTGCCATTCGCGGATGCTGACCAATTGGCCGTCCAGGTCAATAGCGACGCCGCGCTTTAAATCGCCAACCGAAATCACGAATCGTCCTCCTGCACAGAAAACCCACCGCCAGACTTAGATAGCCAGCAATTCTTTGGAAGAGTGGGTAAAAATCTCAATCCCATCGGGCGTAATCACGCCCATATCCTCGATACGCACGCCGCCCCAGCCAGAAATATAGATGCCTGGCTCAATCGTCACCACCGCGCCCGCTCCAAGCTGCTCTTTTTCATCATCGGCATATTTGCTCAGGCGGGGGTTCTCGTGAATATCCAGCCCCACGCCATGCCCGGTGCCGTGCAGATATTCCGCGCCGTAGCCCGCTTTTTCAATTGGCTCGCGGGCCAGCGCGTCGGCGGCTTTGCCACCGATGCCCGCGTGCAGGCCAGCAATGCAGTGCATCTGCGCCTGCAACACAATCGGATAAATCTCGCGCATCTTGGCGTCTGGCTGGCCCAGGCAGATCGTGCGCGTCATATCCGAGCGGTAGCCACGATAGCGCGCCCCCATATCAATCGTCAGCGGCTCGCCTTGTGCCAGTTTGCGCTCGCCCGGCACGGCGTGCGGCAGCGCAGCGTTGGGGCCGGACGCTATAATGGGCGGAAAGGCGATGCCCTCCGCGCCCTGCTCCACCATAAAGCGCTCGATCTCCGCCGCTACGGCACGCTCGGTGATGCCAGGGCGCAGCCAACCCAGCAGATGTGTGAAGGTGGCGTCGGTGATGTCCTGCGCCTTCTGGATGCGGGCCAGTTCGTCGGCGTCCTTAAACTCGCGCAGCGGCTCAACCACATTGCGCAGCGCCTTGAGTTCAAAGGTGTCGTGGCTTTCGGCCAGCAGCGCTTCATGGGCCGCCACCGTCACCCACTCCGCCTGGAAGCCCACGCGCTTCCAACCCTCCTGGCGAAACGTCTCCGCCAGGATAGGCGCGAACGCCGCCTGGCGCACGACCAGCTTGAGTCCCGGCGCTTCGCGCGTGGCCTGCTCGGTATAGCGCCCATCCGTCACCAGCGCCATTGTCTCTCTGCCGATGAGCAGTTGCCCGGCAATATCGAGGCCCCCGTCATGGGCATAAAAGCCGCTAAGGTAATAGCGACTGACATCCTGGGTAATCATCACGGCGTCAAGCTGCCATTCGGCCAGCTTCTGGCGCAGACGCTCCACGCGCTCAACCGATGTTGCCATATATTGCTCCAGCCCCTTCAAAATGTGCTGTGGGTGATTGTTACCAGCATTATACCCAGCGTCTCACCTGAACGGCAACTTCTGGGGCAGATGCAGGTAGTTGACACCCGGCGGCCAAATAGGGTATGCTTTGAAAGGGGAACCTGTATACTTCTCTCTTCCCCCGCATGCCTGACTGCTCTATCTAACAACCATCTTCGCCCAATGGCACCCGGCACTCCGGTCCGAGGACGGATGGCACACTGATGCTCCGGCCACACCGGAAAGGGGGACAGCGATGAAACTCACAATGAAGAGCGATTATGGCCTTCGGGCAATGATTGACCTGGCTCAGTATCATGGGCAGGGGCCAATCCGCTGCAACGACATTGCCCGCCGTCAGGACATCCCCGAAGACTACCTTGACCAGTTGCTGCTGGCGCTGCGCAAAGCCGGGCTGGTGCGCAGTGTGCGCGGCCCACAGGGTGGGCATGTGCTGACCAGAGAACCCTGCCAGATTCTGATGGGTGAAGTCATTCAGGCGCTGGATGGTTCAATGGCGCCAATGGAGTGCGTGCCAGACCCCGGCTCATGCAGCCAGGCGGCAGGCTGTGCCCTGCGCGAAGTCTGGCTCAAAGTGGATGAGTTTACCCAGCATCTGGTTATGAATACAACCTTGGAAGAACTGGCCCGGCAGCATCGCGCCGCCACCGCCGAGGCCATGTATTACATCTAGGTGACGAGAGTATCATATTCGCGTATATCCAGGTGGCGAGAGTCTTCTGTTAGCGCTCGCCTGGGGCGCTGATAATATGTTGGGTAGACAGCGCGCAGCAGTGGGGCTGCGCAGGAGTCGGGCGGAGGCAGGCATATGCCCCCGGTCCGTTGGAGAGGTGACAGAAGGGGTCGGGATGGGGACCATCACAGAGGCACCAAAATTAATCGCCCTCATTGAGGATGACGAAGACCTGGCGACACTGGTACGTATGGCGTTGGAGGAAGCGGGGAGCTGGCGAGTCGTCGTTATGCACGATGGAGACGAGGCGTTCAAGTATCTCCCCAAGCTGCAAGCTGATCTGATCCTGCTGGATGTCAATCTGCCAGGGTTGGATGGCATCTCGCTCTACCGCATTTTGCAAGGGCACCGCGCTACCCGCCAGACGCCGGTTTTGCTGGTCACAGCCAGCCAGGAATGGCAGCTACGCAGACGAGGCATCGAAACGCGCTCCACCGCTATTCTGCGGAAACCGTTCGATCTCGATGATCTGCTGGAGCGGGTGGAGGGAATGCTGGCAAGCTAAGCGCCAGCCGCCCCCATTCTTCCAGCGTGAGCGTCTGGGCGCGGCGCGGCCCATCAATTCCGGCAGCCATCAGCCAGTTGGCGATTGCGTCTGCGGGTTGGCGCAGGCCCATTGCCAGGGCGTTGCGCAGCGTTTTGCGCTTCTGACTGAAGCCCGCGCGCACCACCGTAAAGAATGCCTCGCGGCTGACCCCTGCCAGATCAGGCGGGGGCTGCTGGTACAGATCAACGCGCGCAATGGCTGAATCCACTTTCGGCGGGGGATAAAACGAGGCGGCGGGCACACGCGCGACCAGGCTCGCCTTGCCGTAAAATTGCACGCTGACCCCCAGCAAACTGAGCGCGCCGGGCGCTGCCGTCATACGTTCAGCCACTTCCTCCTGCACCAGCACAACCATCCGCTCCGGGGGCTGGGCGCACTCCAGAAAGTGGCGCAGGGCAGAGGCGGTCAGATAATAGGGCAGATTTGCCACAAAGGTATATGGCCTGCCCTGAAAGAGCGCTTGTGGCTCAACCGTCAGCAGGTTCTGGGGCAGAATCTCCACGTTGCCCAGCGGCGCCGTCACCTCGCGCAGAATCGCCAGCACCTCGCGCTCGATCTCCACCGCCACCACGCGCCCGGCAGGGCCAACGGTCCGCGCCAGCGCCAGCGTCAGCACGCCCATGCCCGCGCCTACCTCCAACGCGGCCCCGCCTGGCACGAGTTCCGCCGCCGCGACGATCTGCGCCAGCGCCTTGCGGTCTTCCAGCCAGTATTGCCCAAAGGCTTTTTGCGGGTGCGCGCCATGCTTCTGAAGCACGCGCCGCACCACCGCCGGGTCGCTCAGATCAGGGACGGCTCCGGGCGGGTTGGGGTCGGTTGGATTGCGTGGATGGTCATTCATGGCAAGGGTCGCTTTTGCTTCCGCACTTCTCATCAATTTTTAGCGCCGCGCCAAAAAACTGGCTCAGCCTCTTGACGAGGACTTTACAATATTGTATACTTTTTGGCGTCACCCCTGAAGGGAGAGACAAGTGATCCCCGATAGCTCAACGGTAGAGCGGCCGGCTGTTAACCGGTAGGTTACAGGTTCGAATCCTGTTCGGGGAGCCAGCAAGAGCCGCCAGCAAAACGTTTTGCTGGCGGCTTTTCTTGCGCGGCCACCCCTGTTCAACCTGCTCCCCCGCCACCTCGTCCACATGAGACCCCCGCACCTGAAAGGGAAGGAGTTCGGCAGCCAGTTGCTGCCGAACGCTTTTATTGGAACTGTGAAGCAATCCACACCTTGTTCTTGCCAGGTGTGGTAAGATGAATGATGAGCAGGGAGTCAGAGCTTACCAGGCTTCTCGACTGAACCAGCCAGAGGGCGCCGCCGGAATACCTGCTAGCAGCGCGAACCAGGAGGACTTTTTCATGCAATCCCAAGATAACCCGCCACAAGAAGCAACCTTGATCGCGCCACGCGCCCAGCAAGGCGTTGCCCGGCTGATTCTGCGGCGGCCCGATGGTCAGCTACAAGAATTTGGGTTGGACAAGGATGAATTTACGATTGGACGGCTCAGCACTGGCGATATTGTGCTTCAGGATGACCGCAGCGTCTCGCGCCGCCACGCGGTAATCCGACGCAGCAACGCCGGGTATGTGATCGAAGACCTTCAGAGCAACAATGGCACGTATGTGGATGGCGAGCGCATCCAGTACCCGTTTGTGTTGCACAACGGCCAATCCATCAAAGTAGGGGACCACGAACTCACGTTTAAAATTATCAGCGCGCCGCTGAGCGCGGCGCCTGCGTCCGGCCCGGCAGGGGCACCACCAGCGCAGATGCCCTCCGAGACACCTGGGCCAACCTATGACCTGCCAGTGCCAGGCATGATGCAGGCGCCATCCCCTCAGCCAGGGTTTAATCCGCCGCCACAGCCGGGCTTCAATCCGCCCGCTTTTGACGCGCAGCCCCAGCC
>DATBGS010000083.1:0-6611 GCA_036557885.1 Ktedonobacterales bacterium
GCCGCCCGCTCACCAGCAGCACCCGCTCCGAGAGTGGCAGCGCGCCATCCAGCAGGGAGCGGCCCACCAGCTTATCCACCGCGTTGTGGCGCCCTACGTCTTCACGTAGATGCAGCAGTGTGCCGCTGGTATCGAAGAGAGCGGCGGCGTGCAGCCCGCCCGTGTGCGCAAAGACCTGCTGCCCGGCACGCAGGCGCTCTGGGAGGGCGCAAAGCGTGGCGGGAGCCAGCCGCAGCGCGCCATCGGGCAGGGGCGGCAGCGTCGCGCAGGCGGTTTCTACGCTGTTTTTGCCGCAGACACCGCAGCTCGCGTTCACGGCAAACTGGCGCGAATAGCCTTCTTCCTGCACGCGGCGGGGCAGGTCCACGCCAGGGGCGGCGCGCACCTCCAGCACGTTATCGGAGGGCAGACCGTCGCGGTCACTGCCGGGGGCAAAGCCGAGCAGTTCGCGCGGGTCGCGCACAATGCCTTCGCCGTAGAGAAAGCCAGCCGCCAGTTCTTCGTCGTGGCCGGGCGTGCGCATAATCGCGGCCAGCGGCGCGGCAGTTGCGCTCAGGCGCAGTTCCAACGGTTCTTCGGCTGCCACTTCATCACGCGCGACGCTGGAGGCCGCGCCATTCCAATGCACCATTTCCACGCGCACCTGGCGCAGCGGGTCCAGCGCAGAGCGCAGCGGCGCGTCCAGCGGGTCAGGAGAAATTGTGTCCATCACAGCACCTCGGCGGGTAGAAGCAAAAGACGGCTTTATTGATACTATAGCATTGTTTGCGCTTTCTGGCAGCGGCCCCGTCGCTCCATCACAGACGACAACCTTTTGCGAAATTGGTCGCAATTTTTATTGACGAATAGGCAAACATCCGCTATACTTCTCTCAACAGCTGGTTGGGCATTCCTGACTTGCTGCCTGCCAGTTGGCAAGTAAAAAAGGCGCGGCGACGCCAATCTCTTTGAAAGGCGCCGCCGCTGTCAGTAGTTCGAGAGCCTGACGGCTCTGAGTCAAGGTGAAGGTTTTGAGAGTTGCCTTCTCCAGACATTATAGGCAGCATCGGCTGCACCCGTCAATCCGAGAAGGGGCAGGTTATCCACAAAACGTTCGCCGGAATGAAGGGAGGGATGCGCAAGGGGAACAAAGTTATCCACAATTTGCGCCAACGAGTTATCCACAATTTTTGCGAAGGGGCTATCGGTTGGATTTCAACCGGTGGGTTCAACCCACCAGTTGGATTTCAACCGGTGGGTTGAACCCACCGGTTGAAGCAGCAGACCTTGAAAACACCACCAGGCTTTTTTAGCAGCAATCTCGACACTACCAAAAAATGGAGGTGCAATGGTGAAAACATCTCGAACACCCATCATTCCGTTCAAGCAGGCGATGATTCGCATTGCAGGGTATGAGATTCTGGCTATCTGTACAGCAGATGGAAACACTGCTGCTGGAGTTCGCATGATCTGCGATCTGCTCGGTGTAGACCGTCCTTCACAGATACACAAGCTGCAAACTGATTCGGCGTTCCGCGATTGCCTAATTCTAGCACAAGTAGAAATTGCGGGGAAGCAGCGCGTGGCACATTTCATCATCGCAGAGTTTATCCCACTTTGGCTCAAAGGGATAGAGCCGAGCCGAGTTAAGCCAGAAGCCCGCGAAACGGTGGAGGAGTTGCGGAGCGTGGCGGTGCAGGCGCTGCGCGCCTTCTTCTTCCCAGGAGCGAAAACTCAGCAGCAATCTACGCCGCTCCCAAAGCCAGAAGCCCACCCGCTGCCCCCGCCAGACTTAACCTCCGTATCAGTCTATGACTTGCTCCGAGCGATAGCCAGGCACACCGAGACGGTAGCCAACCACCTGGAGCAGGAACATGGTGAAATGGAGGCGTGGAAGGTCGAGATTGACCGCGCGGTGATCAACCGTCTGGAGCAGGAACATCGGGAGATGGAAGCGTGGAAGGCGCAGATAGACCGCCAGCGCGACCAGGAGGCGGCATGGAAGGCGGAGATGCAGCACCAGTTGCAGTTGCAGCGCGAGCAGACGGAGGTCTTGTGGTCAGTGGTGCTGGGCAACGCCTCTGCTTCTGAGGAGGCGTTGAGCGCCGATCAACAGCAAGCACTCCAACTCTTGCTGCACCACCAGCACAAGCTGACGGGCCAACCCCGCGCGACCATTCAGCGCGAACTGCTGGCAGTGGTGGGAGTAGCCGGGCTGAGTCATCTTCAGCAGAAGGACTGGAAGCAGGTCTTGGCCTGGTTTCGGCAGCGGCAGGGATGGTGATTGCTAGCCTGGATATTTAGCGGCCAGGCATGTAACTTCGTGACGAACGGGTCTTTAGAGAACGGCTGTCTCTCAAGGAAAGGCGCTGGTGATGAAAAAGACCGTTTCTACCTATGTCCGGCTCGCGCTGCTGGTGCTGATGCTGGCGATTGGCGTACTGATGCTGGCGAGCTGCGGCGCTGGCTCTGGCAGCCCCGGCCCCTATGGGGTGCCGATCCCAACCCAGCCAACGACCGCCCCGCCAACTGACCCCGGCTATTAATGCCTGCGCGCGGACTGCCATGCCCCGGCGTTGAGAGGGTCAGTTTGCCCCTGAAAAGGGACAAGCTGACCCTCTCAACGAGGCGCTCCAGACAAAAACGGGAGCAAAGCAGGAAGAGTCGCAGAAAAACCTCTTGACTTTTTAATCGTGGTGCGATATGCTTGTGGTACGAGGCTCATCTGGCCTATATAATCTATCAACAAACCCTTCTAAAAAGCTCTTCTTGTCAAAATGCTCATCTCGTGGCACAATTACCCCTAATGGCACGAGCATACTTCTGAACGTATGACCCTGACACTGCGACCCCATTCCATCCATACGGATGTTCCAGCTACACTTTGTGGGAGAGGTTGGGAGGCTGGGAGTAGACTTGAAAGGGGGTGATACTGTCGGGCGGTGGAGCAGTAACCCAGGTAAAACTGCGCCCTTTTCCTCCATCACAGATACTACGGCCTGGGTCGTTTCGTTTCTCCGCGCGCCCATCCACACGCCGCGCAGCCCCATGACACTGCGCGTATCCCTCGGTATTCCTTTCCCTTGCCGCGAGTGGCGCGGCGGATTCCATCGTTTTTCCGCTAAATGTGGAAGCCGATGGGGCTTCCAAACTTCGTAGTTAGGAGAAAATTCGATGGCTCAAGCAACTGAGACCGCAACAAAAGTTGCGGTAGCTGACCCGGCACCCCTTGGACTCTTCGGATTTGCAACAACCACCCTTGTCCTCAGCGCGGCAAACTCCAACTTTACCGGGGTGAATGCTGGCGGCGCGTTGACCCTGGCTCTGGCATTTGGCGGTCTGGCCCAGTTGTTGGCGGGCATGTGGGAGTTTAAGAACGGCAACACCTTTGGTGGTGTGGCGTTCAGCTCCTATGGCACGTTCTGGATCTCCTTCTGGGCATTTCTCACTATTGGCCCGAACACCGCTTCCCTGGAATCAGGCGCGAACAACCTGGGCTGGTATCTGATCGGGTGGGCCGTTGTCACTGGCTTGCTGACCCTGGGGACGCTGCGACTCAATACGGGCCTGACGGTAGTGTTTGTCCTGCTGTTCATCACCTACCTGCTGCTCGCCATTGGCGCCTTCAATCCACCAGCAAAAGGCGAGCTACCCAGCCCCATCGCTGGCTACTTCGGCATTGCCACCGCTATTGCCGCGTACTACGTGGGCCTGGCTGGTGTCTTGCGCTCTGTTGGTGGGATGCAGTTGCCCGTTGGTGGGCCGCTGATGAAGGGCTAACGTTCGTCGGCATTCTTTAGAGGTTCTTTCTTTCAGTAAGCACGGAACAGGGCGATGGCTCAAGTTGATCGCGTTACAGCGATACGCCGCTCAGAGGCAACCACACCCAGAGCCGCCAGCCTTGTTCCGGCTCTTTTATGAGCGCCAGGCAGGAAGCCCCCATTTTCTGCGCGCTCGATGCAGCAGTGGGCGAGGGGAGACAGGTGAGCTTCTGCACGCTCCACGCCCCAAGAATAGCTATGGTAAGGAGGTTTCGCGCGTATGAAAGCTCCTTCAGCCCTGGCAAAGCTATGGAGGCGCCTCACCGCCAGGGAAGACATGCCCGAAGCGAAGGGGACTATTACCGTAATCACAGGAGAAGATCAACCAATGGCGAAACGAGCAGACGAGGGAGAAGAGGTCTCCGAAGCGCAAATTGCCGTTCACTGGCGGGAAGAGGAGTATTATCAACCCACTCCAAAGTTTATTGGACAGGCCAATGCCAGCAACCCAAGTATCTATGAGCGGTTCAGCGAGAAGAACTTCCCTGAGTGTTTCAAGGAATATGCTGATCTGCTGAGTTGGGATCACTACTGGCACACCACGCTCGATACGAGCAATCCGCCGTTCTGGAAGTGGTTCGTTGGCGGGAGGCTCAACGCCTGCTACAACTGCGTTGACCGCCACCTGGAGAAGTACCGCAACAAGGCCGCGCTCATCTGGGTGCCTGAGTTGGAAACAGACCCCACTCTGGCAATTACCTACCAGGAACTCTATGTGCGGGTCAACGAGTTTGCCGCGCTGCTGCGCGACTTCTGCGGGCTGAAGGCGGGGGACCGCGTGACCGTCCACATGCCGATGGTCCCAGAACTCCCCGTGACGATGCTGGCCTGCGCGCGGCTGGGCGTCATCCATTCGGTGGTATTTGGTGGCTTCAGCGGCGCAGCCAGCGGAGGCCGTGTTGCCGACTCCGGCAGCCATGTGCTGATTGTGATGGACGGCTACTATCGCAGTGGGTCGCTCATTGATCACAAGGTCAAAGCCGATGAAGCGGTGCAGACGGCCCAGGAACAGGGCACCAAGGTGGATAAAGTGCTGGTCTGGCGGCGCCACGCCGGGCAGTACGCTTCCAAGTCCCCGATGGTGGAGGGGCGCGACTTCTTTGTGGACGACGTGCTGAAGAACTACCACAGGCAGACCGTTGAGCCGGTTTCCATGCCCGCCGAAGCCCCATTGTTCCTGATGTATACCAGCGGCTCAACCGGCAAGCCCAAAGGCGCCCAACACAGCACAGGCGGCTATCTTTCCTATGTGACGGGCACGTCAAAATACTACCAGGATATTCACCCCGATGATACGTACTGGTGCTTTGCCGATATTGGCTGGATCACCGGGCACTCCTACATCGTCTATGGACCGCTGGCGCTGGGCACGACGAGTGTGATGTACGAAGGCGTGCCAACGTATCCCGATGCCGGGCGGCCCTGGCGGATTGCGGAAAAACTGGGCGTGACGATCTTCCACACCTCGCCAACCTCCATTCGCATGCTGCGCAAAGTCGGCCCCGACGAGCCAGCGAAATACAATTATCATTTCAAGCATATGACCACTGTTGGCGAGCCAATTGAGCCGGAAGCCTGGCGCTGGTATTACAACGTGGTTGGCAAGCGTGAAGCAGTCATTGTGGATACCTGGTGGCAGACGGAGACCGGCGGCTTCCTGTGCAGCACGCTGCCTGGCATCAAGGCGATGAAACCGGGAAGCTGCGGCCCAGGCGTCCTTGGGATGTACCCGGTGATCTACGATGAAGAAGGCAAGGAGGTTCCAGCCGGAAGCGGACGGGCCGGCAACATCTGCATTCGCAACCCCTGGCCGGGCATCTTCCAGACGATCTGGGGCCAGCCGGAGCGGTTTATCCAGACCTACTACGCGAAATACTGCAAGAACAAGGACAGCAAAGACTGGCACGACTGGCCGTACTTCGCGGGGGATGGCGCGGTGCTGGCCGCCGATGGCTACTTCCGTATCCTTGGCCGGGTGGATGATGTGATCAACGTGGCCGGGCACCGCCTGGGCACGAAGGAGATTGAGTCGGCGTGCCTCACGGTTGATGAGGTGGCCGAGGCCGCCGCAGTGCCACTGGTGGATGAGATTCGCGGGCGCGTCGTGGAAGTCTATGTGGCGCTGAAGCCGGGGAACAAGGCAAGCAAGGAGATGGAGACGAAAGTCTCCAAGGCGATTGAGAAGGAGATCGGGCCAATCGCCAGGCCGAAACATGTCTGGATTGTGCCGGATATGCCCAAGACGCGCTCCGGTAAGATCATGCGCAGGATTCTGGCGGCCAGCAGCAACTTCACGGATGTGGGAGACATCACGACGCTGGCGAACCCGGAGATTGTGGAGGGCGTGCGTCAGCAGGTCCAGAGTACGAAGCTGAAACTGGGCGAGGTGCCACGCAAGCTCACGGAGCAAGAGATCGAGGAGATCAAGAAGTACGGGCAGGTAGAGTAGCCACCCTTCCCATAGAGCAGTTGAATACGCGCCCCTTTACAACGTGGTGAAGGGGCGTGTATTCGTGGGATGCGAGCGCTGCTTTCCTCTCGCTGGAAAATACGTCATGGCATCCCCATGCCCCAATTCATCACCTGACGAATCCACCCCATGATGCTTGCCCACTGCCCTTCTCGCATCTGCCCCACCGCTGCTGCGCCCATCGCCGCCAGCAGTTCCCGCTCCAGCGCGTCCAGGGGTCGCCCCGTCAGGTGGCAGACCAGTTCCAAGAGCACGCCCAGCGTCCGCTGATGATCTGGGGTGAGGGCGTCGCTGGGTGCTCCTGCCTGGCTGCTGGAGGCAATCACCGACCACAATGCTGC
>DATBGS010000084.1:0-81854 GCA_036557885.1 Ktedonobacterales bacterium
CAGCGCCGCCGGTCCATAGCAATAAATGTTCAGGATGGGCGCTAGTTCCTGCCAGTAGGCCGGATTGGGGGCAGCTTCGATCCCAACCAGGGAACCGCCGATAAAGTAAGCCGCGCCCACCTGACCCGGCAGCGTCTCAAACGCATGGCGGAAGGGCTGAAGCCGGGCAAAATAGGGGCGCAGGAAGCGCTCCAGATGCCCGCCGCGCGCAATGCCATAGCTGCGGTTATAGCGATCAATCGCGCCCCACAGACGCGAATAGCTATCAACCCCCTGCCTGGCGAGCGCAGCCCCTCGCAGTCCCAGCGGCAAGATCAAAAAGCGCTGCTGCGCTTCTTTGAGATAGCCGCCCTGCGATTGCTGAATGCAGAAGCAATCATCAGCCGTCAGGCTCTCGCCCGCTTCCAAGACCAGTACCCGGCTGGTCGCGTGGTTTTGCGCGCCCTCCTGAAAAAAGCCCAGGTGCATTGGCGCGATCAACATGCCCTTGTCTGCCGTGTTGCGCAGCACCATCGAGCCATACGTGCGCACCTGCACCAGCTTGAGGTGCTCCAGCGGCGCCACGTACTGCGCGTGACCATTCCCCGGCTCTGTGGGGCTGTCCCCTTCAGGGGGCCTGTCCCCTTCAGGGGGGAACAGCCCCACAACCTCCAGCAAGCCTCTGGATTGCAGGGTGCGCGGGGCCAGGCCAGCGAGCAGATCGCTGATCTGCGCTGGCTCAGCTTGCTTCGTTTTGTTTGATTTCTGGCTCATCGTCTTCTCCTCCGTGTAGCAGCCAGATTTACTGGGCGACCACCAGGCGCCGCACCTGCTCTAGCTCTTGTGCCGAAAGCTGCGCAGGTCCACCATCTGCCAGTAGTAGCCGCGCCAACACCTCGCCAACGCCTGTCTCGTGCTCCACCGGCAAGACCTGGATAGGCTCGCCCAGCACACGCTGCGAGACATCCTCAGACGCCGCAAAGAGCGGGAGCAGTTGATAGATCGGCATGGTCAGCCCAAGCTGGCGCAGGCCACGCGCACCATCGGCGGCATCGCCCTGACGCAAATTCTCGTACCCATCGGTAATCACCAGGATGGCCTGGGGCTGCTGGCGGGCCGCCTCCAGAATGCCTGATGCCAGGTCAGAGGCCCCCTGCGGGCGCAGCAGCGCCCCATTCTCCAGCGACAGCGCCGCATCTCCAGCATGGAGAGCGCCGCCCACCAGATGCAGGCTCACCTCACGCGCGCGCTGCTGAAGCACGCGCGCCAGCGCCAACCCCAGCGCCGCCGGATGATACATGCGCTCGCCTGAAGAAACCGCCGAGCCGGACAGATCAAGCACCAACGCCAGCCGCGTCTCTACCAGCGGCAGCGTGGCAACCAGGTGCTCGTGCTGCGCGGCAAGCTGCTGCGCAGCGGCCTCCTGGGAAAGCTCACCAAAGAGCGCCTTTTTATAGAGCGCCGTCAGCGGACCATCGGCCCGCGTGGCAGTTTCTTCCACCCCAGCCAGCAAACGAATCTGGCTATCCGTTGGCCGGGGCTGGAAGCGCACACGCAAACCAAACAATGTCTCGCGCGGCAAGCCCGCGCCCTCTCCAATACTCCTGCGCGCCGCTGCGCTTTTCACCAGCAAAGGATGGGTGGGCGTAAACGCGACTCCAGCCAGGAATGCGAGCGTTTCACGCGCCAACATCTCATCCGTTGCAAAGCGCAGCAGCTTGCGCTGAAGGAAGGCTTCGCCTTCGGGTGGCTTGTTGGCAAGATAGCGGCAGCAGGACGACCAGGTGCGCTCGCCCAGCAAATGCCTGAACAGGCGAATCAGGCGCTGGCGATGCCCGGCGGCCAGATCAGGAAACTGCGCGTGCCCAAGCAAGAACGCCAGGCCAACCTCACGCGCCCGGCGCCGGTTGGTCATCGAGGTGCGCAGCACATCCAGCACCTGCAACCCTTCAGCAGGTGGAAGCCGACGCAGCACCTCGACCACGCGCCGCCAATCAATCCCACGCGCAGCGGGATGGGTGATGAGCGTCAGCAAGACCTGACGCTTGTGCGAGACATCGGCGCGCGGGTCAGCCAGGAGATGCAGATACAACTCCGGCGCCGCTTCACAGAGCGCGCGATGCAGGGCCGTCGCGTCCTCCCATGTAACAGCCGGTAAGCGACGGTGATCAAGGTAGTCAAGAAGCAGGGTAGCAAGCATGGCTCCATCCCTCCACTGCCAGAACACAAAAAAATACCAGGAGAGTCACCTGAACCCCGAAGACTTGTGCAGGTCGGCAACTTGGCTTGCGCCAATCGGGAGTCCAAAAAGTTCCTGGCTAAAGATAAGTATACCACACTATTTGCGATTTGTCAAGCATTTTCTCCAACTTTCTTCAGCTTACGCATAGTATCTCTTTCCTATGCCTGGTACCCAACAAACCAGAAGAGTAGACAAACGAACTGACGCCTTGTACAATGGGGCAACTTATTAAACGAAGCAGCTTGAAATCCCTGGATTAACTGCTGATGCCTGCGTACCAGATACGCTCTGCGCTCATTTTCTCCACCGGGTAGTTGGGGCTGTGCGAGAGGTGTCCGAAAATGCACGTGGGAGCGTGTTTAGCCGCACGCTTTGCCTGTTCTGTGGAGGAATGCAAGATGCACAAGACTACCAGCCCCATTACTCAAGCGCGCCGATTCGCGCTTGCTTCTCTGGTCGTCATGGCCTTCATTCTGGTGGGCTGTGGTGCCAACAATGCAAATGGAGCACGTCTTGCCGCCGATCAAACGTTTATCTGGCCTCTGACCCACGCATCCAGCTTTGATGATCTGATTGTTGACCCGCCCAACACGCCAGATGTGTACTCTGCCGGAGTGGTTGACCTCGTTTTTGGTCATCTGGTGACTACCGATCAGAACCTCAACGTTATTCCCGACATGGCTACCTGGGACATCAGCACTGATGGACTACAATACACGTTCCATATACGGCCTGATCTCCATTTTAGCGATGGCACCCCCCTGACCGCCCAGGATTTTGCCTACAGCATTGACCGGGCACTCGACCCCCAGGTCTGTGTCCCTATTGCTGGTCCAGGCTGCCATCCGCGCAGTACCGCCTTGTTCGATATTGCGGGGGCAACTGACCGGGTGGCCGGGCGTATCGCCTCCGATATTGGGGTTGGCCTGTTCGTCTCGGACGCGCAAACGCTGCTGATCAAGCTGGCTCATCCAGCCGCCCACTTCCTGGAGACGATGACCTCAAACGCGGTGGTGCCGTTGGAGCGCACGCTGCTTGAGAAATACGGGGTAGATCACAAGAATCACACCGACTGGACCTATCATCTCGATGAAGGAGGGGACAGCGGTCCTTTCATCCTCAACTCCTACGGCGATGGCAAGACCCTGACCTTTACTGCGAATCCGTACTGGCATGGACCCAAACTCACCCTCAAACGCATCATCAGGCCAATCGTCCTGGATTTGACCGATGCCTATACGGGCTATAAGCAAGGCCAGTACGATTACGCGGATGTTCCCCCCCAGGACTACCTATCTGCCAGAGATCAGAGCGACTATCACGAAATTGGGCTGCTCTCCGTACAATTTCTGGGCATCAATCAGCTTGCGCCTCCCTTTAACAATGTGCAGGTGCGGCAGGCGTTTGCCCTGGCGCTCAACAAACAGTTGATCGCTGATCGCGTGCTCAATGGCTCTTCAGTCCCAACCAACCATATCGTCCCCCAGGGCCAGCCAGGTTTCTATGGTGAGTTGACAGCCCCAGGCAGCAGCACCCGTACCGTCACTGGCGATAGTGCGCAGGCACAGGAACTCATCAAGGGCTATTTCACCCAATGCGGGTGCCAGTCATTGACCGTCACCCTCACCTATCCCAATGACTCCAAACGCACACCAGTGGCACAGGCCATGATTCAGATGTGGCAAACGCTCCTCAGCGGCACCTGGGGACAGGTAACGGTGGTTCCGCAGGCAGTGAGTTTCCAAACATTGGCGGTCACAGATTTTAATGCCACGCTGAACCACGCCGGTCCTCTCCAGATGTGGCTGATCGGATTGAGCACCGCCTCCCCCGATCCCTTTAACTGGTTAAACGGCGTCTTTTCCCCAACAGGTTCCCTGAACGTGTTTAACTATCGGGATGACGGAACCAAATACACAGCCTGGTCGCTGGTGCAGCAGGCCGATGCTGAACTGGACCTGGACAAGCGCCTGGCTCTCTACAACCAGGCCGAGCAGCAGTTGGTCAACGCGGCGCTGGAGGTTCCCTACGCCCAGGATAAAGCCTTGTGGCGCCTCCGCTCCTATATTCAGGGCTTTAACCCAACCGCGTTGCAAGTGGTCCCAATTCCCGAACTGGCGTGGGCTAACGTCAGCGTGCTAGCACATTAACGCGAACTGGTTTGCTGCCGCGCTGTTTTCAAGGACCGGCAGCAAACCAGCCTGCTTCAGCCTGCTTCTGCCTGCTTCACTTCGAGGCCATTGCCAGCCCCAAGAGGCGACGCGCTTCAGCGGGTGTGGCGACCTCGCGCCCCAACTCTTCGGCTATACGAACGACACGCGCTACCAGTTCGGCATTGCTTGCTGCCAGCCGCCCCTTGGAGTACCAGACGTTATCCTCAAAGCCGACGCGCACATGCCCGCCCAGCACGATTGCCAGCGCCGCCATCGGCAACTGCTGCCGCCCAATGGCTGTCACCGTCCAGGGCATGCCAGCGGGGATTGATTCAGCGAGAAAGAGCAGATTTTTGGGCGAGGCAGGAAACGCTCCAGGCACGCCCAGCACAAAATTAAAGCGAATGGGGTCTTGCAGCACGCCTTCCTTCTGGAGCAGCAGCGCAGTGGCAATCATCCCCGGCTCAAAGACCTCCACTTCGGGCGAGATGCCGCGCTCGGCCATACGCCGGGCCAACTGGCGGATAAAGGCGAGCGGGTTGCTAAAAACTTCGTCGCCAAAGTTGCAGGTGCCGCAGGTCAGCGAGGCCATCTCTGGCGGGTCGGGTGTTTCCAGCGGGCCGCTGCGCTCCTCAAGCGTCATCCAGGCCGCGCCGCCAGTGGAGCACATCGTAATGATGTCCGGGCAGCGCCGCCGCACCGCTGCCAGAATCGCGGCATAGGTTTCCATCGCCTGCGTCGCGTGTCCCTCTGCATCGCGGGCGTGCAAATGGGCCACCGCCGCGCCCGCCTCACGGCAGGCAGCCACCGCCTCGGCAATCTCCCCTGGCTGAAGTGGCAGCGCCGGATTATCAGCGCGTGTGGTTTCGGCCCCGGTGGGCGCGACGGTGATCACCAGTTTATCCATGTGCGCGCTCCTCCTGGCTTTTCTGGTCCTGTTGACGGACGGCTGCTTCATGGCGGGCCACCAGTTCTTGCGCCAGATAGCTTGCCACCAGTGTTGCCGTCGTGCCAGGGCCAAAGCCCGCGTCGTAGCCAAGCTCTTTGGCAAAGGGATGTGACAGGCGTGGCCCGCCCACCACCATCAGATACCTGCCGCGCACGCCCTCAGCCTCGGCCAGTTCCACCAGTTTGGTCAGTTGGTGGATATGCACGTTTTTCTGTGTCACCACCTGCGAAACCAGAATGGCATCGGCCTGCTCAGCCTCAGCCCGCCGCAGCAGCACCTCGCAGGAAACCTGCGCGCCCAGGTTGACCGCCCGAAACTCCGGGTAGCGCTCCAGGCCGTAATGCCCGGCAAAGCCTTTGGCGTTAAAGATCGCGTCAATGCCAACCGTATGCGCGTCGCTCTCGATGGCCGCGCCAATCACCACGACCTTGCGCCCCAGCCTGGCGCGAATCAGATCGTTAATCTCTTCAAAGCTGAGTTCTGCATGCTCGATGGCTTCCACGCTGAAGCTGTCTGGGTCCAGGGTGTGGCTGCACGCGCCATAGACCACAAAGAACGAGAAGCCGCTTTCCAGCGCCTCAGCATGCGCAATGGTGGGCGAGGGAATGCCCATCATCACGGCATAGCGCCGCGCTGCCTCGCGTGCGCGGGCATCCAGAGAAAGCGGGAGCGTAAACGAAAGCTGCACCACACCATCGTTGGCGGTGTCCCCATAGGGGCGAATCTGGGGCATAGGTTGTTATCCTCTTTCAGCCGCCCCCTGCGGCGCGGGTGAGTGCTCTTGAATCACTTCCAACAGCATCTCATAAAACGGATTGCAATAGCTGGCGTCCCTGGCAACCACGCCTTCCAGCCCGCGCCCGTCATCAGGTGAACGGCGAATGTCGGCAAACAATCCTTGGGACAAGCCGTTGAAGAGGCCGCCCAGCGCCTCAAACTGGTGCAGCAGATCAACGGCTTTGCGCAGCAGTTCATTGGCGCGTTGGGCAACCAGACTGTCTTCGCGCCAGGTGAACTGCTCGCCCAGGTCGCGGGCCGCGTCAAACGTGTAGCGTGCCGCGCGGATGCTCACAAAGCGGTCTTGCAGGAGCGGCGTGTGTATCGCCTCTGTTGGCATACCCAACAGTTGAATCCCCTGGCCCGTCAAAGCGCCGACGAGATTAAAGAAGCCATCCAGCAGATGCCCGCGAAAGATGTCGCCGGTCATGTGCTTGGTGGGCGGCATATATTTGATGGGGCTGCGCGGGAAGAGGTCGCGGATAAGCTGCGCCGAAGCAATTTCATAGAGCAGGTGGTTGGGCGTATCAGGGTTAATCTCGAAGGCATGGCCCAGCCCAATCTGCTCCTCTGGCAAGCCCGCCTCCAGCGCCAGCCGCTCGTTGAGAAACTGCGAGGCAATCACCGTATGGCCTGATTGCAGGGCATCCGCCGTTGTCAGGTAGTTATCTTCGCCCGTGTTGATGATGATGCCAGCGGCGGCATTGATGCGCCGCGAAAAATGCTGGTCAATCAGCGTGCGCTGCATATTAATATCGCGGAAGATA
The DNA here is from genome assembly GCA_036557885.1 of Ktedonobacterales bacterium. Taxonomy (GTDB): domain Bacteria; phylum Chloroflexota; class Ktedonobacteria; order Ktedonobacterales; family DATBGS01; genus DATBGS01. The sequence continues at coordinate 6,868 of DATBGS010000084.1, forward strand.
ATGCCATAGAGCGAATCATTAAGCATCATATCCAGCCGCTCCAGCGCCCCCATTGCCGCTATTTCCGGCATGCACAGGCCAGAGCAGTAGTTGGTCAGCCGCACATAGCGCCCAAGCTCCGCGCTCACCTCATCCAACGCCGCGCGCATCAGCCGGAAGTTTTCCTGCGTGGCGTAGGTGCCGCCAAAGCCCTCAGTTGTTGCGCCGTAGGGCACATAATCGAGCAGGCTTTGCGCCGTCGAGCGAATCACGGCGACGATGTCCGCGCCCTGGCGTGCTGCTGCCTTCGCCTGCACGATGTCCTCATAGATATTGCCGGTGGCAACAATCACGTAAATCCAGGGCTGCGGTGGATTGCCTCTGGTTGCCAGAAGCTCGTCGCGCTCGCGGCGGCTGGCGCGGATACGCTGCACCCCGGCATAGGCCAGCCGCTCTGCCAATGCGCGCACCTGCGCAGGCAGCGGCGCCGGGACAGGCGCAAGCTGCACCTCGCCTGCGGCAATGGCCTGGGCCAGCGGCTGCACCTCCAGCCCGGTTTGGAGCATGGCAGCCGCAAAGGGCGCCAGAACCCCACCAGGCAGCAGCGCACGCGCGCGCTCCACAACCACATTGGGCAGCGGCACATCTACGCTGTCTACACCATCTACTCCGATCAGACGTAAGACGGTGCGCTCAATGGCAACAGTGGTATGCCCGGCGATCAAGTCCAGCACCGGGCGAGCAATGCGGCTGGCAGCGGCACGCGCCTCGTCCACCAGCGCGGTATTGAGGGTGAGATGGGGCATAGCGCCTCCAGAAAGACTAGAAAGAGTGCATGGACAGCAAGCAAAGCCGATGATGGTTATGAGTGCTGAGCCTATGGTACCATAGAGAAGAAGTCGTTTCATCCAGGAGTCAGTATGTTTGAATGGCTGCCACAGCCCATGCAAGACGAGATTGAGCAGCTTGCCACGCGCTACGGAAAGCCGCTGCGCCATGTCACCGATCAGGCCGCTCGGTACGTGTACGAAGCCAACTATCTGCAAGGGCCGCTGCGCCGCCAGGCGGAAGTGTGTATGGTGGTGCAGCGCGGCGCCAATCGCCTGCTGACCTTTCGCAAGCCGTTTTATCCGCAGGGAGCCTGGCGTCTGCTCACCGGAGGGGTCAACCCAGGCGAGGCCATCCTTGACGCCCTTCAGCGCGAGGCAGAGGAAGAAACCGGCCACAGATTGCTAGTGCTGCGCTTTCTCTGCGCGATTGAATACCAGGGGGCAGAGCAAGCCCGCTTCGCCACCTTTGCTTTTCTGCTGGATGGCGCTGACCGGGCGCTTAGCCCCATTGACCAGGACGAGCAAGTTGAGGCATTCCGCGAAATTGAGGTTGCCGACCTGCCCCAGATAGCCGACTTCTTAGCGCAGATCGCGCCGGTCTATAGCTCCGAACTGGAAACACTGTGGAGCGAATGGGGCATCTTCCGCGCAGTGGTGCATCGGCAAGTCTGGGAACGCTTGCAGGCTCAGGTACAATAAGACTGATTGCACCAGCACGCAATATTTGTCGAGCATCGGCTAGAAAAGGAAGCGAGATGTTGCAGGTCAAAACTCCCGCGTTTGTGATGATTGATGGCCGCAAAATGGCCTACGATGAGGTCAGCCCCGCCAATCCGAAAGGCACCATGCTGCTGCTCACCGGCCTGGGGTCCAAACGGCTTGGCTGGTATAGGCAGCTCAACGTCTTTGGGGAGCAGTATCGCACGATTGCCCTGGACCACCGCGATACTGGCGACAGCGACCCTTCGTCCGGTCCCTACACCACTGCCGATCAAGCCGATGATGCGGCAAAAGTGTTGAAAGCGCTGGGCATTGCGCGCGCCCATGTGATTGGCATCTCGATGGGTGGCTTTATTGCGCTGGAATTGACGCTGCGCCACCCGGAGATGGTAGACAAACTGGTGCTCACGTCTACCTCAGCCGGTGGCCCAACGCATGTGCAGCCAGGCCAGGAGATGACGGCCATGCTGATGCGTGACCGCAGCGGCATTGAGGTGGGCGAAATGGCAAAGCAAAATTACCGCATGATCATGGCACCCGGCTACTGCGAAAGCCATCCCGATGAGTGGGAAAGGATTGCCGAAAACGCCCGCTATCGCCCACAAACAATGGAAATGTATCTGCGCCAGTTACAGGCGTGTATGGGAAACAATGCCTCTGATCGGCTGGCCCAGATCAAAGCCCGCACGCTCGTGGTGCATGGCGATGTAGACCCGCTGGTACCACCCGATAATGGGCGCTACCTGGCCGCGCACATTCCCGGCGCCAGGCTCATTATGTATCATAACGTCGGCCATATTCCCATCATCGAGCGGGCCGACGACTATAACCGCGAAGTGCTGGCGTTTCTTGAAAGTTAGTAACACGCTGGCGCAGAGATAACAGGCGAGGATTTTGATGACGACACCTTCATCACACAACAAAAATGGACCAATTGGCGTCTTTGATTCCGGCACTGGCGGGCTGACCGTATTGATTGAATTGATGCGCGAACTGCCCAACGAGCGCTTTGTCTTCTTTGGCGACACGGCGCATTGTCCCTTTGGCAAGCGCAGCGCCGAAGAGATCAAGGACTTTGCCGCTGCTGCCGCCGAGTTTTTTTTGAGCCAGGGCGCCAAGCTGATCGTCCTCGCCTGCAACTATGCCTCGGTTGTCGCCAGAGAAACGCTGCGCCAGCGTTATCCGGTTCCGTTTGTGGCCGTCGTGCCCGCCGTCAAGCCCGCCGCGCAAGCCACCAAAAGCGGGCATATTGGGGTGATGGCAACCGATGCCGTCTCGCGCAATCCGCTCTTTCTGGAGTTGGTGGAGGAACTGCGCAATGGTGTGCAGACCACCACGATTGGCTGCACGCGCCTGGTGGAGCACTGCGAGGCCGGGGAACTGGATGGCCCCAAGGTTGAGGCCACCATCCATGACTATATTGACCTACTGTTGGCGGCGGGCGTGGATACGCTGGTGCTGGGCTGCACCCATTTTCCGCTGCTGCGCGCGCCCATTCAGCGCGTGGCTGGCCCAAACGTCACGGTGATTGACAGCGGCGCGGCAGTGGCGCGGCAGGCGCGGCGGGTGCTGGAGCAAGATAGCATGCTGCGCGACGTCAGGGCGCCGCTTAACGGCCATAAGCGGCTAGAAGTGAATTGCAGCGGCGACCCGCGTGATTTTGCTCAGGTTGCCTCAATGATTTTGGGACGGCGCGTGGCGGTGCGGCAGGCGCTGGCGCCCGTCTCAGAGGCAAAAGTGTAGGTAGGAGGAAGCTATTTGAGCCAATCTATTCACGAAAATTTTGAGGAATTACGCAAAGCCGTGCTGGAAGAGCCTGGCGTTACCAGCCCGGAGGAGCGAGCGCGCATTGCCAACTGGAGCAGCAACCCAGACCAGGTGCCTGCCAATCAGCAGTTTCCTGAACCATTGGCAAAACTGCTCAACAAAGTAGCGCGCTACGCCTATACAGTAACCGATGAGGATGTGCAGGCAGTGCTGGATGCGGGCTATGCTGAGGATGCTGTATTTGAGATGATCTTGAGCGCGGCAGTGGGGTCCGCCCGCGTCAGATACGAGTATGGCATGGCTGCTCTGCGCGCGACGAAAGGGACAGGCGATGCGACTAGCCATTCTTGAGCTATGGGTTCCAGATAACTTCGCCGTTTTATCGGCGCTTTTTTTAGTACCTTTTCCACTTGATAATACCACGCAGATTTGATACACTTTATATGAGAAGATTGTTTGTGCTGTTTTCCTGAACAGCTTTCCCCATAAAAGGGTGATCTATGGATACAAAAAAGGTGGCGACTGTCCGCAAAACCTTTGAGCTTCATGAGCCAGCAGCCAGGGCGCTTGACACCCTGGTAGAAGCGGGTCTGGCCCGAAGCGCAACGGCTCTTATTGAGGAGCTTGTGTTGCGTGAAGCAAAGCGTCTGGAATATGAGCGCCGCCAGGCTGAACTAGAACACATGTATGCAGAGATGTACGCTGATCCTACCTATAAGCAAGAGCAGGAAGAAATCGAAGCCATCTTTGCCACAGCACTACTAGATGGGCTGGAGGGGGAGCCGCAATGAGTGACCCCCCTCTGCGGCGGTGGTCTGTGGTACGGGTAGACCTTGGACAAACGGGCGTTACTGATCTACGTGGCCACGAGCAAGCGGGAATACGGCCAGCTATCATCGTTTCTAACGAAGCGTTCAACCGCCATAGTGGTTTATTTACTGTTGTGCCGCTAACTACCGAAAAAGAACATCGCCCCGCTCGCCCAAATGAAGTGCTTTTGCCAACGGGAACAGGCGGAGTCCCTTATACCTCTATTGCGCTCCCTCATCAAATACGCACCCTCCCTGCCCTGCGTGTGAAGCCGCCACTCTATGGGCGTATTCTGGATAAATCGCTCCGGCTCGCCCTTGCCCAACAGGTGCTTGTGCATCTGGGCCTGGAACAACTCGAAAACCTGAACTTTGAGCCGTAGCTTCGCCGCGCAAGGCTCGCTCCTTGCCCTGCGGCCCTCAGCCATGCTACTATCTCACTATCAGGAATCTTTGCCCAGGAGAAATAGCACTGCATGCCCACCGCCAGGTCTGCCCCCAAAAAAAGTCCGGCAACCACGCGCCCCAACGGAAACGGCAAGGACAAAAACAAAAAGAAAACGCTGGCGCAGCCCGCGCCCGACGCCGTTAGCATAGACGCGGCACCAGACCAGAGCTGGCTGCTCATTGCGCTGGTGCTGTTGGGGGGCATGTCGTCGCTGGCGGTGGAGATGGTCGCGGCGCGGCTGATGGCGCCCTATTTTGGCGATTCGCAGTTTGTGTGGGCCACGCTGATTGGGCTGACGCTGATCTACCTGACGATTGGCTACGCGCTGGGCGGGCGGCTGGCTGACCGCGCGCCGCGTTCACTGGCGCTCTATCAACTGACGGCTGTGGCCGCCGCAACCATCGGCTTGATCCCACCGCTGGCCTCCGTCGTTCTGGGTTGGGCTGCCGAAGCCTTTGGTCGTCCAGACAGCGACATCACCGCCGGACCACTCATCGCGGCGCTCGTGCTGTTCTCGCTGCCCGTCACGCTGCTGGGCTGCGTCTCGCCGTATGCCATCCGGCTGCGCGTCAAAGCGGTGGGCACAGCGGGCAGCACCGCTGGCCGCCTCTACGCGCTCTCCACCGTTGGCAGCATCCTGGGCACGTTTGTGCCCGTCTTCTGGCTGATGCCTCACTACGGCGTGCGTGCCACCATCTTTCTTTTCGCCGGGATGCTGATGGCAATTTCAGCAGCGGGGATGCTTGTCCAGCGGCGATCTGCCCAACAGCACTGAGAGAGTACACGGTTGACCAGTCAAAACCAGCCCCCAAGGATTTCACCGCCGCGTAATACCCGTAATACCCCTGCCGATACCTGGCGCTGGATGCGCTTTGATCTGCCGACGCGAGTTATTCCGCTGCTCGTGGGGCCGCTGCTCGTGGCCTGGCTTTTTCATCTCCCGCTGGCAGAAATTGGTCTGCCCGCCCTTTCCTGGGAGCAGGCGGCGCAGCAGATCGGCCTGGGGCTGGCGATTGGCCTGCCCTTTGGCGTGATTGCGGCCACCTATCGCGCGCTCATCCTGCCCCGCTTTCGCCTGCCCACGCTCAGCGATCACGCCTTCCAGAGCGCCTACTATCTTTTGCTCAACGCGCCCGCCGAGGAACTGTTTTACCGGGGGCTGGTGCTGACGCTGGTGGCCCGCTGGAGCGGTTCTATCGCGTTGGGCTGGCTGGTCAGCACCGCGCTCTACGCGCTTTATCACCGGCTGGGGCGCTGGAGTTGGCTGAGCGTGGCGGGTGTGGCGGTGGCCGGGGCGCTCTTTAGCACATTGTATGTCCTTCAGCCCGCGCCACGCTCCATCTTGCTGCCAGTGGTGGTGCATGGGCTGACCACCTGCGCCTTCCTCAACATGGGCGATGTGGCAGCCTTTCTGCGCGCGCGCAGAAAGCTGGCACGCGCGCAAAACGCCTGACGCGCGCGCAAGAGAGCGCGGGCCGGACACACAAAGTTGTCCGGCCCGCGCTGGCTGTGTCTGAACCCTGGCAGCGCTATTCCCCGCTGGGGAAGGTGAATGCCTGTACGGGAATTAAGGGCGTTCCATATTCGAGATAGATAATCTGGTGGGCCGCCAGCGTAAGCTGGCTGGGATCGCCCGTATAGGGCTGCAAATTGCCAGGGGGCGTGGAGGTAAAGACTCCCGTCTCATCCGGCTGCTGACTGGCGTCCGGCGTATAGACATAGGCCGTCAGCGTATTAGTGGCGTCTATCTTATGGCCCATGAAGCTGGTTGAAGACCACTGCGCGCCCCAGATGTCGAAGAATTGCTTGAGTTGGAAGGTCTTGCCTGCCGGAGCCTCAATGTGGATGTCACCTTGATCGCCATCAATATCATGGGTGTGCAGCCAATAAAAGCAGCCTGGCGTCTGGCGTCCCACGTCAGTTGGAACCTGCACCGGATCGCCATTCACATAGACTTGCAGATGCGCGTGATAGTGCGACGCCGACTGCTCCAGCGCATCGCAGCTAATCCCATCAATGGCAACACCCCTGGTATAGGGAGGGCCAGGTACGGTAAGGAAGACTTGATAAAAGATGAATGCGCCTATAGCAATCACCCCAACAGCCACGCCGCCCCATCCCAGAAATTTTTTGTTGCGCTGCTTGCGCAGTTCCTCTTCGCGCTGCCTGCGGCGCTCATCCAGCTTGCGGTTAATCTCCTCGCGGCGCGCCTCGTGCTTCAGATCGCGTTTGCTCGCCTGCGGGACCGGCGGCTGGGTTCTTTCCTTCTGCGCTGCCGGTTTCACCACCACGCTTGAGGTGGTAGATTTCCCAGAGGTAGCGCTGTTTTTCTGCTGGGTCGTCGCTTTCCCAGAAGAATTCTTCCCGGCTGGTTGACCAGGCTTGGGCTTGGGCTTTTGTGTATTATTTGGGGTTCCCATGCGTGCCTCTTTGTACCATTCCCCCAACCGCAAAACGCGCTTGGATCGAAATTGAATTTGACATCTGTACCCTACTGACGAACCGCCAGGAAGATCTGTGTCATTACGTTCTGCCTCAGTATATCGCCTCAGTTTTGGTCCCGTCAACGACACCAGCCCAATTTCCGACGACCACGAGCCAGCTAGCTGCCTGGCAGGGTTGCCAGCGCGTGCTCAACGGCCAGCGGCACCTCAATGCGATACTCCACGCTGCGCATGGCACGCAGCACCGGCTCCAGAAAAGAACGCAGTTGTGGGTGATGCTGGGCATGCAGCGCGTAGGCCGAAGTTTCCATCAGCCAGGGAGTGAGCGGGGCAGTGCTCAGCAGGTGCAAAATGGGGCGCACTACCGGGGTTCCCATCGTGGAGAGCGTTCGCGCGGCCATCCATGCAACGGAATAGTCATGATCGGCCAACGCCTGAACCATTATTGGAAGCCCGCGCCGCTCATGGAAGCTGCCCAGCAGCCGCAGCGCGTGCCAGCGTGCTCCTGCTTCGGGCGAACGCGCCGCTTCCAGCAGCGTCGGAACGGCAGATTCGCCCAGCATCCCCAGCAAATGCGCCGCTTCCGCGTTTAAGGCCGGGCGCGCATCGCGCAGCCCGCCGAGTAAGACCTGCTGCGACAACCCGGCTGGCGCGGCAGACAAAAAGAGCGCGCGCACCCTGTTGCGCAAGGGCGGCTGGCGCAGCGCGAGCGGCACTTTGAACGGTTTCCCCGCCCAGGTGCCCAGGGCCAGCCACTCCAGCAAGCGCTCAAATAGGCGAGCATCAGAGCAGATCCGAATGGCCTCCAGCGCCTCGCGGTTGTCTTCGCCAATCCAGTGCAGCAGACGCCAGGCAGCCCCACGCTTGCCCTGGGCAGCGGCAACCACCAATTCTGCGGCTGGCGTCGTCCCAACGGGCGGCGGGAGCGCCTCTGGCAGGGCAGTCTGGTTTGCCAGAAACGCGGCATCAAGCGCGGCATCGGGGAGTGGCTCACCAGGAGGCGATGGCTCCGGCTCCTGTGGTGGCAACATGGTTAACCTCCTGATAATGCAGCAAAAACAAATTACATCAGCCCCACATCTCCCAAAATGGATAGTGGGCAGCGCAAGCAGAATGTGTGCCTGGGGTTGAAGGCGCGGCAGTGCAAAGCCTGGGGCACTGGTTGTAAAAAACCAGTGCCCCAGGTATCTACCAGAGCAGGAGGTCAAGAAAGAGAAGGAGCAGGTTCCGCCAATGGGGAACGCCCACTCCAATGCTCTCCTATTATAGAACACCCTTTCTAAAAACGCAAGTAATCTGGCGAAAGTTCTGGCTGCACCAGTGTGCCAGATATTGCGAAACCCCTGTCACTATGATATATTCTTTACTGATACGTAGACCTGGAAGCAAGGAGCTTTGAGGACGAACCAGTACCGTAGTTGTGTTGTTTATCAATTGATTGGACATTCCGCACACCCCACACCGGGCCAGTTCCGGTAAAAGCATGCGTGATGCGCATGGTTTCTGGGGTGTTTTTGTGGTGTTTGAAAGGACACCTGTATGTGTACCGATGGCAGTGCTATAGCCACTCGCAAAACTTGCAACGACTTGATGGGAAGCTATCTTTCCTGGTATATCGCCTGTTGCTGTACAGGCAATAGCTAGCGGCGTTGTCGCCGTGTAAGGAGCGTGACACGTTGTTCGGCCCTCACCTGATTATTGATGGGAGCAAGTGCAACACCCAGAAGCTGGCAGATCGCATTCTGATAGAGCAACTCCTCAACGATTACCCCCGCGCCATTGGGATGACTAAAATTGGCGGGCCATACATGTTCGAGTACCAGGCCCCCGACCCGGCGTATTCTGGCGTTTCTGGCCTGGTCGTCATTGCCGAAAGCCATATCGCCATTCACACCTTCCCCGAACTCGACTACTTCACGATGGACATCTTCTCGTGCCGCAACTTTGACCACGAGACGGCGATTGCCTATATCAAAGATGCCCTGGAAGTCAAAGAAATGGACCGCATGCTGGTGCAGCGCGGCCTGAGCTTTCATGGCCCGCATCACGGCGCCTTTGGCTCCGATGCGGAAACCGGCAAACCGCTGCACCGCGCCGCCGGGCGACGCGCCGAAGACCTGGCGCTGGCCGGGCACGAAGCCGAAATACAGGAGCACGTGGCTCGCCGCGATGAGCGCGTCCAGCAGTATAACGACAATGGCCGCATGATCTGGCCGCAATATGGCGCGACGCCTGACATTGGCACCTACGGCGCCCATGCACCAGACCCGCAGGCTGGCAAAACACCGGGGAACGTCAACAGCACCCAGGCACCTACTTATGCGGCCCAGAAGCCGCTCTATCCCTCCAGGGGGCATCTGGTTATTCGCGTGGTACATACCCGCGCCGGGGCACGCCTTCTCGAATCGGTGGTGGAGGAAACCGCGCCCGCAGACACGGCCCAGAAGCACACAGCAACACAGCCCGCGCAGGCCGCCATCACACTTGAGGTGACACCCACCGAGCCGGTGCAGGTGAATCCAACGGCTTCTATGAGCGGCTTGTTGGATAAAATGGGCGGCATGGGTGCCGAGGGACGCAAGGTATCCAGCGCCCTTGACCTCTGGGAGCGCATGGTGCGCGACCCCGATTGCACCATCTTGCTTGGCCTGGCCGGGCCGCTGATTCCCGCCGGGGCGCGCGAATTGATCGTCTACCTGATCGAGCATCGGCTGATTGATGGCATCGTTGCCAATGGCACCAACCTGTTCCACGATCTGCACGAGGCGCGCGGCGCGCGGCATTACCAGGGCACCGATCAGGTGCATGACGCCGACCTGCTGGCCGCAGGCTACGAGCGCCAGGCCGACCTGTTTGCTTCTCACGATGAACTGCGCCAGACCGAACAGATGGTCAGCGACTTTAGCGCCACGCTCGGCCAGGAGGCACAGCTTTCGACCAGCGCCTTTTTCCGGCGGCTGGGCGCGGCACTGCGCCATATGGCTCCGCGTAAGGGCATCATCCAGGCGGCAGCCGAGGCGGGCCTGCCCATCTACGCGCCAGACATCAGTGCCAGCCCCTTTGGGACGGCGCTGGCAACGGCGCGTGCAAAGGCGCAAGCCAGAGTGCAGTTTGACACCATCGGGGACGCGCTGGAATTGGCGGGGGTGCTGACGAGTGCGCAGCATTCTGGGGTCATTCTGGTGGGGAACGGCAACGCCTCCCCTGCTGACCTGCTGACACAGGCCGCGCGGCTGAGCCAACTGCCCATCATCCATCACTACAGCGTGGCTCTGGGCAGTGGAGAATCATTGCCCGGACTGGAAAGCGTGGCTTCAGTCTCCGACCCAACCCTCACCTTGCCGCTGATCGTTCACGCCCTGGCCCAGCGCTGCCCAGGCACGCGCCCTGCGCCCCGGCGCAAAGCGATTCCCGCCAATATGGTGATGGCCGAATAGCTTAGGCAAACGTTTTTTGCCCAGGCGGGCAAACGGAGCAGGCGCCAACGAGATGCCCTCGTTGGCGCCTGCTCTGTGCTTTCGTCATGGTTTTGGCAGGTCAGGCCACTTCTCCACAAGCCGCTGAGGTCTGTAGTCCAGCAGTTCATCAAGCAGCGCGGCGGGCGCCTCCGCGCGCCGCAGCAGGCTGAGGTGTTGAGGCGGGATGAAGCCTTCCTGAGCCACATGGCGCAAAAACGCCAGCAGTGGCGCAAAAAACTGCTCGACATCCAGCAAGCCAATCGGTTTGGCATGCAGGCCAATCTGCACCCATGTCACCATCTCAAACAATTCATCCAGGGTGCCATAGCCGCCGGGCAGCGCAATAAACGCATCTGAAAGCTGCGCCATCAGCGCTTTGCGCTCGTGCATACTCTCCACTTCGCGGAGTTCGGTCAGCCCGGTATGGGCCACTTCGCGCCGAAACAACCCGCGCGGCAGCACCCCAATCACCTCGCCGCCAGCCGCCAGCGCTGCGTCAGCCAGCACCCCCATCAACCCGACGCTGGACCCTCCATAGACCAGGCTGAGCTTGCGCCGCGCAAGTTCAGCGCCCAACGCGCGGGCCATCTCTCCATAGGCCGTGCGCGTCCCCGCGCTTGAGCCACAAAACACACAGATACGTTGCATCTCCATGCTCCCAGAATGTTGCTTGAGATTGTGCCATCCAAGCATAGCCCACTGGACATGGCGATGCAACTACGTGCCGTTTACGCTAATTACAGAGAAGGGTCAGAAAGCCCCCGATCTTTAGTCGGGGGCTTTCTGACCCTCGCCTCATGGTTCTGATATGTTGATAACATGGCTAGTTTTGTGCTACAATAGAAACATGAAAAAGGCGGCCCACTTTCTCTTAACTGAACAGGCTCGGCGGTTATTAGAGCGGCTTGCACAAACGGATGGCATTAGCAAGACAGCCATGTTGGAAATTGCCATCCGAGAAGCGGCACGTAAACGAGGCATTGATGCTCATTCTGGACTACAAGCTGAGAGTCAACCAGACGCAACAAACCGCGATAGATGAAGCCATCCGCACCACACAGTTCATCAGGAACAAGTGTCTACGCAAGTGGATGGATGGACGGGGCGTGGGTGATAACGACCTGCAAGTCTATTGCGCTCAGCTTGCCAAAGACTACTCTTTTGCTGCCTGCCTCAATTCCCAAGCTCGCCAAGCCAGTGCAGACCGCGCCTGGCTCTCCATTGCTCGCTTCTACAAAAACTGCCGGGAAAAGAAACCAGGGAAGAAAGGCTATCCCCAGTTTCCCTGCGAGCGCAGGGCAGGCAGCATGATAATCGTTCTGTCGAATACAAAACAACCGGCTGGCACTTAGAGCCAGATGGCACGCATCTCACCTTCACCGATGGGATAGGCATGGGCACGCTCCGCATCATGGGCGCCAACCCCACGCGCAAGAAGGCGCGCCCCATTGCCACCTTCCCCATTGGGCAGATCAAACGGGTACGACTGGTGAAACGGGCCGATGGGTACTACGTCCAGTTTGCCGTGAAAGCAGAGCGGAGCCTGCCCCATGCGCCAACCGGCAAACGGGTGGGTATTGATGTGGGACTGAAAGCCTTCTACACCGACTCGGAGGGAAACACGGTTGCCAATCCTCGCCATCTGCGCAAGGCGGAACGCAAGCTGAAGCGCTTGCATCGGCGCGTCTCACGCAAACAGAAACGCTCGAAGAATCGTAAAAAGGCAATCAAACGCTTAGCAAAAGCGTATCTGAAAGTCCAAAGGCGGCGTAAAGACTTCGCCTGCAAGCAGGCGAGTACGTTGGTGAAATCTAGCGATTTTATTGCCTATGAAGACTTAAAGATTGCCCATCTGGTCAAGAATCACAAACTCGCCAAAAGCATCAGTGATGCCAGTTGGGGGCTGTTCCTTTCCTGGCTGCGCTATTATGGTTGCATTGCCAATGTGCCCGTCATCGCGGTGTCGCCCAAGTTCACGAGCGCCGATTGCAGCGGGTGCGGGTATCGGGTGCACAAGAGCCTGAGTCAGCGTACCCATATCTGCCCCCAGTGTGGCTTGATCTTAGACCGGGATTGGAATGCCGCGCTCAATATCTTGGCCGCCGCGCTCGCGTGGCTAGCCGCACACCCTGCGAGCGCAGGGCACAGCCGTACCGCTGGGCAAGCGGAAACGGGCCACTCGCAAGAGGGGCAAAACGCTTCGGGACAGACCGCCTCTACGAACGTGTTCGCCAGGGCACGTCGCAAACGGGCTGGTTGAACGAAGAATCCCCGGCCTTTAGGCCAGGGGAGTGTCAATCGGCTTAAAGACGCGGAAGATATGCCCTTGTGGTGCGCGGAAGATAAACGTTCGGCCAAATGGCCTCTCGTTTGGCTCTTCAAGCATTTCTACGCCGCGCGCTTTCCAGGTTGCATAGGTGGCATCAACATCTTCGACGATGAAGGCTGGCTCAAATGGCTGCTCACTCTCCTGCCCCCGCACCTGGGGAAAATCAGGCAGTTGGATTCCCAGGATGGCCCCACCCCCCGTCTCAAACTGCGCCATCGTTGGCGCGGCCCCTTCCAGGGTGAAGCCCAATGTGTCCCGGTAAAACGCGGTTGCCTCAGCAACATCCTTGACGATGATTCCAATATACCCAATGTTTGTAAGCATGCGTTCTCCTCCTGGTCTGCTTGAGCACTGGTGTTGTTCTTTCCACTCCAATCATACCAGAAGGCTGCTGACAGCAGTATGTCAGCAGCCTCATGACTTTGGGAAGGGAGGAAGAAATTCGTTGATTTACGTCTTTGATTGGTCTGCTAGAGTCCTGCCTGCTTGTCACGCCGCCCAAAGAACGAGAGCAGCAGCACCGGCGCAGCGGTCAGACAGATCGCGCCCACCACAAAGCCCGCCGACAGGCCCACGTGCACCTGCAACCACCCGCCCAGGCTTGGCCCCAGGCTATAGCCCAGGCCCCAGGTGACAGAATAAAAGCCAAAGAGGGTCGCGCGGTGTTGTTCCGGCATTTGCTCCAGAGCAAAGGCCGCGTAGACCGGCTCGATGAATGCCCGCAGCATCGTGCGTATATATTCGCCTGATGCCGAGAGCACCAACCAGGGCGCAAAGCCGGTGAGGAGCATCACCGGCCCCGTGACCAGTTGCAGGCTGGTCGTGGTGCGCAGCTTGCCCCAGCGTTTCACCAGCAGCGGCGCGCAGAGTCCCGCCAGCCCGCCAATGAAACCGGCCAGCGCAAACAAGCCGCCCAGCGTGCCGGGCCGCAAGCCAAACTTCAGGAAGAAGAACAGTTGCAGCAGCCCCACCACAATGCCTTCGCCAAAGGTAATCAGCAGATCAGGGATGAGCAGCATGGCAAACAGGACCAACAAGGGCCGCGAGATGGTAATACGCTTCTTTCTTCTTTCTTCGTTTCTCTGGGGCACAGCCGCCGCAGCGATAGCAATATCCCCTGCTGCCGGAACGATCTTTGCCTCTTCTGAAGGGAGTTTTTTGGCGGGCACGCGCAGCCAGAAAAGCGGCAGCGCCGCCAGCAAAACCACCACCGATGCCGCCAGAATCCCCAGGCGCAGCGGCTCTGGCGTGGCCGAGGACTGATGCAGCAGTGTTGCCGCGACCTCTGGCACCAGGCCCCCAATCAGGCTGCCCATCGCGCCCAGGCCCAGCAGCAAGAAACTGTTCATAGCCAGCACACCTACGCGCTGGTCTTCCTGCACACTCTCCGCCAGCATGGGAATGCACGTCACCCAGTAAAACGAGGCCACAATCCCATTGACGAAGCTGGAAAGCAGCAGCGCCGACTCTGAGGTGCTGAAAGCAGTTGCCACGAGCGTCAGTGGCGTCAGCAGGCCGCTGAGCACCATCACCTGTTTGCGCCCCAGCCGGTCCGAGATCATCCCGGCGGGAATAGCCATCACCAGCGCCCCAAGAGACGACATTCCAGCAAACAGCCCGACAAAATCCTGCCGATAGCCCAGGCTATAGACATAGAGATTGATCGTCACCGCGCCAATGCTGATTTGAAAGCCCTTGCCCAGCGTATAGATCAGCAAGAGCCAGACATTCTGGCTAAAACGCGGCCAATGCAGCCAATCAGGGCGCCTGCCACGCGCTCTCTGCAATTCGGGCTGAGAAGCAAGAAGACTTTCAGAACTGCTCTGGTCGGTGGCACGGGCCATACCAATCTCCTATCTGCATACATGCTCCCCAGATTGTAGCATGCCTCATCTGATAGGACATCGGCCAAAAGGACAGCAACGCCTGTGGCTGAAAAGGCGATATAATGCAAGAGATGGAAGATCAGCCTGCTTTCAGGGAGGGACATTCTATGGTATCGCGCTCCGCGCGCTGCTTTTTCTTTTTTTCGTTGCTGTTGACGCTGTTGATCGTGCTGGTGGGCTGCGCAACTGGCAGCCAGGCCAACAGCCGTACCCCAACCGTCACCGCCCCCGCTAAGACGGGCACCGCCGGGCCAGGCAGCACCCCCCTGGCGACGGCCACGCCAGCTACGGCCTGTGACGGCCAGTTCTCTGATGTTCTGCTCCCTGCGAACGCCATGCAGGTTGGCAAAACCACGACCAAAGGCGCAACCACTGACTGTAGCTATCGCGTCGCGTTAGACCTGCAAACCACCGCCAACTTTTTCAAAAACCAGATGGGCGCGGCGACCTGGACACTGATTAAAGAGGAGCCACAAGGACCAGGGTCCGTTGGGCAGGAATATTTCAAGGCGCAAAGTTTTGTGACGATCATTCTGACCCAGCACGGCAGCGATACGCAGACCACCGACATTCATATCACCGTTGAGGTCAGCCAGTAGTTGGGGAGTATCCCTGCCTGGTAGTCTGCTCTGCCTGGCGTTCTATTCTACCTGGCTATCCCTGGCGCTCTTTGGCTGCTATTTCCTCCAGCATGTGGTGCTGTTCGCGCAGTGGGCGGCCTGTGCCGCCGCGCCGCAGCATCAACATCTCGGCGGCAATGGAAAGGGCTATCTCATCGGGTGTTTCCGCGCCCAGGTCCAGGCCAATGGGCGAATGCGCCTGCTCCAGCCGCTCGCGGGGGATGCCTTCCTCCAGCAGTTCGCGGAAAATACGCCGCACCTTGCCGGGGCTGGCAATCATGCCCACATAGGGCGCGGGCGATTGCAGGGCCACGCGCAGCGCCTCTTTATCCAGGTGATGCCCGCGTGTCACCACCACAATCCAGGTAGAGCTATCGGGCTGGAGTTCGCTCACCAGCCGGGGAATGTCGCCAAAGTGAAGCTGGGCGCTGTCGGGGAAGGTCTGCGGGTTGACCAGATCGCGCCGGTCATCCAACACAAGCAGGCGAAAATCAAGATGGCTGGCGATACGCGCCAGCGCCTGTGCCACATAGCCGCCACCCACCAGAATTAGCCGCTGCTCCGGGCGTACCGCCTCGACAAAAACCTCCATCGTCCCTCCGCAACTGCCTGATGTCTCGCCGGTGTCGGCGTCAATGGCGTAAAAGTTTGCGCGCGGACGGCCATCATTGAAGGTCGCCAGGGCATCCTCAACGGCGCGGCCATCCAGCAGCGTCCCGCCCAGCGTCCCCACTGTGCGGCCATCAGCAAAAACAAGCATCTTGGTGCCCGCCGGACGCGGCGAGGAGCCGGTCGTTTTGACGATGGTGACGGTTGCCACCTGCTCGCCACGATTCAAGGCCGATTGAATTTCTGTGTAGATGTTGCTCATCTTCTTCTTGCCTACTGCGCCTTTGCCTCGGCAGTGCCGCGCACAATCTCCACAAACTCTGGCTTTAACGAGGCGCCGCCCACCAGGGCGCCATCAATCTCTGGCTGACTCACAAATTCCTGAATATTGGCCGCCGTCACGCTGCCGCCATACTGAATACGTACCGCCTGCGCCGCCTCCGCGCCATACATCTCTGTCAGCAGGGCGCGAATCTGCTGCACCACTGTCACCGCGTCCTGGGCCGTTGCCGCTTTGCCGGTGCCAATGGCCCAGATGGGTTCATAGGCAATCACCACCTCGCTCACGCGCTCGGCGGGCAGACCGCCCAGGCTGCCAGGTATCTGCTTGGCAATCACCTGCTCCGTCTCGCCTGCCTCGCGCTGCTCCAGCCGCTCGCCCACACACACAATCGGCTTGAGGCCAGAGGCGAAGGCGGCGTGCACCTTTTTATTCACCAGTTCATCTGTCTCGCCAAAATAGCCGCGCCGCTCCGAATGCCCCAGAATCACATACTCGCACAAGCCCCGCAACATGGTTGGGGAGATTTCGCCGGTATAGGCGCCCTTTGGCTCGTAATACATATTTTGCGCCCCCAGCTTCACCTCGCTGCCCATAATGGCTGTATACACGGTCAAGAGTGAAACCGCCGGAGGACACAGCACGCGCTCAACAGTGTGAATCTCGTGCAGCCCTGGAAGGATTCCGGCCACAAATTCTTCGGCCTCGCCCGGACCATAATTCATTTTCCAGTTTCCGGCAATAATTGGAGTTCTCATTGGATGCAGACCTACACTTCCACCAGGCAATCTTTTTTTGCAAAGAGTATTGGCGCCATTTTTTAGTACGATCTTACGATCTATAGAAGCTTCCTTTGGGAATTGTACCGCATCTGGCGCCTGCGCACAAGACACCAGCCGGCCACAAAGGAAGCTGGCGACATCCAGGCGAGGGCCAGGGTGTCAGCCCTGCTTCATTATTGTCAGGCTGGTTATGGAAACCCTGCCCATGCCGCATGAGAAATCCATAACAATTTCTTAACCAAATCATCACCGAAACAACCATCTGCTTGAGGCGCCTTTATGCTATGCTAGCCTTACTGAGGAGCCGTGTATTGCCTGCTTGCCAGGCCAGCACTACCCGGCTAATATTGGCCTGTGATCTCTCAGTGTTGAGCAATATATTCTGTTGTAGGAGGCCACTGCATGATCAAACACTCTTCCCTCTCTCCCATGCTCACCCGGCGATTTCTTCCGGGGGCCGTTACAGTGGCGCTTGTCGCGCTGCTGGCGGTCATGCTCATGCCCCAGGCGCGGGCTGCCAGCACAGATAACCGTTCGGACCTCAAAAACTTCCAGCATGTCTTTGTCATTATGATGGAAAACACGGGGCTGGATGCGCTGATTGGCAATCCCAACGCGCCCTGGATCAACTCCGCTGCCCAAACATACGGTCTGGCGACGAATTACTTTGGAGTCACCCATCCCAGCCAGCCCAACTACATTGCGGCGACCTCTGGCGCGCTCAATGGGGTGTTGGATGACAACGACATCACCGTTGACGTTCCTAACATCGTTGACCAACTGGAGGCGCACGGCAAAAGCTGGACCGCCTATATGCAATCGCTGTCGCTGTGCAATGGCGACCTGCTGGCGCATGCCTGCGGCAACCAGCTTTACGAGCGCAAGCACAACCCATTTATCTCCTATGCCGATGTCCAGAATAACCCGGCACGCACCGCCAATATCGTTGACTATGGCCAGCTTTCCAGCGACCTGGCAAGTAATCATGTCTCCGATTACGTCTGGATCAGCCCGGACCAGTGCAACGATATGCACGGCAGGGCCGCCACGCCAAGCGATCCCTGCGACTTCTCCCAGGTGCAGAGCCTGATCGCAACAGGCGATGCGTTCCTGAGCAGCACCGTCAGAGCGATCATGAACTCGCGCGCCTGGACGGGCAATTCCGTGATCTTTATTACCTGGGACGAGAGCGACTTTACCGGCTCTGGTCCATTTGGCTTCGGCGATACGCGGGGCTGCTGCGACGCCAATCCAGGCGGCGGCAATGTCGTCACCCTGGCGATCTCGCACTCCGACCACAGCCCGCGCACCTCCAACGTTGCCTACAATCATTACTCCATACTGGCAACCATTGAGGACGGCTGGAAGCTCGGCTGCCTGGCAAACACCTGCGATACCGCGAACGTGCCACCCATGAGCGATCTGGTTGGTCCCAAAGGCTAAGCCGATTGGCTTGAGTAGTGCTCCTCTGGCTGCGCAGCCAGAGGAGCACTTTTTTGAGCAGGGCAGCACAGCAAAAAGGGGACGCGCCTCACGCTTGCCGACGATCAGCCTCTTGACATTCGTATGGTTTAGCGCTAAACTATTTTATGAGAACAACACGAACATGGAGGCGTGATGCTGTGCGCAAGGCATCTGTTGTTACCTGGCTACGATTAGCGCGGGTCTTCCAAAAGATAGACCACGCCTCGGCAGAGCATCTGCGCGCCTGGGGGCTGAGTGTGGCGCAGTTTGATGTACTGGCGCATGTTGGCACCACTGAAGGGCTGACCCAGCAAGAGCTGGCAGATTCGTTGCTCGTCACCAAGGGCAACATCTGTCAATTGCTTGACCGTCTGGAGCACAGCGGCCTGATTGAGCGGCGCCAGGAGAGGCGCACCAAACGGCTTTTTCTCACACAGGCCGGACAGAAGCTCTTTGACGACGTGGTTCCCGCCCAGGAACGCATGATAGCCAGCCTCTTTTCCACGCTCGCGCCAGAGGAAGAGCGGGCGCTTCTGGCGGCGCTGCGCAGACTCGACCACACGCTTCAATAAAGCCAGGGGCGGTTGCGCGTGCGCAACCGCCCCTGGCGCTCTTTTGCGTGGTCACATTGCTCTGTCGAATTGCGCTACGGCACCGCCGTCCACACCAGCGCAGTTACCCCGGCGGCATCATCCACCTGATGGATGGCACTCCCATCGGGGGTGCTCACCTGGATGTTCTTTGCGCCCGCAAAAGCCACGCGCGCTCCATCGGGCGACCAGCCAAGCGCCGTTGGACTCCCCTGGCTGGTGAGCGGCGTGATCTTGCCACCAATCGCCGCGCTGAAGACCTGCCCACCGGCAACGTATAAGACCTGTGTGGCATCGGGCGACCAGGTTGGCAGAGGCGCGAGCGCCACATCATCGGCAATCTTCACCTGGCCCCGCACCGGAGTCCAGACCCAGAGATCGCCAGTGCCCGCGCTCTCGCCAGCCACCACGTAGAGGGCGCTGGAGCCATCGGGCGACCAGTGTACCGCTGTCATCTGCCCGGATGCCAGGCCATTCACCAGCGAGCCATCGGCATGCACGGAGCGCAAGCCAATGCCGTTTTGCGCCACCAGCCACGCGCCAGTCTCGCCAGCCTGCGGATTATAATCTACGGCGCTAAAGGTTGAGCCAGGAAGAGTCAGCCGCGCCAGGTGCGGCGCCTGCTGGAAGCGATACGACCACAAGCTCTTGACCGGCCCGCTGTCTGGCGCCCCGGCGCTCCAGGTGAGTATCGGGTTCTGCGTGTCGCTGGTCCAGAACAAGCCGCGCACCACATCGCCCGCGTCACCTTGCGGCGAGGCACGATCTACCACCTTTTGCAGAGATTGGGCGGCCAGGTTCGCATCCCAGATGCTCGTCGCGCCCTGCGCGGCCAGCACATAGGCAAGCTGCGCGCCATCAGAGGACCACGCGGGCATTTCTGGCAGCGCTCCGGCGGTTGGTGCTCCACTCACCGCGCGGGCTGCTGAACTTTCCACATTCACCACCCACAAGGCTGCGCCGGTGCCAGCATGGTCAGCGACAAACGCCAACTGTCGGGCATCCGGCGACCAGGCCAGCCCCGACAGCACCGCCTGCCCTTCAGCGCTTTGCCAGAAGGCGGGCAAGCTCACGCCTGTGGGAACCAGCGTTGCCAGCGTCGTATCACGCGCATCATCGGTCTGGATGCTGTGCAGGGTGCCGGTTTTCAAGTCAATATAGGCCAGGTGATGCACCCCATCCGGGCCAGCCATCGGAGCAACCACCCACCCAGGGGCAACCGTCACTGTGGTGGCCGTGAGGGGTTTACGCATCTGCGGCCCCTGTTCCGGTGCGCTCCAGAGGCGGCCATCATGCAAATACACCACCCGATTTCCGGCGGATAACGGGCCAACCACCGGCTCCGAGACACTAAACGTAGGGACAGCCGCCTGCGGCGGACTGGTGCCAAGCCATGTTTTTATCCCTAGCGCCGAGCCAAGCACCAGCACCAGCACCGCTGCTGCCACTGCCATTCGCAGGGCCAGCCGCTGCCAATCTATCTGTCTGGGGGCACGCCGCGCGCCAACAACAGGAGCGCCATGACCATTGCTGCTTGCTTTGGTCTGTTGCCCATCGGGACGAAGCACCACCAACTGCGGATGATGCCCGTTGGTGCTGGGCAGTTCTTCAGCCAGCGCTGAGCGTTCATCCTGGGCAGTTGGCATCTCCGCCTCATCTGCCGGATGCCCTTGCAGGCTGATCTCGCGCGTCAGTTCCAGAAATTCCGGTGAAGAAAATATGCGCGTGTGCAGGGAGGCTGGGGGTTCCACTCTGGGCAGCAGCAAGACAAGTTGATCAACCTCAAGGTCAGCGCGACAGGATGTACAACGGTCCAGGTGCTCCTCTACCTCCGCACGGGTGGAAGAGGGGAGCTCATTGCGCGCATAGGCGCCGAGCAGTGCTCCAGCCCGATTGCAGTTCATAAGCAGCAAATCCTTCCCGTCTGCGTAGAAAACCGCCCTCCCTTGCCTGCTACCTTCAGGTTGGAGGGCGTTTCCCTGGCAAGGGTGTTGTGGTTCTCGCGTGCATTGCTGGCAGGCACGCCTGCCAGCGAACAGCGACGGCCATCAGGCTGGCTCAACACCAGCCCCCGGAGGAACCCGGTGGGATGCCGTCCGCGCCATTGTGCCTTGCTCCAGTGCCCGGAAGTGCTCGCGGAACGACTGCCGCGCACGAGAGAGATACATCTTGACACCGCTCTCAGCAATCTTCAACGTCTGGGCGATCTCGCCATAGGAAAACCCTTCCTGCGTATACAGCAATAAGGCGGCTCGATACTGGGGGGGCATGCGTTTCAGCGCACCTCGCACCAGTTCGGCGGTCCCAATTGTCTCCTGTGGGTCAGCGCTTTCCACATCGGCAGGCTCGTGGTCCAAATCCTGCCAGGGAAGCCAGGCAATCAGTTTCCGCCGCCGGAGCGCGTCATAGGCTGTATTTGTGGCGATGCGATAGAGCCAGGCAGAAAGCTTCAGGTTAGCATCCATCTTTGGCAAAGCTTTAAACGCCTTGAGGAAGGTATCCTGAGTTAAATCGTCTGCCTGTTCACGGTTTCCGACCAGATGATAGATATAGTTGTAAATCGGTGTCTTAAATTCTTCGTAGATACGCTCGAAGGACCATGTGGTCTCCGATTCCACCCTGGTCATACGACTGCGCCCCTTCAGAAGATGCTAGATAAGAGCAATACACTCCGTCCAGCTATCAGCAGGCGCGCAGGCATACTGCGGCAGTCCTTCTGATTGTGAGACGGACAACACAGAAGTGGGTAACAATAAATCCGGCGATAACATGCCAGGGACAATTCCTTGACGCAAGAAATCGTAGCATATGGTCGAGTCATCACCAAGGAAAACAGATGTTTTTAGGACTAAAGTCCCGCAACGAAGAAAAGGGCAGTTCGTCTGGGGAGAGAGAGCGATTCGACGCTTGTGTTTTTGCCTCCAATGTGGTATTCTGGCGGCGACAAGACGACAATCAAATAATCCTTGCGCAGAATCACACATCAAGACGGGTGGAGGGAACGGCCCTGTGAAGCCCGGCAACCAGCGCTCACGCACAGTCTGTGTTCAGGCGGTCTGGTGCTAATTCCGGCAGCCACAAGCATCTGCTGCTGGCTGGAAGATGTGCGAGTTGGGCGCGCTGAACATACCAGCGTCACTTCTCGCCGATGGAGAAGTGTTTTTTTTAGGAGTGAGTAGTTCAGGAACGCATGCAGACACAACCGTTTCAAGCCCTCTGGTGGGAAGCCGACAGCGCCTCGGAGCGCGGCGTTTTGCGCCTGCTGGACCAATCGCGCCTGCCAGATGAGGTGAAGGTGCTCACCTGCCACAACGAGCACGAAGTCGCCGAGGCCATTCGCGCCCTGAAGGTGCGCGGCGCGCCTGCCATTGGTGTGGCGGCGGGCTATGGCGTGGTGCTGGGGATGCTGGGTGCTGCGCCAGAAGACCTGGAAACGGCTGAGGCCGCGCTTGCTCGCCTGGATGCAGTGGCCGATTTGCTGCGCCGCACCCGCCCAACGGCGGTCAACCTGCCCTGGGCGCTGGAGCGCATGCGCCAGGCCGGGCGCGCGGCTCTGGCCGAGGGCGTCGCACCTGCTGTGCTTTCTTCTCGCTTGCTGAGCGAGGCGCATGCCATTTTTGCGGAAGATGTTGCGGCCTGCCAGCGTATGGGAGCGTACGGGGCGGGGCTGATTCAGGACGGCGATACCGTGCTGACGCATTGTAACACAGGCGCGCTGGCAACCGCCGGGCGCGGGACAGCGCTGGCGGCTATCACTATCGCGCATGAGCAGGGCAAGCGGCTGCATGTCTTTGTGGATGAAACGCGGCCCATGCTCCAGGGCGCCCGGCTGACGGCCTGGGAGCTACAGCAGGCTGGCATCCCACTCACCTTGATTTCCGATAATATGGCCGCGCATTTCATGCGCGCCGCTGGCATCAAGGGCGTATTTGTGGGCGCAGATCGGGTGGCGGCCAACGGAGATGTCGCCAACAAGATTGGCACCTACGGCCTGGCGATTCTGGCGCGCGAACATGGCATTCCTTTTTATGTGGTGGCGCCCCGCTCCACGATTGATCTGTCGCTGGCCTCTGGCGAGCAGATTGTGATCGAGCAGCGCCAGCCAGAGGAAGTGACGCATATGCGCGGCGTGCGCGTCGCCCCGCAGGGCGTGCCCGTTGGCAATCCTGCTTTTGATGTCACGCCGCATCGCTATATCAGCGCGATTGTGACCGATTGCGGCATTGCCTATCCACCGTTTGCAGCATCGCTGGCACAACTGCTCGCAGGAAACCCGGAAACGAGACATGTATTATAAGCACGCTTGATCTGACGAGGCAGAGATGCAACCAGAACTCCAGGACGCAATTACCCACTATGTCGAAGAGATGCTTGGCTCCGAAGGGCTGATGTATGTCAGCAAGGTCGTTGCCAACTGCAAAATGCTGGCGGTGGAGCACCCCACCGTTGACGTGGACGCGCTGGTGATGGCGGCTTATCTGCATGATATTTCCACCGGCGTCTACGGCAAGCAGGACCATCACCGCCGCTCCGCAGAGATGGCTATCTCTTTCTTAAGCGACTGGGATGTCCACGTGGACACGCTGGCCCGCGTGCGCGCCGCCATTCTGGTACACAGCTTTGTGGCGCCGCCAGAAGAACGCGACCGCGTTCCCCTGGAAGGGCAGATTCTCTACGACGCGGATAAAATTGGGCGGCTGGGCGGGCTGGCAATTGTCACCGCGCTAATCGAATTGGGCGCCAAATATCCAGACCGCACCTTCTCGGATGAAACGCTCTCCACCGTGCTGCATCATGTCGAAGAACGCTATGTGGAATTGTTTCAATCGCTCTATACCACCAACGCCAAAGAACTCTGCCGCGAAAAGTTTGGGCGCACCCTGGCCTTTCTGGACGGCGTGCTGGAGCAACTGACCGGCAGTTCTGAGGTATGAAGCATGTTTGACTACTTGATGAAAGGTAGTAGTTTATAGATGTCCATTCTTGTTGTTGGCTCCGTTGGCATTGACCTGCTGGAAACGCCCTTTGGCCGCGCAGAAGATGTGCTGGGCGGGGCGGCCTCCCATTTTTCTGCCGCTGCCTCGTTTTACGACACGGTGCAGATGATCGCCGTCGTGGGCGACGACTTCCCCCAGGAGCATCTCGACTTTTTCCAGCGCCGGGGCATTGATACCACCGGCCTCCAGGTGGTGCCGGGGCAGACCTTTCGCTGGGGCGGGCGCTATCACCTGGACATGAACACCCGCGACACGCTCTATACGGAACTGGGGGTCTTTGCCGATTTTCATCCCGTCGTTCCAGAGAGCTTTCGCAGCGCCCCCGTGCTCTTTCTGGCAAACATCCACCCCTCATTGCAAAATGAGGTGCTGGAGCACGCCAGCGGCGCGCGTCTGCGCGTGTTGGATAGCATGAACTACTGGATCAGCAGCACCCGCCCGGAACTCGATCAGGTGATCAGCAAAGTAGATGTGCTGCTGATGTCTGAGGAGGAGGCGCGGCAGTATACGGGTGTGCCAGGGTTGGTCACGGCAGCGCACAAGATATTGACGCTTGGCCCGCGCATGGTGGTGATTAAGCAGGGTTCCTATGGCGCGCTCTTGTTTGAGAAAGCGGGGGGCTTTTTTGCCGCGCCCGCCTATCCGCTGGAAGATGTGCGCGACCCAACGGGCGCGGGCGATGCCTTTGCCGGTGGCTTTATCGGCTATCTGGCGCGCACGATGCAGACGCGCGCACTCACGCTGGCCGATTTTAAGCGCGCGCTGGTACATGGCAACATCATGGGGTCGTTTCACTGCGAAGATTTTAGCCTGCACCGGCTGCATAGCCTGACCCAGGACGAAATTGCCGCGCGTTACCACGAGTTTTTGAGCTTTACACACTTTGATCCTGATTGGGCGAATGGGAACACATGACCACGACCGTTGCCGCCTATAGCGTGCGCCAGACCAGCAACAAAAGCGAGATCGCGGACTTTCTCAACCGTGATCGCCTCTACGCCGGATATGCCCTGTGCGACCTGGATGAAGGGTATTTTGGGGCATGCCGCTGGTTTCTGGTCAGCGATACAGAGGGCGAGCCATCCGGGCTGGCGATGGAGTTTGGGCAGCTTTCGCCGGTAGTGCTCTTCTTGATGGGCGAGCCAGAGGCGGCCTGCGCGCCGCTGCACAGCGCTCTGACGCCCATCTCTATTCAGATTACCGCGCAGCGGGAACATCTGGCAGCGCTGCGCAGGCGTTACCGGCTGCATCAGATGCGCGAGATGCTGCGCATGGCAGTGCGCAAAGAGGAGTTTCGCCCGGCCAGCCAGCACGAACTTGCCGAGCGGCTGACGGAGCGCGACCTGCCAGAACTGAACCGGATTTATCGCATGGCGGCGGGCAGCGCCTTTGCGCCCTACCAGTTTCGGCAAGGAATCTTCTACGGCGTCAAGGTGCAGGGGCGACTGGTGGCGACAGCCGGAACGCATATTCTTTCGGAAGCGCAGCGCATCGTCGCAGTGGGCAATGTCTTTACCCATCCGCATTTTCGCGGGCACGGCTACGCGCAGGCCACCACAAGCGCTGTCACCGCCGAGGCACTGCGGCGCTTTGGCCCCGACCAGGCAGGCCAGCCAGAGGCGATAGCGATTCTGAACGTGCGGGCAGATAACCCATCGGCTATACAGGTCTATAGGAAGTTGGGCTACCGCGAGGCATGCCGCTTTTATGAAGCCTATGGCGGGCGGCGCTGGTTCTCGCGGCTGTGGGTGCACTAGCGACATGAAACTTTTTCTGGCTGCATGTGCTCTGTCTAACAGGCTGTTAGACAAGACTTTTTCGACGCTGTTTCGTTAGAAGTAGCGGAAAGCAGCTATTTTGGATATGGAACTGACGAAATAAAGGAACTTCAAAGGAGTTTTTGTGACCACACATCATCACCTCCCCGGCGATGTCAAAGATCGCAGCCTGGCCCCGCGTGGCAAGCTGCGCATCGAATGGGCCGCCAAGGAAATGCCGGTGCTCCGGCAGATTCGTGAGCAGTTTGCTCGCACCCAGCCGCTCAAGGGCATCAAAATAGCGGCTTGCCTGCACGTCACCACCGAGACGGCGAATCTGGCAATCACGCTCAAGGCGGGCGGCGCTGATCTGGTGCTCTGCGCCAGCAATCCTCTTTCCACACAGGACGACGTGGCCGCCTCGCTCAACGTAGACGAGGGCATCCCCACCTATGCCATCAAAGGCGAGGATGAGCAGACCTATTACGAACATATCAACATCGCTATCAAACATGGCCCGCAGATCACGATGGATGACGGCTGTGATCTCGTCTCCACGCTGCATAAAGAATATCCCGACGAATATATTCAGCGCGTCATCTGCGGCACCGAAGAGACGACGACAGGCGTAATCCGCCTGCGCAGCATGGAGAAAGAAGGCGTGCTGCGCTTCCCGGTGCTGGCCGTCAACGAATCCAACACCAAACACCTCTTTGATAACCGCTATGGCACCGGCCAGAGCACCGTTGACGCAGTGATTCGCGCCACCAACGTCCTGCTAGCCGGCAAAAACTTCGTCGTCGCGGGCTACGGCTGGTGCGGCAGAGGCGTGGCCTCCCGTGCGCGCGGCATGGGCGCCAATGTGATCGTCACCGAGGTGGACCCGGTGCGCGCCATTGAAGCCGTGATGGATGGCTTCCGCGTGATGCCGCTTATCAAGGCCGCCGAAATTGGCGATTTCTTTGTGACCGTGACCGGCGACCTGAACGTACTCAACCGCGAGCACATCGAGCGCCTGAAGGATGGCGCGATTCTTGCCAATTCCGGCCACTTTAACGATGAGATCAACATTCCCGCGCTGGAGGAACTGGCAACACGCGGCACGCGCATAGTGCGCGACTTTGTGCGTGAGTATGCCTACGAGGATGGTCGGCTGGTTTACCTGCTGGCGGATGGCCGTCTGGTGAACCTGAGCGCCGCCGAAGGGCACCCGGCCAGTGTGATGGATATGAGCTTTGCGAATCAGGCGTTGGGCGTGGAACATATGCTCAAGCATGGCAAGACGCTTGAGCCGCGCGTCTATACCATCCCTGCCGAGATTGACCGCGAAATTGCGCGGCTCAAGCTGATCAGCATGGGCATTGAGATTGATTCGTTGACCCCAGAGCAGGAGAAATACCTGGCTTCCTGGGAATCAGGCACGTAAACGTATATTGTCCCAAAGGCCAACCCCTCGACGCGAGGGGTCGGCGCCAGAATGACTTTGGTATGTGAGAACTCCGCGAGGGAGGGAGAGGAAAAACCAATGACCAGTTTTATGGAGAGTCCCCAATCGTTCTTTACCAGCGAAAGCGTCACCGAGGGCCATCCCGACAAGCTCTGCGATCAGATCAGCGATGCCATTCTGGATAATCTGATTGCCCAGGATGCAATGGCTCGCGTGGCCTGCGAAACCGCCACCACCACCGGCCTGATTCTGGTGTGCGGCGAAATCACCACCACTGCCTGGGCCGACATTCCGGCCATCGTCCGCCGCACGATTGAGCGCGTGGGCTACACCGACGCGCGTTTCGGCTTTGATTTCCGCACCTGCGGCGTCACCACTTCCATTGGCAAACAATCACCCGATATTGATATGGGCGTTTCTAACTCGCTGGAACGCAAAGAGCGCGCGGCAAGCAGTTTGCTGACGGATGACGAACTGGAAGCCATCGGCGCAGGCGACCAGGGCATGATGATTGGCTTTGCCTGCAACGAGACGCCCGAACTGATGCCCATGCCGATCAGTCTGGCGCATAAGCTCACCCGCCAGCTTGCCAGTGTGCGGCGGCTCTCGGTGGATGGCACTGGCCCCATGCCCTATCTGCGCCCGGATGGCAAGAGCCAGGTGACGGTGCAGTATGCATACGGCAAGCCGGTGCGCGTGGATACGGTTGTCATCTCCACCCAGCACGCCCCTGAAGCCACCTCAGAGGAAATCCGGCGAGATGTGCTTGAGCACATCATCAAGCCCGTCATTGCGGCGGAACTGCTGGATAAAGACACCAAGTATTACGTCAACCCCACTGGCCGCTTTGTGGTGGGTGGGCCAATGGGCGATGCTGGCCTGACCGGGCGCAAAATCATCGTGGACACCTACGGTGGCATGGCTCGGCATGGCGGCGGCGCTTTCAGCGGCAAAGACCCCACGAAAGTGGACCGCTCGGCAGCCTACGCCGTGCGCCATGTGGCGAAAAACATTGTGGCGGCTGGCCTGGCCGACCGCTGCGAGATTCAGGTCGCTTACGCGATTGGCGTGGCGCGCCCGCTCTCGATCTTTGTGGAGACGTTTGGCACCGGCAAGGTCAGCAACGAGGTGTTGATCAAGCTCATCCGCGAGCACTTTGATCTGCGTCCGGCGGGCATCATTCAGGGGCTTGACCTGCGCCGCCCCATCTACCAGCCCACTGCTGCCTATGGGCACTTTGGCCGCACCGATATTGATGCCCCCTGGGAGCGGCTGGACAAGGTAGAAGCCCTAAAAAAAGCAGTGGGCGCTAAATCTGGTGTCCCTGCCAGCACAGACTGAGCAGCAGACCAGCCACAACGGGTTTGGCGCCCCAAAGGTGCGCGCATTTTTCGGCAATTTCCTCCCTTCGAAGGGAGGAAATTGTCGATTTCTCTGCGGTGGTCAGCATCCAGCACCGTCTGCTCCTGCATGCTTGACACGTAGACACCAAGATGCTACAGTCGAATAGAACAGCTAAAAACGCGCAAGCTACTTTTAGAGCATCCTAACCAAACAAAGGAGGAAGTACCGCCGGATTCTTCCAGCGGTCAGCCTGTTATGCAATGTCAAAATTGTGGCCTGCCCCTCGATCCACAGCAGGTGGCCCAGACCGGGCGCTGCCCGCGCTGTGGGAATCCAGTGGCCCCGGCCCAGCCGGGCTACGCACCAGCGCAGCCAGCATTCCAATCAGGTCCACCCGCCGGAGCGGGTGTAAGCGACGACGAATCACCAACCATTCGCGTCAGGCCACAAGCGCCTGCGCCTGCGGCGCCTTCAGCGCCACAGCCCAGCCCGATTGATCCCTACGCTGCCACGCAGCGCGGCGCGCAACCGACCCCCGCAGCTTCCTCTAGTCCCTACGGTCCACCTCCTGGCGCAGCTTCTGGCCCAGCGGCCCAACCCCCAGCTTCTAACCCGCCACCGAGCGCAACAGACCCCTATGTGCCATCAGCAGCAGGCTTTGCGCCGCCAACAGACCCCTACACGCCATCAGCAGCGGGCCTGGCACCACCGCCGCCACCACAGCAATCATTTGGGGCGCCGCCCTATGGCGGCCCGCCACAGCAGGCGTTTGGTGGCCCCCCACAGCAATCGTTTGGCGCCCCCCCTCCAGGCGGCTTTAGCGGCCCAGGTCAGCCACTACCGCCCTATGGTGCACCGCAAGGCGGCTTTAGCGGCCCAGGCCAGCCACCGCCCTTTGGCGCGCCGCAAGGCGGCTTCCCTGGTCAGCTGCCCATGCAGGGCTTTCCTGGTGGGCCGATGGCTCCAGGCCCGCAGCCCAAAAAGAGCCGGACTGGTTTAATCGTTGGCATCCTCATCGCAGTGTTGATCATTGGTGGGCTTGGCTCCGTAGCAGCGCTGGGCTTTGCCGGGAAGGGGCCGCTCAAGTCGCTTGGCTCTACTCCTACCCCGGCGGCTACCGCCACCCCAAAGGCCACCGCCACCCCACAACCCACAGCAACCCCCAGCATTCCTGCGGGCTTCCAGGCATTCACCAGTTCAGATAACTCGTTTAGCATTGCCTATCCAGCCGACTGGCAGAAATCTAGCCCAAGCGAAGGCACCGGCGCTCAATTTGCTGGGCCAAACAATCAGACGTTTATTGTGCTGAACGCTGGCCCAGGACAGGGAGACGTGGCAACCAATGAGGCTGCCTTCTGTCAGAGTGTCGGTGGGCCAGCAAGCACACCCACCACTGTCACGATTGGAAGCCAGCCCTGGACTCAGGTGGAGTGTGATAACGGAGATGGGTCGCGTCACGCAGTGGTGGATGCCATCACCTACAAGGACAGCCTCTACCTGATTGCTTACGGCTCAGACGCCAACACCTTTGCCCAGGATAGAACGTCCTTCTACATCCCAATGGAGCAAAGCTTCCAGTTCCTCGGCTAACGCGGAACTGGTGCTGATCTCCAACGCAGACACCAACCCGCCAGGACAGCTAAAGCTGTCCTGGCGGGTCTTTTTCTTCACCTGGTAATAGCGAGACACCAGCCCAGGGCGGCCCTCCGATGTTTGCCAGAGGCCAATGGTACCAACAAGGGGCATTATTTCTGCGGAACTGTTGCGTTCTGTAGAAAGAAGCGGTATAGTAGAGCCGAGAAAACTGTCTGCTCTATAGTTCTGCGCTTTGTGTCTGTGGCGGCAGAAAGGACACACCACTCCATGAATGAAATGATCGTCTTTTGGGATCGGATGAAAGTCCACTTCCGGCACCACGTCATCAAGAAGGGGAAAGAAGCTCCCTTCTGGGTGGCAATCTCTTTTATGGTCACGTTTGGGATTGTACGCTATATCACCTATAGCATTCGCCGGGGCAAGCAGCAGGCGGCCAAGCATCCCCAGGCCCAGCAGCACCACAGCAGGATTGGCTTCCACGACATTGAGCTTGGCGGTGGCATCCACGTCCACCACATGGTTCCAGGGATTATTTTGACCCTGGTGGCGGGCTATCTGGGCCTGGTGGCGGGCGAAAAGATCAAGAAGCCCGTCAGCATCATGTATGGCACCGGCGCAGCATTGGCCCTGGATGAATTTGCGCTCTGGCTGGAACTGCGCGACGTCTACTGGGCTAAAGACGGCCACAAGAGCGTGGACGCCGTTGGCATCGCAGCCTCCGTCTTCGTGGGCGGGTTCGCTATGGCCGAGTTTGGTGGCGCGCTGCTCCGCGACATCCACCATCGCGTGACCACCGGCACCTATCCCCCACATCAGGCCGAACTGGACGACCTGCCCCCCGACGTGATGGATCCCTCTGGCGCCCTCGCACCACCAGAGGCCGTCAGCGTGGCCGCAGGCAACGGGCAGGTAGCCAACGCTCGTCAGCGCACCCATCGCTAACAGGCGCCTTGTTCACAGGAAACGCAACAGCAGAGGGTCCACCCCTTTCAGGGGTGGACCCTCTGCTGTTGATCAGCACCCTTACGAGGTGGGCAGAGAAGCAAACACGCTGTTAAAGGTGGGTATCACCTGCCAGTTGCTCAGGGGCCAGAAGACCAATGTCGCCTTGCCAATGATGTAATTGGCTGGCACCGGTCCCCAGGCCCGCGAATCGGAGCTAAAAGGACGGTTATCTCCCATCACAAAATACTGATCTGCGGCGAGTTTTAAGTTGACAATCTGCGCATTTTCTGCCTGGGAAATATACGGCTCCTTGAGCGTCACCCCATCCACTTTGACCGTATTATTCGTAATCACCAGCGTATCCCCTGGCAGGCCAATGACTCGTTTAATGAAATCTTGCGTTGGGTCGCGTGGGTAGTGAAAGACAATCACATCGCCGCGCTCCGGGCCGTGAAAGAGATACGCCAGTTTATTGACCAGCACATATTCACCGGTGAACAAGCCGGGCTGCATACTTGGCCCATCCACCCGGAAGGTCTGCACAGAAAAGCGGATCGCAAAGAAGATCAGCGCCGTCAGCACAATCGTTTCGATAATCTCACGCGCCAGGTGCGAGTGGCGGCGTGGGGGCGGATTCCTGGGCGCCCGGCCAGGTGGGGGCGGTGGTGGAGAACCACCATATTGATCCCATCTTCCCCCAGAGTTGCGCGGCGCCAGCGACCTTCCGGTATCATCCCAGCCACCGGGGGGAAGTGGCGAGCGGGAAGATGGTCGCTTGCCTGAGTATCCTCGCAGAGAAGAACCACCCCGCTGATCCTCCCAGGTGTCCTCGTCCGCAACAAAGCCACCCTGATCAGGCGGGTATTGGGAGTAGCGTTCCATCAAATCACAGCCCTCTATGCACGGCGCACCGCGTGGTGAACTCGGCTGTAGCAATGCTCGCCAGCCGACCTGCTTCCCCAGCCCATCCCCTGGCGCCATCAGGAAGCCGCTTGCTCCAGGAAAGCGCCAGAACCACTGCCCTTCCCCCCGATTATAGCACAGTGGGGGAGTTCGCACAGCACCATACAGGCGATGTTTCCCATCTTAGAATGTGATCGTTTGCGCCGGAAGCGTGCGATGGGGCCAGAGCTTTAGCCCCGCGCCCAGTACATTGCCGGTTTCCACGACGCAATGATCGGCAAGAATGGCCCCCTGTACCTGGCAGCCGGAAGCAATCGTTGAGTGCGCTCCAATGACGCTCTCGCGAATGATCGTCTGTGTGGATTTCACCACCAGCGTGCCGCTGGGCGACTGTCCAGAACCCGTCCCGCGCTGGCCGGTATGCTCGGCTGCTGTCTGAGCGTTGGGCTGGCCCGAAGCAGGCGCGCTGGACGACTCGCCCACCGTCACCTGTTCCCAGAGCACGGCGCGCTCTATCTGCACCTCCAGCCCGATACGGCAGCCCTCGCCCAGCACCACCGGCCCGATCAGCTTCGCCCCCGCCCCGATCACGCACCCACTGCCCAGCACCACCGGCCCAAGTAGCTCCGCCGTTGGGTCAATCTGGCAGCCAGCGCCCACCCAGACGCGCTCGGCGCGCTGCTCGCCGTTGGTCTGCCCATGCACCAGGCCGCACAGCATATCTATGTTGGCCGTTTTATACTTTTCTGGCGTGCCAATATCCAGCCAATAGGAAGTATCGGGATAGCCAAAAAGGGCCTTCCCCTCCGCCAACAGCGTTGGGAATAAGCCTTGCTCAAACTGATAAAACTGCCCGGAAGGCGCCAGACGCAGCACCGCCGGGTCCAGAATATACGTCCCGGCATTGATGAGGTTGGTAGTAATCCCCTCCAGCGTCTTGGGCTTTTCTATAAAGCGCTTCACCCGCCGGGAGGCATCAGTCTCTACCAGCCCATAGGCGCGCACATCCTCTACCGGCGTCAGCGCAATGGTGCCCACCGCGTGACGCGACCGATGGAACGCCAGCATCGCTTGCAGGTCCAGATCAGTCAGAATATCGCCGTTTAACACAAAAAACGGCTCATCGTCCAGGTAGCCTTGCTCCTGGACATATTTCACAGCCCCGGCAGTTCCCAGGGCTTCTTGCTCGATCACATACGCCAGACGCACACCAAACGCGCTGCCGTCCCCGAAATAGTCCTGAATCATCCCTGGCAGATAGCACATGCTCAGCACAATCTCGGTCACATCATACATCCTCAGCGAGGTCAGCACATGCTCCAAGAATGGGCGGTTTACCACCGGCTGCATCGGCTTGGGGCGAGAGAGCGTTAACGGACGCAGGCGGGTTCCTTCACCGCCTACAAGAATGACAGCCTTCATAGTATGCTTGCTCCTTCCCCTGACAAAATGACTCCAACCATCACACCTTCCAACACTGAATGGCTCCTCTCCCAGGTTTTTAGCATGTTCTGTACCAGCTATCAAGCGGGTAAAGTTTTTCTGAGGCGGCGCACCAGGCGCAGTGTCCTTCCATTACCACAAGAAACGTTTGGAAGAGAGGCCAGGTTACTGTAGTCTTGCCCT
Source organism: Ktedonobacterales bacterium (assembly GCA_036557885.1). GTDB lineage: Bacteria > Chloroflexota > Ktedonobacteria > Ktedonobacterales > DATBGS01 > DATBGS01. The sequence goes on from DATBGS010000084.1 coordinate 40,498, forward strand.
TCTCCAGCATAGGAAATTTGGGGGGCATCTTTTCTCGTTCTGGAGCAAGCGTTAGTGCTTGCTCCGCCTTGTTCTTTCCAAATGGCCCTACTTCCTGCGCTCATATACCCGATATTACAAGGATACCCCGCAAAATTGGCGCCTCTGTCGCCCATGCCCAAACTCTTCAGAAGGCGCATTTTGCTGGCCTGCCTGGTTTTCTTGCTCTCGAAGGAGCAGCCTGTTCCAAGCGACTAGCCAGGCATCTTGTACCCCATATCCAGATAGGGGTGGGCAAACAGAATATGGTATACTTGCATCACCAAAAAAAGCATACCGCCAGATCACCAGAGGCGCAAATAGCCGCTCAGTGCTCTGCTGGTAAAGAGGGTGGGGCATGAGCTACTGGCAGAACGAAGCTGGGCAAGCGGAACGCCCAACGCAACTGAAGGAACAGACCACCGTCATTCTCGTCGAAACCCGTCCCCATATTGCCACGCTGATCAAAGAGGCATTAGAGCAGGCGCAATTTCGAGTCATCATTGGCGCCACCATTGACGATGTCGCCCTCTTGCTTGCCCGCCAACAGGGGTTGATGCTCTTGCTGGTCAACGTGGGGATTCAGGCCAATCAGGACTTTGGCCGCCCAGACCGCTTTGGCCCTTCTGGACCACTGGGCGCGCTCCAACGCCTGGCAACCGATCAACCATTATGGAAAGAGATTGGCAATCATCCCGCGCTTCAACGTGTCCCCATGCTCTGCTTCAGCAATGATGGCGCCAGCGGTCCTTCTGGAACCCTGATCGTCAAATCGCCCCAGGATTTTCGGCTCCTGGCTCAGGCCGTCCAGAACTACCTGCACCTGCTGACCTCCATTCCCTTCCTGCCCCAGTTGTTGCGCGAGGAATATCTCCCCTCGCTCAAAGGCGCCCTGGAAGACTTTCCGCTCTCCGACCTGTTTCAGCTTTTTAAACTGGCCGGACACTCTGGCATCCTGCTCTTGCGTGATGGCGGGCGCGTGGCTGTCCTGGGGGTAGCGGAAGGCGAAATCGTCCACGCTTTTGCCGATCATGCCCAGGGTCAGGAAGCCATCTACAATATTTTCGAATGGAAACAGGCGCGCTTTGCCTTCTATCAAGACCTGGCACTTCCGACGCGCACCGTCACCACAAGCACAGAACACCTGGTGCTGGAGGCTTCGCGCCGGGGCGATGAGTCCTCTGACCTGCGCAACAAAATCCCCTCCCCGCGCACCTTAATTTACCGCGCTCCCAGTCTGACCGATCAATTACCGAATATGCGCCTTTCTATGGCTGAACTGCGCATCCTCTCCGTTGTGGGCAGGCGCAACACCGTTGGCGACATCATGAAACTCGCTGGCATGAGCGAATTGAGCACGATGAAAATTCTCGATACCTTGATCAGCCGGGGGATGCTTACCATCGGTGAGGAAGCTGTCAGCAAAAATACGGGGATACTTCGCGAGGCAGGTCAGCCTACCACGCCCTCGCAATCCTCGTCATTTCGTTAAAATCTGGCAGCCCAGAACCACAACGGCCCAGGCGTGTTACCTCGCTCACCGCTGCACAGTTACTACCTGTGATGGCAGTCTGCGCGAAAAGTGCTATGATAGGAGCAGCAAGAAACGCTATACGTGTGATAGATTGCTTTCGACTATTCTGGCCCAGGAGTGAATGTCTGTGCTGACATTGCTTGCGCTTCCTCCAGCAGTATTGCTGGTTTGCGGGTTTACACTGGCGCTGGGCTTGTCTTTTCTGTTTACAGGCGTGATTGGGCGGCTGGCCCGGCGCCTGGGCTGGCTTGACCAGCCCAGCGAAAGGCGCGTCCATCAGGTGCCTGTTCCCAGGCTCGGCGGCGTCGCTATTTTCCTGGCATTCCTCATCACTGCCCTGCTGGTGTATTGGCCTGGGGGAGCGCATGAAGCGTATGTCTACGGGGGATTTTTGCCGGCAGGGATATTTATTACCGCTGTGATGGCCTACGATGATGTGCGCGGGCTGCCCCCTGGCACGAAACTGGCGCTGCAATCTGCCGCTGTCCTGATCTTGTTAATCCCCGGCCTGCTTTCTGGCAGCACCATCGAACACGGGATGGTCATCTCCTACATTCACAACCCGCTGCATCTCACCAGTTCCAAAAGCGCCGATATTCTCATGATTCCTTTGGGGCTGGCGCTCCCGTTCACCTGGTTCTGGATTGTGGGGATGATGAACACGGTCAACTTTACCGATGGATTGGATGGTCTGGCAGGGGGGATTGTCGGGATTGCCGCTGTGGTGCTCACTATCATCAGCTTCCTGCTGCATCAGGGCACAGTGGGCATCCTCTGCGCCATTTTTGCTGGAAGCGTCCTCGGCTTCTTGCCGCATAACTGGAACCCGGCGAAGATCTTTATGGGCGACAGCGGAGCGATGTTTCTGGGGCTGGCGCTCGCGGTCCTTTCCAATATTGGTGGCGCCAAGCTCGCTACCATCTTACTTTTATTGGGAATTCCCATCCTGGATGTGGCCCTCGTCATCCTCCAACGCATTCGCGGTGGACGCGCCGCTTTCCATTACGACAAACGTCATCTGCATCATAAACTGCTGGAAAGCGGTTTCTCCCAGAAGCAAATCGTTTTGATCTTCTACAGCCTCTCGTGTTTCTTTGGACTCCTCGCCATCCTTGCTCTAACGTTACCTGATGCCTTTCCGCTGGTATTCAGCCTGAGCATTGCCGGGGCGAGCCTGGCGCATGTGATCGGGCTGGCGCTGGTGGGGCTGGCGATGCTCTTGATTCTGAGCTTCCTGATTCGGCGGCCCAAACAGCCTAAGCAGCCAGAGATGCTCAAACAACCTACATCACCGGGCGGGGGCAGTAGAAATCCCTCCATTGGTGACTGAGATGCCGAACAGGAACAGCACCGTACATGATGTGTTCCCAATGCAACAAGCAGCTTGACACCATTGACATCCAGCTTGGCATCTGTCAACGCTGTGGCACGCCCATAACTGGAGCACAAGCAGGGACCACTTTTACTGACCAGGCGCTGCCAGTTGCGTCTGCCGGGCCATCTCACCTGCCTTCATTTGATACGAACGACCCCTTTGGGAACCTGCCCACGATGGGCGGGGCTGTACCGGAAGCCTTGCCCGCGCCAGGCGGCAATATTGCCCCTCGCCCCCTCAGCGCCCCGCCCGAAACACCAGTTATGGCAGCGCCATTTCAACTCCCGCCGCCCTCACCGCTCCCAAGCGCCCCTCCACCGTCTCCCAGACGGGGCAGAAAAAGCCGAAAGAAAACAAGCTCTTTGCTGATTGTTGGGCTAACGCTGCTCCTCCTGGTGGTGCTTGTTGGGGCTGCCATTTGGCTGATCCAGGGGCTGCATCCCGGTTTACTGAATGGCTCGCCAACGCCTACACTGCGCCCAACGGGTACTGGAGCCAGCACCTCAGTGCCGCTACAAAACTACCGCGATCCTGCCGGGCGTTTCTCCATCAGCTATCCTGCCGGTTGGCAGCCTGAACACATCGAGACGCACGCGGGAAGCCTGCCCCTGGCCTTAAACGGCGTGCAGTTCACCAGGGGGGATGCCGCTTTCACGGTAGTGGCTGGCCCCGCGCCGCCTCTCTCACCAGATGGCCTGGCGCAGACAATTGACGACGCGCTCTTGCGCAGCATGGATGCTCGCAATATCAGCAAGCCTACCAATGTCAGAATTGGTGGGCAGACCTGGACAGAGGAGCGCGCCGACACCGACAAGGGGCTGATGGTCATTGACTCCATCCAGTTCAACGGGCAATTGTATTCGCTCTGGTACAACGCCCCGCCAAACGAGTTTCCCAGCGACGAATCCAGCGTGTTTCTGCCCATGCGCGCTACGTTTAAGTTTGGGTGATGCATGCTTTGTATGCATACCCACCTCAAGAACCTTTCAGTTTAGGCAGGCCACTTCTCGATGCATCTGTTTGCGATGAGCTATATGTAGAGAAGCCGCCAACGGTCTTGATATAATTTGCCCTGCTTTCTCAAATCACGCATCAGCAACTTTGTATACCTGGAAATCTCAGCTTTATCGCCAAAATATCGTTCCACAGCGGGTTTCCATCCTGTTGCCATGCTCCTTCCTGACTTAGCAAATTGTCTATCTATTCTTAGAAGATTCAGGGCAGCAGGACCAGAACATCTAAATACACTGACATAAATTTTCCCTTCTGGGTCTTCCTTGGTAAAGACTGTCCAGCCTATTCGAGTAGCTGCGATAAGTTCCTGGCCCTTGAGAAAGGTGTGAATGCCTTCTGCTGGGATAGCCCCAAAAGCGTTGCTGGCTAATTCTGGCTGGGTGTCTGAGGTTCTTTTGTTCCGCTCATCTTTCAACCCTGCCTTTTCATAGAACAGGAAAAGTTGCCGCTCGCGGGCGGCAGTCAGGCGTTGATTATTGCTAAATTGGTCTAGCACCGCAGGTTGCCACCCGTTTTGCGGCGTCATTTGATGCCCATACAGATGGGCCAGGTAACGTTTACGCACATTTTCTTCAGGGCTATCACTACCGCTTGTTCGACCCGTGTAAATACTGATTGCTCCAGTTTGAGGGTGGACACAAACCATAGTATATGTCTGCCATTTCCCATAGGGAATCCAGAGCGGTCCATAAGCATTCCAGCTTTGCAACCACACGCCATCAGAAGAACGATGAAATGACCGATTTTGCCAGGGGCTGGTTGGGCGAAGAATCCAGGCACTGCGATCAACATCCCACACGGCCTGCCCATCAGTCGAAAGGCGCGGTTGCCCAGGCTGCCAGGGGCTTCTCTGTTTATCAACTTTCCAGCTTGCTTTTTGGACAAAGAATGGGTTGCCAACCCACTCAGCTTCAGCATCTTCCCTGGAGGGGCCAAACCCCCAATCAACCCATTCTTCCAATCCAACACGATCAGGCGCGGGGTGCTCGCTCATACTGTTCCTCCAGCTCTCAGAAGCCTCTTATCCAGTACCATTTTGGAATTCCACTCTTTCCCTCTTGACACAGCAGGGGCTTTCATGTATTATTTTATCAGGTAAAAATTTTTTTTGCACGATTGAAAAAGATAACAAAGATGGATGACATTCCCGAAGTTTATTACCTCGAAACAATAGAGCAGATGCGCGCTATCTCTGATGAGCTACGCCAACGCATCATCGAGATATTAGGGCGCCAGCCGATGACGGTAAAACAGTTGGGGCTTTATCTCGGCCAGGCTCCCGCCAAGATGCATTATCATGTCCACGAATTAGAGCGGGTGGGCTTACTCAAGCAGGTAGAAACCCGCGAGAAGAGGGGTATCCTCGAAAAATATTTTCGCGCTGTAGCCAAAAACCTCTCTGTTTCCGAAGGGCTGCTTCAGCGGACCTCGCCCGACGAAACGATTGCATCAGTGAGCGCCATGCTGCAAAACGCCTCGCGGAGCTTTATCACTGCTCTGGCAATCATGCTCCGCAAGCAAAGCTTTGAACGAGAGGATTTTCCTGCCCTGAACGGAGCGCAGGTCTGGGTAACAGATGAGGAATATCTCCAATTGCTGAAGCAGATAAATGCGCTTGTGGAGCCATTTCGCGCCCCGCGTGGCCGAGAGGGGGAGCGCGAGCGTACCTTTGTCAGTATGGCCTATCTGCCCGTGCCTGGTTCTCAAGATGAAGCCAGCCCTGCTGCTTCTGCCTTTGCTGCCGCACAAGAACGCGCAGCCCCGCGCGCTTCCGCTTCTTCAACGCCTGCGTCGAAGCCACACGAGCGAATTATCGGCATTGGTCTGACTATTTACTCGCGCAAAGACCTGGAACGGAGCGCAAAGAAGGGCAAGAAGATTGATATTGATTTTGTGGGGTATTGCCGTTTTGCCAGCGATGTCACGCCTGAACTAATTGAGCAGGCCATCGGGCGTTTCCGGTTTCTCGGCAAGTTGGATGCTTCCACAGAAGTGCGCGCCGCTCTCAAGCGCAAGGAGGTGCAGATCACCATAGAGAACCCGTGATGCCTGACCAGACAAAAAGAGCAACGGCTGGACACGGAAAAGCGTCCAGCACGTTTCACTCACATTCCGCCCAACCAACTTCATGTCACTGAACCGAACGGAAGGAGTACCTTGTCATGAATAGTAACACATCCACCGCTCACACAGCCAGTAAGCAGCCTGGCCTGCTCAGAAACCGCAATTTTGCCCTGCTCTGGATTGGCCGGACCATCTCGGTCCTGGGCGATTACGCTTTTGATACCACCCTCATCCTCTGGATTGGCGTCATTATTGCCAAAGGCCAGTCCTGGGCGCCGCTGGCCGTTAGCGGCGTGCTGATCGCCACCTCTATCCCCATCTTTCTGATTGGCCCGATTGCAGGCGTGTTTGTGGACCGCTGGGAGAAGCGCCCGACGATGCTCTGGATGGACGCGCTGCGCGCCATCCTGATCACCCTGCTGCTGTTTGCCGCCAATCTTTTTCCGCTGCCCTTCTTCCCTGATGGGAAAATGCCTGCCTCCTGGCAGCTAGGCATGATCTACGCGATTGTCTTTCTCGCCAGCACCTGCGCCCAATTTTTCAATCCCTCGCGCATGGCCCTCATCGGTGATCTGGTGCCAGAACCACAGCGCGCCCAGGCCAGCGGATTGACGCAAATTTCGATGAGCATTGCCGGCATTATTGGCCCGCCGCTGGCCGCTCCGGTGCTCTTTGCCTTTGGCGTAGAGTGGGCGCTGATCGTCAACGCGCTCTCATTCGTGGCCTCATTTGTGGCTATTCTGGCGATTCAGGCGCCCAAAGCAGCCCGCAGCATTCAGCCAGGGGAGCAAAGCAGCTTCTTTCGAGAGTTTGCCGATGGCATCCGCTTCTTCGTCGGCAATCGCGTGCTGGTGACTCTCCTCATCACCATCATGATCGTGATGCTTGGGGCCGGGGCAATCAACGCGCTGGGCGTCTTCTTTATGACGGAAAACCTGCATACTTCGGCCAGCTTCTTTGGGCTGGTAGATGCTGTAATGGGCATTGGCATCATTGCCGGGGCCATCTTAGCCAGCGCCTTTGCGCAGCGGCTTGGCGTTGCCCGAACGTTCTGGTTTTGCACAGTGGGCGCGGGCATTGTCTTTCTGGTCTTTGCGCGCATGAGCTTGCTACTTCCGGCTCTGGTACTGATGCTCTTGCTGGGAGTGATGCAGGCCGGGCTGAATGTGGCGGTCAACCCCTTGATTCTGCATGTTACGCCGCGCGAACTTGTCGGACGTATCTCGTCGGTACTGGACCCGGCCACTAGCCTGGTTTCGATTGTTTCTATTGCGATTGCCGGGTCGCTGGCAAGCACGGTGCTCAATAATCTCCACGCGACGGTGCTGGGTATGACCTTTGGGCCTATTGATACGATCTTTGCCTTTTCCGGGCTGCTGATTTTGCTGGGCGGCCTCTATGCAATGGTCAATCTGCGCGATGTACGGCTGGCAAAGGAAGAGGAAAACATTTCGGCGGAAGCAGCGGAAGCAGAGGCGGCATCTGTGCCAGCCAGCATGCAAGAAAGCGCGAGCGCGGCTGTGGCAGCCGAATAATTCCATCGGTGAGCATGCAGCATTAGAGTGCTGGCCGCGCCAGCACCAGCCCCCAAACTTCACGAGCGCCTGCCGCCAGCAACTTCTCGGCGCAGGCGCTCAGTGTTGAGCCAGTCGTGCAGACATCATCAATCAAGAGCACCCGCCGACCCACCAGCATTGGGTGGTCCTTTGGGCAAGTAAAAGCGCCTGAAACATTGGCCTGGCGCTGCGCTCTGGTCATTCTGGCCTGCTGCGGCGTGTCGCGCGAGCGGCGCAGCGCATCCTCCACGAGTTGCAGACCTTCCAGGCGACAGAAGACCCGCGCCAGCAGCGCCGACTGGTTATAGCCGCGTTCGGCCTGGCGCTGTGGGTGCAGTGGCACCGGCAGCACAGCATCGGGCAGGCTCTGCACTTGCGCCTGGCGACGAAAGGTTTCCGCCAGCACTCGCCCCAGCGGCTCCGCCAGGCGCCGCTTCCCCTGATACTTCAATTGCTGAATCGCCAGCCGCAGCGGGTCTTCATAGTCGCCCGCCATCCACAGGCCCGCCAACGACTCCGGCACGCGCAGCGCTGGCGCGGCTGGCACAATGGCCGCGATGCACTGCGGGCAGAGCCAGTGGCCGCCGCGCCCGCAGTGCACGCAGGACGGAGGAAAGAGCAGATCGAGCAGCCCCACCATCACGCCGCCTCCCCATCAAGCCATCTCAAGAGAAGAGTGGTGGCATCAGCTTGCAATCAGTCTTGCGCGCTGAAAGCGCACCACCGCATAGCCAAGCACCACCACATCAATCAGCGCGAACAGAAGCGTGGCAAACAACAAGAGCTGCGCAACGGTATAGGTCACGAAAAAGTCCCCAGGCAGCAGCTTGCTCAGCGCAAACCCGACGCCAAATGTCACCACCAGCGTGCCAATGCCCAAGACCTGCTGCGCCTGGCGCACCGTTGACGAGCGCAGCGATACCAGCACGCCCCCGCCCGCGCCCAACAGCGTAACGGCCAGCCCTAGCACGATCACCCCCAGCAGCAGGTCAGAGGGATAAAATTGCCAGGCGCCCTCGGAGTTGGTCAGGTTGACCAGCACCAGCCCCAGCAGCAGGCTCGCCAGCAGCAGCCCCATACCATACCCCACCACAATCAGCACCTTGCCCAGCAAGATCGCTCGATCCGGCATGCGGCTTGCCAGCAGCGTCTCCAGCGTGTGCCGCTCGCGCTCCCCAGCAATGGCATCACCAATCAGGTTGATAATCAAGTAAAATGGTATCCAGAGCAACACAAAGAGCGAGAGGGGCGTCAGGCTCAGCCAGAGGCGCCCGCTCTGCAAGGGCACATACACCCCGGCAATGCCCAGCATCAGCAGCGGGCGAATCCAGGCTCTCCAGCCGCCGCCCTGAAAGAGCACATCCTTCCATTCTTTCCAGATCATCGTCCAGAGATCGCTCATCGTGGCTGCTCCTCCTCCATTAGTGTCAGGAACACGTCTTCCAGGCTGGCCGCGCCCTTGCGCACTTCTTCCACTTCGCCGCCTGACTGCACAATCAGGCTCACCAGCGGCGCCATCTCGCTTCCGTCGCGCAACTGAATCTCCAGATGGCTGCCATTGGGCGCTTCAACAGCGGCCACTTCTGGCCGCGCTCGAAGCCGCGCCAGCAGTTCCTCGGTGAATCCCGCGCCAATGATCTCCGCTTGAGGCCCGCCGCGCTTCAGGCGCAGTTCATCCGGGTTGCCCACCGCCAGCAGCCGCCCCTTGCGAATGACGCCCACCTGCGCGCACAGCTTCTCAGCCTCGGCCAGGTTATGCGTGTTCAGAAAGACGGTGGCGCCCTCGCGCTTCACCAAACCAGCCAGATCATCGCGCAGGGCCGCCGCCGCTACCGGGTCAAACCCGGCGGTTGGCTCATCCAGAAAGATCAGCGGCGGGCGGTGAAACAGCGCGCGTGCCACCGCCAGCTTTTGCTTCATGCCCCGGCTCCACTTCCCCACCTGATCTTTGCGCCGGTCCCACAGATCAAGATGCACCAGTAGTTCTTTGATGCGCGCCTTGCGATCAGCGGCAGGCATATGATAGATGCGCCCGTACAGATCAAGGTTATCTTCGGCGGTCATACGCTCGTACAGGCCCGCGAACTCCAGCAGCGCGCCTGCGCGGGCGCGAATCTGCTCGGCCTGGCTGCGCGAATCGTAGCCAAGCACAGTGGCCCGCCCGCTGGTTGGCTCCAGCAGCCCCAGCAAAAGGTGAATCGTTGTGGTTTTGCCCGCGCCATTCGCCCCCAGAAACCCAAAGACAATCCCGGCTGGCACCTCCAGATTGAGATTGTCCACCGCCTGGATTGGGCCAAACGAACGCGAAAGGCCCTCCGTGCGAATTGCAAAATCTCCCATGCAGACCCCTTCCTTGTTTTACTTTCCCTGGCACTCCATAATGTAACGCCTGATCACTTCGGCTGAGACGGTCCCTGCTGTGCCAACATAGTACGCTTGTGTCCATAAATGCTCTTTTCCGCAGACGCGCTTGAGATGAGGGAAGCGCTCGCGCAAGTAGCGCGAACTGTCGCCTTTGAGCAAATTGGCAATCTCGGCAGGGGAAAAGCGCGGGGGTGCTGAGACAAACACATGGATCTGGTCCTGGTCCGTTTCCAGTGCGAGCAGGGTCAACCCATGACGCTCGCAACATTCAGTAATTAGCTCTTTGGTCGCTTTCTCTACCTCAGTAGTCAGAAGCTTACGCCGATATTTGGGAATCCAGACAAGATGATACGCGATTGAATAGTGTGTCCATCGTGTTTTACCCGTCTATCATACCTCCTCCAATCTGTGCAATAATTCTAGCAGAGAACAGGAAGGACGGCAAGGCCAATGGAGACCGTGCATATCTACCCATTGCCCAAGTTGCGTCGGGGCTATGCAACACGCTTGCGTGAAGCGCGCATTGAAGCGGCGCAGGTGTGGAATGTCTGCCGTGATCTCCATCTGGCGGCGCGACAACAGCATACTCGTTGGCCGAAGCGGGATGATCTCCAGAAAGCCACCAAAGACCGTTTTGCGCTGCATAGCCAGAGCGTGCAGATGATTTGCCATGCCTTCCTTGCCAATATTGAAACCACCAAAGAACGCAGAAAAACGAACCGCAAGATTCGCTACCCTTATAAAGACAAGCGGTATTATCCTCTGCTCTGGCCCGCGCAAGCGGTAAGCGGAGAGCGAGGGCGCATTGTCTTACCGATGGGTCGCGGGCGCCGTTCGCTCGTCTTCAAGGTGGACCTGCCAGAATGTATTGGCGGTTGCGAACTGGTCTGGAACGATGGGTACGAGTTGCACATCTCGGTTCCAGCAGTTCGGGCACCAGAGGCTCCTGGTACGGTGCAAGCGGCGGTAGACCTGGGAGAGATTCATCAGGCGGCGGTCACTACTTCGACGGGCGCTGCGCTGGTGATCTCCGGGCGTGGCATCCGTTCGCTCAAGCGGCGGCATAATAGAGCACTTGGACAGTTGGACAAGAAGCACAAACGCTGTAAGAGCGGGTCACGGCGCTGGCGCAAACTCCAGCGCGCCCGCCGGAACATGAGTGCTCGCAAAGGCCGTCAAGTCCGCGACCTGCGGCATAAGGGCACCCGCAAAGTAATTGCCTTCTGCGAGCAGCACGGCGTGGGGAATCTCTTCATTGGCAACCCGCATGGCGTGCGCAAGAACAACACCGGGCGCCACCACAATCAGCGCATGGCACAGTGGGAATATGGCAAGGACATCGCCTACCTGACCTATAAAGCACAATTAGCCAGCATCGAGAGCTTCACTGGTTCTGAGCGGGGTACGAGCAGCCAGTGTCCGGTATGCTGCTGGAAACAAAAAGTGAAGGGGCGCCTCTGGCGCTGCCGCAATCCCAAGTGCAGTTTTCAGGGCCACCGGGATGTGGTCGGCAGCGTCAATATGCGCTCCTTGGCGTTTGAGAACAAGATCACCTTCCCCGCTCAGGTCACGTATCAACGAGCTGGTCCCGTAAGGGTCTTGGCACGGAGTGAACAACCGTGCCAGGTGGTATCCAGCCAGCCCGTTGTAGGCGCCCGGACACGGGCCACCAGGAGAGCCTAGCTCGTTTGCACTGGTGTTGTCTGAGAGCGCATCATGGGCAACCACCTGTGATCTCACAGGGCCTCCTCGGAGGCAGGCCAACCGGAAATGTACGCGCTCAGAAGCTTACCCCGTTTACGGGGTTGAGAGTGTCACGCAAGATGTATCTACTATACGTATGAGGAGTCCCTGAAGGTACAGCTTTCCCGACGCGCTGTTTTCCGATCTTGTTTTCGGTCTTACCGCTTTGGGCTAAATTCTTGACAACGCGCTTCCTTTCGGGCATGATAGCATCTTGGATAACCAAGGCTGCTCAACGAGGAACAGTTTCTTAGTTCAGATGGTGACACCAGGCGTGAGGGACAGGCGTGAAAGCAGTGCAAACGGGCATTGACAAATTTGTCACGGCAAATGGCATCCGTCTCCATTATGTTGAGTGGCCTGGAAAAGACGGAACAGCCTGGCGTTTGCCAGTCATCCTGCTGCATAGCGGGTTGGGATCAGGCCACTGTTGGGATTTGGTCGGGCCGCACCTGGCTGCTGGCGGGTTCCACACGCTGGCGCCTGACCTGCGGGGCCGGGGACTCAGCGAGCGCCCGCCAGGTGGCTATGATCTGCGCACCATCGCGGAAGACGTGGTGGCCTTTAGCCAGGCCGTCTCCTCTGGGCGCGTTGCCATCGTTGGGCATTCCTATGGCGCCTATGTCGCGCTGGCCGCTGCTGCCCTCTATCCCAGCCTGTTTACCCAACTCGTGCTGGTGGATGGAGGCATCTGGTCAGCCGAGGGCCAGACCTGGGAAGAGTTTGCCCAGCAACAGCAAGGCGTCACGCAGACCTACCCAACGCTGGCCGCGTACCTCGAAACCCAGCGCGAGGGCACAGCGCTGTTCTGGAATGATGAGGTGGCGCGGGCGCTGGTTAGCACTGTGCAGATAGACCCCGACGGGACGGTGCGCGAGTCCATGCCCCCGGTAGCCTGGCAGCAAACGCTGGCAAGCATGTGGCGCTATCGCCCCGAATCGCTCTATTCCCACATTGCCTGCCCCACGCTGGTCGTGGTGACTGAACTGCCCACTTCCTTTCCCAAAGACGTGCGCAACCAGAAATTAGAAATGAACGAGCGCTTCTTGCCGGAGGCAATGGCTGGCCTGCGCTGGTGCCGGGTGCAAGTCATGGAGCAGACCCACCACGAAGTACCTTTCCACAAGCCGGAAGAACTGGCAAACCTCATTACCTCGTTTGTGCGTACACCCTAGCCGCGCCAACATCGGTTGTTGGATCACCGGTTGCTTGATCATTGGTTGTTAGATCATCGGTTGCTGGCAGGGGCGCCAACTGCTCGCTCACTCTGCCAGTGCCCCCGCCACGCTGAGCGCGTCCTCGAAGCCCTCATCATGGGTAAAGACCTCTAGCTCAGCGCTCAAGAGTTCGCTGCGCCCAATAGAATCCAGATGCACCGTGCGCTGCTGCCCCCAGGCTGCGCCGTCAATCGTGCAGGAGGTCGTGGCATGCTCGTGGTCGGGCGAGCGCCGAATCTCAAAACTTGCGGTGTGCCCCTTGAGGCTGCTGGTGATGATCAGCGTGCTGAGTGCGCCAGCCACCGCCTGCGACACCATCCAGGTTGGGTTGGGAGGAGGCTGTTGCTCGCGCAGGTGTTCGCCTGTCTGAATCATCAGCGGCTTTTTGTGGGGTTTGGCGCTGCGCGGGCGAATCTCCACCAGCACCGACTTCTGCCCCTCGGTACGTAGTTCCAGGTGAAAGGTGCCGCCGTTCTTTTTTTGCTGCCCCGGAACGAGGCTCCAGCCCAGCACGCTCGCCATCCACCCAACCAGCAGCAGCGCCTGCGCCGGATTCGAGACGCCTACCGTCTGTCCGTTTGCTTCATGCCCCGCGTACTCAATCAACAGGTGGGAGATGCCACGCAGATAGGGCTGGAGAGCGTCAAGATCAAAAAATTGGGCGGTTAATTCGCGCCAGGGAGCCAGCCGCTGCCAGTTCAGATCGCTGGCCGCGCAGCGATAATGTCGGCTGCGCGTGATGCGCGCCAGCGCGGAAAGATTCCCTTCCAGATGCTCAAACTCTGCTGAGTCCACCACCATCCGATCACTGACCCCTACCAGGCGCTCAAAAAGCGCGTGATCGAGCGGCAGCGCATCGGCCCACCACATAAAGACTGGCAGATTCGCTGCCAGCAACGAGAGCACCACGCCGGGAAGGAAATGGACCGCTGTCCCATTGGCCTCAATCGTGACCTGCTCGCTGGTATTGTAGCCCCAGCGCTGGCGGTCCTGATAACAGGACTGATTGACCCAGGCGCGCATGCTCGGCGGCTCAATTTCTGGTTCGGCAATCAGCAGCAGCACACGCGCCGGATGATGCCGACAAAGATTCCCCAGGGCGCCCTCCACCGCTGCCGCCGTTTTGGCGCGCCTGGTAAACACAATCAAATTCAGAACGCTATTCCGCGTAGCCGGATGACCGTCATTGGTCGGGATGGCCGCTACCGACTCTTTCCAGAGCCGCATCCACTCTTCTTTGATGGACTGAATCTCCACTGCCAACATGTCCTGCCGCGTCGGTTCTGCGTTCATACTAACCCCTTTCTGAACGCCTATCTCATGAACGGGATAGGGAACGAGGAGAGACTGCCCACAGTTGGGCGGTTGTCCCCTTACGGGGGTGGCCGGTTTTTGGTGGGAACCGGAAAACCCCACCACGCCTGTCCCGCGAAGCACCACCTGAAGGTAGCAAGACCACCTGAAGATGGCAGGCTGAGGATGCGCGGTTAGCTTATGGACGCCTCCAATTTTTGCCGCCGCGCTCGATCAGCGTGTCGGCCTCTTTTGGTCCCCAACTTCCGGCTTCATAGAGAGGAAGATGTGTGGTAGATTGGCCTGCCCAACCCTCCAGAACACTGTTGATGATGGTCCAGGCCGCCTCGGTTTCATCGCGGCGGGTAAACAGCGTGGAATCACCAAGCATACAATCAAGCAGCAGCCGCTCGTAGGCTTCAGGCGCCTCGCTCGCAAAAGCCGAGCCATACAGAAAGTCCATGTTGACGCCGCGAATGCGCATGGCGCCACCAGGCACCTTGGCGCCAAAGCGCAGCGAAATCCCTTCATTTGGCTGGATGCGCAGCGAGAGCACATTGGGCTGTAACTCGGTCACATTGGTATTCTTAAAGAGCATGAAGGGCGGGCGCTTAAATTCGATGTCAATCTGCGTGACCCGCTTTGCCAGGCGTTTGCCTGTGCGCAGGTAGAAGGGCACGTCGGCCCAGCGCCAGTTATCTATCTCCAGTTTGAGGGCGATATAGGTTTCGGTCTTCGTGTCTGGCGCAACCCCTGGCTCCTGATAATAGCCCGGCACCTGCTTCCCGTTAATCCAGCCGGGGCCATACTGCGCGCGCACCGTGTTGCGCGCGACCTGCACCAGATCAAGCGGCGGGATGGCATGCAGCACCTTGACCTTTTCATCGCGCACCGCGTTGGCCTCGAAGCCAACCGGCGGCTCCATTGCCGTCAGCGACAGAAGCTGCATCATATGGTTCTGGACCATATCCCGAATGGCCCCTGCCGTCTCGTAGTAGCCAGCGCGCCCCTCAACCCCCACCTGTTCGGCCACCGTAATCTGCACGTTATCAATGTAGCGCCGGTTCCAGATGGGTTCAAAGATGCCATTGCTGAAGCGGAACACCAGAATGTTCTGCACGGTTTCTTTGCCCAGGTAGTGGTCAATGCGATAGACCTGATCTTCCGAGAAGACCCGCAGCACCTTCCGGTTGAGTTCTTTGGCGCTCGCCAGATCATGTCCAAAGGGTTTTTCGATGATAACGCGCGTCCACCCATTGGCGGATTCTTCATCATCGCCATTGTTCAGCCCATCCTGAGCAGCATGGCTGCGCCCACGATGAGGCGCCCCCAGGTTGTGCCCGTTCTTATGTACCAGCCTGGCCTGGCCGAGATGCTGGATGATCTCAGGGTAATACTCCGGCGAAGTTGCCAGGTAAAAGATATGATTGCCGCTGATGCCGCGTTGATGGTCAAGCTGGTGCAGCTTCTGGCCGAGCCGCACATAGCCCTCTACATCGTGAAATTCCGTCTGGTGATAAAACAGCCCTTGGCAAAAGCTCTCCCAGACGGTGGGGTTCACCGGATGATTGCGTGAGAACTCGTTGATGGCATCCTTGACATATTGGCGCCATGCCTCATCTGTCATGGGGCGCCGCGCCACCCCAACGACAGTGAATCCGGCAGGCAGCGGATTCTCCATAGCCAGGTTATACAGCGCAGGCAAGAGCTTGCGCTTGGTCAGGTCGCCGGTTGCCCCAAAGATCACCATTGCGCAGGGCTGCGGGGTGCGCTGCCCCCGTGTGCCCTGGCGCAAGGGGTTGGTAAGCAGGGTGCTCTCCGACATAACTACTTCCCTTCACCGAGCAAAGCAAGGGCGCCCGCTGAGGCTTGCCCACGCGGGCGCGTGCTTCGGTTATTCTGTTTTGATAGCGTGCCCGCCAAATTGATTGCGCAGCGCTGCGATCACCTTGGCGCTAAACGACTCATCCTGCCGCGAACGGAAGCGCTCCAGCAAGGACAAGGTGATGATGGGCGCTGGCACATCGTGCTCCATCGCCTCCAGCACCGTCCAGCGGCCCTCGCCAGAATCCGCCACCCAGCCCTTGATGCCCGCCAGCTTGGGATCAGCCTGAAACGCAAGCTCGGCCAGTTCCAAGAGCCAGGAGCGCACCACGCTGCCCTGGTTCCACAGATGCGAGATTTTGTACAGGTCCAGGTTATATTGCGAGGCGTTCAGAATCTCAAAGCCTTCGCCATACGCCTGCAACATGCCATACTCGACGCCGTTATGCACCATCTTCACCAGATGGCCCGCGCCGTGATCGCCCATATAGCCGTAGCCATCGGGCGGCGCCAGCGTCTTAAAGATCGGCTCGCAGTGGTCGAAAATCGCCTTCTCGCCGCCAATCATCAGACAATAGCCGACCTTCAGCCCCCAGACGCCGCCGCTGGTGCCCACATCCATAAAGTGATAACCCTTGGCGGTCACTTCCTGGCCCCGGCGTATCGAGTCTTTGTAGTAGGAGTTGCCGCCATCAATCAGGATGTCGCCCTTAGCAATCAGCGGCTCCAGCGCCGCGATCTGGTCATCCACCGGCTGCCCGGCTGGGACCATAATCCAGATAATGCGCGGAGCTTTGAGCTTGCCGACCAGTTCTTCCAGCGTAAAGGCGCCCTCGGCGCCCTCCGTCATAATCTCTTTGGTTTTTTCCGCCGTGCGGTTATAGGCCACGACCCGGTGGCCGTCACGCATCAAGCGCCGCACCATGTTGGCCCCCATGCGCCCCAGCCCAATAAAACCCAGTTCCACCCTCTGGCTCCTTTCAAAGCATGCCTAAAATTATCACAGATCGTCCGGTTCCAATGGAACCGGACAATCTGGTGTGCTCTTACCTGCCCATTCCGGTCAGCAGCTTCTCGCGCTTTTCCTCCAGCACCTTCATCAGCTTATCAAAGGCGTCGGAGAAGAGCTTGCCGCCTTCGTCCAGCAGTTGCTGTGTCACCTGATCATAGCTGATGCCCACTGCTGCCAGATCACGCAGCACCTGATGCGCGTCGGCCACATCCTGTGTCAGCGTCATGGCGACCTTGCCGTGATCTTTAAAGGCCGCGATGGTCTGGTCGGGCATGGTATTGACAGTCTCTGGCCCAATCAGTTCTTCCACGTACAGCACATCGCGGTACTGCGGGTTTTTGGTACTGGTGCTGGCCCAGAGGCAGCGCTGCACCATCGCCCCTTTGGACTTCAGTTTGGCAAAGCGCTCGCCCTTATGGAAAACTGCCTGGTACTTCTCATACGCCAGCTTCGCGTTGGCAATAGCGGATTTTCCAAGCAGGCTGGTCAGCTTCTCTTGCTCGGCGCCCTGGGCCGTCTTGAGCTTCTCTTCCAGCAGTTTATCCACCAGCGTATCCACGCGGCTGACAAAGAAACTGGCAACCGATGCCAGCTTCTCAATGGACTGGCCCGCTGCTACGCGCTTTTCCAGCGCGTTCAGGTACGCCTCGGCCACGCGCTCATAGTAGCCCAGCGAAAAGATCAGGGTGATGTTGATGCTGATGCCCTCGGTCAGACAGCCTTCAATGGCGGGCATCCCTTCCTCGCTGGCGGGAATCTTCACATACACATTGGGCCGGTTCACTTCATCATGCAGCCGATGCGCCTCGGCAATCGTTGCCGCTGTATCATGCAGCAGGTGCGGCGAAACCTCGATGGAGACATACCCGTCCAGGCCATGCGTCCGCTCGTACACCGGGCGCAGCCTATCGCAGGCCATCTGAATATCTTCCACCGCCAGCGCCTCAAAGAGGTCGCCCGCGCTTTTCTTGCCGATGGCCACCAGCTTTTGCAGCGCTTCGTCATAGTCGCTGCTGCCGGCGATGGCCTTCTCAAAGATCGAGGGGTTGGAGGTAATGCCCGTCAGGGCATCCTCCTGAATCATCCGGTCCAGCGTGCCAGTAGTAATCAGGCTGCGCCGGATGTTGTCCAGCCAGATGCTCTGGCCGACATCATGCAGTTGTTGCAAGGAATTTTTGGTCACGGTGCCTGCTCCTTTCAGAATCGCACCCATGTTGCTTTTTGTGGCGCTCTACTACAGTTTATCCCATAGATGTTTAAGAAGTGGGGAAGGTTTACTTCCCGGCCTCCATTGCTTCGACCTTCTGTAGCCTGCGCACATGACGTGCCTCCCCGCTAAATGTGGCTGCGAGAAAGGCTTTAATAAGATCAACTGCTAATTCTGAGCCAATGATGCGCGCGCCCAGGCAGAGCACATTCATATTGTCGTGCTCCACGCCTTGATGCGCGGAGTAGTGATCGTGGCAGACCGAAGCGCGAATGCCCTTCATCTTGCAGGCGGCCACGCTCGCGCCCACGCCGCTGCCGCACACCAGCACTCCTCGCTCGGCGCGTCCACTGATGATCGCCTCGCCAACCGCCCTGGCAAAATCAGGATAATCGTCGCCGGGGTCCAGACTGAAGGCGCCCACATCCACCGGCTCGTGCCCCTCCTTGCGAATCTCCTCCAGGATGGTTTGCTTGAGCGGATAGCCGCCGTGATCCATACCAACCGCAACGCGCATGGCGTGCTCCTATCTATAGATCAGGCGGCCTCGCGCGTGTTCCGCGTGGACGCCCATAATTGCATCCTGGCACGCTTCGCAGACAAATCCAGCCTCCTGCCCATCAAAGGTGCCCAGATGCTCGTGATCTTTGACACAAGCCGCAAAGTCAAAGCGTTGGCGCAGAGAGGCGAGGTCCAGGTAGCAGTCAAAGTAGACCCATTCGCGGCAATGCTCGCTCCAGGCTTGCCCGCGAAACGTCTCTTTTACACCATGCGACAGCATCTCTTGTTCCAATGCGCGCAAGTGCTCGCAGACCATGCTCACGCCTCCTCTCAACACGCAGCCACTTTTTAGACGTGCTTGTGGTGCCCAACCAGCGCCAAAGCGCGCGCCGTGACGTTTTCCACCGTCAGGCCGTATTTCTCCATCAGCGTTTGATACGGGGCCGAGGCGCCAAAGCGCTCAATACCCACCATATCTCCCTCCAGCCCAATGTAGCGATACCAGCTCATCGGTGAGCCAGCCTCTACCGCCAGGCGCCGGGTGACTTTGGGCGGCAGCACGCTGTCGCGGTACTCTTTGGGTTGGCGGTTGAAGATTTCCATGCTGGCGACGCTGACCACGCGCGCCTGGACGCCTTGCTCGGCCAGCTTCTTTGCCACGCCCGTAATCAGCGCCACTTCCGAGCCAGAAGCCATCAAGATGACATCCGGCTTGCCATCGGGCGCATCCGCCAGGATATAGGCGCCTTTCTGCACGCCGCTGGCCGGAGCATAGACGCTGCGATCAAGCGTGGGCAGACCCTGGCGCGTCAGCACCAGCACCGTTGGGCCATGTTTATGTGTCAGGGCGGCGCGCCAGGCTTCCGCCGTCTCGTTGCCATCACAGGGGCGAATCACGGTAATGCCCGGAATCGCCCGCAGCGCCGAAAGCTGCTCCACTGGCTGATGCGTTGGGCCATCCTCACCCAGCCCGATGCTATCGTGCGTGTAGACATAGATCACGCGCTGCTCCATGATGGAGGCCAGACGGATGGGCGGGCGCATATAATCCGAGAAGATCAGGAACGTCGCGCCGTAAGGAATCAGGCCGCCATGCAGCGCCATGCCGTTGAGCACCGCGCCCATACCGTGCTCGCGGATGCCGAAGTGCATATTGCGCCCGGCGGGCTGCGTGCCGTAATCGGCAATGCCCTTCATCAAGGTATCCGTTGAGGGCGCCAGATCAGCCGCGCCGCCAATCAGCGTGGGCAGTTTCGCGGCAATCGCGTTGATCACCTTGCCGGAGGTGACGCGCGTGGCAACGGGCGGGTCAGTTGGCTTAAAGACGGGTATCTCCGCGTCCCACCCTTCGGGCAGATCGCCGCTCATCACCTGCTTCCAGAGCGCCGCCAGATCAGGATGCGCCGCTGCATAGGCTTCAAAGCGCTGCTGCCAGTCTTGCTGAGCCGCCTGGCCGCGTGGCACTACCTCGCGGAAATGCGCCAGCGCCTCAGCGGGCACGTAGAAGTCTTGATCGGGCCAGCCCAGATTCTGGCGTGTCAGTTTGATCTCATCCACGCCCAGCGGTGTGCCATGCGCCCCGGCGGTATCGTGCTTATTGGGGCTGCCCTCGGCAATATGCGTGCGGGCGATAATCAGGCTGGGGCGCAGCGTTTCGGCGCGGGCGTTGTTGAGCGCGTCGGCAATCTGGCTCAGGTTATTGCCATCCACGCGCTGCACATGCCAGCCATACGCCTCAAAACGATGCCCGACTTCTTCGCTAAAGGCCAGTTCGGTGTTGCCCTCGATGGTGATATGGTTATCATCGTAGAAAAAGATCAGCTTGCCCAGCCCCAGGTGCCCGGCTAACGACGCCGCCTCGTGCGAGACGCCCTCCATCAGATCGCCATCGCTGCAAATGCCATAGGTGTAGTGGTCCACCACCTCATGGCCGGGGCGGTTAAAGATTTCGCCCATGAACCGCTCGGCAATGGCAAAGCCCACTGCGTTGCCCACGCCCTGCCCCAGCGGGCCAGTGGTTGTCTCCACACCGGGGGTCAGGCCATGCTCCGGGTGGCCGGGGGTCTTGCTGCCCCACTGCCGAAACTGCTGTAACTGCTCCAGCGGTAGATCATATCCAGTCAGGTAGAGCAGGCTATAAATCAGCATCGAGGCATGCCCGCAGGAGAGCACAAAGCGGTCACGGTCAGGCCAGGTCGGGTCGGTGGGATTATGCTTCAGGAAGCGCGTCCAGAGCGTGTAGGCCACCGGAGCCAGGCCCATCGGCGTCCCTGGGTGGCCGCTGTTGGCCTTTTGCACCCCATCAACGGAGAGCATGCGAATCGTATTGATGCTCAGCGTATCAAGCGGCGTCTGCGCGGTCTGAGCGGTTGTGGTAGTTTCTGTTGTCGTCAAATGTCTTTCCTCCTGAACTGCTGCCTCTTATTCATCTCGGCTTTATGATAGACCACAACAGCACTTTCATCAAGAAGCCAAAACGCTTCAGCTTGAGGGTAGCCGCCCTCAGAGTCTCAGCAGCAAGGAAAACGTTACAGATTTCAGCCTTGAAAAATCGCCTGGCCGCCGCTCACGCTTGTGAGCGACAGCCAGGCGAAAGG
This sequence comes from Ktedonobacterales bacterium, assembly GCA_036557885.1. Taxonomy (GTDB): domain Bacteria; phylum Chloroflexota; class Ktedonobacteria; order Ktedonobacterales; family DATBGS01; genus DATBGS01. Next base: position 61,817 of record DATBGS010000084.1, read on the forward strand.
CGATACGATTACTTGCTCCCTGGGCCAACCACCGTCTTCCAGGCGTTTTGCTGGTAGCGCAGAATGGCGCCGTCATCCGAAACGGCCCAGCCATCGCTGGCCGAAAGCATCACCACACTGAGTCCAGTTGCGTTCGGGTCATCTGGCCCATCCACCTGTTTCCACCGCCCACCTGTGTAGTGCAGGTAGAGCGTATGTGTGGTGGCAATTGCGCCATCGGGAGTGGCAAACGTCCCCACAGCCCAGCCGTCCTTGGGCGTACCCAGCGACAGGCTCGTGACGTTCATATCTTGCGTAAAAGTTTGGACCGCTGTCCAGGTCTTGCCATCATAATGCGCAAAGACGGTTGGCCCAGGTGCGCCCGATGAGTCTACCGCGAGCGCATTGCGCGCTCCACCGGAATGGAGCTTATAGCCAACCGCCCAGCCATCGCTGGCGGAAACCATCGCTATCTGGCTGACGATGGTCATCCCTGGAATCGCCACCTCCGTCCAAGTGGTCCCGTCATAGTGCCAGGCCGCATTGCTGTTCTCCTCTGACTGCCCAACGATCCAGCCATCCGTTGGCGAGGTCATCACGATATGATTCAACGCCAATGTCGCCAGAGACACCACATTCCAGGTGCCTCCTGTGTAATGCAGCAAAACGCCTTGCTGATAATAGGTCGCACCTACCGCCCAGCCTTCGCTGGCAGAAAGCATCGCCAGCCCGTTCAGTGTTACATTAGGGAGCGTCTTCTGGGGCATCCAACGGCCCCCGGTGTAGTGAAGGACCAGGCCAAAGAGGTTGTTGTGCAGATCATGGTAGCTGCCCACAGCCCAGCCCTCCGTCGCGGAAACCATCACTACCTGGGTCAACGGGGCATCGTTCGCCTGAAATGCACCGCCAATCGCGTTGGTGATCCTGTCCCAGTGATCGCCTGCGTTGTGTAATAGCAGCGGCGACCCGCGAGTATCCCCAACCGCCCAGCCCTCGCTGGCAGAGTTCATGGAGACGCTGGACAGGGAATCGCCAAAGGCTGCGGTATAGGCGGATACCTGCGGAGGTACGTCAGTGGCGGTAGGTTGCGGCGACGTAGCAGTCGGCTGCGGGGAGGCAGTGCTGGCAGGCGCACAACCAGCCAGGAACAGCAGCATCAGCACCAGCACACCAGCCACCCATAAGACACGCGGGAAACACTTCGATAATTGCATCGCATCCTCCTTGTTCGGGTCATGGCTGCTTTTCCTGGCGAGCGGCTGGCACTTTCCCCGATTGCCAGCATGGACACACTATACAGCGAGCCGCCGCGTCTGGCAAGAGCAAGGCGCGGCGGCTTTTAGACAGAAGGAGGCGTTACTTGCAAGCTGCAAGCTGCTGGGCGATCTGAGAGAGTGGGGCTGTCTTTGCGGGGTAAACGACCCCTTGCTCAATTGACTCCTGCTGAAGCGTGACAATCCCTTGCGCATCAATAGGAAAGGCATCGGTGACAATCAGCCATTTTTCAGTATAGTACAATGTCTGCTGATCTGAGCCAGGAATCAAAACCAGCAAGTACCTTTGGCCCGGTGTTACCTGGGGAAAGTCAGTGTCATATTCGTATTGTCCTGCCCTCCCCCCATACAACACCAATTCGCCTGCTTTCTGGGTGCGGTGGTCCACATAAACCACCATGCGCGAGAGGTGAATAGGAGTATAGATCACATACCCCTGTCTTTGAATTGCATCAGGGTCAACTGTGGAAGGCTGGGCGTTACTTGAGTTGTTCCAGTGTCCCTGCCCCACAGCAGAGACTGTGGCATCAGTCACCAGCGTAGACCCGCACATAAGCCGGGCGGAGGTAAAAGGGATACGCATCAACTCTTGCCGAATAATAACCGTTGCAGGCGCCGTTGCAGTGTCGTTTTCTGGGAGATCGCTTGACCGTTGTTGATCAACCTGAGCAGTGGAACATGCAGTCAAGGCTCCCAGCAGAACTAGAACCAAACTTGCGACCCAAGCATGACGATTGCGATGATACCTTGTGTCCATTAATTCCTCCTACTGTGATGAGCGATTGCGAAACGCTTGGTGATCTAGCTGCTCGGCTGATTACCTGGGTAAATGTTCTCAACCGCTTGAAGGTCTTGGCTCTGGAGTTGGTAGAATGATTGTGTTCCAAACCACATGAGTGCTGTCTGATCGCCTGTATGACCGATACCAAGGATATGCCCCGACTCATGTGTCGCTACATTACGCCCATCCGCGTAGGTATTACTGCATGACCACCCAGCATCTATATTCCCATCCCAGTTCCACTGTATATATTGATTAAAGTACGTGGAGGTGGTGGTAATAAAGGTATAGTATATCTGTGTCCAGGGCTTTCCACCTCCTGGGATGTTGTATCCAACCTCTACAGTACCGTACTTATAGTATGTCGACGTGTCGGCTGGAACACTACAGGGCATGGTAGAGGACTTTGCAACCAACCCACTAGTACCTTGGGAGCATGGGTTACAAAAATAGATGTAGGGATTCCAAGCTGGAGCAGCGTTCCAGGTTTGGGAGGCTGTTGTGAGACCAGGACGTAGATCAAAGCCGTTCCACAAGCTAGGGTCCTCATAGAAATACAGATTGATACTTGTATTATGAGGCTCCTTCCAGTAGAGACAAGGATGATCCTGATCCATCCCACAATACCCTGTTCCCATAAAAGTCTTAGAAAAAGGATTTAATAGCTGAGTCCAGGCCGAAGCTGTGTGAACCGTGAAGACCAGGGACAACAGCGCCATTGAGAGCATCATTGCCCCTCTGATCAAATACCACCGAATTGATCGCTTCATTGTTGTGTTCCCTTCCTAAGAAACTGCCCTCTCTGTAGAGTATCTGTGCGCTTGTCGAGAAGTATCCAGCTTGGAGAAAGCACAGCCACTTTTAGCAGACAGGCAAGATCACAAAAACCACCAAGGGGCGCGAGGGAAACCAGATGTAAGAGCCAGGGATACAAAATGAGGGATGCGCGTCATCCACGCCGGGGAGCAGAAACCTCCTTGTCTCTCAAGATGCTGGCTCAACCTGACGTACAGACAAGAGCTTATCAGATTGCTGGCCTGAGGGAAGTATACAAAAAAAGAAGAGCTGTCAATAGATTTCTGAGTCAATTTCTCAACTTTCACAGCAAGAACAGAAAGATTGTAAAATATCAGCAAACGGGTCGTTCGTTCGGCCACAAGCTCCCCTGCTGCGCATCAAAAACAAAAAAGAACCTTGTAACGAATCTGCTCTCGTCAAGACTAATCGGTAAAGCGTCATAGATACGACGGCATCTTGTAAGATCATCTGGTGAGCGAAGGAGCAGACAATCCCATGTCCCACACAGAAATCACCCTCTATGGCACCCTCTGGTGCAGCGATTGTAAGCGCAGCAAAAAGTTTTTTGGCGAGCAGCGCGTGCATTACAAGTTTGTGGATGTGGACAGCGACAAAGACGGCCTGGCCTTTGTGGAAAAGGTCAACAACGGCAAGCGAAGTATTCCGGTCATCCTGTTCGAGGACGGCTCAACGCTGGTGGAACCCTCCAACGCGGACCTGGCAAAAAAGCTGGGCCTGCAAACCGCCGCCAAAAATCGCTTTTACGACCTGATCGTCGTGGGCAGCGGCCCTGCCGGGCTGACCGCCTCGCTCTATGCCGCCCGCGAAGGCATCGAAACGTTGGTGATTGAGCGCGGCGGCGTGGGCGGGCAGGCCGCCATCACCGAGCGGCTGGATAACTTCCCTGGCTTCCCAGAGGGCATCACCGGCAGCGAGTTTGCAGACCGGCTGCGCCAGCAGGCCGAGCGCTTTGGCGTCGAAATCCTCTCGGCCCAGGAAGTAGAACATGTCGGCACTGATGGCATGTACCGCGTCGTGCGCACCGCCGATGGCAACGAATACCGCGCCTGGAGCGTGCTGCTGGCGGTGGGTTCCACCTATCGGCGACTGGGCATCCCCGGCGAAGAAGACTTTATCGGCGCGGGCGTGCATTTCTGCGCCACCTGCGACGGCCCGTTTTATCGCGGCAAAGACGTGCTGGTCATTGGCGGCGGCAACTCGGCGGGCGAAGAAAGCCTCTTCCTCACCAAATTTGCCAGCAAGGTCACGATTGCCACGCGCTCGCCGCAGCTTTCGGCCAGCAAGGTCGTCGTGGAGAAAGTGCAGCAGCACCCCCAAATCGAGGTGCTGCCCAACTCCCTCCCTGCCGAATTCAAGGGCAACTCCAAGCTGGAAACCGTCGTGCTGCGCGACACCCACACGGGGGAACTACGCGAAATCAAACCTGGGGGCGTGTTTGTCTTCATCGGCCTGACGCCCAACACCGCCATTGTCAAAGACGTGGTGATGCTGGATGAGCGCGGCTTTATCGTCACGGATGGCATGCTCCAGACCAACATCCCCGGCATCTTTGCCGCCGGGGATTGCCGCGCCGACAGCACCAAACAGGCCGCTTCCGCTGCCGGAGAGGGCGCTGCCGTTGCTTTAGCAATTCGCCGCTATGTGGAGCCGCTGGCAAGTGGTCTGCCCAGGGCCGGTATGCGCGGCGAGGAGGCAATGGCTATCTAGCGGTCACGGTTGACGGTATGCAGTGTGCAGCTTTATAGTTTCCGCCCAATAGTAAGCTATTGATAGGTTGGTACGCTTGATGGTTCAGCCAGTGCCCAGGACTGGACTCACCTTGAACACATCGCCCATACTGGCCCAACTACGGGGGCCTCTATCCCCCTGCTTCTCACCGCGGAAGCGTCAGGGATTACTTGTGTTGTTTTGGGACTGCTCACGAGCTTGTTTACCTCGCCCTGGTCCCACCTGCTTGCCGCGCTATAGTACCTTGAACAGGTTTAACCGCTCTCGGCGTGCTTTTCACACTGACCACCAGAGGTCACTGGCACTGGTGGGCAATTCCGCCTTCTTGCAGAACGCTCGTGCTTTTACCCAAGGGAACGCTTTACCTTGGAACTGCCAAACACGATTGCTTTGGCAAGGCCAACACCACCGAAAGTTTAGCATACTTGCCCTAAGAAAGCAAGCCAATACTAGTCAGAAAAACTCAGGAAGAGACTATGTCTTCTATGAACGTTTATAATACTTCCTGCAACACAGCGAAGGCAGCCTGCCCTCTTACACAGTTGAGAATGCCAGAGGGCAGAGGTAAAGCGCAAAGGGTAGGAAGTCATGAGCCAACACGCGCACCACACCGGAGACGCGCCAGAGCCGACTGGCGGCCAACAGCACGTCGAAGGGGCGCCACCCTCAGACGCGGCTGGTGTCTCCGAGGAGGCGCGGCTGGTGGAGGCGCTGCGCCAGGGTGACGAGCAGGCATTCACCTCGCTCATTGATCGCTATCATCCCGCGCTGCTGCGGCTGGCCCAGGTCTATCTGCCAGATCGCGCAGCAGCAGAAGAGGCCGTGCAGGAAACCTGGGTGGGCGTCTTGCAAGGCATTCGCCAGTTCGAGGGGCGCGCCTCGCTCAAAACCTGGATTTTTCGCATCCTGATGAACCGCGCCAAAACACACGCCCTGCGCGAGGGGCGCAGCATTCCGTTCTCGGCGCTCGCAGAGGCAGGCGAGGATGATGGAGAGCCAACCGTTGACCCACAGCGCTTTTTGCCGCCCGATCATCCAAAGTGGCCGGGGCACTGGGTTTCCTTTCCGCAAAGCTGGGAGGACATCCCTGAAGACCGGCTGCTTTCGCTGGAGACACAAGGCCGCATCCAGCAAGCGATTCAGGCGCTCTCGCCCAGCCAACGCGAGGTAATAACGCTGCGAGACATTGAGGGGTGGTCTTCCGATGAAGTCTGTAACTTCTTGAATATCAGCCAGGCAAATCAGCGCGTGCTGCTCCACCGCGCCCGCGCCCAGGTGCGGCAGGCGTTGGAGAATTACCTCAAAGACGAGTAACATGTTATGAACACTGCAAACGAACTCAGTTGCAAAGAAGTGGTTGAGCTGGTCACTGGCTATCTTGAGCATGCCCTGCTCGCCGAGACGCAGGCACACATGGAGGCCCATCTCGCTGATTGCCCTGGCTGCCGAACCTATCTGCTCCAAATTCAACAAACCATCACCTTGCTGCGCGCATTGTCCCAGGAGCCTGCCTTTCCAGAGACAAAAGAGCACCTGCTGCGCCTTTTCGAACAATGGAAAAATAGCAACCTTGCGCAGTAGTATTCAGGCTGGCACATGCTTACACATTTTGCGTCCCAGGAAGCGGAGCAGCGCATCAGGCTATAGCCAATTTGGGCTGTCTACACAGGTTTTGTTGGCCTGTTGCCACAGGACGGTCTATACTTAGCCCTACCATAGGAGACGATCAGCCAGGAAGCGCTCGCTTGTGAGCGATTGACGAAGAGGGGGCAAGGAAGCAAAGGGGCAGAACAACACACCAGGCGCCAACATCTGACAAACACCCCCTGCTGAAGAAGCGCCTGGAGAGATAGAGCGAAAGGCGGCTTTTGTATGCAAGACGATCAGTGGCCGTATTCTCCCAACCGGGGTGGTCAACGCGACAATGAACCAGCTACCGGTTCTTCTTCACAGCGCCCTGGCCGTCCTCCAAACGGCGCCGCTCCAGGCAGCAGCAATCGCTCTTCCGGCCAGACCAACTACTCAAGCGGCAGCCAGCCGCGCATCCCTGCGGCTGGAAATCAGCGGCCATCCCAACAGCGCCCTGGCACATCTGGGCAGCTTTCGCGCCCGCAATCAGATGGATGGGGACCATCCAGCACCTCCACCTACCAACCACGCCGACCCTCTGGGCCGATGAATCCCTCGGCCACATCGGGAGGAGCGCGACCAACCAGCGATGGCTATCAGAACGGCAACCCCGCTGGACGCCGACCCAGCGGGTCAATCGGCTCAGGTGGGCAAAGGCCAGCAGGAAGGGGGCAAAGCTGGGAAGCGGAAGAACAGCGCTGGCTTGGACCAGAGAATGCGCGGCCCAGCAGAAGTGTCTCTTCGCCGCTCGATGTGCCCGGCGCGGGACGCCAGGGCGGGCGGGGGCCATCTGCCCAGCGCAACGGAAGTGGCTCGCAGCGCAGTTGGTCCGGGCAGGACGACTATGACGATGAGGAGTGGACACCCGGCGGGCGCCCTCTGGCCTCTCCAGGCCAGAGGAGGTCCAGCGGATCGCTCGGCTCAGGGAGGTCAGGCAAAGGGAAAGCAGCAGGAACCACCACGCGGAATGGCGGTTGGGTGGTTGAGACTCCCGCCCGTAAACCCCCCAATCCCCTGCGCACCCGGCTGCTCTTATCACTGCTGCTGCTAATTGTGGTGCTGGGGGGAGCGATTGTGGCGGTGCCCAGTGTGCGCCAGCGCGTCCTGGCGCATATCCCTGGCCTGGGCAACTCATCTTCTTCCAATCAGCCCACCGGCAACACTGGTACCCTGTCGCTTGAGGTCAACGTGCCCACTGCCAAAGTGACGGTAGATAATCAGACGGTAGCGGTCCAACCCGGACAAAACGGCGGATTTGCGACGGCCACGCTCGACGGCCTCTCCGTTGGCAGCCACGCTCTCACCATTCACGCTGATAATTTTGCTGACTTTACCGGCAGCGTTGCTATTAAGGCTGGCCCCAATCCCTGGGTAGCCTGGCTTGCCCCCAGCGCTGACGCGCTCACTGCGGCCATCCAACAGTTTAGCCCGGCCACCCAGCCAGACCCTGGAGTAGTCGGCGATCACTATATTTCTGGGACCAAAGCGGCCACTGCTGGCGGCGCTCTGACCATCAGCATCAGCTATACCCTCAATGGGCTGGACCCCAAGACGTTTACCAGCCAGCTTCCCCAGGGCAGCGACACCACCAAATCGCCCTTCCAGCCTGCCGCCGTTACCCTGGTGCCGGTCGTGACGTTTAAGGATGCCGCTGGCAAAACGCTCGCAACCTACTCGCCAACGGCGCTGCCCGCCGCCCAGTTTGCCCTTCAGATGGTGCCTGGGGCGGATGATAAAGGCGCGATACAGATCAGCACAACGGGCATTACCCTCAAGACCAGCGGCGGGCAGGATGTCGCCACCGATTTTAGCGGCCCCTCCAAAAACGATTACGCGCTCTATTACGCCATTGCAGCGGTGCTTCCGGCCTCGCCTGCTAACGCGCTGACCTTCAAGTGTATCGGCGCAGTGGATAACACCAACTTCAACCCGGAAGACGGGTTGCAAATTTTTGAAACAGCCAACGATGCCCACTATTTCTATCGCTGGGGCATCCTCTGGGCCACCAATCCAGCGGCGCACACATTGACGCCCAACGCGCCACAAGCGCAGGCTGGCAGCAATGAATTTAATGGCGCCAATACCGCGCACGCCAACGGCAGTTGCGGCAGCTAGTGGTTGATGCAGGTTGAGCGTGCTCCTGGGGTATGCTCCAGGAGCAGGGGGGGCAAATTCTGAGGTGATCAACCAACAGGTAAGGGATTGCTGGCAAACCAGACTTGCATATCCAGCGGCGCCTGGCCTTCAGCCGGGCGTCGTCGTATATACGAGCCATCCGGCTGGAGTTCGCGCGCATTGGCCGTATCCCTGAGCAGCCCTTCCAGCACCTTATCGCGCAGCATTTCGCGCAGGCGCGGCTGCTCAATGGGGAAGAGCGCCTCCACGCGACGATCCAGGTTGCGTTCCATCAGATCGGCGCTGCCCAGATACAGTTGCTCCTCGCGTTTCAGGCCGCTTCCATTGGCAAAATAATACATGCGGCTGTGTTCCAGAAAGCGCCCCACCAGACTGATCACGCGAATATGCTCGCTCACACCCGGCACCCCTGGCCGCAAGCAGCAAATCCCGCGCACAATCAAATCCACGCGCACGCCCGCGCGCGAAGCGCGATACAACGCCTGAATCATCTCCGGGTCCACCAGCGCGTTGACTTTGAAGATCAAACGCCCCGGCGCGCCCGCCTGATGGCGCTCCATCACCTGCTCAATTCGCTCCAGAATGTCCCGCCGCAGCGACAACGGCGCCACCAACAGCTTGCGGTATTCTGTCTGGCGCGAATAGCCGGTCAGCGCGTTAAAGAGTTCCGTCACATCCTCGCCAAAATCTGGATTGCAGGTCAGCAGACAAAAATCCTCATAGACCCGCGCGGTAGAGGCATTGTAGTTGCCGGTGCCCAGATGCACATAGCGGCGCAACCCGTCGCGCTCGCGGCGCACCACCAGCGCCAGCTTCGCGTGTGTCTTCAGCCCCACCAGGCCATAAATCACATGCACCCCGGCTTCTTCCAGCGCCCGCGCCCACTCGATATTGTTTTCCTCATCAAAGCGCGCCTTGAGTTCCACCAGCACCGCCACCTGCTTGCCGCGCTCAATCGCCTCCAGCAGCGCCCGCACCACTGGCGAATCGCTGCCCACCCGATAGAGCGTTTGCTTGATTGCCAGCACCTGCGGGTCACGCGCAGCAGACTGGATAAACTCGGCCACCGCGCTAAACGAGTCGTAGGGATGATGCAGCAGCAGGTCTTCCTGGGCAATCGCCGCAAACGGATCGCGGCCAGGAGCAAGCTCGCTCACCAGACGCGGTACCAGCGGCGGGTCTTTCAGCGTCGGGCGCTCCAGCCGATGCAAGTCCATCAGATCGCCCAGACCCAATGGTCCGGCCACCACGACCATATCTTCCGCGTTGAGTTCCAGGTAATCAAGCAAGAGCGAGCGAATGGGGCCAGGCATGCTGGTATCCACACAGATTTGCACCGCTGCCCCAAAGCGGCGCTCGCGCAAGCCATGCTCAATCACTTCCAGCAGATCGGAGACTTCATCTTCTCGAATCTCGATCTCGGCATCGCGCAGCACCCGGAACGGAAACGCCTGCACAATCTCCATCCCCCGAAAGAGTGTCTCCAGGTGCGCCGCTACGACCTGCTCTAGCCAGACAAACACCAGCCGCTCCTGCTGAACCGGGCCGACAGGAATTGGCGGAGTAGAGGCATCTGAGGCAGCTTCTGCTGCTTCGGCTTCGGCCAGCGCCACCGACAGCGCACCGGAGAGACGATCTTCCTTCTTTGGTTCTTCGTCGGCTTCCTCCAGCGCGGGCGGAACAGGCACAAAACGTGGCAGCATCGGGGGAATCTTAATGCGCGCAAAACGTTCGCGTCCCTGCTGGCTGCGCAAGACCACCGCCAGATTCAGGCTGCGATTAGAGATATGGGGGAAGGGGTGCCCAGGGTCCACTGCCAGCGGCGTGAGGATAGGAAAAACCTCTTGATCGAAATAGGCTGAGGCTGTTTCACGCTGGGCGTCATCTAACTCCTCATAATTTAAGATGCGAATCCCCTGCCGCGCTAACTCCGGCAGCAGCGTTTCCAGCAAGATGCGCCGCTGCTCGGCAATCATCGGCACCAGACGCTGGCGGATGGCCGAAAGCTGGGCGCCTGGCGTCATACCATCGGGGGAACGGTCAGCCACCTGTGCCGCCTGCTGTTCGCGCAGCGCCGCCACCCGCAGCATAAAAAACTCATCTATATTGGTTTCAAAAATCGCCAGAAATTTTAGCCGCTCCAGCAAGGGATGGCGCGGGTTCTGCGCCTCTTCCAGCACGCGCCGATTAAACTCCAGCAGACTTAATTCACGATTGATGAGTAATTCCGGGCGCTCCAGGTCTTCATCGGTGAGATAATTCTCTAAAGCTGCTTCTTTTGGCAAGGCTTCATCTTCCGATGAAGCCGCGTGCGACGATAGTGGTGTTGTACGTTTGACGCTCATAGCATTCCCGTTCCACTTCTGGCCCAGACAATCTTGAAGAATAAATACATCATTGCACTTTTCGTACACATTATATCGCCTCTGCTCTGCACAGGAAAGAGAGCAGACATTTCACCAGGCCAGGTTTGATGAGAGCACAGATTCCAACACCTGGCAACGACGAGAGGCCAGGCTGCCCTTGACAGGGAGCCTGGCCTCTCGCCAGAGGAACGCTTGGGGAATTACAGCATCGGCAGCGAACGAATACGGGTTGCCGCCGTTGCAGGCTCAAGCGCACCAGCCGCCACCTCGCTCAAAATGCTTTCCAGCGTCTCGTTGGCACCGTTGGGCGCTGGGGCTGCGGTTATCTCAGGCGCCACTGCCTCCAACTCCCCTGGTGCTGGCGCAGGCTGCGTGGCAGCCTGGCGCGCGTGAAGCACGCGCAGGTCAGCGCGCAGTTGCCACAGATGGTAGAGGGCCGTTGCTCCGACGACCACCACCGCTACCAGCGCCTGGCGTGCCGACAGATCGTCACTTTGCCCAATGCCCAGATAGACAGCCAGGAATTGGTAGATTGCCGTAACTGCCAGGCCAACCGCTGCAATTGCGGTGCCTGCCAGCAGCACCAGCACATAGGCACGCCGTGGAATCACGGGGCCACCCCGCGCCGGGTCGGAAATGCGCCGCAGCAGCACCCAGAACGGAATATAGCCCAGGCCCGCCACCAGCAGCGCCCACGCCACCGCCCAGCCCTCTGGACTGGGGGGAGAGCCGCCCGGCAGAAGCTGCTCCACCAGTCCACTGAGCAGCATTGCCAGACCAGCCAGGAACAGCCCCGCGCTCAACCCAGCCGGAACCGCCAGCAAGCCTTGTTCGCTGGCCTGCCTGGACGCCGGGGAAGCCGCGCTCACCCGGCGAATCCAGAAAAAGTAGGGCAGAGCAATCAGAGCACCCGTCACAAGCTCACCAATAAACGGCAGGCCATCTCTTTGCGCAACCTGCCAGGTGTCGCCAACACCCAGCGCGCTTTCTACCACTGTCTGCACCAGCGACTCTATCCCAACCAGCAGCCAGCCAACGCCATAGGCGTAGATCACAAAGCGCAAAATCCAACGCAGCACTGAGTGCTGATCCCAGAAGCCCAGCCATACATACAAGCCCCAGGCTGCAATGGCAAACAGGGCATCCAATGCCGGTCCCAGGATTACCGGCGTCTCGCACAGGCCGAAGCTTCCTATGCTGCTGCAATCCACCGCCAACACGCCGCTCTGCACCAGCACATATTGCACAACTTCAGTGAGCGCATAGAAGACAAAGGCGCTGGCAAGAATCAGCAAAATGCCCTGGAGGGCATTTTCATGAATCTGGCGCATCAGGTTGGCCGCGCGCCCCACCGGCTGCGCCTGGCGTCGTTCCCACTCCATATACAAGAACACCAGCGTAAACACGACAGACCAGGCCAGAGAATCAGCATTATTGAAGCAGCATGAATTGGTTTCACCCACTCTGCCCAGGACAGAAAGGGCATTGGAAACCGCAATCAGCGCGGTGGCCGCCATCAAGATATTCACAAAGAAATGACGGGTTCCGCCCCCAAGCGCCCCAGGATCGGAGCGCGCATCTCGGCGAATCAGCCAGTAATGGACCCCGCCAAAGCCTAGCCCGATGACCAGCAAGACGATGACAAAGAAGAGCGCGTCTTGTTTGATGATGGCAGAATCAGGTGTAGGAGATACTATGCCAAATTCTGCTGGGTAATTTGGTCCCAAACCCGCCAGTTGAAACAGGTCTTCAAGCAGATTCCTTGTCACAACGGCAGTAAAGAGCAGCGCAAACGACGCTGCGGTGTACAGATAAATGCGTTTGAATGTCTGAACCATAGGTTCTCCCCTTCCAAATCAGCGCACGAGTAAGGATAAGTGCGATAGCTCTCTGCCAAAAACTTCGTCCCCCTTCGCCCACTTCACCATCCACTAGTGCTATTGTACCTGCTCTTGCCGCCTGGCACATCCGATAAATGACGTAGTTTCGCATCAAGATTACGTATATGTACAGACGTGCCGCCGCTGGAAAAGGTGGCATCCCCTTGAGAAAACGCTCGCTATCGTGTATACTGGCGTCATGCCTTACGTAAACGAGAACGTTGCACCCACAGGACCAGGCGAAGAATCCATCAGCGACCTCGCGCCCCCGCTCTCTCTCGCTCAACCCGAAAATACACGCCGCCTGAGTTCGAGCCAGGCATTGACTCGCTTTGTGGCGGCTGGCCCCTGGCAAGCGCTCAATTATCGTGATTTTCGCCTGCTCTGGTCCGGGCAGCTTGTCTCCTCAGCAGGCACGCAGATGCGCATGGTAGCGGTTGCCTGGCAGGTGTATTTACTCAGTGGCTCGGCGTTTCAGGTGGGCGCGTTGGGGCTATTTCAGGCCATCCCCACGATGGCTTTCTCGCTTGTAGGCGGCGTCATTGCTGACGCGGTTGATCGGCGCAAGCTGCTGCTGTTTACACAGATCATGCTGGCGTTGTGTTCCGCAGCGCTGGCGCTCCTGACGGCTTTTCATCTCATCAACATCCCGCTGATCTACGCCATTGCCTTCATCTCCTCAGCGGTTGGGGCATTTGACTTCCCGACCAGGCAGGCTCTGATCTCAAAAATAGTGCCCAATGAGCAGTTAACCAATGCCTACTCGCTCAACATGCTCATGTTTAACCTGGCAACGATTGTCGGGCCAACGCTTGGCGGGTTTGCCATTGCCGGGCTGGGCGTCGCTGGCGCCTACTGGTTTGATGTCGCCTCGTTCCTGTGCGTCGTGATTGCTTTGATCATGATGCGCGTGGATGGGCGCCCAGGTGAGCAGCGTACCGCACCTGGGCTGGCCTCATTGCTGGAAGGCTTCAGCTTCCTACGCAGCCACCCGGTGATTCTCGCGGTGATGCTGCTGGACTTCTTTGCGATGTTCCTGGGCACCACACGCAGCCTCCTCCCGGTCTATGCCGCGCGCATTTATGCGGTTGGGCCAGAGGGCCTGGGATTCTTACAGGCGGCCTTCTCGGTTGGCGCAGTGCTGGCTGCGTTCTTCTCCGGCCCCATTGCCCGCATCCGGCGCCAGGGCCTGGGCATCGCGCTCGCCATTGCCGCCTATGGGCTGTGCATTCTGCTCTTTGGCCTCTTCTCCTGGTCGTTTGCGCTGGGCCTGCTTTTCCTGGCCGCTTCTGGCGTGGCTGATATGGTCAGCACCGTGCTGCGCAGCGCGGTGGTGCAGCTTGGCACCCCAGACGAGTTCCGGGGGCGGGTAAGCTCGGCGGCTGCCGTCTTTTCCATCGGTGGGCCAATGCTCGGTCAGTTTGAGGCTGGCAGTATGGCAGCGCTGACCAGCGCACCGCTGGCGGCTTCTATTGGCGGGATGGCGGTGATTGGCATCACGGGTTTGATCCTCATCCTGATACCCTCTATCCGCTTCTTCCGGCCTATTGCCAAGCCTGTGTAATCTGCCATCAAGCCACACAGCGCCTTAGAACCGCTCACAGGAAAGAGGCCAGGAAGCCCCGCGCTTTTAAGCCGGGGAGGAATGGCCTCCGTCTCTCGACTTTTTTGGTTGACCGGCAGGCGGTCCTGGCTTGCGGGGCGTTGCCAGAAAACGCTTCAGATCCTCGACATCAATGACCCAGGTGTTCCCGATTTTGCGTCCCTTGAGACGCCCGACCTTGAGATACTGCGAAAGAACGGTGTTTTGCAAATCCAGCGCAGGAAACGCCTCCCTCGCCTCTTTGATCGTCAGTTCTTTCCGTTCTTCAGCCATTTTTTACGCTCCTCTTTGGAGTTCTCTCCTCGAATCAATTATAGCACATGAAATCAGTATGCAAAATGACTTGCAGTTACCGAAAACATATGCTATAATTGTGGGTGTGAAGAAGCGCAAGACACAAGACGACGAAAAGCCCAAAAGAACATCTACGTTCCTGCTGGAACTACCGCTCTCGGTGAAAGATGGGCAGGCGAAGCAGTTGCGTGGGCATTTTGAAGCGGCCCGTCATCTGTACAACGCACTCTTGTGTGAAGCCATGAAACGCTTGCGGCGTATGCGTGCAAGTGAGGGATGGCAACAGGCACTTCTGATTCCCCGTTCAGAGAAACAGGCGCGCAAAGAGATCTTTACCGCGCTTCGCAAGGCACACGGTTTCAGCGAATATGCTTTGCATCTCTTTGCAACGGGCGCCAACACGACCTGGATTGCTGACCACCTGGATGCCAATACCGCCCAGACCCTTGCCACGCGCGCTTATCGCGCTGTGAATCGTGTGTGTGTCGGCCAGGCGAAGCGGGTGCGTTTTCGGAGCAAGGGACGTGGATTAGATAGTCTCGAAGGCAAAACAAACAAGAGCGGCATTCGCTTCTGTATGCAGCAGCCCAAAGAAGGGAATCAGGGATGGTTAGTGTGGGGGCAGGAGCAGTATCGTGCCCTGATTGAGTGGCATGATCCTGTCGTACAACATGGGTTGAAGCATCGCATCAAATATGTTCGTCTGCTCCGACGCAAAGCCTCCAGTCTACGTGCTCAAGGGGCAGAGAGAGACGGCTATCGCTACTACGCGCAATTGGCCTTAGAAGGTGTCCCCTATCAAAAGCCCAAGCACACAGTGGGCAAAGAAACGGTGGGATTGGATATTGGCCCTTCAACTCTTGCTATTGTGCCCAAGCAGGGCATGGCCCGCCTGGAAACCTTCTGTGCTGAACTTGCCCCCAACGTCAAAGTCAAGAGACGGTTGCAGCGCAAGATGGACCGGCAACGCCGCGCCAATAACCCGCAGAACTATGAGGAGAAGGGCCAATGTAAGAAGGGTCGTCTGACCTGGCATGACAGCCAGGGATATAAGGCGACACGACGGCGCGTGGCGAATCAAGAACGCAAACTGGCTGCCTATCGCAAGAGCTTGCATGGGAAGTTGGTGCATGAAGTGGTAGCGGTGGGGAACACGATCAACACAGAAAAACTCAGCTATAAAGCGTGGCAAAAACAGTACGGCAAGAGCATAGGGCTTCGTGCACCAGGAATGTTTCTAGCATGGTTAGAACGCACCGTTGCAAGCACGGGCGGCATCCTCCATGAAGTCCCTACCCGCTCAACCAAACTGTCACAATTGTGTCATGGCTGTGGTGCCCTAGTGAAAAAGCCATTGTCTCTTCGTTGGCACGAATGCCCATGCGGTATCGGGCCGGTGCAGCGGGATTTGTACTCTGCGGCATTGGCGGCTTTTCTTGATCTGAAGACTCTACGCCCCTCTATTGCCCAGTCTGACTGGGAACGTTTGGAGACGAGCGTGCGGGCAGCAATAGAGGTACAGGTTCAACGCGCGAATGAGGGGCAGGTCTTGCCCCGAAGCATGGGTATTCCCCGTGCCGGAGCGCGTCTGCCCCAAAGTCTTGGGAACCTCCCGCAAGAGCCAGCTACCCTTTGGGAGTGGTTGGAAGAACGGGAGCGCCACCAAGAACCCCTTGGCTTTAGCCAGGGGAGTCTCAGAAAACGTGCTTGTGTATAGGGCGTGTCGCTTGTAGCCCCGGCGACCTGCCGGTGCAGCGTTCCCCGGCACGGCAGGCACCAGCTCCTGCGCTGGTTTTCTTAGGCGCTCTTAGCAACTCACGGTGTAAGTCACCGTAGCGGGGCTGGCAGCACTGTTATAGACAATGGTGATGCTACCCTGCGCGCCCTCTGCCAACGCCGTGACATTGATAAAGGCGACCCCATCCGCCTCCAGACTTCCCTGGGCCACATCCAGCGCAATGCCTGGGTTCCCTCCCGAAAGACTGCTCGTGCGCGCCGTCCAGTGTAATAGCTGCGTGCTGGTATTGACCAGTTGCAGTGTTCCCGCGCCCGCGCCAGGGCAGGGCACCAGTAAGACGGGTGGATTCACCGTCAGTTGCGCCAGTCCAGTCGAAGCAGGCATGGTGGCTGTTGGCTGAGGAGCCAGCGTAGCAGTAGGAGGCATAGACAGGGTTGCTGTGGGAAAGGGCTGCGACGTCCAGGTCGGGTTGGGGGCAGAAGAAGCAGGAGGGGAAGTACGGGTCGGGGCGGGAGTAGCTGCGAATGGTTTCTGTTCTTGTGGAAGATGCGTGACCGCCAGATACCCTAAACTCATCAGCACCAGCAGCACCCCTCCCAGCGTCGCGCAAATGGTGAGCGTCTCGCGCAATTCGCGCCGGGTGTGCTCACTCATCCGCCAACGCCTTCTTTTCGGCACCAGCAGGAAGGCGTCGGTAGTCTGGCGGCGCGGCGTCGCTCCTCCCACAGGCGAGAGCGGCGCGAACACTGGAGGCGCCCCGCTCCCATCCACTGGTACGAATTCCCCCTCCTCCGCTGCTGGCCGAGGCGACTGAAGCACCGGGTGAGGGCCGCTCGCGTGGTACAAGGCCGTCATTACCGAGAGATAATCCTGCCACTCTGTGCGCAAAGCGTTAAATTGGATGCGCAGCACCTCCACTTCGCTCAGCAGTTTTTGCTGCTCCGCCGAGGCACCGCTTCCATCACCCTGCGTAAGCGCCTGTATGTGCCTGAACGGTCCCGGCTCAGTCGTCGTCCCCAACAAAGCGCCAATCAGTCCTGCGACCTCTGTCTCTGCTGGCCCTTCGTCCCGGCCAAGCTCAGCCACCAGCCGATCAATCCCCATGCGCATAGCTTCAACACATGCATCCAGATCGCCTGCCGCTGCCTGGTCGGGCCAGGCGCCCTGCCACTCATAGGCAAACTGCGACGCCTCAGCCGAAAGCTGCCGGGCGCTCTCCAATAACTCGCGCTGAAGCGGCTTCGGTGAGGTGGCTGGCAGTGGTGCCGTTGTATGTGAGCTAATAAAACTGTCGGCCATGAAGCGCGTACCCTTGTTGTCTGGAATGCCTCAGTCAGGTGCCATCTCCGATGATCACGCCTGCTTGAAGCATCCTGGCAAGCATTACTGCCCTCACTTGCAAAAAGTAGGCCGCAGCTTCGTGGCATGCCACATGCGGCTTCCCTTACGTTACCGCGTTAGTAACGGATTCATGCTATACTGAAGGTTGGTTGGAAGCCCTCACCCTTTCTACCAGCAGTGAAATAGCGAGAGAACGAGAGGAACATTTCGATATGGCAATTCGTGTTGGCATCAACGGCTTTGGTCGCATTGGCCGCCAGACCCTCAAAGCACTTCTGGAGCGCCACCCCGACATCGAGGTAGCCGCCATCAACGACATCACCGATACAGAAACCAATGCCCATCTCTTGAAATACGACTCCACCTATGGCCGTTTCCCTGGAGAAGTTGGGGTGGATGGCAACGACCTGATTGTCAATGGCAAGCGCATCAAAGTGACCGCGCAGCGCGACCCGGCGGCCATTCCCTGGGGCGACCTGGGCGCCTCGCTGGTCGTGGAATCCACCGGCCTCTTTACCGATGCGGAAAAAGCCAGCGCCCATCTCAAGGGCGGCGCGCGCAAGGTCATCATCAGCGCGCCCGCTAAAAATGAAGACATCACCCTGGTGCTGGGCGTGAACGAGGAGAAATACGACCCGGCCAAACACCACATTATTTCTAACGCCTCCTGCACCACCAACTGCCTGGCGCCAGTCGCCAAGGTGCTCAACGACCACTTTGGCATTGAAAAAGCGCTGATGACCACCGTCCATTCCTACACCAACGACCAGCGCATTCTAGACCAGGTGCATAAAGACCTGCGCCGCGCCCGCACCGCTGGCGCAAATATCATCCCGACCACAACGGGGGCAGCCAAAGCCGTCGCGCTGGTCATTCCAGAACTGAAGGGCAAGTTTGATGGCTTCTCGCTGCGCGTGCCAACGGTCACTGTCTCCATCATTGACTTGGTGGCGACGCTCAAAAAGCCTGCCAGCCGCGACAGCATCAATCAAACCTTTAAGGAAGCCGCCAAAGGAGCGCTGAAGGGCATTCTGGACTACACCGATGAGCCGCTGGTTTCGACTGATTTCCGGGGCGACTCCCATTCCGCCATTGTAGATGGCGACTCCACCATGATCATTGGCGATAACTTTGCCAAAGTCATCGCCTGGTATGACAACGAGTGGGGCTACTCCTGCCGCGTATCCGATTTGGTGGAGTTTCTGAGCAAGAAAGGCGGATTTTAGCGGCTTGAGCGGCTTTCTCAAGGGGCAATCTCATGAATAAAGCAACCCTGCGTGACGTGGATGTGCGTGGGAAGCGCGTCCTCGTGCGCGTAGATTTTAATGTGCCGCTGAAAGAGGGGCAGGTCGCGGATGATACGCGCATCCGCGCCGCCCTGCCCACCATCCACTACCTGCTGGACAACGGCGCGGCGGTGATCCTCATGTCTCATCTGGGCCGACCAGATGGGCAGCGCGTCGAAAAGTTCAGCCTCAAGCCGGTGGCCGAGCAGCTTTCCCATCTGCTCAAGCGCCCGGTAAAGATGGCGCCTGATTGCATTGGCCCGGAGGCCACGCAGATGGCCCAGGCGCTTCAGCCGGGCGAGGTGCTGCTGCTGGAGAACCTGCGCTTCCACAAGGAAGAGGAAAAGAACGACCCCGGTTTTGCCCGCCAGCTTGCAGCGCTGGGGCAGGTCTACATCAACGACGCCTTTGGCACCGCGCACCGCGCGCACGCCTCCACCGAGGGCATCGCGCATATCCTGCCAGGCTATGCTGGCTTCCTGATGGAGAAGGAACTGGACTACCTGGGCAGCGCCCTGGAGCAGCCCAAACGCCCGCTGGTGGCAATTGTGGGCGGCGCCAAAATCTCGGACAAAATCGGCGTGCTGGATCGCCTGCTGCAACTGGCCGACGCGGTGCTGATTGGGGGCGCAATGGCAAACACCTTCCTCAAGGCCAAAGGCGACGAGGTTGGCGATTCGCTGGTGGAAGACGACAAGCTAGACGAGGCGCGACGCCTCATGTCTGACGCCGGGCGACTGGGCAAGCAGTTGCTGCTGCCGGTGGATGTGGTGCTGGCCGACAAATTCGCCGCCGATGCCAACAGCCAGATAGTTGCTGCCAATGAGGTGCCCACTGGCTGGCGCATCCTGGATATTGGCCCCAAAACGGTTGAGGAGTTTCGCCAGGCGCTCAGGGGCGCCAAAACCGTCGTCTTTAACGGCACCCTGGGCGTGGCGGAGTTCCCCGCCTTTGCCAAAGGGACCAACGCCATCATCGAGACACTGGCCGAGATCACCAAACACGGCGCCACCACCGTGATTGGCGGCGGCGATTCTGCGGCAGCGGTGGAGGCTGCTGGAGCCGCCGACAAGATGTCGCACGTCTCAACGGGTGGCGGCGCCTCGCTGGAGTTTCTGGAAGGGCGCACGCTCCCAGGCGTGGCAGCCTTGCAAGAGAAAAAATAGCTTGTATCGTGGAGAGCG
>DATBGS010000085.1:0-35860 GCA_036557885.1 Ktedonobacterales bacterium
TACACGGGTTGAACGCATTGTCGCCATCAAAGTCTTGCGTTCCCTTGCCAAAAGCGATAGTAACGCTGTTGAGCGCTTTCGGCGGGAGGCGCACGCTGCTGCCCGCCTTTCGCACCCCAACGCCGTCACCGTCTACGACTTTCTGGAAGAGCGCAACGAACACTTTTTAATCATGGAATATGTCGAAGGCGTCAACCTGAAGCAGCTTTTGGCAGAAAAACACCTGCTCTCGGCAGAAGAAGCCATAGACATCACCTGCCAGATGTGCTCGGTGCTCCAGGTAGCGCATGCCCAGGGATTTATTCACCGCGACATCAAACCCCAAAACATCATGATCACCCCGGACGGCCAGGCCAAGCTGACCGACTTTGGCATTGTGCGCGTCATGGAAGCGGCAGGCTTAACCAACAGCGGCATTGTGCTGGGCACCGCCGACTACCTCGCGCCAGAGCAGGCGCGTGGCGAAACGCTCAGCCCGGCCAGCGACCTCTACTCGCTCGGCGTTGTGCTCTATGAGATGCTGGCGGGGCGCCCCCCGTTTATCGGCAGTTCGGCGGTGCAGGTCGCCATGCAGCACGCCAACAAAATTCCGCCGCCGCCCTCCATCTACAACCCACGCATCCCCCGCTCGCTGGAAACCGTCATCAAAAGAGCATTGCAAAAGCAACCCCAGGCGCGCTACCCCAATGCCGAGGAGATGAGCAAGGCGCTGAAAGAGAGCTTAAAGAGCAGCCTGGAAGAAGGCGCCACCATCCCTGGCAGCTTCCCCGCCGTTGAGCCGCCGTCGGGCCGCCGCACTTCTGGGCAGGTCGCCTCCTCTCCGCGCCCTGGCACCCGCTCAGCAACCGCCGCCTCTTCTGGTCCCCCGGCAGATTGGAGCCTGCGCCCCGCTCTCGCCAGGCCAGAGACACACCGCACCCCGCGCTGGGCCTACCTGTTGATCTTCCTGGCTGCGCTCATCCTGCTGGGCGCGCTGGCGGTTGGCGCCTTTTTTGCTCTTGCTAAACCGGCCCTCGGCAGCCCCCATATGGCAGCCCACCAGTCAGCGCAGGTCTTCCTGCCGGTTGATCTGGCTACCCGCGCACCACAAGCAGCTTCTATGTAAGAGAAAGCGAGAACACGTCATGCAGCGTGAACAGATCACCACTGCCCATGCCCCAGCGGCTATCGGCCCTTACAGTCAGGCCATCAAAACCGGCAACCTCATCTTCACCGCCGGACAAATTCCGCTGGACCCGGCCACCGGCCAGATCGTCAGCGGAGGCATTCAGGAGCAAACCCAGCGCGTGCTGGAAAACCTGGGCGCGGTGCTGGCCGCTGCCGGAAGCTCCTTCGAAGCCGTCATCAAAACCAACGTGTTTCTCAAGAGCATGAGCGATTTCGCGGCGATGAATGAAGTCTATGGCCGCTATTTTACCGGCGCAGCCCCCGCGCGCAGCACGGTGGCCGTCGCGGACTTACCGCGCGGATCGCTGGTAGAGATCGAATGCGTGGCGCTGGCTGCGTCCTGAGCGCCTACTCCTGCGGAAGCATCAGACTGAGCGCCAGATAAAAGCCACCAATCACCAGACTAAAAGGAATAAAGAGCAGCAGCGTTACCAGACGCAGCAGCGTGGCATCTGTCCCAAACGTCTCTGCGAGGCCGCCGATCACCCCGGTCAGCATCTTGTCGGTGTGGCTGCGGTGAAGGTGCCTGGCGGTAATCTCTTGCATAACTGGTTCTCCTTTGCAAATAGACAACACTCAATGCGCTGAACATCTGCTTTTGTTGCAGGAGCCATGCCACATAGAACGGCCAGGCGCGTGCCAGACGGGAAGCCTCCTGCGTATGAGGATTGTTGGTCACCATGCCTATGCTAGACAATGAGCCGCCGCAGCATTCACGCTACCAGGGGTCCGATATGGCAGAAGACTTCGTTTCTTCAACGCTGAACCCGCGTTTTACCTTTTACAATTTTATGGTGGGGCGCAGCAACAGCATGGCCTACGCCGGGGCAATGTCGGTAGGTGAGCACCCGGCGCGTTCCTACAACCCGTTGTTTATTTATGGAGGGGTAGGGCTGGGCAAAACCCATCTGGCGCAGGCCATTGGGCAAGAGGCGATGTCGCGTGGGTACACCGTCTTCTATACAACGGCGGAGGCGTTCGGCAATGATCTCATTGACGCGCTAAGCAAACGCGCAATGGAGGAATTTCGCCTCAAATACCGCAGCATGGATGTGTTGCTGGTGGATGATGTGCAATACGTGGAGGGCAAACAACCCATCCTTGATGAGTTGTTCCATACCATTGATTCCCTGCATCAGCACGACAAGCAAAGCGTCCTGTGCAGTGACCGCCACCCAAACGAACTCAAAGGACTGACCGACCAGATGCGCTCGCGGCTGACCGGCGGCAGCATCGTTGATGTAATTCTGCCGGATATGGAACTGCGCACCGCCATTTTGCGCTCCAAGCCTGAAGTCTACGCGAACGACGTACCCCTGGATATTGTAGATTTTGTGGCCCGCCAGGTGAAATCAAACGTGCGCGTGCTGGAAGGCGCGTTGCAGAACGTCATCGCTATGGCAAGGCTGCAACATCTCCCTTATAGCCTGGAACTGGCGAAGGAAGCCATCGCGCCAATCTTGAAGGAACTGGGGATAGAGCCGCCCCCCAGACAAAGCCCGCAGGGGATTGTGCAGCTTATCTGCAAGTATTACAAAATCTCCAAGGCCGACATCTACAGCCAGCGGCGCAGTCACCATATCGCATTTCCGCGTCAGGTGGCGATGTACCTCATGCGTAATGAACTGGTCATGCCGCTGGAAGCCATCGGGAATCACCTGGGCGGGCGCGATCATTCCACTGTAATCTATGGCTACAGAAGAATTGAGCAACAGATCAAAACCGATGAGGAAGCCCAGGGAGAAGTCCATTACCTGAGACAAAAAATTTACGACGACGATGACGATGAGGACTAAGGTCGCCTATTTCCTCGCCTGCTCCGCAGCGATCACGGCAGCCACTTCCTCCAGCGTCTCCACCTCAGAAGTACAGAAGCCGCAGCGCGTCGCCTTCTTAGGAATCATATTGTAGCAAAACGGGCATGCGCGCGTTGTGGGGTCGGGCGCCTTCTCTTTGAGAACGTGCTTCATGAATTCATTGATCGGCAGCACGACAAAGAAGTAGACGACTGCCGCGATGATCAAGAAGCTGATCACAGAGTTGATAAAATCGCCAATGGCAAATTTGCTGGCACTGCCTGGAAAAGAGACCGTCCAGTCAGGGAAGTTAAAGTTACCAAAAATACCGATGAGGGGCGTTATCAGGTCTTTGACCAACGCCGTCACAATCGCACTAAAGGCCGCGCCAATGATAATACCAACTGCCAGGTCCACCACGTTACCGCGCAAGATAAAATCCCGAAACCCCTTCATGGAAACCCTCCAGACCATGCTAACCCAAGAAACGCTGCTGCGAGGCTTTGCTCAGCGCCAGGGCCGCTGCCAAAAGAGCAGCAGACCTCCCTGGCGGCTCAGGCGCTACGATAGCATCGGACATGTACGATGTCAACAATGTGGCTGTGCCAGCATTGTTCATCTACTCTTGAGTTCAGCCAGAAACTTCAGCACCAGCCGGTTAAAGACTTCCGGCTGCTCCAGCGAGGGCAAATGCGCCGTGCCAGGCAGCACGATTTTTCTGGCGCCAGGGATGTCCCGCGCCAGCCGCTCGGCTGACTCCAGCACATCCGGCACGTCGTGCTCGCCCACCAGCACCAGCGTGGGCACACTAATCTCTCCCAGCCGCAAGAGCGCGGGCGGCTCAAGCGCCTGCGGCTGGCCCTGCTCTGGCTCCAGCGCGCGCCGCACGTTTTCCGTGTTCATCTCGCGCACCAGTTCGCGCACCGCCGGGGCCACCTGCTCCGGCGCTCGCCCAGGCCCATCCACCCAGAGCCGCAGTTCCATCTCCACCGATTGCGCCACATCGCCCGCCTCAGCGAGCGCGTCAATGGTCTGCCACTGCTGCATCAGATAGTCCGAAGGTTGCCTGCCGCTGATACCCGCCCCCACCAGGACCAGCGCCGCCACCATCCCTGGATATTCCAGCGCAAAATCAGTGGCAAGCTGCCCACCCATCGAGGAGCCAATGAGCACCGCCCGTTCCACGCCCAGGAAGCCCAGCAGCCCGGCCAGGTCTGCGCGATTGGAAAACGCCCCCGGCGGCATGCTTGAGCGACCAAAGCCGCGCAGATCGTAGCGAATGACCCGATACCGCCAGGAAAAATCGCTCACCTGCGCGTTCCACATGCGGCTGTTGGTCAGCCCGGAATGCAGGAACACCACCGGCTGACCCTCGCCACCAGCCTCGTAATACAGTCGAGCGCCGTTGATGGTGGAAAAGCCTTGTTGGGAGACGGTTGCCGCAACCCGAAAGCCCAGGCTTTCGTAGAGGTGCTGCGCGGGCAGGTTGCCGTCTGTCACATAGAGCGCCAGATCGTCGTAGTTGTGCGCGAGCAAGGCGTTGATGCTCTTTTGCAGCAGATAGCGCCCCATGCCCTGGTTTTTGACCGTTGGATGGGTCATCAGAAAGGCAACCAGCGGGCGCTGGGTCTTTTCCCACAGAATCACCAGCACAGCAGCCAACGCCTGCCCATCCTGCTCAGTCACAAATGAGCAGAGGTCCAGCGCCGGACCATCTTCCCCGGCAAAATGCCGCTGCACCTCAGCCAGCGCGCCTTCCAGCGCTTCGCCCTCGTCGTCAATCGTGCCCCGGTAGGCGTCCCACATCAGACGCGCCAGCGCGGGCGTATCTGCCGCTGTGACCTGGCGCGCGTGCCAGCGCTCCTCCACTGCCTGCGGCTGCAACGTTAGCTGCATCCTATAGCGCCTGCGTATGATCTCTGACCCAGTGCTCATATTAGACGACATCGTTCCATTCCTCCTCGCTCATGCCAGCCCCATCCTGGCACAGCCGACAATAGCTGTCGTAGCGCTCTCGATCTACGCTGCCAGCCCGCACAGCGGCGCGCACGGCGCAGCCTGGCTCGTGCAGATGTGTGCAATCCGAAAGCCGACACGTCCCCAGGAACGGGCGAAACTCTGGGAAGCAGGCATCAAGCTGTGCCTCAGCCAGGTCACCCAGCGCCAGCGCGCGAATGCCCGCCGTATCCGCAATATAGCCGCCCGCTGGCCCGCCCAGCGAAATTAGCCGCGTGCCGGTGGTAGTGTGGCGGCCCTTGTGGTGCAGGGCGCTCACCTCACTCACCTTCAAGCCAAGCTCCGGCTCCAGCGCGTTGAGCAGGCTGGATTTGCCCACGCCCGATGGCCCCATCAAGGCCGAGGTACGCCCGCCCAGATAGCCGCGCAGCGCCTCGACGCCTTCGCCAGTTTCCGTGCTGGTCAGCACCAGCGGATAGCCCGCCGCGCGATAGGCGTCGAGACGTTCGGCCAGCCAGGGTTCAAGGCCCAGGTCTACTTTATTGATGCAGATCACGATAGCCAGCCGCTGCACCTCGGCCAGCACCAGAAAGCGGTCCAGCATGCGCAGATGCGGCGCGGGCTGCGCTGCCGCAAAGACGGGAATCATCTGGTCCAGGCCCGCCACCGAGCGCACCTTGCCGCCGCCCTTGTCCGGGTCCACGCGGGTATAGTCGCCGCTGCCCGCGCGGGCCACCACCTCTTCGATGACGCCGTTGCCGCCGCCCATCGGCAGCAGGCGCACCCGATCCCCAACGGCCACCGGGTCATGCACTTTGACGGTGGCCTTTTGCACCCGTTTGGGTGCCGAGCCGCTTTGCGAATATTCCAGTTCTTTGCGCAGCCGCCCGCGAATGGTGCAAAGAAACGTGCCAGCGGGCGTCTCCACCCGATACAGGCCCCGGTTGCCATCCACAATCAGCCCTTCGGCCAGGGCTGGCGCAGCAGATGTGTTGTTCTGTTCAGCAACGAAAGAAGAAGTATCGGAAGTAGGCGTCGCGTGTTGTTTCGCGCTCAATGTTGAAAGCTCCTTGAGAAAAGGCGTGTTCACACAATTTGGCCCTATTTTGGGCTGGAAAAAAGAAAAACCGGCGGGGGCTTGCCCGCCGGAGGTGCCTTGTGTCAGGTGCCCAAACCTGTAAATAGGATGGGCTTGTATCAGGACTCCGCCTCAATTCACCATCCAGAAACCCAGATGATGCTTCAGTTTCATAGTCCGATACATTCTAGCATCCATGCAGCAGGCACCCTGACAATGTGCCTGTCCTGGCCCAGCATGCCGAGCCAGGAGCGCTCTTAACCGCGAACATTTTCCCTGGCAGTGGGTTCTCTGCCAAAATGCCCTCGGTTCAGCCGGAAAAGCATCTACCTTGCGCTACAACGGTATCTCTGCCAGTTCAGAAGTTTCCTGCTCCCATCAAACACCGACAGTGCCCAAGCGCACAAGCAGGATACCACAAAGTAGCAGAACATGCAAGCGGAAGGAGGCGCAGTTCCCTCTTTATCCCCTAAAAGGGATAGGCATTCATAAAGCAGAAACTGTGAACCAAGGCCAGGAGCCGTCTCGGAGAGGCGCGCGAGTGCTACAGATGCGAGGAGCGGCGTGCAGGCTGGTCAGGAAGGGTCCGCGCGGACAGGCGCAAAAACGCAAGCGCAGTTCTATTCATCTCGCACCCTCTTTCCAGACGACACAAATGTTGTGTCTGCTTTTCGCCTTATGATGTTTCTGTGTGGTTGGGAACCACCGCGCCAACTATACCAGATAATTTGCCAAAAAGCAAGCCCTTGGCATCCCCACCGTCTGCATGGTATCATGGCCGCCAGAAAATGACGTTGCCCCGCTTTGGGGCGTTCATGTGAAGGAGTGTCCACGCTGCACGGCTGGCATGGCAGTGCTAACTCGCACGCGCCACGCCATGAACCCATCCCTGATCCAGGCCAGGAACAAGCCGAATGGATACTACGTTCACATTTTGTACCTCTTTCGACTCCCCTCCTGACAAAGCACCCGAAAGCGAACGTGGGTGCACGCGCCAGACCCCGCCCCAGGACGCCCGGCAGGGACGCCGGGGCTACAAGCGAAAGCACCGCTCGCCGCCGTGCCCTTCTGTCTTAGGGTGCCCATGCTTTGAGGGGCAGCCCCGGCCACCGCCTGCCCTTCTGTCTTAGGGCGCCGGGCCGTCCCCGGCTTCTAGCCGGGCCTCGCACAGCGCTGGCGCTAGGCGTTTTCCTCGGAAAATTCGCCCTCATCCTCTGGCGGGTGTTCCTGGTGCAGTTCCTCCCAGAGTTGGCGAACAACGGCATTGGTGACGGAATAGTTAAAGCCGCGCCGCAACAAAAACGGCCCCAGCCGATTGCGAAAGGTTTCGTAATCGGCAGTGGAGAGGCTGCGCATCTTTTTGCGCCCGGCGGCCAGCGCGCGCTCCTCATCGCGTTCCGGCGCGACGGTGGCCTCAATCGTCTCGCGGTCCACCCCGCGCTGGCGCAGTTCCGCCCCCAGCGCGCGGGAACTGCGCGGGTTGAACTCCTCGCGGTTTTCCACCCAGAACGACGCAAACTGCTGATCGTTGAGTACGCTCATCTCTTCCAGCTTTGCCAGCACGCGCTCAACGACCTCCGGCGGCACGCGCTGCCCCTGCACATGGCGGCGCACCTCTGCACGGCTGCGCGGGCGAAATGTCAAAAAGTTCAGCGCGTTTTCCAACAGGTGCCGAAACTCCTCAGCGGCGCGCCATGTGTCCATATCTGCCTGGGTGACTTCCTGCCCCACGAGCAGCCCATATTCCACTACCAGCGCCTCATCCATCCCCAGCACAAAGCGCCCATCCACCTCAATATTGCGGCGGGTTGGCCTGCGCGCCTGCACGTCAATTGCCGTGATTTTCATGGTTGTGCTCATCCTGTTTGTCGTGTGAACCTGCTGGCGGTTAAAACCCCCGTGAAGAACGGGGGCACCGCCGCGCCTATGGGCCTGCGGCCACCCCTAAAGCAGGGGCGCGGCAAAACCCGCCTTCGCGGGTTAAGACGGACACCATATCCCAGTCCGCGAAGGCGGACTTCGTGGCGGCCTCTGGCCGCCCTTAGGCGCGAATTTATTCGCCAGCCATCTAAAGATACCATGTCCTGCTTGACAGAGCGGGGTTGCCTGATGGACAATCCCTCATAGAACAAGGGAACGAAGGGGTGCGCACCGTGTACTGGCGTCGTCTCTGTCTCCATGTCTCGCTGCTGCTCGCGGCTTTGCTCCTGGCTGCCTGTAACAATGCCGCTGGCATCGCTGGCGGCCAGGGCGATCAGAACCCAACCAGCGCGGCGACATTCTCCGGCCAAACTACGCCCGCCCCTGACGCGCAGGCCGACCAGACGGCAACCAGCACGCCTACTGCCATCAGCGTAGGCAGCCCGGAGCCAACCGATACCTCTGGCGCGTGCACCTTCCCGGCCACCGGCACCACCGAAGCCTGGATTTGCGACGGGCAAATCCTTGCCAGCATCGCCGGAAACCCGGCAACGGCGCTCAGCGATTTTTCCTATCCGCTGCTGGTACCCAATGGCCCGGCCCTGAGCCAGTCCAGCCCCGACGCGCTGCTCTGGTCGCCAGATGGCAACCATCTGGCGGTGGCCTTTGCGCCCGCGCAGCCCGGCGCGGGCATCAACTGCTATCCTTACATCCTTGATGTGCAAACCCAGGCCATCACCCGCGTGGCGCTGCCCGCGTATCCCACCCAGGCCAAAGCGCCCACCGCAGCGCACCTGGCCTGGGCCGACGCGCAAACGCTGCTGATCTTTGGCGCCGCGCCCGCCGGGTCTGGCGCGACATCGCCCCCTGGCCTGGCGGGGTCGGCTGGCACGACCAGCTACCGCTACAATCTGACCAGCGGCAAAGCAGCGGCGCTGCCGGGCATCACGGCAGCCGCCAGCGGCATCGTGCGCGGCTCGCTGCTCTTTTATCTGGAGCTTACCCCGCTCAGCCAGATAGCAGGCGCGCCAGGCTTTTATAAAGGCGCCGCGCTGCTGCACCGCTACGACCTGACCAGCCAGCAGGAGCTTGGCACGCCGCTAACGCTGGGCGACACGCTGGCCTCGACCACCTCCAGCACCATGCTGATCCCTGGCTGGGATGCCTCACCAGATGGCAGCCAGATCGTCTACCAGCAAACGAGCGTGACGCTGGCGGCAGGCGCAGCCAAACCAACCGTAACCTCGCTCTTTTGGGCAGCCCAGTCCGATGGCAGCAGCCCCACGCCCGTTCTGGTGGGCGTTGGCTCCAGCAGCGCCGCCCGGCTCAGCATCTCGCCAGACGGGGCATCCGTCGCGGCGACGGGCATCCAGCCTGGGCCAGGCACTTATGCAGATAGCTTGAATGGTGGCGCTCTCCATGCCTTCACTCCTGCCAGCGCCAGCGCACCCGCCTGGCTCTCGGATAGCTCTGGCTTTGACGCCAGCAGCGATTTTGCCGGTGACGATGATGTTATTCGCTATCTGCTGAGCACGCCAGGCGTCCCTGCCTCCGGGACTGACCTGATTCAAAATGCGCGCGACCCGGCCACCCTTCCCTGAGCGCGCCCGCCTCTTGTGCCGCGCATTTTCCCCTGCATATACTCTTTCCCGCCAGCACCCCGGCGAACGGAAAGCCCTGAAAAGAGCGAGCAGACGCATTCAAGAACCTGATTCTAAGAATTTGCTTATCTTTTTCTCATACTTTCCCCATATTCTCTAGGTACGATCTTTGTAGAGGCAGTGTGATGACTGTCATCACCGGAGAAGACGAGAAAAGAAAAAGACGCGCAGTAGAAGAGAGCCATTTCCTCTTCTCAGACAGAGAGAAGAAGTTGTATGCCCTATCCACAAGAACCAGACACAACACAACCGCCATATGGATGGCCGACAGGCTATCAAGAATACCCCCCGACCCCGCCCCTGCCGGCAGGGACGCCAGCGCTACCCCCCAAAGCGGGGGCACAGCAAGGCCCGGCGCCAACCCAACCGCAGCAGCCCATCTGGTATCCGCAGGCGCAGCCACCGCAACCCGTCTGGCAGCCCACTGGCGCGGCACCCCTGGGGACGCAAACGGCAACCCGGCGCACATGGTGGCGCTATCCCGTTGGTGCCTCAGTGCTGTTTCTGCTCTTACTTGCCAGTTTTTTGCTGGGCCATGCCGTCGTCACCAGAGGAACGCCCCCGGCTGGCAGCACCAACGGCTCGACGGCCACTACTGGTACCACTGCGCAAGAATTACAGCAAAGCATCATCGCCGTCGTCAATAAAGCCCAGCCCTCGGTGGTGGAAGTGGTGAGCAAAGCGTACAACCGGGAGGCTCTGGGGTCAGGCGTGATCTTCACCGCCGATGGCTATATCGTCACCAACGATCACGTCGTGCAGGGCTACAACAACTACACTGTTACACTGTCCAATGGACAGACCCTGCCAGCCACCCTCATCGGTCAATCGCCGGAAAACGATCTGGCAGTCCTGAAAGTCCAGGCCAGCAACCTGCAACCGATCACCTTTGCCGACTCCTCCAAAGTGCAGGTAGGACAGTTTGCGATTGCCATCGGCAATCCGCTGGGGCTGGAAAACAGCGCCACGCTGGGGATTGTCAGCGCGCTCAATCGCACCGCCAGCGAGGAACCGGATGGCCCTGCGGGAACGCTTACCGGACTGATTCAGACCAGCGCGGCCATCAACCCTGGCAACAGCGGCGGCGCGCTGGTGAACCTGGACGGGGAATTGATTGGCATGCCCACACTTGGCGCGGCTGAGAATCAGTCGGGCACACCCGCCAACGATATTGGCCTGGTCATTCCTTCCAATCAGGTCAAAGCAGTAGCAGATCAGCTTATCCAGCAGGCAGGGTAAGGCGGCACAGGAGGAAATAGGCAACACGCGCGCGAACGTGCTATAACTTACAAAAAAGGAGTGCTGGGGTTGCCCGCTCGACGAGCGGGCAACCCCAGCAGGAGGTATAGGCTGTGGCCCAGGGGATGTCATCCATCAGTGATCAGAGCCAGCAAGAGAACTCTTCACAGCTATCGGCTGCGGGACGGAACAGGCAGCCACCCTATTTTGGCGACCCGCCCTTTTCCAGGCGCGGGGCTGGCCCGCAAAACTCCCAGCCGCTCATGGCATTGGACATCTCCGCGCAGGGGATGCACGCCTCGATCACATCCAGGTGGCGGCACCAGCTTGCGGGCTTCTGGTTCAAGATCAACCGCGACTGGATGTTTAACCTTGCCAGCATGCTCGCCTATAATCTGCTGCTGGCGGTCTTTCCCTTGCTGCTGCTGCTCGTCAGCCTGCTGGGGCTGCTCTTTAAACAGTCGCCAGCCACCTGCACCACACACCGCGCAGAGGGCCAGTTTTTCTCCGCGCTGCTCTACGCGCTGCCCAGCCAGTTTAGCGGCGCGGGTCGAGGCGCCGCGATGACCAGCCTGTGCCTGAAGCTCAGCAGCGAATCCTTCCCGCTGGCCTGCATTGGCATCGTCACCGCCCTCTGGCTTGGCTCGCGGCTCTTTGTGAAATTTGAAAACGCCTTTGGCGTCATCTTCCGCCTGCCTTCGCGCGCGTTCTACCGTCAGCAAGGCACAGCTTTCGGCATGGCCGCCCTTTTCACCGTACTGGCGCCGTTTTCCCTCTTGCTCAGCGTCGCACCAGCCCATCTGCTTGGCCTGGCCCGCCACACGTCAACCAATCCCAGCCTGGCCGGGTACGCAGTGGGCTTTGTCTGCGGCACGCTGGTGACGTTTCTCCTGCTGGCGCTGATCTATATGATCGTCCCCAACCAGCGGGTACGCTTTCGAGAAATCTGGAAGGGCGCGCTGGTGTCGGCGCTGCTGCTTTCCATCTACGAACTGTGCTTCCCGCTGTATGAGCATTTCTTCGCCAGTTCCAGCAGCTATGGCACCCTGGTTGGGCTGATTGCCTTGATGCTCCTCTTCTTCTACTATTTCACGGTCCTGGTGCTGCTGGGCGCTGAGATTAATTCCTGGTCGCATGGGCAGCAGGAGGCCAGCGGGGATATTGCCACCATGCTGGCCCAGGTGAACCAGGGGCCATTGCCCTAAAAGTTGGCATCTTCTGGCGCTGGCGATGCTTTCGTTTTTTGCCTGGCGCGGAAGCTGCGCACCTTGGAGATCGAACCGCAGGAGCGACCCTGTGGCCCCGAAGCGGTCATCAGGCACCAGACTTTATTCTTATTCTTGGTGTGGTCGTAAAAGACCCACTGGCAATCCGGGCACGCCTTCAGGCGCGTCCAGGTGTTGCCTGCTATCGCTTCTACCACCAGCGCCAGGATTTCCGCGCATAACTGGCATCCTCGCCCCTCCACCGGCCTATACATGAGGATCGGCGCACCCTCGGTGCCCGGCACCAGCCTCACTGCGACGGGCTGCCTGAACAGCCACTCGTTCAGCGCCAGCGCATCGCCTGTCCCCAGGATGCCGCGCAGATCAGCACGCAGTTGCCGCACCAATTCAGGGACGATGTGAGCTTCTGTAGCTCCTGCATCTCTGAACCAGGTAGAGTAAAAGCGCTGCATGGCCGAGGGCGACTCCAGTTCATCCGTAGGCTCGCGCGTATCATTTGGAATCAGCCAGGTATTAAGAAAAGTACGCACCACCTCTAACGTTCCGGGCGCTATCTGACTGTCTTTTCTCTCCATGTTAACCACCTAAATGATTTAGCTCTTGACATTGGCCGCAAATCATGTTACCATCATATCATGATTGCTGGTTAACATCAAGGGAGGCTTTTCAATGGAAACGCATGTCTTAATGGGAACTGATGTCTTCTGGACCGCGCTTGAGCAGACTGGTCTGGAGCAGCTTCATCTGGTGGAAAATGAGACGGGCGCAGCCGCCGATGGCCTGGTGCTTGGTAGTCAGGATGCTGTCCCTTTCCGCCTCTGGTATCGGGTGCAGACGGATAGCAACTGGAACGTGCGGGAATGTCTCTTCCAGGTTGGCGGAGCGCAAGGCAAAACCGCGCGCCTGGTCAGCGATGGCCGGGGGCACTGGACTGACGCCGAGGGTGTGGCATGCCCGGCGCTGGATGGCTGTCTGGATATAGATATTACCTGCACGCCCTTCACCAACACGCTGCCCATTCGCCGCCTGGCGCTCGCGCCGGGCGAGAGCGCTGAACTGCGGGTCGCCTATATCACCGTTCCTGACCTCTCCATCCGTCCAGTACGGCAGCGCTACACCTGCCTCTCCCGCGAGGCTGCTGGCGGGGTCTACCGCTACGAAGGTCTGGACAGCAACTTTACCGCTGATCTGCCGGTAGACGCGCAGGGGTTAGTCATTGATTACCCTGGACTCTGGAAGCGAGCGGAGGGGCGGGCAGAGGCGGCCAGTCTTTCCTCTCCGCCAGGCGCAGTGCTCGAAGGGCTGCTGGCCTCCGGGCCGCGTCCTGAACTGGCCGATAAACTGCGCCTCTTTGGGCAGTTTGTCGGGGATTGGGACGTTGACTGGACAGGCTACCAGCCTGACAGCACAGTCGCTCAACAAGCAAAAGGCGAAATTCATTTTGCCTGGGTGCTGGCGGGCCGCGCCATCCAGGACGTGTGGATTTTTCCAACGCGCGCAGACCAGCAGCGCGGCCTGCCAGTAGACGAATGGGGTTCGACGCTGCGTTTCTATGACCCAGGCACGGATATGTGGAAAATCTCCTGGCACGCGCCAGTCAACAACTTCACCCGCGCCATGACCGCTCGCCCCGTTGGAGATGAAATCTGGGTGGAAGGAGCAAACTTCCAGGGGCAGCCACTGCGCTGGGTCTTCTCGCAGATCACCAGTCGCTCATTTCGCTGGACCAACTTTGTGTCCGAAGACGACGGGCAGACCTGGCGCGTGCAAGAGGAATTGGCAGCGCAGCGCAGAGGGCCACATACTCGCCTATAAGCAAGAAGCCGGAACTCTCTCATGGAGTTCCGGCTTTTGTTTGCTCCTTGCTGCTACACAACGCCAGGCGTTGGCGGCGTCTGATACGGCGGCTGCCCGGTGGTGTAGGGCGGCTGGCCGGTGCCAAACTGGGGTTGTTGCTGTGTGCCAGCCGTTCCAATGCCCAGGTTGGCAAAGGTGTTTTGCACACCGGGCAGCACCCCCTGGTTCACCTGCACCCCATCGCGCTGCAACTCTATCAGCGTCGCCTCTGGAATATGCTGGATGAGCCATTGCTCCATGTTCACTTCATCGCGCAGATTGAGTTCTGCTGCCCGCACCGTTTCCTGATCCCCGACGGCATGGGCAATCGTAATCAGTTTACTATAGGTGGCAATCTCCAGTTGCTCGCTGGCATATTCATCGCAGACGTTCTTCGTCAATTCATGGGTGCGCCCACCTGAAATAGCCCCCATAAGCTGGCCCATCAGCCCAGACATGCCGCCCTTCATGGCTGGCTTGCCGGTGCCCAGCGCATTCAAGCGTTGTTCGATGCGGTCACGGTGCATCTCCGTCTCGCGCAGATGCTGTTCAATTTTCTGGCGCATCTGCGGCACATCTTGTGCATCTTTTGCGTGGTCATTCAGCACCTGAACCAGGTGGGATTCCAGGGCGTAGGTGTCCTCAAGGCAATCAATCAGTTGTTTGCGACCCGTGTTATCTGTTGGCATAGCTCACTACCTTTCTGTCTCGTTCTTGATGAGGGCTGGCGTGGCGCCTCACTGAGCCACGCCGAGCCTGGCGAAAGCCAGGGCACACCTTGAGAATCTCGCAATGAGTGTGCCACCTTTCAGCCCAGCAGCCACTTGTTTGATCGTTTGCTTTGATCGCCTGGATTTGTCAACAGCGAACTTCATATGCTATACTTGCGATGGACTGAAACGCTCATAACACTTGACACGAGCTACTGACCAGAAAAGAGGTGGAACCCCAGCTTATGGCATTGCCTACGGAAGACAAGGCCGAAATTATCGGCCAATATCAGACACACCAGACCGACACCGGCTCCCCAGAGGTGCAGGTAGCGATCTTGACCCGCCGCATTCGTGATCTGACCGAACATCTCAAAGTGCATAAGCATGATGTTCATTCGCGGCGCGGCATGTCTATGATGATCGGCCAGCGCCGACGCCTGCTGACCTATCTGAAACGGAAAGACCCGGAGCGTTACCGGACGCTCATCACGAATCTGGGGCTGCGCCGCTGAGTTCGATCAGAAACAGGCGAACCATACACCTTTCCTCTTGATAAGAGGGTTTGCAGAGCAACGCGCGGGCCAGCCCCAGGATGGACGCGCAACGCGGCGAATAGGATGCCAGCAGCGCCCCTTTGGAGGGGCAGGCTTGCCCCCTGACAGGGGGCAGCGCACAAAGAACAGCGGAGCGGAGCAGCAATCTCCGCCCAGGCGCCTGCGGGCGCGGGACTGACCAGTGGGAACCATCCCAGGCGCCAGAGGGCAGAAAGCCAGGCGCCAGCGACACGCGATTTTCGACGGCATGCCAGGGAACAAAGGCGGCATGCGTCCTCGTTAGAAAAACCCTCAGCAGTGATGGCAGGTAGAACATGGCGCCGAGAGGCGCGGCACACATCTCAAGACGATTCCTCCCGATGGACCTCCTCTCTCCATCCTTCTGAGCACATTTTTTGCAGCATTGAGTGCAAGAGACAACACGCCATCACAGGTGATAAACAACATCCACAGGAGCGGCGCATCTTCCTCATCAGCGCGCTCCAGGAGCACAGAGGCCCAGGGCCTCGGAGGTACTATGATCCACCGTTTTGAGACCGTCATCGGCGGTCGAGTGATGAGTATAGAGACGGGCCGTGTGGCGAATCTCGCCGGCGGCGCTGTTCTGGTGCGCTATGGCGACACCGTGATTCTGGCGACGGCCACCGCCAGCGACGCCCCACGCGAGGGCATTGATTTCTTCCCACTGACCGTTGATGTAGAGGAGCGGCTCTACGCCGCAGGCAAGATTCCCGGCGGCTTTATCAAACGTGAGGGCCGCCCCTCTGAGCACAGCATCCTCTCCTCTCGCCTTGCTGACCGCCCGCTGCGTCCCCTCTTTCCCAAAGGTTTTCACAACGATGTTCAGATCGTGATTACTGTGCTTTCCGCGGACCAGGAAAACGACGCGGATATGCTGGGCATTGTGGGAGCCTCTGCCGCGCTGAGCATCTCGGATATTCCCTTTGCCGGGCCGGTGGCCGCTGTGCGTGTGGGCTATATCAACGACGAACTGGTCGTCAACCCGCTGGAGTCGCAGCTCTCCGAAAGCAAGCTGGAACTGGCGATTGCTGGCACCAGCGACGCGATTATGATGGTGGAGGCAGGCGCCAAGGAACTGCCCGAAGCGCTCATGCTCAAAGCGCTGCGCTTTGGGCACGAGGCGATGCAAGACATCATCAAGATGCAGGAAAAGCTGGTGCAGGCGGCGGGCAAGCCCAAACTTGCGTTCGAGGCGCCCAAGGCTGACCCGGAACTTCAGGCAAAGGTGGCGGAGTTTGTGCAGCCACGTTTTGAGGCCGCTGTGATGACGGCGGATAAACAGGCGCGCTCTGAAGCGTTAAAGGGCGTTGAGGCGGAATTGCTGGAAGCGCTGGGCGCGGAGTATCCTGAGCGCGGGAAAGAAATTGCCACCATCTACGAAAAAGAACTCAAGCAGTATGTGCGCAACAACATTCTGGAAAAGGACATGCGCCCGGATGGTCGCGGCCTGACGGAGATTCGGCCCATCACCTGCGAAGTGGGGCTGCTGCCGCGCCCGCATGGGTCCGGGTTGTTTACGCGCGGCCAGACGCAAATTTTGAGCGTGCTGACGCTGGGTTCCCCACGCGAGGAGCAGATGCTGGATGGCCTGGGTGGTGAGGAGAGCAAGCGCTTTATGCACCACTACAATTTCCCGCCCTATTCCACCGGAGAAACCAAGCCACTGCGCGGCCCAGGCCGCCGCGAGATTGGGCATGGCGCCCTGGCCGAGCGCGCCGTCGCGCCGGTCATCCCTAACCAGGACGAGTTCCCCTACACCATTCGCATCGTCTCAGAGGCGCTTTCTTCCAACGGGTCAACCTCGATGGGGTCGGTCTGCGGCAGCACGCTGGCGCTGATGGATGCCGGGGTGCCCATCAAGGCGCCAGTGGCAGGCGTGGCAATGGGCCTGATTACCGGCGACGGCGAAAATGCCGAGCGCTTTACCATCCTGACCGACATTCAGGGCATGGAAGACGCGCTGGGTGATATGGACTTTAAGGTGGCGGGGACGGCGGACGGCATCACGGCGCTCCAGATGGACATCAAGGTGCGCGGCATCACCCAGCAGATCATGGAAAAGGCGCTGGAGCAGGCACGCGAGGGCCGCATGTTCATCATGGAAAAGATGCTGGACACCATCCCAGAGCCACGCCTGGAGCTTTCGCCCCACGCGCCACGCATCCAGACCATCAAGATCAACCCCGAAAAGATTGGCGCCCTGATTGGTCCTGGCGGCAAGATGATCCGCAAGATTCAGGAGGATACCGGCGCCAAGATTGATATTGATGACGATGGCACGGTGCATATCACCTGCGTCTCCGAAGAGGATATGCAGCGCGCGCTGGATATGGTGCGCTCGCTGACGGAAGAAATCGAGATCGGCAAGATTTACAACGGCGTCGTGCGCCGCCTGGTGGACTTTGGCGCCTTTGTCGAAATCCTGCCCGGCAAAGAGGGCCTGGTACGCACCACGCAGCTTGCCGATTACCACGTCGCCCGCCCGGAGGACGTTGTTTCGGTGGGCGATGAGATCACCGTGATGGTGGTCGAGGTAGACCAGCAAGGGCGCGTTAACCTGTCGCGGCGCGCGGCGCTCAGCGGCGAGATGCCCGCTCCCGGCGAACTGGAGCCGGAGCGCGCTCCCGCTGGCGGCGGGCGCGGCTTTGGTTCACGCGGCGGTGGTGGCGGCTTTGGCTCGCGCGGCGGCGGTGGTGGTGGATTTGGGCGCGGCGGCGGTGATCGTGATCGCGGCGGCTTTGGCGGCGGGTCGGGCGGCGGCGGTCGCGGCGGCTTTGGCGGCGGGTCTGGTGGTGGCTACGGCGGTGGCATGGGCGGCGGCGGTCGCGGCGGGCAGGGCGGCGGGCAGCGCCGACCCGGTGGCGGCGGGCAGGGCGGCAATCGCGGCGGGCAGGGTGGCGGCAACACACGCCCCGGCTTTGGGCGCCCACCGGAACGTCGAGGCTGGTAACTAGCGCAGTTTCCGTTTTCCAGGGCGAGCGTAAGAATCCTTCTAGAAGGGTTGCCGCGCTCGCCCTGCTGTGTTAGCATGCGGGCAATAGCCGAAAAACATCACTGAGTACGTGGAGTAATTGCTATGTCCAAGGAAGAGTTAGAACAGGTGGCCGCAGAAGTCTCCGTCTGCCCCAAGTGTAACCTGTGCAAAACGCGCACGAAAGCCGTCCCCGGCGAGGGCAGCGCCAGCGCCGCTATTATGTTGATTGGCGAAGGCCCAGGCTATCACGAAGATAAGCAGGGCCGCCCGTTTGTGGGCGCTGCCGGACAATTTCTGGATGAACTGCTGCAACACGCGGGCGTCAAACGCGCAGAAGTCTTTATCACCAACGTGGTGAAGTGTCGCCCCCCGAACAACCGCGACCCGCTGCCGGAAGAGATTGCCGCCTGCTCCGGCTACCTTGATCGCCAGATCGCGGCCATCAACCCGCAGGTGATCGTGACGCTGGGCCGCTTCTCTATGCAAAAGTTCTTTCCTGGCGCAAACATTAGCAGCATTCATGGCAAGGCGCGCAAGGTCAACGGGCGCGTGGTCGTCCCCATGTATCACCCTGCCGCTGGGCTACACGACATCCAAAAGCGCCCTATCATTGTTGAAGACTTCAAGAAGGTCGCGGTGGCCCTGGCCGAAGCGCAGCGCATGGCTGAGCCAGAAAAACCCAAGCCCGACGACGACCAGCCCCAGCAGCTTTCACTCTTCGGATGAATCGCACAGATCGGCTGCTGGCAATTGTGCTGGAGTTGCAGGGCAAGGGTAGGCAGCGCGCCGAAGACCTGGCCGCGACGTTTGAGACGAGCAAGCGCACTATTTATCGAGACATTCAGGCGCTGGGGCAGGCGGGCGTGCCGCTGATGTCCACGCCGGGGCGCGGCTACTCCCTGATGGCAGGCTATTTTTTACCCCCGCTCAGTTTCAGCACCGATGAGGCCACGATGCTGCTGCTGGGCAGCGGCGTGATCCGTGAGCACTTTGACGCGCAGTACCGCGCCGCTGCCGAATCTGCCAGCCGCAAGATTCTGGGCGTGCTGCCGGAAAAGCTGCGCGCCGAGGTGCAGGCGCTTCAGGAAAGCATCCATTTTGTGGAATCGGGGGTCCAGGCCAAAACCCAGGAACAGCTCAAGCTCCAGCACCTGCGCCGGGCGATTCTTCAGCGCACCCGCGTGCGCTTTCGCTATCATCGGCGGCAGGGCGCGCCCGCTGAACCAGAGCCAGATGAGCGCGAGGCCGACCCTTACGCCCTGGTCCATGTAGGCGATGCCTGGTATCTCACCGCCTACTGCCATCTGCGCCAGGGCATTCGTCATTTCCGGCTGGACCGCATGGATGATCTGGCGCTGCTCACTGCCACGTTTACCCGTCCTGTTGATTTCAGCGTGAGCCAGGCATATGCCGAAAATGATCGTTTCACCCTGGTGGTGCGCGCGCTCTTTGCGGCGGAGGTGGCGCGCTGGGTGCGCGAGGCGCCTTCGTTCTTCACCGTTAGCATGGAAGATACATCAGGTGGGCTGCTCGTGACACTGCAAATGCGCCACGAGCGCGATGTATTGCAATGGCTGCTCAGTTGGGGGCGCAGCGTGCGCGTGCTGGAGCCAGCGTCATTACAACGGCTGATCGCTGAAGAGGCCAGGGCCATCGCTCAGGCGTATCAGTCGCCCGAAGACTGACCGGCAGGGATGCCGGTGGTACACGTGTGCTCTAGTTTCGTATGCCGCTTCTCTTTACGGGCAATCAGCAAGTATGCTGCAATTAGTCTGCTCACCAGGCGTACCAGGAAGCGCTGACCAGGCGTAGGCACAGCTTTTGACAGCAGGCGCCGCTCAACGCCGCGCTGTTGTTCATGGACACGCTCAAGCAGCAGGTGCTCATCAATAAAGATATTGCGCATCATCATCTCCATTTCGGGGGCAGGCCGCGTCAGAAGTTAACGTTATAAGAACATTCTTTCTTCGTTCTCCTATCGCGGAAATATGGCCTGCCCTTGCATCATTTTTTGGGCCAGGGCGGAAACAGCGGGCTGAAAAAGAACGAAGAAAGAAGAAAGTAGTGATGGCAGCATTTTCACTTTCTCCAAAAAGAAGGAGTACGAAGAAAGAAGAAAGTAGTGTTGACCGCAGTTCCACTTTCTCCAAAAATTGCGCAAGGTGAGCGGCGGTTTTTGTGATAGGGTAGGAAGAAGGGAGAGATCATCAACACGACTATGCCAGAGACACAGATACCACTAGAGGCGCCCTGGCGCCTGCTTTTAGACCCCGAAGAGAAAGAACAACGACGGCTTGTGGCGATGCTTCTCATCGAGCGCGAAGGCTGGCTGGCCGAGGCTCGCCCGCGCCTGGTGCGCCTGGCGCGGCTGCGCGGCGTTGCGCCGGATGCCGTTGAGGATGTGGTACAGGAGACGCTGCTGGAAGCCTGGACGCATTTGGACCGGTTGTACGCGCCAGAAGGCTTTCATCGCTGGATTGATGAGATTTGCCGCAATGTCTGTCGGCGTTATGCCCGCGCGCAGCAAAGCGAGACGGCGCGGGCTGCTGCGCTGTTCGGGTCAGCCGAGCCGGAATATGAGGAAACTGCGAGCAGCGAGGCGCCCGCGCTGCTCGCCAACCTGGGCACGCCCGCGCCTGACATGCTCGAAGCGTTGAATCAGCAAGACCTGACGGCGCTGCTGCACCGGGCTGTGAGCGCGCTGCCGGGCAGCATGCGCGAGGCGGTGGAGTTATCGTACCTTCAGGAGTGGCCGCAGCGTAAGGTTGCTACACATCTGGGCCTTTCCATGAGCGCGCTGGAGGCGCGGCTGCATCGAGCGCGCGGCCAGATGCGCCAGTTGCTCAATGGCCCACTGCGCGCCGAGGCTGAGGCGTTTGGGATGGCGCTGGACGAAGACCCCGCCTTTAGCCCACGCGAGACGCGCCTGTGGTGCAATCTTTGCGGGCAGCGGCGGCTGCGGGGCAGCTTCGTGCAACAGCCTGATGGGAGTGTCAACCTGCATCTGGATTGCCCGGATTGCATGGCGCGCTACGGCATCGGCCAGGTGCATAGCAAGGGCATCGTCCAACTCGACGGCATCCGCTCGTTTCGTCCGGCCTGGAAGCGCACCATGCAGACGGTCACGCATCTGGCACGCAAGGGGCTGACGCAGGGCTGGCATCCCTGCCCAACGTGTGGAACACCAGCCTCGGTGCGGGTCGTCAACAGGCACGCAGAGGGCGTGCTTAAAGGGCCATATCAGTTCTGGGTAGATTGGCATTGTCCCCAGTGTACCGGCGACACTTGCCCGGCGCCTGGGACGGTTTCCGCCGATGATGTCGTCTACTGGTCGCATCCGACGCTCCGCCAGTTTATCTTGCAGCACGCGCGCTGGGTGAGCGAGCCAGACCGGGCCGTCGAATTCGGCGGGCATCCAGCTATCCAGTTTCATCTGGTGGATGTCAGCAGCAGGACCGGGCTGACCATCCTGGCACACCAGCAGACGTTGGATGTGCTGGCGATCTTTGAGAAGTAGCTGGCCCAATTTTTTCTCTGGGCAAAAACTCGTTTTGCTGTTGCCATACTGTTGTCACTCCACTCTGGCATACTCTTTATAGGTCAAGAAAAGATTCGAGGGTTTAGAGAAATCAGCACAAAAAAGGAGTGACATCAATGAACCTCACGCTGAACTTCATTTTGCTGCACGTGCGTGATATTGCGGCTGAGCGCGATTTTTATAAAGACGCGCTGGGGCTGGAAGTGGAAGGCCAGAGTCCAGATTTTGTCGGCTTCCAGTCCAATGGCGCCGCGACTTTGGCGCTCAGCACGGATGGGCCAGCAGCGCCACAGCACAACGTGGAACTGTGGTGGCAGGTGGACCAGGCCGACGCGCTGCACGCGGCGCTGGAGCAGCGCGGCGTCACGATTGTGAGCGCGCCCAAGGATGAGACGTTTGGACGGGCGTTTTCGGCCAAAGACCCGGAAGGCAATCAGATCAATTTCTACCAGCCCCGCCAGGCGTAAGGGGCAATCATTCGGTTGACGACAGCAACCAGCTTTCACACCAGGACGGGCGCGCTGAGAGCGCGCCCGTCCTTTGATTTTGACAAGATGCCAGGCTTTTTGGGCGCGTTTGCGCTAGAGCGAGGGTGGCCCCGCCGCCCCTGACCGGCAGGGACGCCGGTGGTACGAAATGCTTGACTTTCGTTGCCCTCTCGGTTATACTAGCGGTAGCTTCGTTATCCGTTCGTTTTTGCGTTTTTCTTCCAACTGAATAGCGAACGGCTGACGCGGTGTGAAATATATTCACGCCCGCGCCACAGTTACCCCCGCCTGGCAAATATCCAGCGCGGAAAGTGGGTGCTATTGTAGCGGCTGATGCCGCTTTGCACCCACCTTGCTTGCCCATCACTGAGCAGGCAAAATTGAGACAAGGCTGTGGCAATGCGGGCAGGACCACGCGCAACTTGCGCGAGAAAGGTGCTGACCCAATGGCGCACATTGACCTTGTTCCTCCCGGCAAACGGCTCCCGCTGCGGTATTTTTTGAGCCACTACCCCACGATGAACCAGGAGAACCCGGAACCCATCACCAACGCGCTCAGCCTGCTGTATCCGCGTGTGGATACGCGCCCGTTCCACGTTGACCACTCCGGCGCGACGCTGATGTGTACCGTTCTGCCGATGATTGCTAAGACGGTCAGAAAGCGGCTGCGCCAGGGTAAGCGCGCGCTGGGTGGACGCGCGCATCCGCAGCGCTTCAGCCGCCAGGATTTTGCCATTAAGCCGCTGGATGAAGCGAAACTGCCC
Organism: Ktedonobacterales bacterium; assembly: GCA_036557885.1. Lineage (GTDB taxonomy): Bacteria > Chloroflexota > Ktedonobacteria > Ktedonobacterales > DATBGS01 > DATBGS01. The sequence continues at coordinate 22,932 of DATBGS010000085.1, forward strand.
AAAGAACTTGGGCCGCTCTGCCGCATGCTGAAAAACGAACTGCCCCGGCTGGTGCGGCTGGTGCTGGAGGCCGAGGCCGCCTACGAAGCAGACCTGGAGCGGTACTGGCACGCCTGCCACGAGGCGCTGGCGATTGCGCTGCTGCGCGAGCAGACGATCTGGGAGGCGCTGCGCCGCCAGACATCGCCCTGGTTTGCGCTGCTGTGTTTACGCTGGGCGCTGCGCTGCTGCTGGGAGACGTTTTTAGGGGAGGAGACGTTTACCCGCGAGGCGCGGACGTGGCTGGAGGAGATTCCGATCACGATTTGCCAGGAGCGCGAATTGATGCGGCTGCTGTTCCGCGTCGGGGAGGGCCGGGTATCCGCGCCAGAGCCGTTTGCCGCGCTGATTGCGCGCTGGCGAGCGGGCGATCTGCCGCCCGCGCCGCCGCCCAATGTGCGCCTGCGCGATTGGCCGGAGGGCCAGAAGTCGCGCTGTATGGTGTGAGGGGGTGGCGCTGCCCGGCAGGGACGCCGGGGCTACAAGCGGCTGACCTGCCCGTAGCCCCGGCGTCCCTGCCGGGGAATCGGCGCGGGCTGGCAGCCCAGATTGCCCCTGCTTTGAGGGGCGCCACAAACGGCCATCCGGCTTGCTCTTGAGGCGTGTATGTGCTACAATGCGTCAAGAGAGAGGTTACTTTAATTATTTGGGCAATCAGCGCGTGCAAGAGTAGGATTTGGCCCCGTTTTTGTGGAGCGGGAACAAGAGAGACGCTGATTGCAGGTCGTGGCGCTCGCAGGCTGATAGGAAACATTGCTGGACCCTTGCGAGTTGATGAGCCACCAGTGACGATAGCAAGAGACTTTGACCAATACGGCTTTTCCTCTCGCCCTGCGGGTGGGCGTGAGTGAAGATAAGGCAACACAGCGAACGCTTGATGGTGCAACCATTGAAGCGAGGATTCACTGTAAGTACAACACGGGTATACACAGACGTATCTCCGGCCTGGGGCGCGCACCCAGCGCCCAGCCGGAACAGAAAGCAGCCGTCGTGGAAACACACGCATGACGGTTAGGAGGTTTTGTATCTTTGGATTCTGAAGTTGGAAATGGAAAGAAGCCTGGGCGGGATAGCACAGAAAAGCTCCCCCCAGTACGGCTGGTTCCGCTTGGAGGACTGGGCGAGATCGGCAAAAATATGATGGTCATCGAATATGGTGATGACATTGTGATTGTAGATGCTGGTTTGATGTTCCCCGAAGCCGAAATGCTCGGCGTTGATCTGGTCATTCCAGACACAGGCTATCTGCTCGACAAGCGTGATCGTATTCGCGCGATGGTCATTACACACGGTCACGAAGACCACATAGGCGGCATTGCTTATATGCTGCCGATGCTCGGCTTTCCCCCCGTCTACGCCACCAGCCTCACCTGCGGCCTGATCGAAGTCAAGCTCCGCGAACATCATCTGGGCAAAGAAGTTACCATGCACACGATTACGCCGGAGTCGCAGATTGACCTGGGGACGCTGAGCGTGGAGTTCTTCCGCGTGAATCACAGCATCCCAGACTGTGTTGGCGTCGTCATTCGCACCCCTGCGGGGGTGCTCGTGCATACGGGCGACTACAAGTTCGACCACACGCCCATTGATGGACGCCCCACCGATTTTGGCAAGCTGGCGCGGTTGGGTCAGGAGGGCGTGCTGGTTCTGATGGGTGACAGCACCCGCGCTGAATCGCCGGGCTACACGCCCTCGGAGCGCGTCATCAGCGAGACGTTTGATAAACTCTTCGCCAATGCTTCGGGGCGCATCATCATCGCCACGTTCTCGTCGCTCATCTCGCGCGTCCAGCAAGTCGTGGATACCGCCAGCCGCTACGGGCGCTATGTGGCGCTGGTTGGGCGTTCAATGGTCAGCAACACGCAGATCGCAATGGAACTGGGCTATCTCAGCATCCCAGAAGACATGCTCATTCAGCCGGAAAACCTGAATCGTTACCCGCCGCATCAGGTTGTGGTGATCTGCACCGGCAGCCAGGGCGAACCCACCTCCGCGCTGACGCGCATGGCAAACGCCGACCATCGTATGGTGCGCATCCAGCCCGGCGATACGGTCATTCTTTCGGCCACGCCGGTCCCCGGCAACGAGAAGCTGGTCAGCCGCTCGATTAACAACCTCATCCGCCAGGGCGCCGAGGTGATCTATCCAGGGCTGGCGGCGGTGCATGTCTCCGGGCATGGCAGCCAGGAAGAACTCCGGCTGATGCTTGGCTTGCTGCGCCCGCGCTTCGTGGTGCCGGTGCACGGCGAGATGCGCCAATTGGTGCAGCACGCGCGGTTGGCGCGGGGCATGGGCATCCCCGAAGAACACATCATCGTCGCGGAAGATGGCGACATCATCGAGGTTACGCCGCAGGAGATTCACAAAGTAGACCACTATGTTTGTGGCAACATCTTTGTGGACGGGGCCGGAGTTGGCGACATCGGCAACATTGTGCTGCGTGACCGGCAGGTGCTGGCGCAGGATGGCATTCTGATGGCAATTCTGACAGTGGATAAAGAAACCGGCCAGCCCATCTCCGGGCCGGATATTGTCTCGCGTGGCTTTGTCTACATGCGCGATGCCGAAGACCTGATCGAGCAGGCGCGCGTGCAGGTGCTGGAGTCCTTTGGCACGCATTCGCAAAACGGGCACAAGGCCGACTGGACCTATGTGAAGGCCAAGATCAAGGACACGCTCAGCGATTTCCTCTACGAGCGCACGAAGCGCCGCCCAATGGTCCTGCCGGTGGTGATGGAGGTCTAAGTTAAGAGAGGTAAAGGGCGTACAATTGTACGCCCCTTCCTGTGTCCATGAGCAGAAGCTACCGACTGGCGCCGCGCCTGAGCGGTACCAGGCGAATCAGCGTCACCGCTGTGCGCGTGATGGCTGAGAGATACTCTTCGTGTGGCTGCGGCGGAACATCGCCCTTGAGCAAAAAATCTTCGCGGGTCGCCAGCAGGTAATCCGCTGGCAGGCTGCCCAGGACGGCCAGCCCTTTCTCAAGCTGTGGCTCAAGCTGACTCTCATCCTGCGCGGGCACGCGCACAAACAGCACACCGGCTTGACGCAGCACCGTATCTTCGCTGTAGACTCGTTCAGCCAGCTTGATCGCATCCTGGCGGCCTTCAGCAGTGTTGCCAGCCGCAATCACCAGATAATCCACCTGCATCCCAGACGCGCGCGCTCGCACCAAGGGCAGCGCGTCTACATCCACCAGCAGGCAATCCACCTTGCCCGCCACCTGTTCGCGGGCACGCTCCAGTATCTTGCCCAATTGCTCCGGCGTGACGGGACCGGGCGCCCAGAGCGCCACATTTTTCATGGGAAAGCGTTGAAATAAGGTGCCAAGTGGAGAACGCCTGAGCGAGAGATCAGCGACGAGGGCGCGCACACCCTGGCGCGCCAACGCCTGGGCCAGATAAAAAATCGCTGTGCTCACTCCCTGACCACGATGCTCCTGGGTAAGCACAACAATCCGTACATTCGCTGCGCTGGCAGCACTCATATTTTCTCTATCCTGCAACTAAATACCATTTATCGCCCCAGCAGTGCCCATGAGGACAGACTGGTCTTTTTCAGTGTATCATAAAGGGGACATCAATGGGTGTGCTAGTAAGGGCAGGATGTGTGCCAGATTCGCTCAGCCTGCGTTGCAGTGCGGAATGCGTGATATACTTTTCTCTGGCTGCTGTTGGCTCAGAAAGGCGCGTGCCTGGTGATTATTGACGCCCATACCCACCTCTTCCCACCTGAGATTCGCGCCCACCGCGAACACTACGCCGAACGTGACCCCTGGTTTGGCGAACTCTATGGCAACCCCAAAGCGCGCATGGCAACGGCTGAAGAACTGATGGCTTCAATGGAAGCCGCTGGGGTGGATGTGTCGCTGGCGTTTCCTTTTGGCTGGAGCGACCCTGGGCTGATCGAAGAATGTAACAGCTACTTGCTGGATGTCATGCGCCGTTTTCCTGGCAAGATCATCGGTCTGGCCGCCATTCAGCCCACCGCCGGGGTGCGCGCTGTCGCTGAACTGGAGCGCTGCGCCCGCGCCGGAATGCCGGGCTGCGGCGAGTTGATGCCGCATGGGCAGGGCTATCGGCTGAATGATCTGGCGCTGCTCACGCCATTAGTCGAGGTGATGCGCGCGTATGGGCTGTTTCTGCTGACGCATGCCAGCGAACCAGTGGGGCATATGTATCACGGCAAAGGCAATGTGGCCCCGGCAGACCTGGAGGTCTTTTTGCGCTCGTTCCCTGATCTGCGCGTGGTGGCGGCGCATTGGGGCGGCGGCTTCCCGTTTTACGAACTAATGCCGGAAGTGCAGCAGGCCGCCGCCAACCTCTGGTACGACAGCGCCGCCTCACCCTATCTGTATCGCCCGGAGATTTTCCCGATTGCCGCGCGCATCGTGGGCGCGCAGAAGCTGCTCTTTGCCAGCGACTACCCGCTCATCTCGCAGGCGCGCATGCTGGCCTATACCCGCTCGTCGGGCCTGACCGAGGACGAACTGCGGCTGGTGCTAGGCGAGAACGCGCAAGCGCTGCTGACCCCCACGAAGCAAGCAGGAGTGGAGGGCTAGAGGCCCATAGCTCCTCTCTGGCTAGATGTGAGCGAAAGGCACCTGCTCGCGTAGTATGAGAGAGGGTCTTGATACGCCTTCAAGCCTTATTGTGAGCATCTGCCAGCCTCCTATTGTACATTTGTCGGGAAACAGGGCTATAATCATAGGCAAAGTAACGCGCAGAATGCTCTCTTCTGGCATTCAGTCTCTCAGAGAACCAGAAGCGGAAAGGGCAGGCCATGAAAGTACGCTCTTTTGCCAGCGGCAGCAGCGGCAACGCGCTGCTGGTGGAATCTGGTGGCATCCGCCTGCTGGTGGATGCTGGCCTGCCGCCTGCTCTGCTCTTTCGGCGGCTGCGCGATGCAGGGCTTCAGCGCGGCAGCCTGAGCGCCATTTTGCTCACGCATGAGCATATAGACCACGCGCAGGGCGCGGCGGTGCTGGCCCAGGAATGGCAGGTGCCCATCATCAGCGCGCCAGAGACACTGAGGAAGGTGCTGCCAACGCCGGAGGAGGGTGGCTCGCGCTGGGCGGAGCCGCTGGAAGTGGGCAAGAGTTTGCGCGTGGGCACGCTGGAGGTGACATCGTTTCCGGTTTCGCACGATGCCATCGCGCCTTGCGGCTATATGATACACTCTGGTGCGTGGCGCATCTGCGTGGCGGTAGATACAGGAGATGTGCCGGGTGCAATGCTGGAGATGCTGCGCGCCGCGCATCTGCTGGTGGTGGAGGCCAACCATGACCGCGAGCGGCTGCTCAATGGCCCGTATCCCTGGCATCTCAAGCAGCGCATCCTCAGCCCCACCGGACATCTCTCCAATGAACAGACCATCCGGGCGCTGGAGGCGATTGTAGACAACACGCCACGCTGGGTCTGGCTGGCGCATCTGAGCAAAACGAATAACACGCCTGATCTGGCACGCCGCCAGATCATTGAGCGGCTAACCAGAAGCGGGGCCAATTTCATCCAGGCCGACATCTTACCGCCCGGCGCTGGCCCGGTCTGGGATAGCACGAGCCTGTGGGCTGATGCAGCGCGTTAGAAGGCGAGGCAGCACTATGCAATCATTTCCTCCACCACAGCAAGCGCTTCCAACGACGGCTCAATCAGCCAGAATGCCGCTCGCCACAAGCGCCCCATTTTTGCAGGGACTAATGCTGTGTTTTCTGGCGCTGGTCTGCGCCGGGCTGCAATTCAGCGGAGTGGTGAACATTGACCCATTTCTAGCCATCGGTCTGGGGTGCCTGCTGGCGTTTTTCATCAATACCCGCCGACTGTTTATTCCAACAGCGATCTTCTTGCCGCTGGGCATCGTCAATCTTCTGGCAAATGCTGGCGCGATTAATGGCAATCACTCCGTTGCGTATTACTTTATTGCGCTCGCCCTTGGCTTGCTGGCAATCGCTTTCGTCGTGAGGCGTGGGCTGGGCTGGGCGCCGCCCGGAGCGATGGCGCCCGGAGTGCTGATCTTTCTGTTTGGCGCGTCTCTGCTGGCAGCAGCAGAAAACAGCGCCCTGGGCGATATGCTGCACTCCGTCTGGGCGCCGGTTGGCTTCCTGGGCGGGTTGGGGCTGTTCTATCTGGCGCGCTCGGCTTTTGGCGGCGGGCGCCCTTGACAACGTGCATCCGTTCTGCGTACCCTGAATTTAAAGCACATGGCAGAGGCTCTGGCTCGCGCTGAACAGGCGGTGCGGCCTCTCACTACTGGAGAAGCTCATGTTACCGCGCGTCTTCATGCGCCAGGAAACCTACGATCAGCAACTTGGAGGCACATGGGAAGGGTATCTGTTGCCGTCCGATGCCACACGCACGCGCGTCTGGACTCCTGCGGGGACTGCCATCCACTGGTCGCATGGGAACTGGCCCATGCCCTACCATCGGCTGCAACAGTTCTGGATGGGCCGCTGGTATACGCTAAACGGCCTGTACCGTGATAACCACGACCTCTACGCCACGTATGCCCATATTATTCTGCCGCCCGCTCTTGGCGAAGGCGCTACCTATACCGATCTGGGGTTGGCCCTGTTGGTCAACCCTGATTTCTCGTATGAAGTGCTCGAACTGGATGCGTTTGAGCATCTGGCCGAAGCGCTCAACTATACTGAAGAGGTACGCATTGGCGCGTTGATGGCGCTGGATGGCCTCATGCGCTCGGTGGAGCGGCGCGCAGGTCCATTTTTGAGTTTTCCGCTCGCGCTGCCGCGCCTGGACCTGCATCTGCTTACGGCTGAAGAGGTAACGGCGCTGCTGGGCGATAGTGATGAGGCCATTGTGAGGGACGGCGTTTGATGACGACACTTCCTGATTTCAACACGGCTGATCTGCCACAGCATTTGATTACGCGCATTGATCACGTGGCTATCGTGGTGCGCGCCATTGATGAGGCGCTGCGCTTTTACCGCGATCTGCTGGGCATGCAGCCATCTGAGTTGCACGTGCTGCCTGATGAGGGCGTGAGCATTGCATTTTTGCCCTCTGGTGGACCCCAGGGGAGCACAATTGAACTGCTGGAGCCGCTGGACACGACGGGCAGCATTGCGAAATTTCTGGAAAAGCGCGGCGAAGGGCTGCATCATATCTGCCTGGAAACGCCCAACATTGACGCCGCCCTGGACTATCTGAAAGGGCGCGGCGCCGTTGTGATTGATACTGCGCCACGCCAGGCGGCGGAAGGGCGCGCGATCTTCCTGCACCCCAAGGGGACGCATGGCGTCTTGTTGGAACTGGTGCAACGGGGCTGAAATTTTCTGTAGGAGTTAGCTGGATGAATACCCGCGAACGGCTGGAAGAACTGCGCAAGCTCAAGCAGGAGGCGCTGCTGGGCGGCGGCCAGAAACGCATTGATACCCAGCATAAGAAGGGCAAACTGACTGCCCGCGAGCGCATTGATCTGCTGCTGGACCCCGGCTCCTTCAGCGAACTGGATATGTTCGTGACGCATCGCGCCAGCGCCTTTGGGCTGGACAAACAGCGCATCGCGGGGGATGGCGTCGTCACCGGCTATGGCGAGATTGACGGGCGGCTGGTGTATGTCTTTGCAATGGACTTCACCGTCTTTGGCGGCACCATGTCCGAGGCCAATGCCGAAAAAATCTGCAAAGTCATGGATATGGCGATGAAGAACGGCGCGCCGATCATCGGGCTGAACGACAGCGGCGGCGCGCGTATTCAAGAGGGCGTGGTCAGCCTGGGCGCGTATGCGGATGTCTTTCTGCGCAACACGCTGGCTTCCGGTGTGGTGCCGCAAATCTCCGCTGTGCTGGGGCCGTGCGCGGGTGGCGCGGTCTATTCGCCCGCCATCACCGACTTCATCTTCATGGTTGAGGGCAGCAGCCATATGTTTGTCACCGGCCCCAACGTCGTCAAGACCGTCACGCATGAAGATGTGACGTTTGAAGACCTGGGCGGCGCGACGGTGCATAACGCGGTGAGCGGCGTGGCGCATTTCTCCGCGCCCAACGAACCCGCCTGCCTGCACCAGATTCGCAAATTGATGAGCTACCTGCCCTCCAATAACGTCGAAGACGCGCCGCGCCTGGAACCCACCGATTCGCCCGACCGCGCCGATGAAGCGCTGGACGAGATCATCCCCGATAACCCCACCAAGCCCTACGATATGAAAGAGATCATCCGCCGCGTGGTGGATAACGGCGAGTTCTTCGAGGTGCAGGAGATGTATGCCCGCAATATCATCGTTGGCTACGCCCGGCTCAACGGGCGCTCAGTGGGCATCGTCGCGCAGCAGCCCGCGCATCTGGCGGGCGTGCTGGACATCAACTCCTCAGATAAAGCAGCACGCTTTGTGCGCTTCTGCGATTGCTTCAATATTCCGCTGATTACCTTTGAGGATGTGCCTGGCTTCCTCCCTGGCGTCGGACAGGAGCACGGCGGCATCATCCGACATGGCGCCAAGCTGCTCTTTGCCTACTGCGAGGCAACGGTGCCCAAGATCACCGTGATTACACGCAAAGCCTACGGTGGGGCGTACGACGTGATGAGCAGCAAGCACGTGCGCGGCGACATCAACTATGCCTGGCCCACCGCCGAAATCGCCGTGATGGGCGCCGAGGGCGCCGTGAACATTCTCTTCAAGGACGAGATTGAGGCCGCGCCCGACCCGGCAGCACGACGCCAGGAACTGGTCGCCTATTACCAGGAGAAGTTTGCCAACCCCTATGAAGCGGCCTCACGTGGCTATGTAGACGAAGTGATTGAGCCGCGCCACACGCGAGCAAAGCTGATTCGCGCCCTGGAGATGCTCAAGAACAAGCGCGACACCAATCCGCCCAAGAAGCATGGGAACATTCCGCTGTGAGGGAGAGGCCATGACCTTACCAGTTCAACTTGATCTCTTCGATGAGCCTGGCAGAGAGACAAAGCAGACACAGCTTTTAGATCGGGCTAACCTGGGAACTTTTCAGGACTCGCTGCGTGCGCCAGTTCATCGCTGGTTCACCTATCCGGCTGGTTTCTCGTTTCGAGCAGTTGAAGAGGCGTTTCGTACTTACCATCTCCAGCCAGGAATGGCAGTCTATGACCCGTTTACGGGCACAGGGACTACCAACATCGTCGCCCGCCAGCAAGGAGTTCGCTCTTTTGGCATCGAGGCTCATCCGTTTGTTGCCTTTGTTGCTCGTACTAAACTCTACTGGGAATTTGACTTTACCCAGCTTCGCCGTGATATTGATGGAGTGGTTGCAACCATTCGGCAACAGATCAAAGCAAGTGCCTTTGGCGCTATCGCCGTTGATCAGATATTTCCCGAATTAGTATGTAAATGCTACGCCCCGGAGAAATTAGCCCATCTCTATCTCTGTCGTGAAGCCATTACCGCCTTGCCCCCTGGCCCGTTTCAAAACTTTGCCAAACTTGGTTTAACAAGCCTGCTTCGTTCTGTTGCAGATGTTGCCACTGGCTGGCCTTACATTGCCCCTCAAAAAGCAAAGAAGAGTAATGGTGAGGTTGATGTCGTAGAAGCATTCCAGAAGCAACTGCGACAGATGGCAAAAGACCTACAAGAGATACAAGCGGCAAGTCACTTGCTGGGGAAAGCAACCTTGATTGAAGGAGATGCGCGACAAAAGCAGCCACTTATTGAAAGCGAATCAGTGGACCTGGCATTTACATCACCACCTTATCTCAATAATTATGATTACGCAGACCGCACCCGCCTGGAGATGTATTTTTGGGGGGAAGCACACACCTGGGGAGATATTACCCAGAAAGTGCGTACTCGCCTGATGATGTCGGCAACCACGCAAATTAACCGCTCTGATTACGACGAAGCCCATTTGTTGAGCGACGAGTTGCTTGAGGCGGTACCTCATGTTGCTGCTGAATTGCAACCCAAAATTGCTGCCATGTCCAAGCAGCGATTGGTCAAGGGGGGCAAGAAAAGCTATGATATTATGGCTGCTGGCTACTTTAACGACATGCTCAAAGTGCTGCGGGAAACGGCTCGCGTTCTCAAACCTGGGGCCGCCTTCCTGCTTATTCTAGGGGACTCCGCTCCCTATGGGGTTTACGTGCCAACCGACGTGTATTTGGGGGAAATCGGGAAAGCGATGGGATTCGCACGCTATGAGGTCGAGGAACTGCGCACCAGAGGAGAGAAGTGGCGCGAAAATCCCCAACGACATAAGGTGCCCTTAAAAGAGTGCATTCTGACACTCTATAAGCAGTAGCGAGCTTGGAATCCCTCTATGGCTCATCATCTTCTACGGTCGCGGTATCCCAGATTGCCGGGCCGTTTTCATCGTTGAGCATACTTTCATCATCAAACGCTTTAAGAAATTCGATAGCTTCAGCAAGAGAGGGGAAGATATAACGTCGAGATTCGCCCAGATTGGTTTCTAGAGTGACCTCCACTTTCTGAACCTCGCGCGGGATAGAGTTATCTAGCGTCTTCTCGAGGCTTTCTTTAAGCAGCGGCTCTACATCTACCAAGAGTGCATGGGCAATTCCCTCGTACTGGGCCTCGCTCAATTGCCGCCACTGCTTCCAGGCTTGCATGGCTTTATCGCGCTCTTTTTCTTCCCAACGAAGATCAACGCCATAAGGGGTAAGCGCCTCAACAATTTTGAGAAAGCCCACTTCAAACAAGCTCACATCAAAACTCTGCATCATGGCCTTCGAGCTACGGCTCCAATTGCCCGCCAATACAGCGATAGATTTTCTAACCGTCGGGAAGGTACGGCGCAAGCTATAATGAGCGGTGCAAATCCAGCTACCTTTATCACGATTGTGCTTTGTGTAGCGGATGTATTTGGATTCAATCAAGACCAATGGCTGCATCCGCTCGTTTACAATGACTGAATCTATGTTGAACTCGTTTCCTGCGGCATCTTTCAGGAGGAGTTTCGTTGGGCGGCCAGTACGTGGGTTAGGCCGCCCAATCGAGATATAGGCACACCCGTTTTCTTCGGCGATGGGTTGCAACAAGCGGTTGACTTCCTTCTCAATCAATGCACCAATGGCCTCTCCAAGCGTGCTGCCAGGATTTGCCACTCCATCTGCTGCCTCATCGCTCATGGTCTTTTCCTTTCTCCCCTCCACCTCACACGTACTGCATTTCGGTGTACTGCCCGCGCAGCTGGTTGACCTCGGCCTTGACCGCTTTGCCGCGCAGGGCGTCGGCCAGCAACTCGGCCAACTGCTGCATGGCGTCCTCTTGCATGCCAAAGCGCGTCATCTCCTGCGCGCCCAGACGCAGCCCGGAGGGTCGGCGCGGGTCTTTGTCGCCGGGCAGCATGTTGTAGTTGCAGATGATGTCGTTCTCTTCCAGGCGCAGCGCCGCCTCCAGCCCGCCGCCAAAGCCCGCCACATTTACCGCAATCTGGTGGCTGCGCGTGTAGCCAAAGTCTTTGGCCTCAACAGGGATGCCAAAATGGTCCAGCGCGCGCCCCAATTCTCTCGCGTTGGCGACGATCTGCGCGGCATAGGCGCCGCCATGCGCGCGCATCTCGCGCGTGGCGATGACCAGCGCGGGCAGGGTGTGCAGGTGGTGGTTGCTGCTGGAGCCGGGGAAGACGCCGCGATCTGCGGGCTGCCAGTATTTCTTCTCGTCTTCTTCGTCCAGGTTGGCAAAGATGGCCCCGCGCTGCGGGCCGGGAAAGGTCTTGTGCGTGCTGGCTGTCATCCAGGTTGCGCCCTCTTTGAGCGGCGATTGGAACTGCCCGCAGGCCACCAAACCCAGCACGTGCGCCGCGTCAAAGAGGATGGGGATGCCCTTTTCGCGGCAAATGGGCGCCAGTTCTTTGACCGGCTCCGGGAAGAGGAAGAGGCTCTTGCCCATGACGAGCATCTTGGGCTGCACCTCTTCAATCACTTCAATCGTCTTGGCGGCGTCAATATGGTAATGGTCTTCAGTCAGGGGGAAATAAAACAACGGGATATGGTTGGCTTTGTCCATGAGCAGCGTCTTGCCACGCCCCTGGATGCGCCGCCCAAAGACGCCCACCGGCCCATGACTGATATGCCCACCCGCGTCGGTGGAGTTGACCAGAATGGGGTCGTCGCCGCGCAGATAGCCCAGCGCGATACCCGTGTTGGCGGCGTTGCCGCTGATGGGGCGCACATCCACCTGGCGGCACTCTAAGAGGGCCTTCAGTTCCTCTTCGGCCATCGTCTCGATCTGGTCAATATAGCGCGTCCCCTGGTAATAGCGGTTCACCTGGCCTGCTTTGTTGGGGTGGCCCTCCGCGTAGCGGCTCATAAAGTCAGAGTTTTGTACCTCGCGCACGGCGGGGCTGGGCGTGTTTTCGCTGGCAATCAGGTTAATTGTCTCGTGCTGGCGCCAGTGTTCCTGGCGCTGAACAATCTGGAGTACATCAGCAATATCAACGGGCATAGGTTTTATTCCCCTTTCAGAAGAAACTTTGCGGCTTTTTTTGTATGTGCAAAGTGAGTATAGCATAGGAAAGCAGGCGAGGCAGGGACACACGGCGCGGACAACCAACGAATTTTTCAAAGCTGACGAAAATTTCTCCTAAAAACCTTGACACACCGCAAAAGTTGTGGTAAATTACTCTTTGCGTCCAATCCAACGAGTTTGGACGTGTGAGAGCGCAAACAACGCACATCATTCGTACCTTGACAATTGAAGAGTGGTAAGGAACGTTGGTCAAGTGACCAAACTCCAGTCAAGGAATCAACACTTGCCCTTTTGCATTTGACATCTCTCTGAGAAGGGGGATGCAAAGATACAACTGTATGGCGAGTTTGATCCTGGCTCAGGACAAACGCTGGCGGCGTGCGTAACACATGCAAGTCGCGCGGGTGGAGTCTTCGGACTCCATCAGCGGCGGACGGGTGAGGACCACGTGAGTCACCAACCCCACAGTGGGG
>DATBGS010000086.1:0-8417 GCA_036557885.1 Ktedonobacterales bacterium
GCCATGTAGGTGACGGTGCCCACCGCGTCTTGCGTGCTTTGCGAGCGCGACGAATGCGCCAGCAGCGCGATGCCAAAGTCGCTGAGCAACACTTCGCCGTTTGGACCCAGCAGCATGTTCTCTGGCTTGACATCGCGGTGAATGAGCCGCTGGTCATGCGCAAATTGCAGCGCCTCGGCCACCTGCTTCACATACGGCACAATCGTGCCGGGCGCAAGCGGCGTGCCGCGTGGGTGGCGCTGGCGCAGTGAGCCACCCGGCGCGTAGCGCATCACCAGGAAAGGCGTGCCATTCTCTACCCCAAAATCCAGCACGCCGATAATATAGGGGTGCGCCAGCCGCGCAATGGTGCGCGCCTCTTGCAGCAGGTGCTCTAACTCATCCACCGCCACGCGCGTATTCAGTATCTTGACCGCCGCCTGAGTGTGCAGATGCACATGTTCACCCAGATACACATCGGCAAAACCGCCCTGCCCCAGCAGCCGCGTCAGCCGATAGCTGCCCAGTTGTTGCCCTTCCAATGCTGCCATGCGTCGGAGCCTCCTGGCCTGCGAAATCCCCTACCCCAGCCACCGCCTCAGCAATCGTCCCCATTGTAGCGGAGCAGCGCGGGGGCGTCAAGCAGGGACGGCCCGGCACGGCGTCCTGCTTGTAGCCCCGGCCTCCGCCTGCCCTTCTGTCTTAGGGTGCCGGGGAACAGGCGCGGACTTTCATCCCACCAGCCCTTGACTTTCTGCGCACGTTCGGTTACAATTGGCTTACTACGTTGCCCGTTTCCCTCAGATACTTTCTTCTTTCTTCGTACAACTGCATTGAGGAAACGGCTGACGCAGGTGTGTTAAAGACACGCCCCGCGCCACAGCACCTTCCGCCTGTACTACGTTCCCAGAACGGAAAGCGGAGGCATTGTAGCGACAAGCGCTCCAGTGCTCCCACGTTGCTTTCCCTCCTCTGGACCAGACGAACACCAGGGCACTGTCGCGCTGCGGGCCACTTCGCCCATGAAAGCTGGTGCTCGCATGTCCAAAAAACGCTTTGACCGCTATTACCATCCCCACCGCGCTCCAGTCATCCAATTTCCAGAAGATTTCTGGTCTGACCCGCAGGCGCTCGTCACCTACTTACGCACCTATCTGGGTCTGGGCACCGACGCGCCTATTGTCCTCGACAACGCCCTGACGCTGCTGGGCGATCTGGATACCCGCCCGCTCACAGCAGAACACGCGGGCGCGATTATGCTGGGCCGCGCCCTGCTCGTGATGACGCCGCTGATTGATACGCGCCACAGCCAGCGCAAACGCGCCTTTGGCGGCAAGGATAGGCCGCTGGAGTTTGACCCGGCAGAGCTAGAACAAACCCTGCCGGAGCAGTGGCAGCTCCCCAGGCGGCTGCACCCGCTGTGCAAGTGGCTGCTCGATGATTTGTGGACGGTCTTTCGGCTGGTGCGGGCGGCCCGCGATGTCTATCGCCGCAAGCGGCAGGCGTGGGTCCATCTGCACCGCTTGATCGGCCTCGTGCTGGTGCGGCTGCTGCGGGTCTGGAAGCAGTTATGCCGGTGCTACACGCCCTGGATTGCCCTTGTCTCGTTGCGCTGGGCGCTGCGCAAGGTATGGGGCACGCTCTTTGGCAGCCCGGTCAAGTTGACGAAAACGGCGCAATCCTTTCTCAAGCTGGATGCGCTCTCGATTGGGCAGGAGTGGGACATGTGGATGCGGCTGAAGCAGGAGAGTGAGGCAGGCACGGAGGTGCCGGGGCCGTTTGTGGGCATGGTGGAAACCTGGCTCACGGGCGACTTGCCGCCGCCTTATCGTGAGCAAACAGACGAGGAGCGGATAGCCGAGGCGCGCTTCTGGCTGTAAAACAGGAACATTGGCCCCGGCAGGGACGCCGGGGCTACAGGCGCTTATGCTGCTCGTAGCCCCGGCGTCCCTGCCGGGGTGTTGGCGCTTAGGCGCCGTTCCAGGTGGGGCCAGCGTCCCCCAGCAGCGTCAGGACGAGTTCATAGCCAGCCACTTCTCCGGCCAGTTCTGCCACCTCCTGCCGATCGCGGCTGGCTTCCCAGCGCAGGCGCGCCCGCCCGCTGTCCTCGATCAACGTCTGGCGCACCTGGCCGGGTGAATATTGGGCGCCCTGGCCCTGGGCATACCTCAGCACGTTGCCCAGCACCCGATATTGCCCTTTCCAGCTTGAGGCAATCTCGCCAGATGAGTTTTCTACTTCGTGCGCGGCGCGCGCGCTCCAGACGCGCAGCCGCTCTTGAAACTGCTCCAGGCTCAAAGCCATACAACCACCGCTCCTGTTTATGGCACGATTGACCACGTGGCCGGAAGCTCATAGGTAAACTCCCGGCGGCTCAAGAACCGCCCGTTGTGATAATTGACGGTGCCTGCGCGCTCAATGGCCTCGTACATATTTTGAATTTGCACAATCCGCTTCTGCGACAGATTAAAGAGTACCACGCCCGCCTTCACACTTTCCAGGCTGGCATCGCGTGTCTGCTCATCCACCACCCGAAAGACCGGCGTCTCCTGCGCGGGAAGCGTGCGCAGTTGCTCCTGAATCGCCTCGTAATTGTCGGGCACGTTATGTTCGTCAAAGACCGCCAGGCCATTCAACACCTCATCGCGCAAGGTGCGATCATAGCGTTTGGTGGCGTCCAACAGGGCGCGCAGCGACTCCGGGTCTTCAGCGCAGGCAGCCACCAGGGCTGTGAGCGCAGAACTTCGGGCAATAAAGCTGACCGTTTCGCGTCCATCCACCACAGTAAAACGCATGACATCAGCCACAAGAGCTATCCTTTCTGGGA
This sequence comes from Ktedonobacterales bacterium, assembly GCA_036557885.1. GTDB lineage: Bacteria > Chloroflexota > Ktedonobacteria > Ktedonobacterales > DATBGS01 > DATBGS01. The sequence goes on from DATBGS010000086.1 coordinate 2,807, forward strand.
AAAACCGGGAAAAGCCGGGTAAGAAAAAGCGGACCTGTTCATTATACTACATGCGCGCTGGCGGGCAGTTTGGCCCCGTGAAGAACCACCTGAAGGTGGCAAGCCGGGGGCGCAGCCGCCTGTGCACTTGACTTCTTGGTCAACCTCCGCTATAGTAGTCTCGTTGTCAGGCACGTTGCCTGTATAGTTCATTTCCTGGGACGAAACCTGGATAGGGGGACCGTTATGCAAGAGCCAAAAGGCTCAATGACCACCTCTGAAGCCGGGCGTAAAGGTGGGAGTGCCGTGCGGGACAAGTACGGAGAAGACTACTACCGACGCATTGGCAAAAAGGGAGGCAACACGCTCAAAACCCAGCGGGGCAGCGAGTATTACCGCGCCATTGCGAAGAAGGGTGGCCGGGCCAACGTCGAGAAATACGGCCCGGATCACTTCGCCAACATGGGCAAGAAAGGGGGCAACGCCACCAAAACACGCCAGCCAGCAGATTTTTACAGCCGCATCGGGAAAATGGGCGGGGCCGCGAAACGGCGCAAAAAGCCCGCCGTCGTTACTTCAGGATAATTACCGGGCATCTCTCAGACAGGTGCCGGGCGATCAGTAAGTCAGCCCGCAAGCCCCTGAGAGGTATTTTGCAGCACCCCCATTGTCTACAACGACAATGGGGGTGTTGTTGCATCGTCTTCGGATAGCGGTCAGCATGTACGGCCAGCCGGGTATTCCTGGCTGGCCGTTTTGTTTGTGATCAACGCATCTCAGGTTGCAGAAATGCGCGTCACGGTGTAGAATGGGTTGAAAGCTTCACGTTGATGCCTGGCCGATAGCCTGCTCTCTGATGTCATCTGCTATCTGGTCAGTGGCATACTCGAAATGAGAGACGCTTATTTAAGGGGCATTTTAGATGAAACGAACCTGGCAACCCAAACGTATACCGAGAAAGCGGGAACATGGCTTCATGAAGCGCATGTCCACCCGCAATGGCCGCAGGGTGCTGCGCGCCCGTCGGCTGAAAGGGCGCTGGCGGCTCACCACTGTCTAGCGACAAGAAATTCAGGAACAGCATGCAGGCGGAACTTCGGTCCACCGGCCAGAGCACAGCAACACACACGCGCAAGCCGCACTCTTTGCGCAAAAATAGCGAGTTTCAGCGCGTGCGCAAACTTGGTCGCTCCGCTGGCGGAGTGCTGCTTTCGCTGGGCTGGGCCGCCAATGACCTGCCTGTCTCGCGCTGCGGTTACGCCGTTGGCAAGCGCGTGGGCGGGGCAGTGGTGCGCAACCGGGTCAAGCGCCGCCTGCGAGAAATCACGCGCCTGGCAATCAAGGCAGATCAGCTTGCGCCAGGCTATGATCTGGTGTGGATTGCGCGGACCGGCGCGGCGCAGGCCACCTATCAGCAGCTTGCCGCAGAAGCTCAAAGTCTCCTGCGGCGTGCCCGGCTCTGGCGGGCTGCTGCTGTGCCCCCTCTGGGGGGAGCGCCGGAGGAAACACAGTCATGAAGTATCTGGCTATGGGGCTGATCCGCTTCTACCAAAAAGCGATCTCGCCGCTCACACCGCCCAGTTGCCGGTTTGAGCCAACCTGCTCACACTATGGCTACGAAGCCATCAACAAGTATGGGGTTTTTCGCGGTGGCTGGATGACGATGAAACGTATTGGTCGCTGCCACCCGTTCTATACCGGCAGCACATTTGATCCGGTGCCATAAGACAGCGATAGTTTAGCGGCTCATCGCTTTATCGGCGTTTAGCCAACGCAAGGGAGGCCCTCGCGTGGATGGATTGTTAGATATTCTCAAGATCATCTTCTATTATCCGATCTTCAACATCTTGATGTTCTTTTACTGGGTGGTGCGGGATTTCGGCCTCTCCATCGTCCTGCTGACCATCTGTGTGCGGCTGGCGATGGTGCCGATGACCTTCAAGCAGTTGCGCTATTCGCGCAAAATGCAGGAGCTACAGCCCAGGATCAACGAACTCAAGGCACAGCACCAGGGCGATAATCAGGCGCTGATGAAAGCCCAGTCCGAACTCTTCAAAGAGCATGGCGTCAGCATGTTTGGCCTGGGCGGATGTTTGCCGCTGCTGGTGCAGATGCCCTTCCTGTACGGCCTGTTCTATGCCTTGCGCGATGGGCTGCACGGTACAGTTGGGGAGATCAACAGCCTGATCTACCCATTCCTGAAGTTCACCTCGGTCACGGCTGCGGGTGGCACCCACCCGCTGGACCCGTTCCTGCGCTGGTTTAGCTGGCTGCCGGGGAATCCCGCGCTCAACCTGAACTTCCCAGACCCCACGCATATCTTGCCCATTCTGGCCGCGCTCTTTACCTTTATCCAGATTCGCATGTCGCAGGTGCAGCGCAAGAACGCCGCTGCCCAGGCCGCGCCCGCTGACTCGAAAGCCGCCGCGCAGCAGCAGGCTACGCAGTCGGCAATGGGTATCATGCAATACATCATGCCCGCCTTCACGCTCTGGATCGGCTGGCAATATGCCGCTGGCCTGGCGCTGTACTGGACGATTGGCACCGTCTTCACGATGGGCCAGCAATACATCATCAGCGGTTGGGGCGGCCTCTTCAAGGGCATCCCGCGCCTGGAGGCATGGGGCAAGCAGAAAGACGCCGAGCGCGAAGCACGCCGCGCAGAAAAGCGCGGAGCGCCCATCGGCCCGGTGGTGGACGCCGCGCCCGCGCCAAACAGCAAAGCAGGCGGCTCCGCAAAGGCGCTCACTGCTGGCAGCACGCGCAACGGCAGCGCCACCGCGAACGCGAAAAGCGATTGGATAGACCAGGCAAAAACAGAATCACAAAGCAACGGCAAGGCCAAACCACGTACCTTTGCCACGCTTGCCAAATCAAAAGAACCCGCCGAACTGACCACTGGGACCAGTGGGGAGGCCACCGCATCCGGCGCCAGAAAAAACGGCGATGGGTCAGGGGGCCTGGCAAATGGTTCTGCTCAACCGCCAGCGCCCCGGTCCAACCAGCCGCCAGTTCGGAAAAATCCGTCACAGCGTAGTGGCACACTACCGAAGCCAAAGGGAGGCAAACGTTAAGTGGATACTGTCGAAGCCAGCGGCAAGACGGTTGATGACGCGATTTTGCAGGCATTGGCGCGTCTCGGTCGGCGCCGCGATGAAGTCAATATTGAAGTCCTGCAAGAACCCAGCCGGGGATCGTTTGGGCTGGGCATCCGTGATGCGCGGGTGCGTGTCACGGTCAAATCGCGCCGGGCATCTTCTGGCGCAGTCGTCACGCCCGAAATGGCCGACGCGCTGCTTGGCTTTGGCGACGCTCCAGCCCCGGCACCAACTGCGCCCCCGCAATCCCCTGGCCGGGCGCAGCCGCCCCGAACATCTGGCCGGGCGCAGCCCCCAGCCAGAACGCCTGCTCCACCATCACCCCAGCCCCCTGCTCCACGCGCAGCCCCGCCAGTAGAAGAGTTCGAGGAAGAAGAGTTCGAGGACGAGGAATTGGAGGAAGGCGAGGAGTACGAGGACGAGGAGGAGTTCGAGGAGGAATTTGAGGACGAAGAGGAACAGCCCTTCGCCTCACCACGCGCCGCGCTGAAGCCCCTGCCCCCGGAGGAAGTGGAGAGCGCCGAGGGCTTCCCCGAAGGCGAGTCCGGCCCGGCCAGCAAAGAGATCGTCGCCACCGCCGTTGAGGTGCTGCAAACCATCCTGCAACATATGCAGGTGCGCGGCAGGGTGGAGATTCGCAGCCGCGACCCGCTCACCCTGAATGTGCGCCTGGATGACGGGCTGGGGCTGCTCATCGGGCGGCGCGGCGAAACGCTTGGCTCGCTGCAACTGATTGTAAACCTGATTGTCAGCCATCGCACCAAGCACCGCCAGCGCATTGTGGTGGATGTGGATAACTACAAGCTGCGCCGCGAGGAAAACTTGCAGCAGCTTGCGTTTCGCGTGGCGCAGCAGGTGCAGCAATCGCGTCGGGCGATTCCGCTGGAGGCCATGCCCCCCAACGAGCGGCGCATTGTGCACATGACGCTTTCAGACCATCCGGTGGTGATGACCCACAGCGAAGGCGAAGGCGACCAGCGCCGGGTGATTATCTCGCTCAGAAAGCCAACCGGGAGGTAATCAGTAGCAGTGAGAGCGCCCCCTGCGCGGGGGCGCTCTCACTATTCCTAACAGGAGGAACCGCGCCATGTCCTCGGCCAACGCTGACCTGACGACCCCGCCCGACTTTCTGGTGATCGGCCATATCACCAAGGACATACTGCCCGATGGTGGCTACACGATAGGCGGCACCGCCACCTATGCCGCGCTGGCCGCGCAGCGCCTGGGCTGGCGCGCGGGCATCGTCACCAGCGTCTCGCCCGATTTGCTGGCGCGTCTGCCAGAAACCCTGCCCGGCGTGGCCGTTGCCGCCAGACCTGCCGCCGCCTCCTCCACCTTTGCCAACATCTACGAAGATGGGCAGCGCCGCCAATACCTTCGAGCGCGCGCAGAATCGCTGGGCGTGGCCGATGTCCCCGCCGCCTGGCGCCAGGCGCGCATTGTGCTGCTCGGCCCGCTGGCGCAGGAAGTCGCCCCGGAACTGGCGGGGCATTTCGAGGGCGCGCTGATCGGCGCCACGCCCCAGGGCTGGCTGCGCCAGTGGGATAGCGACGGGCTGATCTCGCCCACGCCCTGGGCCAGCGCCACCGCCATTTTGCCCAAACTGGACGCGCTCATCCTGAGCCGCGACGACGTGACCCCGCGCACCCCCACCGAGCAGCAGCGCCAGGAAGCCGCCGCGCTCTTGCAACGTTGGGCAGAGGCGACGCGGCTGATGGTGGTGACGCAGGGCGCAGAGGGCGCGCTGCTCCATTGGCAGGGCGCCACCCGGCGCTTCCCCGCGTACCCCGCGCAAGAGGTGGAACCCACTGGCGCGGGCGATGTCTTTGCCGCCGCCTTTCTGCTTCAGTACGCGCTGGCGCACGACCCCTACGCCGCCACGCGCTACGCCAACTGTGCCGCGTCCTTTGTAGTGGAAAAGCCTGGCACCGAAGGCATCCCTACACCCCAGCAGGTGGGCGAGCGCCTGAAGAAAAAAGTGGCGGCCAAAGTGACGGGCTAAGAGGAGCCTGGAATGAGACTTGCTGCAACACGCCGGACACTTTGAACCGTCGCGTCCCTGGAAGAACCGGGGAACCTGCGCCATGTGCTTCAGGGAGCAGCAAGAGATGAATCACCAGGACTCCGCCCCACCCAGCCAGGAATCGCCGGTTTCCGAGCCGCGCCCACCAGATATTGCGCCCCGGCGACCCATCACACGCCCACTCAGCCCTGATCTAGACGAGCAAAACACGCTCCTTTTGCCAGTGGTGGTCAATGGCGACACGCGCCCGCTGCCCCAGGCGCCCCCGCGCTCGCAACCATACCTGCTCCCACACAGGCACTACCCACGCTCGCATTCTATCCGGCTGGCAGGGCGCGAACGCTCGCGCATCTGGCCCCTGGTGCTTGCCGTCACCTTGCTGATTGCCGTCGTGGTTGGTGTCGTCGCGGTGGCCTCTCTCGCCCTGTATAGAACGGTCAGCGAGAGCAAACTGTTCAGCGTAAGCAGCGTTCCCCTGTTGGTGATGAATATCGCCAGCGGCAGCGTGCAT
>DATBGS010000087.1:0-13188 GCA_036557885.1 Ktedonobacterales bacterium
TGCTCGTCGCGCTTGCTCAGCTTCTCTCGCATCAGCATGCGCACCAGCCGCTCCATCTCCAGCCCCATCAGATTGCGCAGCCGATAGTCCTCCAACTTCGCCAGAAATTTCTCATCGAAGCGGGACGCCGCCGACGCCGTGAACGAGGGCGCAGAATCCACCCCGTAGTAAAAATGCGGCGGCAGGTGCTCCGCCACGCGCTGCCGGGCGCTGTCCGTCAGCCAGACCGAGAGCCGCCGCAAGAGCGGCCAGGGCAGCAGCCCCCTGGGGAACTGCTCCCAATACTCCCCAAAGAGCGTGGCTTGCTTGAAATTATCGCGTTTGGGTGGGCGCCGCTTATTCGCGGAGCGAGCGCGGGAAGTGGAACGAGCGCGAGCACGAGCAGACCTAGCCATAGAAAAGCACCTCTCTCACAATTTGCTGCTTGTAGCCCCGGCCACCGCGCCGGGCCGTTCCCGCCAGGGTCGGCGGGGCTACAAGCTAGCTCAAACTGGAAGACAGCTTCCTGTCTGCTGCGCGACCAGGCGAGCACAGCGCCCGCGCCTGGCCAACGAAACGGCCACCCCCGGCATTTTTTGCCTTTGCTCAGGAGGGTGGCCGCTGGAGAGGTATGAGAACTGCTGCGTACCATCTGCAAGCCTCGCTCCTGTTTGCGACAGGTCTGGGGTCAACACACGCAGGTGTTTTAAAGCACCCGCGTGCTGTGCCGTTTTCTTCCTTGTCAGCAAGTATACCGGAAAAACCGGCTGCTGTCAACACCCAAAAATTTGATAGCCAATGGTTTGATTGCTCGCGTTGCTGGTAATCGTAATCGTCCCCGTCCCGCTGGAAATCTGGGCCGTAATCGTCACCGTCACCGAGCTTGTCTCAATCGGCCCAAAGAGCGCGCCACCCGTGACATCCAGCGTCACTGGCGCTTTGTTCGTCCCAATCGGGTTCACCTGCGCGGTCCAGTTCAGCGTTTGCCCACCCGCATTCTCCACAATGAACGTCCCGGCGGGCAGCGTGCTGCTTGGACAGGGCACCAGGATGATACTCGAAGCCTTCACCTGCAACTTGGGCGCGTCGGGGCTGAGGGTCGCGGTGGCCGTCACCGTCCCAGAGGGCAGGGGTTCAAGCGTCACAGTGGCATTGGGCGAATCAAGCGGCGTCCCACTGGTGGCAGCATCGGAATTCGCGCTCAAGCCAAAATAAATCCCCGCGCTGCCCAAAATGCCCAGCACGACAAACAACACCACAAAGCTCAGCAGCACACGCGGGCGTGGCGCCTCGTTCCCCCACTGCTCCAGCGTCCTGCGGCCCTGGCGTCGAAAGCCCAGGCTCTCCAGAAACCCTGTTGACTGTGAAAGCTGGCGGGTCGTGCGTGGCTGGCTCGCGCGGGCTGGTGGCCTGCGCGGTCTTGGCGAACTGACCGGCGCGTCATCCTCCTCCTCGACAGCAGACGGCCTCCAGTCGCTGCGCTGTGGCGGGACGGTTGGCACCTGTTCTTCCACCGGCAGCGCGCTCTGCTGCCATTGCTGCTTAATTTCCGTCAGCATGTTATGCAGCTTATGCAGCCCGGCCACAGGGCTTTCCGGGGCCGGGCGCGCCGGCGGGGGCTGCCCACCAAGTAAGGCCGTGCCCAGCGCCTCGATCTGCCCCACATGGCTCCCTTTGCTCAGCAGATGCGAAAAAAACCGTTCTATCCTATCGGTGCGGGGGCCGCCTTCCCGCCCGAACTCCGCTTCCAGTCCAGTGAGTTCGGACCAGACCAGTGAACGCAGATTCTCGACTTCAGCCTGGTTAGCAGGGTTATCTGGCTGTGCCGCATCCAGCGTGCGGATGGCTTCATTCACCACAAATTGCAACTGCCGGTAGAGTTGCTGGGCAGGCATTCCCACTGCTTTCCCCGACTGTTTTGGTCCCATGCCCCGGCTCCTTTCAGCGCCCGCGTACTCCATAAAAGTAATCAGCTTCTGCTTGCAGCGGGCTTTCCCATTGTACAACGAGCCACCTCTTCGGGCAAGACAGGCAGGACCGCACTCCCATTGCCGAGGTGAGAAAATCTTGGTATCATCTTTTGCGAAGAAGGAGAACGCACCTATGCCGCTCTTCAAAAAAGAGACACCCGAACAAAAAGCCGCCCGCGAAGCCGCCGAAGCGCGCGACGCCCTGAGCAGGGCCTCACTGGAACGCGGCGGCCTGCCCCTCCGCGCGCAGGAGCGGCTGGCCCAGGAACGCGGCGCAGATGGCCGCCCCAAACTCTGGACCAGCGACCTTTCCGTCAGCGAACTGCTCGCCAGCCGCTCGGTTGGCTTTGAGCCTATCAGCCAGGTATTCGGTTCCTCCATTTATCGCATGGCCTATGCCGTCGGCCAGTGGTCCTATGGCAGCAGCATGGAGATCACCAACTTCTCCCAATCGCTCTATCACGCCCGCGAACTGGCTCTGGGGCGGCTGCTGCAAGAGGCACGCGCGCTGGGCGCGCACGGCGTCATCGGCGTGCGCCTGGAGCACAAAGAATACGAATGGGGCGCCAACCTGCTGGAGTTTACCGCCATCGGCACCGCCGTCCGCCTGCGCAACTGGCCGGGCGCCCTGCCCCAGCCCTTTACCAGCGACCTTTCCGGGCAAGAATTCCTCAAAGTGCTCCACGCCGGCTTTGTCCCCGTCTCGCTGGCAATGGGCTGCGTCGCCTACTACATCTACACCACCTGGAACGACGAATACGCCAAACGCAGTTGGAGCAACCAGGAAATGCGCCAGTACACCCAGGGCGTCTATCGCGCCCGCCACCTGGCATTTTCGCGTCTGGAAGGCGACGCGCGGCGCGTCCACGCCGATGGCGTCGTCGGCTCCGATATACATATGAAAGTCATCGAGGTGACGGCCTACCGCCGCCCGCCCTACAGCAACGAATCCGAGGCCATCGAAGATTACGTGGTCGAGTTCTTTGCCTTCGGAACCGCCATTGCCGAGATCAGCAAAGAGCATCAAGTCGCCAAACCACGCCTGGTCATTGACCTGGAAGACAAACCAACCACCATCGAATAGAGGAGCATCACCCATGCAATCGCCAGAAGGACCAAATTCCGAAACCGCAACCGCCCTGGAAGGGCTGCCCCAGCACGCCCTGGAACGCTTGCAGCGCATGCGCGGCGCGCCTGGCAAAGGCGGCCTCTTCACCAGTGACCTCTCCATCAACGAATTTTTGCTGGTCAAGGCGGCTGGGTTTGATCCAGTCGGATTAGTGGTCGGGTCCAGCATTTACCATATTGGCTACCAGTTCGCCAACATGATGCGCAACCAGGAAATGGACGTGCTCTCTCAGGCCATGTACCACGCCCGCGAACTTGCCATGACGCGCATGGAAGAAGAAGCCAACGCGCTGGGCGGCGATGGCATCGTCGGCGTGCGCCTGGAGGTGGGCCGCTACGAGTGGGGCCAGCATCTGGCCGAGTTCCTGGCAATAGGCACCGCTGTGCGCAGCCGCGACGGGAAAAACCATCGCACCAAACACGGCATGCCCTTCACCAGCGACCTGACCGGCCAGGACTTCTACACGCTCATTCAGGCAGGCTACATGCCCGTTGGCCTGGTCATGGGGTCGTGCGTCTATCACGTCGCCCATCAAGGGCTGGGCCAGTGGTTCAAGACCGTTGGCAACAACACGGAGATGACCAACTACACCCAGGCGCTCTACGACGCCCGCGAACTGGCGATGGAGCGCATGCAGGCCGAGGCCACCGAGCTTGGCGCCGAAGGCATCGTGGGCGCGCAGATTCACGAAAAATCGCACGGCTGGGGCAGCCACGTCATCGAATATTTTGCCGTTGGCACCGCCGTCATCCAGACCCGCGCCGACCACATCATCCAGCCGCCCCAACTGGTGCTGACGCTGGACGATTGAGTTTCTCCTTCAATGAAGGTGTGGGGCTTCCCATCTTGTTGATGAGCAGGTCCCAAAAGGATGCTACGATGCCAAAACATCCTCTGGCAGAAGTTTTTGGCTTCCCACCCAATAGCTTTTCACCAGAAGCAGAGCGCTACCGCAAACTGCGGCTATGTCCATTCAACAATAAAGTGCCATCCTGTACGAAAGACAAAGCCGAAAATCCCTTGGGCGTTTGTACCATCTATGAGGGAGACAGGCTGGCTATCACCTGCCCGATTCGCTTTCGTGAGGATTGGCTGATTGCAGAGGGTGCAGCCGCTTTTTTCTTCCCAGAGGGAACTGCCTGGACCTCGCTTACTGAAATCCGGCTGAATGACAAACATGGTCTCTCAGCAGGCAACATTGATGTTGTGCTGGTCGCATACAATGAACAGGGGAATATCATTGATTTCGGCGCCTTGGAAGTGCAGGCGGTTTACATTTCAGGCAACATTCGTAAAGCCTTTGATTTTTACATGGGAGACCCCGCAGCGCGGGCAGATACGGACTGGACACGTCAGAAAAACTATCCACGCCCAGATTACCTTTCTTCCTCACGGAAACGTCTGGCTCCCCAACTGATTTATAAAGGTGGTATCTTGAATGCGTGGAGAAAGAAGACGGCTGTTGCGTTACACCGCACGTTTTTCGAGACGCTGCCAACCCTTCAAGAAGTTCCTCAACAAGAAGCTGAAGTTGCCTGGTTGGTCTATGAGCTTCAACAGGAATCTGTGCAAAATCGTTACAAGCTCACTCGCTATAAAACGGTCTACACTGCCTTTGGCACCGCGCTAGATAAAATTACCAGATCGGAACCTGGTCCACTGGAGGGCTTTCTTGAATATCTACAGACAAAGTTGGATGAAAAACGCGAAGGAGGCACACCTCCAGATGCTCCAACCCTGACAGACATTCTTGACAGCTAGCCGTGTTTGTAAGGATGGCGGTAGGAGCTATGTATCAAGCAAAATTATTTGAGGAAGAACAGCACCGCCAGATTGTCAATGTGGCCTCTGTTCCTCAACGCAGCCCTTTCCGCTACCCTGGCGGCAAAACCTGGCTTATTCCCCGCATCCGCCAATGGGTTGCCAGCATGCCAACAAAGCCAGCAGAACTCGTAGAGCCTTTTGCGGGTGGCGCCAGCGTAGGGTTGGCGGTGGCTTTTGAGCAGCTTGCCCAACATGTCACGTTGATAGAGCGAGACGAGCAAGTTGCTGCGGTCTGGCAAACCATTCTTGAGGGTGATGTTGCCTGGCTAGCGCAGAAGATTGTCAGCTTTGACCTCACGCTTGCTTCAGCCAAGCAATTATTAAACAAGGTTGATCTCACTCAACAAGAGCAAGCCCTGCGAACCATTCTCAAGAATCGGGTCAATCGCGGGGGCATCCTTGCTCCAGGGGCAGGAATGCTCAAAGAAGGTGAGAATGGGAAAGGGCTGGCTTCGCGCTGGTATCCCAAAACACTGGAGCAACGCATCCTTGCTATTGCTGCGCGTAAGAAGCACATTCGCTTCATTCAGGGGGATGGCCTTGCCCTTCTTGAAGAATACGCCCAGCGCGAAGATACTGCCTACTTCATTGACCCTCCTTACACGGTTGGGAGTAAAAAGGCTGGCAGCCGACTCTACACGCACTCTGAGATTGACCATGAGCGGCTATTTGCAATGGCTAACTCCCTGCGAGGCGATTTTTTAATGACCTACGACAATGATGAACAGGTACGTCAACTGGCAAGGAAGTACAGCTTTGATCAGGAGGCCATCGCCATGAAAAATACCCATCATGCGGAAATGACGGAACTTCTGATTGGGCGTGACCTGTCCTGGTTACGGCAGCAGATTCAGGATCAGATGCCAGGTAGTGTAAAATAGTGCTCTGGCATTGTGTCAAATCTACTATGGCTTCTAAGTAGTGAGGATTCTAAGTGCTATATGAAAGATGAGCAGAGAGCTAGCGAACCGTCTTCACCCTCCCCAGCGCCCGAAGAAGACCTCAACGGGCGCTTTGCGTTTGCCGTTGGCAGGGTGGGCACCACCATCCTCAGCGACGGCCACTGCTATATAGATGGGGGGCAGTTCTTTGGGCGCGTGCCGCGTGTCCTCTGGGAGCGGCTTTTCCCGCCCGACCACCTCAACCGCGTGCTCACCGCGCTCAACTCCGTCCTGCTGGAAACCAGCGCCGGGCTGATGCTCGTCGAAACTGGCTACGGCAACAAAATCAGCGAGAAAACCATCCGCAACTTCTCCCTCTCGCGGCCCGATGGCACGCTGCTGGACCAGCTCCGAGCGCTGGGCCTCGCGCCAGAAGACATCAAAATCGTCGTCAACACCCACCTGCACGCCGACCACTGCGGCTGGAACACCCGGCGCCTGGAGGATGGCCGCGTCGTGCCCACCTTCCCCAACGCGCGCTACATCTTCCAGAAGACTGAATGGGAAGCCGCCATTCATCCCGACGAACTGGTCGCGGCAACGTACCTGGCCGAAAACTTGCACCCACTGCAAGAAGCCGGGGTGATTGATCTGATCGAGGGCGACCTGTCCATCACGCCGCAGGTGCGCGTCGTCCTGACGCCAGGGCATACCGTCGCGCATCAAAGCATCTGGATTGAATCTGGCTCCAGCGGGCGCGAAGCTGCCGCCCTCTTCAGCGGAGACGCCATCATACACGGCGTGCTGCTGGAGCGACTGGCCTGGATTCCCGGCGTGGACGACCTGCCGCATGTCTCGCTGGCAACCAAGAAAAAACTGATCGAAGAAAGCCTGCGCCGTCAGGCATATATGATCGTCACGCACCACCCCTTCCCTGGCCTGGGCATCCTGGCCCGCGACGACGTGGGCAAAGTCCACTGGCATGAGCATCACGCGCATCATTCACACGAATAAGTATAAAAAGAGGGCGAGCATGCGACTAAAATTATTTGATCAGGTGCCTGCGCGCAACGTCTCCGATATTATCCGCGTCCTTCTCTATCGCACAGAGCTTTTTGGCAAGCCATATGCAGCCGCCACCCACGACGCCCTGCGCGGCCCGTCCGACTGGAGCGCCGGAGAGCGCGAACTGTTTGCCGCCTTTGTCTCCTCCCTGAACCACTGCCCCTTCTGAACAGTCTCACATGGCGCAGTTGCGTCACATGCCCTGGGCGAGAGTGTGGTGCAGGCCGTGCTGGATGATTGGCGCACCGCCCCCATTCGGGAGCCGCTGCGCGCCATGCTGGGCATGCTCGCCATCCTCACCCTCACCCCCAAAGCGCTCACCCCCGCAGACCTGGAGTTGGTGCGCGCCGCAGGCGTCAGCGATCAGGCTATTGAAGATGCTATCGCCGTGTGCGCGGTGTTTAGCACCATCAACCGCGTGGCGGATACCCTGAACTTTGCCGTCTCCTCCAAAGAGCAGGCCGCCAGAGGCGCCGCCTGGACGCTGGAACACGGCTACAAATTGAGCCAACGCGCGGGCGGCTGAATCAACAGAGCCAGCCCCTTTCTGGCTATGTGCTTGACGCTTTTGCAGCCTTGCAGATAGAATAGCCGCAATTCCCGAAAGGATTACACCTACTTCACGATAGACGAGGCACGCGCATGTCCAAAGTTCCCGTTCAGAGCTACCCCTTCCCCGCTACCTCAGCGCCCATCGGAACGCCGCCGCCAGAGGAGCCTGCCCCACCTGGTCGGCTGCCCCTGGTTGGCGCGATAATTTTTGCTCTGCTGGCAGAGGGCCTGCTGGGGGTCGCGCTGGTGCTGGGGCCAGACGACAGGTCTGGCCTGGCACTGCTAGAGGTGGGCGATCTGGTCATCAGCGGCCTGTTTGCGCTGGGGAGTTGTTTCCTGGCAGGCATAGTGGTACGCGGGCGCGAGCGCGTCGCCTGGATGTTGTTTGGCATTGCCTGCCTTGGCGTGCTGGTCGCGCAGGGAGCGCGGCTGACCTCGCTTCAGGGGCTAATTTCCGTCCTTCCAAACACCAGCGCCAGCCTGTCATCAGTTTCAATGCTGGCACTGGTCGCCCAAAACGTCATACTCTTTCTGGCGTTTCTTGTGCTGCCTCCCTCTCTTCAGCAGCGGCTCAGCATCAGCCGGGTCCGTCAGTTTTTTGATGGCCTGCTGGTTGTGGGCGCGGCATTGGTGGGCGCCCTCTATTTTATTTTTGCGCCGCTCTCCACAAGCCACAGCACTGACACCACCTTGCTCACCACCACCCTCATCACCGGCGGCAGCCTCTTGCTGCTCATCGGGTTGACCTTTGCCCTGCGCAATGTCTCGGCGCATCCGCTCTCACTGCGCAAGGCAGCGCGTCTATTGGGGCTGGCCGCCGTCCTGCTGATCCTCTCAAATGCTGCCAGCGTTCTCCAGATGCTCAATCAGCCGCTTTCGCTGGCCTCTCCGCTGCAAGCCGTCTGGAATGCCGCCTATCTCTGCCTGGGTCTGGGCGCCATGCTGCGTCTGCGCGGCGAAGGCCAGGTTCGCGCAGATGAGGGCGAGCGCCGCAGCAGCTCCTTGCAGGCGCTCCCCTTTATCGTCGCCGTGCTCATGGCTGGCGGAATTGCTGGCTATGCCCTGACCAACAGCGCGCAGCGCGTGACAGCGCTGGCTTGCCTGTCTTTACTCGTCGCGCTGGTGGGCGCGCGCTATCTCGTCAGCGTCTTTGAATCCCATCAAATGGACCACGAGAACCACTTGCTGGCCCGCGAACTGGCCCTCGTCAACGAAGAGTTTGACCGCGCCCGCAGCGAGCAGCAGGCCCAGGCCGCGCGCCGCCAGGATAGTCTGCGCCAGATTCAGGACATCCTGACCAGCTTTATGTACGGCCAGCACGAGGCTCGCCTTCCGGTGGAAAATAACGAACTGGCCCCGCTGGAGACGGACCTCAACTTACTGCTGGGTGGTGTAGACAAGCAACTGCACGAACACGACCGCACCCGCGAACTGCTCGTCATACGCACCCTGGCGGAGGCGCTGGGGCGCCTGGCGCTGGGCGAACTGCACGACCTGCCCGACCTGCCTCCGCCATCCGGCACGCCAATTGACGGGCTTGCCAAGGCCATCATCCAGGTCCGCACGCGCCTACTCACCCTCCAGGGCACCATTCAACAGCATCAAACCGAACAGCAGCGACTCGAACAGGAACTGGACGCGCTCCAAAAACAGGTGGCCCAGGAGGTCGAGGGAGAGCATCAACTTTTGATGCAGATGAACCAGAGCCTGGAAGAACAGATAAAAACAGAGCGCCAGGTCGCGCAAATTGCCGAAGAACAGGCGCAGAAAGAACGCGCCAGCGCCCAGACACGCATCCAGGCAGCAGAAGCCCGCGCCCAGGAAGCCGAAGCAGCGCTGGCCGCAGCAGAAGCCCAACTGCGCAAAGATTACGATGCCCTGGAACGGCGCATGAAAGCCGAGCGCCAGGAACTGGACGAGCGCCTGCGCAGCACCCCCCAGCCCGACCTCGCCCGCGCTGCCCGCCTGCGCCAGCGAGGAGAAGAGTTTGCCAGCACATTTTCCTCGCAATCAGAACGCCTGCACAGCGCGGCATCAGCCCTCCAGACCGCCGCAGAAGTCGCGCGGCGGCTTTCCAAAAGCATCAAGGAAACAGCGACGCTCCCCGGAATTCGCGCAACCGAGCCACCCGCGCCAGCCCCAGCCGCGCCACCACCTGGCGCCCAGACGCCGAGCGCCATGCAATTGCTGGAGCAGTTGGCCGGAATTCGCCAGGCTGAATCTCCGCCGCCAGCACCTCCGACCTCTCGCCCACTGCCAGAAACCGCCAGCAGCGAAATCATCAAACGCCTGAATTTCGCTGCCTCGCGCGCCGATGAGATGGCTGGCGGACTCCAAGACCTGGCCGCAGAATTGATCAAAGAAGGCGATGCCAGCAAACAGGCCGCAGAAACCGCCGAGCACCTGGCAACCGAGCTTGAACAGGCAGCGCAGCCAACGCCCACGACCCTGCGCGCCAGACTGCCCGTTCGCGCTGCCAAAAACGAAGGCCCCTAGCGCCTCTGCTCTGCCTGTAGCCCCGGCGTCCCTGCCGGGGAACGTAGCCCCGCCAGAGTTGGCGGGGCTATAAGCTAACACCTTGAAACGGGCGAGCTTGCCTTCCAGCCAACCCCGCTTTGTGGGGCGCTTTAGACGCAACGGGACAGGGGGGCTTGCCAACTGGCACAAATGCTGCTATACTATGTGGTGCAATGCTCCCGGCATTGCATTGTGATGCTCTTTCCAATTGTTTCGTTGGTCGCGTGTTTCGGCTGGCCTGTTGAGCGGAGGTTCCGCACATGTCGGACGGAGAATCTGGTGAACGTCGTGTGTTGTTGTCCGGCTTTCTTGATCGGTCTGTGTACCGCTGGCTGTTCCACGCAAAGGGGGTGAGGATTTTGGACGCTGGTCCGAGTCCGAGTAGTCTTTCAGTCATACTCTGGCGGTCTGTGACGAGTTGCGCAACCGAGGCATCGTTTGCTGGTAGCGGCAAGCAGCGTCAATCCCGCCTGAATCTGCCAACCTTCGCACCATTGGGCGCCTAGCGCCGCACCTCCCGGCTCCAATTCGCCGGAATGCGCGCCAGCCCCCGGCGCGTCCGGCAATCAGGTAGGAGCCACGCCCCTTAAGATGCTTTCTTCTTTCTTCGTCTAAAGCAGCAGTGTGCCTTGTTGTGCTCGCTCGCTCAACCGCCCCGGCATTCCCTGGCGGGAGTGCTGACCTACGCTTCAGAAGGTTCTGGTGGGCAGCATGCCCCCGCATGTAATGAAGAAGGCGGTGACGGCCATGATTTTCTTGAGCACGCTGCTCCGGCGGTCAGTCTACGATAGCAACAACCAGCGCGTGGGCACCCTCCGCGACCTGTATGTCTCGCTGCATGATGTCTTCCCCAGGGTCACGGCGCTGGTCGTCAAGGGCGATACCCGGCCCATTGGCGCCGATGGCGCCCCCCAAAGCGGGGGCAAGCTGGGCAACGGGCGCCGCAACGGTGGCAGCGGCCCGCTGACCGGCAACCCGGAGATCATTATCCCCTGGGAGGAAGTCGTCAGCCTGGAAGAGGGCACGATTTCCCTCAACGTCCCCGCTGAGCGCATCGAGCCGCTGCCACATGGCGGGCAGGCGGGCGATCTGCGCCTGGCGCGTGACCTGCTGGACAAGCAGATTGTAGACACGCAGGGCTTTCGCGTCGTCAAGGTCAACGACCTCAAGCTGGCGCAGATTCGGGACGCGGCGCGGCTGGTCGGCGCGGACATCAGCCTGCGGGCGCTGCTGCGGCGTTTAGGCGCGGAGCGGCCCGCAACGGTGCTGACGAGCCTGCTGCCCATTCGTCTGCCGGAGCGCACCATCACCTGGAATTATATCGAGCCAATTGAAGTGGCCGAGCCAGAACTGGTTGGCGCGGGCGCCGCCAGCAGCGCTGCTGCTCCTCGTGGCGAGGCGCGCCTGTCGGGGACGATCAACATCCCCCAGGTGCGGCTCAACGTCAGCCACGCCAAGATTGCCGAACTGCACCCGGCGGATATTGCCGACATTCTGGAGCAGTTGGACGTGGCCGAGGGCGGCGCGATTCTGGAGCAGTTGGATACCGAAACCGCCGCCGACGCTCTCGAAGAAGTGGAGGCCACGCGCCAGGCCGCGCTGGTCAGCGAACTTGACCCTGAACGCGCCTCCGACCTGCTAGAGTTGATCGCGCCGGATAACGCCGCCGACATCCTGGGCGAGTTGGATGAGGAAAAAGCCGAGCACCTGCTCAACCTGATGCCCGCCGAAGAATCGCGGCCCATCCGCGAATTGATGCGCTACGAGGATGAGTCGGCAGGCGGCATTATGACCACAGAAGTGCTCAGCCTGCCCGCGCATCTCACCGTTGAAGAGACGTTGGCCCGGCTGCGCAGCCAGAGCAGCCAGCTAGAGATGGTCTATTACCTGTATGTCGTGGACGAGCAGCGCCAACTGGTCGGCGTCGTCTCGCTGCGCCAGTTGGTCACGAGCGACCCATCCACGCGGCTTGAGCAGATCATGGACAGGGATGTCATTCGCGTGCATGTCAGCGACGACCAGGAAGAAGTGGCGCGTTTGATCGCCAAGTATGATCTGCTGGGCGTGCCGGTGGTAGATGCCGATGAGCGGCTGGTCGGACTGATTACGGTGGATGACGTGATTGACGTGCTCAACGAGGAGCATACCGAGGACGTTGCGGAAGCAGCGGGCACCAGCGCCAGCGACCACCCGGAGGGCAGTTTTAGCTGGCGCGGCGCGCTCAGCCGGGCGGGGTGGCTCAGCGTCAATCTGGTGGCGGGCCTGCTGGCAGCGCTGCTGGTGCGCGGCATGCTGCTGGGCGGGCACGCGGGCGGAACGGCGCCCGCCATGAACGGCGTGATCGCGTTTCTGCCCCTGCTGCTCTTCACCAGTGGCACAATTGGCGCGCAAGAGCTTGGCATCGCCGGGTGGATTTTGCGCGACCGGCGCGGGCGCGACTTCTGGCGTATCTTCTTCCGCGAACTGCGCCTGGGCACGCTGAGCGGCCTGCTGGCAAGCCTGGTCGTTGGGGTGTGTTCTGGCGCGCTCTTTGGCTCAACCGTCCTGGGGGTGGCGCTGGGCATTGGCGTCGGCCTGACGCTGCTGATCGCGGCCATCTGCGGCCTGACGCTACCCGCGCTGCTTGCCCAGCTTCGGGTACGCGGCAGCTTCATCAACGCGCCGCTGCTGGACCCGGTGATTGCGGTAGTCAGCCTGGCGATTTTCGTCAGCGTAGCCCTGGCGCTCATCGAGCGCTTGCACGCCTGAAAACGGATTTTGGGGCAATTTTGAAAATTGCCCTCAAAAACCCTTGACGGACTCCCAAGAGTATGGTATAGTAGTTTTTGCTGCCGCGAAAGCGGCGCTCTCTTTCACTGGAAGACCGGAACACGCTGGCAAGTCGCGTTCCACCCATCAGGAAGGGCAACCTTCCCTCCAGAGAATGACAGACTTGCCCTTCCTGCCACAAGATCGGGCAGCAAGTCGCACCTTGACAATTGAAGAGTGGTAAGTAAGAACAGCGTCACAAGACTTTGGTTAAGAGTCGTGGAAGCATGACTCTTGGCGGGTCCGATGGCTTTGTCTGCTGAGCGCGTGCGTTCACAGGCAAAACATCAAACAAGAACTTTGAGCTTGCAAAGCTCGACATAACTGTATGGCGAGTTTGATCCTGGCTCAGGACAAACGCTGGCGGCGTGCGTAACACATGCAAGTCGCGCGGGTGGAGTCTTCGGACTCCATCAGCGGCGGACGGGTGAGGACCACGTGAGTCACCAACCCCACAGTGGGG
>DATBGS010000088.1:0-5867 GCA_036557885.1 Ktedonobacterales bacterium
CTGTCTTTTACCCACATCTCTGCTAAGATAGGGATAAAACGGAGCGGTTGATGGAAACAACTTACTTGCTGCATCCCGACCAGTGGGCAGAACTGACCTTTGGACAAGCGCTGTTGGGGGATCAGCGGCGGACCCGGCGCGCGGTTAAGGCTGCCTGTGGGATGGCCCGCGATCCCTCTGCCTCGCTGCCCAAGCAGCAACGCACCTGGAAAGACCTGAAAGCCGTGTATCGATTGCTCGATGAACCAGAGGTGACCGGTTCTGGCGCTGATGCAGCCGCATTGGCAGCAGACTCGCGCCTGTCTGCAAGCAGAAGCAGTTGTGCTTCTGGTGCAGGATACGACGGAAATGGATCTGTCCGCGCACGTGAGCATGACGGGCCTGGGGCAGATCGGTAACGCCAAAGGGCGCGGCTTCTTGCTTCAGACGGTGCTGGCGGTTGCCCCAAAGACGCAAGCCGTTCTGGGCTGTCTGGCACAACGCCCCTTTCTTCGTGTCCCTGCTCCCAAAAGCGAGCAGCGCTACCAGCGCCGCCATCGTGCCAACCGAGAAACGGATGTCTGGATGCAGATGGTCGAGCAGATCGGCACGCCGGCCTGCGCTGGTCTGCTGGTGCATGTGGGAGATCGAGGCGCTGACATGCTGCCCTTCTTCCGCCAGTGCCTGGCAACCCAAACGCATTTCGTCGTGCGCGCAGCCCAGAATCGCCGCGTGCAAGCTGAAGAACAAGCCATTGACCATTTGCTGGATCGGGTGCGTGCCTGGCCGAGCCAGGGCCAGCGCCCCTTTGAGGTGCCCGCCAGTCATGGGCGCCAAGCCAGGCAGACGACCCTCCAGATCAGTTTTGGAGTGGCTGCTTTGTTGCCTCCCTGGAATGACCCGCGTGGGAGCAACAAGCCACTGCCCGTCTGGGTGGTGCGCGTGTGGGAACTTGATGCACCTGAAGGCGAAGAAGCCCTTGAATGGATTTTGCTGACCTCGCTGGAAACTGCAACGTGTGAACACGCTTGGCTGCGCGTGGACTGGTATCGCTGTCGGTGGATCGTGGAGGAGTATCATCAGTGCCTCAAAACCGGCTGCCGGATCGAGGGGCGGCACGTCCACACTGCTGAGCGATTGATTCGCCTGTTGGGATTGCTCTCGCCCATCGCTGTACATCTGTTGCAATTGCGTGATCTGGCGCGACACCCCCCGGAGTCGAAAGCCTCGCAGAGCCTTGAACCGGCGGCTGTGGTCCTGATTGCGGCTTCGCTCCACCTGCCTCCAGAACAAGTGACCGTCGCAACGTTCTGGCAGGAAGTCGCGCGACTGGGCGGGCATCTGGGGCGACGACGGGATGGACCACCAGGCTGGAAAACCCTCTGGAAGGGTTGGCTGCATCTGCAAGCCATGCTGGAAGGGGTTCATCTGGCGGCTCACCTCCGTTGGTAAGATGTGGGTAAAAGACAGGACTAAAGATCGGGGGCTTTCTGGCCCATTTCTGTAACAAAAATGAGGGGTTTTGGCTCTAACAGCCCAGAATCTTGATGAAATTTCCGAATTGAAAACCTCACAGGCTCTTGCAAATCACAATTTTGGCCTCTCACTTCGAGATGTGGGCAAAAAGCGCAAAAAAATCAATTGATCAAACACGTGAACGTCTCATGCTTCCCAACCCGCCTGGGGAGAGGGCTGAGAAGCATGAGCGTGGCCGCAAACCAATGCAACTACCTGCTCAAAATGACAGATTTACCACGGGATGCGCAACGAGCTGGTGCGGCGCATCCTGTGGGCTCTGGGCGCCAGCGCCGACTCTCCCTCACCTGAACTTTTGTGAGCCATCCCTCTCCTCTAGTCAGTGCATGCTATGCTTGAGAGTGGAAACCGCTCAGCTCTCAGAGGGCGGCAAGTTAGTGCGTGTGCTGGCATCGGCACAGAAAGAGACACCCCATGGCACTCAAGGAGGATAAGAGCGGTAGGCGTCAGGCCAGGCAGGCGCCTGACAGTATGCGTCCAGCCAGGCTGGCTCCTGGCCCAAAAGAGACCTTTTTGCTGGGAAACCTTCCGGCGTTGGTGCGCAAGGGTCTCTTGCGTCTTTTCGAGGATGCCTGGCGCGAGTCAGGAGACCTGTTCAGTCTGAAACTGGGGCCGAAGCGCCAGTATGTGATCACACGGCCCGATCATGTGAAACATCTGCTGGCAACCGAGAAGCAGAACTATCCCAAAGGGAGCGGCTACAAAATCGTGCGTGAGAGCATGATCGGTGTTGGGCTGCTCACCAGCGATGGCGCATTCTGGCAGCGTCAACGCCGACTGATGCAGCCGCTCTTTACCACCAAGGCCGTCACGCAGTTTGCCAGGCAAATGACCGACATGACTGAAGTGATGCTGGCCCGCTGGAAGCCATATGCAGCACGTGGTGAGCCGCTGGACCTCTCGGTGGAAATGATGCGGCTGGCGTTAAGTATCATCGGCACCACCATGGTCAGCCTGGATGCTGGTGATGAGACGCTGGAGTTAGGCCGCGCCTTTCGGACCATGATGGAGTCTCTGGCGCATCTCAGTTCCGGGCTGCCGGTCATGCCCCAATGGGTCCCCACTCCGCGCAATCGACGCACCCACACCGCTGCGCGTGTCCTCGATACCTATATCTATCACCTGATCCAGGAGCGCCGTACGCAGCAGGAGCATCCTCCTGACTTGCTGACGAAATTGCTGGAGGCGCGTGATGAAGAAACAGGTGAGGGCATGACGGATGAGCAGATTCGGAATGAAGTCCTCACCATTTTCTTAGCCGGCCACGATACGACTGCTGCCGTCCTGACCTGGGTGTGGTATTTGCTGGCGACACACCCCGCAATCGAAAGCAAGCTACATGAGGAACTGGCCGCTGTGCTGGGTGGACGCACCCCAACGAGCGACGATCTTGCGCGGCTCACCTATCCCCGGATGATCTTTGAGGAGGCCCTGCGCTTGTATCCGCCAGGCTGGATATTCCCACGCGAAGCGGCTGAGGAGGATGAAATCGATGGCTATCGGGTGCCTGCTGGCACCCTGATGCTCGCCTGTCCCTATCTGACGCATCGCCAGCCAGCCTTCTGGGAGCATCCAGAGCAATTTGAGCCTGAGCGTTTTACGGCTGAGCGTTCGGCACAGCGCCCACCCTATACCTATTATCCGTTTGGTGCGGGGCTACATACCTGTCTTGGCATCCACTTCGCCCTGTTGGAGGGCCAGTTGATTCTGGCGACCGTTGCTCAGCGCTACCGGCTGCGGCTTGTACCAGGTTTCTCCGTCGAAGTCCGGTCGATGGGGATGCTGCGCCCCCGGTCTGGCTTGCCGATGCTCTTGCAGGCCAGGGAGGCTGGCGGTTAAAACCGCACCTTGCCTGGTGCGAGTGGGCGTCTCGCCTGCTCGTACCAGGTGGGCTGCTATGCTACCTACCCGCTGCTGCGACGCGGATTTCGCAGCGCTCACGGGTTTCGCAACCTCGTTGCGCATCTCCTACGAAAATAGAAGATCAGGCGGCTGGGGTCGTTGGTTCGATCTTGACACTTCCGCCCCATCGCCTCCAACCGCTGGACCAATCGATGCTGTACCGCCTGCCGATCTCGCTCATCGAAGTAGCTGCTCCCCAGATCGACATAGTCTTGCTCCCGTGAAAGCCGGGTGATAGACGATGACCAACAACGTATGAGCCACCGCGAGGACCGCCCGCTTCCGGCCCCGCCGCGCCTTAAGCCGATGATACTGCGCGGAAAGACGAGGTGTCTTTGACTCTCCCCGCGCTGTGCGCCGCCTCGACGAGGACTTCCCTCAGCCAGACATTGCCCTTGCGGACCCGGCGACATCCCTGATGTTGCGAGCCGAACCTTCGTAGAGAAAGAAGCAGCCAGCGTGAATAGAGGGGTGAATCATTTTCCCATCCGCTCTAGAGCGTAGACCGGTCACCAGTCTCCACCTCACTTCCATGTTCCTCGAAAGCCGCGCCGCCCCGGCTTCGAAGTCCGCTTCTCCAGAGCAGGCTGACAGGGTGCCCGTCCTGGTCCTGTCTTGCCGAACAACTGAGGTCTCTCGGGGCTGAAATCTCAGAAGAAGCATCATGTTGAGAGTCCCCTTATACAATCGGATATCCTGGTGTGAAGCTCGCCTCTTGCCAATGCAAGAGGCGAGCTTCACACCAGGCCCAGAACTCGAATCCCCTCTCAGAGGAAGAAGAGAGCTGGTCCACCAGGAAGCGGGCCAGCACACCCACTCACGCCTCCCACTGGCTCCTTGTTCCCTCTTGTGCTTGATGAAGGGCAACACCACTGACGGGAGGTTCCTGCTCAGGTCAACTGGGCAGGTGCTGCCTGCCGGGAGAGGCAGAGCGCGCTGGACCATCCTGGCTATCTTGCTCTGTCTCCCAGATCGGGTAGTGGACATCAGGCAAGGATCCACACAAGAGGATCAGGGTGCTTTCCTTCGAAAATTTGTAACAGAGCTGTATCAAAAAGGGAATCAGCTCTGTCTATCGATGTGTATGAACCAATCTACACTTGCAGGATTCTGCCATGGCAGGTGTATCTGCATTTGTAGGTGTCTGCACTTGCAGAGGTGTCTGCATTTGTAGGTGTATCTGCACTGGCAGGTATGTCTGCACTTGCAGAGGTGTCTGCACTTGCAGATCCCCACTGCCATCATCTTCCCTAACCGTAACACTGCGTCAGGGTCATCATTTGTTCGGAACACATTTCAACCGATCGGCAACCCAAAATCGCAAAAACCCCATTTTGGGTGATCGCATCAACTCTGCCCAAAGGACGACGAAGGCAGCCGGTATAAAGATTTTGAGCTTTCGAACACTCTGCGTAGATTTAGCAGGGGTGTGGGAGCAGGAGAGTCGTTTCCAGTGACTTCCCGTGACTTCTCGTTGGCTGCTGGCAAGACACTTTGCCGAAGGAATGTACCTGGCATGGAATATCAAGCGGTGTTGGGGAGCTATTTATATGCTATACTACCAGTCAGCTAAAATACATCAATTTACGAAAGATTGAGAGGCAACGGGACATATCCTTAACACCGTGCGGTCCTGATGTGATAGAGGTGGTAGTTGATCACCAGCTTTCCATTTTACGGTAGTGCATCTCGACACCTCTATTGAAAGGAAACTCCCATGCTGTTAAAACTGGAAGAGATCACGTACCGTGATGATGGAAATCCACATCCTGAAGAAAAAAGTGTGGAAGTGGCCCAGATTAGTGATGAAGATTTTAAAGAGCGGCTGAAAGAAATTCATGAGACGTACCAGATCATCCATGATCGGAAGACGGGGCGTACTTTTGAAATAGCGATCGTCAACAAAAGGCAGTTACAACATGGCGCTATCCTCTTTGCCTCAACCATGTTTTCAAGCTTGACACAAAATCTCGGCAATGCTATTGAATTGGCTGCACACGGAACAGCCACCCCGAATACAGCGCGTGCCTACATCGCCTTCCCCGGTAATGGCGGAAGTGACAGCTTGAGTCGGCGTGATCGCAGTTACCTGGCAAGAACTGGACGGTTTACTAGAGATGGCGAGGCCGTCGAGAGTATCATAAACGTTCATAGAATTTCCAGCGAATTGCTGCGCTTCCTTGCGTTTTCTCGCCCTTGATGATATTACATTTGTATGATATACTGTAATCATGGAAAAAGAACCGTTGAAACGTACCACTATCTATATCGCACCTTCCCTCCAAGAAGCAATACGCCTTCTTGCTCGTCAGCATAAGCGCTCCTTCACCGGTGAACTCTTATGGGCGCTCGAGCAGTATGTGCAACAGCAAAAAAGGGAGCAAGGGAGGGACACGGATGCAACTCGTTGAACAGCATGTCATCGCCCGTCGTGACCCACGCTTCGCACT
>DATBGS010000089.1:0-3715 GCA_036557885.1 Ktedonobacterales bacterium
GTGCAGCAAGACATGGGCGAGGGCAGTGAGGGAGGCCCAGAAGGGTCCGTTTCCTTTAAGGATTACACAAATACCTTTGGCGGCCCGCCGCGTGGCACCAACAGCATCACGGTCCAGGTGTATGTCGTGCCGATGGTCAACGACCTGATGCGCCACTGGTCCTGCGAAAACAGGCCGCCCACCAATGCGACTATCGCGGGCCTGCCCGCCTGGGATTTGGAGAATGGCGCCTGGCTGCTTGATACAAACGCGGCCCACTTCCAGATCGGCTATGTCTACCCCAATGACCGGGGCAATCTGGCGAGAAGCGGCAGCGACCCCACCGCGACGCCCATGCCATCGGGCTTTTATGAGCGCGGCCAGCAGGAGATCCAAACCATCCTGGCTTCGTTCACGCCCACGCCTGCGACGCCGCTGGTGTGCAAATAGCTGCGAGCGCTGCCCCAGGGCGTGCTGGCGGCATCGCGTGTAACACGTGAGCGTACATCAGGAATGGATGTTCCTAAATGCAGTAGCATACCTCTCTCTCCTCCTCCTCAGCAATAGTGGGCTGGCGGCCTCGCCGCCAGCCCACTGTTCTAGCGCTGTGTCACGGCAGATCAATGCGATAGTAGCTCAAGGCAAAGGTGGGGTCTGAGTCGGGCTGCACCTCCAGGTACAGCGTCTCTTTGCCGTTGGCGTTGGAAACGGCAAGCGAGTCAATCACTGCCCCCGCGATGGCTGGCGCGATCTTGTGCCAGCTTGAGAAGCCGGGCTTCCAGGTAAAGAAGCCATCTTGTGACTGTGCCACCAGCGACCCATCCTTGAGGACGCCTACCTGCCCTTGCCCGTCCGTCTGATTGCTCAGTGCGGGAATCGGCTGCCAGGTCTTCCCATTATCGCTGCTGAAGCGCATCTCTTTCTGGAGCTTGTTGCCTACGTCAATCAGTATTGGCTGCGCCTGGCCGCTGACCTTCACCGCTTCCATGCCGCCAGAGGAGCCGACTGAGAGCGTGCCGACGGCGGTCCAGTGGGCGCCCGCGTCATCGCTGCGCCAGATCTGTGCCTCAGATGCGCTTCTGGCATTACAAGGGTTCAGGGTTGTGGCAAAAAGCGTGGTGCCGGTGGGCGGCACAGCCAGCGTCTGGAGGCAGTGCTGCTCAAACTGGTGGCCCGTGTCGGCATAGTGCCAGGAGGCGCCATCATCGCTGCTTTCCACCACCACCGTGTTCGCGGAGGCGCCTGGGTTGAGATACAAGATCGAGTAGAGCCGATTTTCCTGAGCGCGAATATCCGTGACCAGCGAAAAGTTACCGCTGACATGGTTGGGGAAGGCAGCCAGCGTCCAGGGGACGTTCGCCTTCGCCCAATGTTCTCCACCGTTGGTGCTGAAGTACGCGGTGCTGCATGACTCCCCCCCACCGGAGAAGCGGGCCAGCGGGCCAGCCGCTGCCGCCTGGCTCCCTGGGCACGCTTTCCCCGTAATCGCCAGCACATGCTGCTGGTTCGTGGGGCTGATGTAGACCTCGCGTAATTCGATCAGGTTCCCGCTGGGCGTGGGCAGGTTCTTCCAGGTGGCACCCTGATCGTCACTGCGCCGGAACAACGTCAAGCTGACCTGATACACCACGCGCGGGTTGCTGGGCGCGAGTACGGTTTTGAGAGAGGAATCAATCTTTGCCAGGTTCGGGAGCGCCTGCCACTGCTGGTCCAGGGGCGTCTGCGCGGACGTAGCAGATGTGCCTGGAGTGGTGGCTGTGGTCGAAGGCTTGTTGGATGTATGGCTGACAATCAGCGCCGTTGTGACAAGGGCAATTGCCAGCACAGCAGCAATGGCGCTCATCATGACAGCCGCGCGATACCCGGCCCGCCGCCTCCATGTTGGCGGGGGCGTTGGCGCGGGCGGAGCGGGTTTATACTCGGTGGTCTGCATTGTGACCTCCTGAAGGTGTCCATAGGTATCCCGGTGGCGGGCAGGGGCGCGCTGCGCTTCCACTGCCCACACCTGGAGCAGTTGCGGCGGAAGGCCAGGGAGCGCGGCGGGACCGGGCGCCCGGCGCAAACGGGCAGCGGTATACAGATAGCTGTCGCGCACCGCTGCGCAGGCCGGGCAGGTGTTCAGGTGGGCCGTCAGCGCCGCGCGCTCGTCGTCGGAAAGCTGCGAGAAATCGGCCAGGGTAAGTTGTTCGGCCCAGCGGGCGCAGGGTTGTGGCAAACGCTTGCTCATTGCGCTGGCCCTCCTTTCTCTGGTGTCTAGGAATCTTTCGCCAGGCGCTTATAGGCCAGGCGAAACTGTTGACAGCCTCGGCTGAGATAGCTGTGCACGCTTTTTTCAGAGAGGCCCAGGAGCCGGGCAATCTCTCGATGAGTGAACCCGCCTTCCAAAGCCAGGAGCACACAGGCGCGGTGTTTGGGTGGTAGCTCTGCCAGAGCGAGCAGCACATGTTCGCTTTCACCAACATGGTCTTCGGGCTGCTCCTGGCGAAAAGAACCGGCGGTGCTCTCCAGGGGGTCACTCCAGGGAAGCCAGTGAATCAGTCGGGCGCGGCGCGCGTGCGAGCGCGCCATATTGGTAGCGATCTGATACAGCCAGGGACCGAAACGTTCGCCATCGCGCAGGTGTGGCAGCGAGCGCCACGCCTGGAGAAACGTATCCTGAGCCAGATCATGCCCAATCTCTACGTTCCCCGCGAGGCGCGCAAGATAGCGACAGATGGGGGCGTTGTAGCGCTCAAAGAGCGTGGCGAACGCCGCGTGCTCGCCCGCTTGCGCCCGCAGTACCAACTCGGCAAGCTGTGTGTCATCGGCGGCGCGGGCGTAAGCAACCTGATCTGCTAACTCTTCCATCCAAGAAGCCTCCTGAACGCTGTCGTTCTTCCCTGGTTACTTCTTAGGACGCATGAGGTGGGCAAACCTTTGACAATTTTTGGCCTGATGCTCGTTCCCTCAAATACTGGCCGAATGGGTAGTCCACAAGCCTGCTCCTGGCGATACAATCAGCACAGAGCGCAGTTGGTGCGTTTGTGCCGCAATCTGAGCACTGGGGGCGGCTGATAGCACCAGGCTCTAAAGTGATGTGATAAACTTGAGGGGAGGAGGCCCGCGATGGAACACCCGTTGATTACCATTGACCCAGAAATCATGGTTGGCAAGCCAACTATCAAAGGCACGCGACTGACGGTAGAACTCATCTTAGAGCAACTTGGCGCGGGGCACACGAATGAGGAGTTGCTGGAGGACTATCCTCGGCTGACGCTTGAAGGTATCCATGCAGCCCTTTTCTATGCTGCTGATGTCCTTCGCCGTGAGGCTCGGCAGCCTCACAAAGAACCCGCTGCCTCATGAAGTTTTATGCTGATGAAAATGTGCCAAAACGCATTGTTGCCCGTCTCAGGCATGATGGTCACGAAGTTCTCTACGCTATTGAGGGGGTTCGTCGTTTGCGAGATCGCACGATCTTGCGAGCAGCACTGGATGAAGATGCCCTCATCCTCACCTTGGATGCAGATTATCGGGAAATGGTTCTGAATGAGAAACGCCCAACGCTAGGGGTGATATGGATTCGCCTGTCATGGCTCAGCCGGACAGAGCAGAACGAGCGCGTGGCTCTGGTGATTCAAGAGCAAGGTTCTGCGCTTCTCCACCAGTTCACGACGATCTACCCAGACCGTGTGGAAACGCAAGCGCTCACGCAGCCTGCACCGTAAAAATCATCGCAGCAAGAGAGAGTTGGGGG
>DATBGS010000090.1:0-150968 GCA_036557885.1 Ktedonobacterales bacterium
ATGGCTGCCACCCCTGGCCCTGGGGACAATGTGCTCCACTTCCAATGGCACGTCCGTCTTGCCGCAATACGCACACTTGCGTTCCCACTTCTCCAGTAGGTACTCTCGAATCTCGTAGCCTACGAGCGTGCCCTGCTGATACTCCACCCCAGAGATTTCTGCGTTCTCCATGAGTTGCGTGTCGAAGCGTACCAGTTCCATCGAGAGTGCCTCAATGCGGCACAGCCGCCGCAACCTGGCGACCCAGGTCAGGATGTTGTGAACTCGGCTCTCCAGCGAAGGCGGCAACATGCCCTCCCTCCCGCGTCGGTTGTCAAGGCGCGGCTGGCGATACCTCGTCTTGCGCGCTCGCCTGCTCCGGCGCGCCGCCCGGCGGTCAGCCAGCGCCTTTTTGATAGCATGCCCTCGATGGAAGAGTTCGGCAGCCCACACCACCTGTCCTGTGGCGTCGTTGACCACCGCCAGGCCCGTTGTCTTGCTTCCGGGGTCAATCTTCAGGCGCAGCGGCTCGGTGAATTGCTCCTTTGGTGGGTCGTTCAGGATAATCGTGAATGGATAGCGGCGAAAGACTGCTGCCTTTCGCTGATTCAGCCACAGCCTGGCCGTCCCAGCGTGAACCGGGGCCAGGGGCTTCCGGTTGTTATCCAGTACAAACACTTTCGACATCTTTGCCCCTCGCACCCCTTGCGGGGCCTCCGCTTGCGCGGGTAACGTGGTCCGCGACAATGTTCTCAGGCGGTTTAGTGACCGCAGCACTGGCCTCTCCCAATCGAGTCCTGTTTAACTACGGTCCGCAGAGTCCGGGGCTGGACCGGCCACCCCAGAGTGCCTACCACATTCGCCTGGAACGTAGCAGCCTTTCGGCTACTGAATCTGGTCAGGAAAGAGGCAGAGCCTCATCCTCTAAAGGGGATTTGGGTTCCTGACGCCTCCTGTTGGGGATGTTGCCGTCTTCTCTGGAGCAAATCGTTTGAGCATATCATAGCATGATTCAATGGTCCTAACAACACAACGGCGAACGGGCCACGCGAGCATGATCGCCTCGCGTGGCCCGTTCGCCGGAATGCTATCCACCGGCTATGCTATCAACCGGCCATGCTATCAACCGGCCATACTGCCAACCGGCTATTATCTGGGCATGCTGGCTGGCTCACCCCAGGTGCCAGGGTCGGCAACGCGCTCTTTGTCCACTTCGCCCTGGCTTTCCAGCCAGCGCTCGGCGTCAATGGCGGCGCGGCAGCCATCGCCTGCGGCGGTCACTGCCTGGCGGTAGCGATGATCGGTCACGTCGCCCGCCGCAAAAATCCCTGGCACGTTGGTCATCGTATGCTCGCGGGGCGTGATGTACCCCATCTCGTCCATCTCAATCAGGCCCTTGAAGAGGGAGGTATTTGGCTCATGTCCAATGGCGATAAAGACGCCCTGGACCGCCAGCGTGCTTGTGGTGCCACTCTTCACATTGCGCACCTGCACCCCTTGGACGGCGTTCTCGCCCTCGACTTCCTCAACCGCCGTATCCCACAGGAAGCTGATCTTGGGGTGCTTGAGGGCACGTTCCTGCATGATCTTGCTGGCGCGCAGGCTGTCGCGGCGATGAATGACGGTGACATGCGAGGCGTATTTCGTCAGGAAGAGCGCTTCTTCCAGCGCGGTGTCGCCGCCGCCAACCACCGCCAGGTCTTTGTTTTTGAAGAAGAAGCCATCGCAGGTTGCGCAGGCGCTGACGCCGCGCCCACGCAGGCGCGTTTCGCTTTCCAGTCCCAACCAGCGCGCGCTGGCGCCGGTGGCGATGATGATGGAACGTCCCAACGCTGGTTCGTCCCGCCCATCGGGATAGACCTTAAAGGGGCGCTCGGCGGTATCAATGCGCACGATGTCCTCATCGCGCATCTCGGTGCCAAAGCGACGCGCCTGCTTCTCCATACGCTCCATCAGATCGGGGCCAAGGATGGCATCTTCAAAGCCCGGATAGTTTTCTACCTCGCTGGTGATCATTAGCTGGCCGCCAGCTTCCAGTCCTCGAAACAGCAGGACCGAGAGATTGGCGCGTGCCGCGTACAAGGCAGCCGTGTAGCCCGCAGGCCCGGAGCCGATAATGATGACATCATAGGTCGTGGTCATGATTCCCTCCTGAGGGATGAATACCCAAAGACACAAGGAGTAATGAAGGTTGGTCGCCTTGAGGAGAGGTATTTCCCAAAGGAGTGCCACAACCCAGGCTCCCAATGCTTTGCCATTATCTATTATAACATACCCCCCAGGGGTATGTCAAGATGCTCCAAAGATTTGCGCCCAGGGTCAGCTTGGGTGTACAATAGGGGCGGAAGTGACCAAAGGCATTCCCGACTGAAGGAGGGAAGCACTATCATGGTGGAAATGACTGTCGAGAGCGTGCGGATCAACCTGGCTACTGGACAGCGCGTGGTGATCCTCAAAGATATGAAGGTGGATCGCTACCTGTTTATCTGGATTGCCAATGCTGAAGCCTATGCCATTGCAATGGAGCTTCAGGGCACAACGGCTCCGCGCCCACTCACTCATGATCTTCTCAAGTCGGTCATCACCGAGCTTGGCGGGAAGATGTCGAATATCATCATCTCAGACCTGATAGACGACATCTTTTACGCGCGTATCGTCATAGATGCAAATGGGCGCCATGTTGAGGTGGACTCACGTCCAAGCGATGCGATTGCCTTAGCGGTGCGAGCAAAAGTACCGATCTTTGTGGCCGAACAAGTCCTGGAACGGGCTGGTGTCACCCTGGAGAGCCAGGAAGAACAACAAGAGCAGCAGAAACAGGAGAAGGATAACCTGGAAGTATATCGTGACTTTATCAATACCCTGGATGTCCTCGATGAGTTTGGCAAATCAGACTAGCCGGGCCGCTGTTTGTTGGGCGTAAGTCCGCCAGGGAAGCGAGGCGAAATCATGCACCCACAAGAGCGGCTGATCCGGCAATTGTTCACAACGCAGCAATGCAGCCATTGCGCCACTCCCTATCAGGAAGAGCGAGTGGTAGTGCTGGCCCGGCGTGGTGGGGTCTGGATGATCCTGGCAAGCTGTACTACCTGCGAGCGCAAAGGGATTTTCGTCGTCTCCTTCCCTGGGAGCTTGGAGAAGGATCAGCCCAGCATTCTGATCAATGCAGAGACATTAGGCGAGGGAGCGCTGACCCAAGCAGTGCTGGCTGATGATCCTCCAGGCAGCGCAGAAGCACCCACTCCCTCACCTGTCACCTGTGATGATGTCATTGACATGCACGTCTTTCTGCGGCATTTTGATGGCAATTTTGCGGCCCTCTTTGCCTCCCCTCCTGGGGGCGAGCGATTTGTTGAGTGATACAGCCTTTATTCCCAACGGAACTCTCCCACAAAACCAGGTACAAAGCCAGATGCCAGCGTCTGACAGAAACAGGTTTTCTGGGAAGCAGCCCCCAACACCGAAAAACAGCTTCTCTCCGCCCCTGACTTGCGCTCTGCTCCTCCAGAGGCTACAATCTCCCGCAGACGAATCAGTATCAGCTCACTGATCCTGGGAGATGGAGGCATTTTGTGCGAGTTGTAGTGACGGGTGGCGCCGGATTTATCGGCTCACACCTTTGCGCCCGCTTGCTAGAAGCAGGGCACAGCGTGCTCTGTGTTGATAACCTGCTGACCGGCTCGCGCCGCAATATTGCGGCGCTTTTGCAGCAACCCGATTTCCAGTTTCTGGAGCAGGATGTATCGCAGCCCTTTCCATTTGAGGCTGAGGTTGTCTTTCATTTAGCCAGCCCTGCCAGTCCGGTGGGCTATATGGAGCATCCCTTTGAGACTATTCTGGCGAACAGTATGGGGACGTTGCACCTGCTTCAGCGCGTCAAGGAACTAGGTGCCTCTTTCTTGCTCACATCCACCTCTGAAGCCTATGGCGATCCATTGCAACATCCGCAGCGTGAAGACTATTTCGGCAATGTGAATCCGGTGGGGCCGCGTGCCTGCTATGATGAGAGCAAGCGGCTTGGCGAAACAATTACTATGGAGTTTTTCCGGCAATATCACACCAATGCGCGTATTGTGCGGATTTTTAATACCTACGGCCCGCATAGCCAGATGAGTGATGGGCGTCTGGTGCCGAATTTTATTATCCAGGCGCTGAATGGGCGTCCGCTGACCGTTCATGGCGATGGCTCTCAGACGCGCAGCCTGTGTTATGTCAGTGATCTGGTAGATGGCTTGCTGCGTGCTCTATTTACTCCTGGGACTGCTGGTGAAATTTATAATCTGGGCAATCCTGAAGAACACTCTGTGCGCGAATTTGCGGAGCTTATCATTCGGCTGTGCGCGTCGGACTCCGATATGAGTTTTACTGAAGCCAAGCGCCAGGATGACCCGGAGCGGCGCTGTCCCGACATCAGCAAAGCCCGGCGGGTGCTCGGCTGGGAACCCAAAATAGACCTGGAAAGCGGTATGAAAAAAACAATTGCCTGGTTTAGACAAGAATATTCTCAAGCAACACGGCTTACTGCGCGTTAATGCGCTTGCCTTCTAAAGAGGGTTTCCTCTCTGGGAAAAACGGGTGCTTTTTGTTACCTGACCTCTTGTACCCCCGTTTTCCTCCAGAGGAGCAAGAGACTTCAGTGCTGCCTTTTTGCCTGTCCTGTTCTCAATACAAGTCATCGTTGCCTTGCCAGGGCAACACCTGATACTCTCTCATGGGCGGAAAGAATCTGGAGGTGCCCTATTTCTGATCAGCCACAACAAGAGGAAGAACCACTGTTGGCCGCACAAGATGGTCTGGACCAAGAAGAGGTAAATCCAGAGCGGTTAGCGCTTGGCAAGCGGGTATTTAGCTGGCGAACGATATTACCACTGGTGGCCGTTCTGGTCGTGTTGGCGTTGGTCATCCAGCACCTGATTCCAGAACTGAAGCCAGCCAGCATTGCCGCAGCGCTGGCGCATGCCAACATCTGGCTCTTTCTGGGCGCTTTTGCGGTGTATTATGCCTCGTTCCCGCTGCGGGTCTTGCGCTGGAAGCTGCTCCTGGAAAATGCAGGCTATGGAAAACGGCGCGGCGTCGCGCTTCCCAACTATGTCAAATTGACGCAGATCCTCTATCTTTCCTGGTTTGCGAATGTCGTGGTTCCGGCCAAACTTGGCGATGTGTATCGCGCGTACCTGCTGCGCCAGGAGGCCGATGTCTCGACCTCGCGCTCCTTTGGAACGGTGCTGGCTGAGCGTATCCTGGACCTGATTGCGCTGCTCATTCTCTTTATCTCGGCGGCGTTGATCACGCTGCATGGGCAATTACCAGGCCAACTGGAACTTGCCTTGCGCGTCTGTCTGGTCCTTGTGGCCGGGTTGATTGGGGGCCTGGTGGTCCTGCGCCTCTATCCTGAGCGGATTGGCCGCCTGGTTCCTCAAAGGTTCAAAGGGCACTACGTGCATTTTCAGGAGGGAACGCTAGGCTCCTTTAAGCGTCTCCATCTGCTGGCGCCGCTGACGGTGGTGGTCTGGTCAATGGAATCGTTGCGCTTTATGCTGGTGGCGCTCTCCACTGGTTTGCTGGGCGGGCATCCATTGCATATCTTTGCAGCGGCGCTGTTTATTGCTCTGGGTGAGTCACTGCTGACAACGGTGCCTTTAACAAGCGGTGGGGTGGGCTTTGTGGAAGCAGGCATGCTTGCGATGATCTTGCTCTTTACGCCGCATTCAGCGGCAGCGCAGAACACGGCAGCGGCGACTATTTTGCTTGATCGCATCATCAGCCTGGTCAGCATTTTGGTCTTTGGGGGCATCCTCTTCTTTGTCAGCATCGTCCTGGGGAAAGCACTGCGCAAGGGCATGAAACGATGGCAAAAGCCTGACCCCCTGGCTCAGGCTCCCATAACGCAGCGCGTGTAGGCCAGCCATGCGGGTTGCCGTCAACGCGCTCTTTCTCCACTACCCGCACTCTGGGATTGGGCAATATCTGCTGCGGCTGATGTCCTCTCTGGGTGCTGCCTATCCCGATGACAGCTTTTGGCTCCTGGTCCCTCCAGGAGCCGGAGCCGAAGCCTCTGAGCTACCCAGGTTTCCGCCCAATGTAGAGGCGCGCGAGGTGCCTCTGCATACGCCCGGTGGACGCCGCTTCGAGAAATTCCTCTGGGAACAGCACGTGTTTCCGCATACGGCGCGGCAAATGGGCGCTGATCTTCTGCATGTTCCGTATTTTGCCACGCCACTCCACCAGCCCTTGCCAACCGTTGTCACCATCCATGACATGATTCCTTTCCGGCTGCCGGTCTATATGACCTCTGGCGCGGTGCGCATCTATCAGTCGTTGGTCAGCCGGGCTTCGCGCCGGGCCACGCGCATTATTACCGTCTCGGAGTATTCGCGCCAGGAAATTCAGGAGCTTCTGGGTATTCCCAAAGAATGCATTCAGGTGGTTCTGGAAGCCGCCGGGGAACAATTCCGCCCCTGTGATGACCCACAGGCGCTGGCCGAGGCGCGTCAGCGTTATGGGTTGGAGCCGCGCTATGTGTTGTATGTTGGTGGATTTGATGAGCGTAAAAATGTGCAGGGGTTAGTGCAGGCGTTTGCGCATCTTCTGGCGGATGGTGCTGACGACAGCGCTCTCGGCAGTGCTGATGGTGGCGCTGGTGTCCCTTTGCAACTGATGATTGCCGGGGATACCTCTCGGCTGGGGGGCACCACTTACCCCGATTGGCGGCCTCTGGCGCAAAAATTGGGCGTGATGGAGCGTATTCGCACCGGCCTGGTCACGGATGCTGATCTTCCCCTGCTCTACAGCGGTGCCGCCGTCTATGTCTTTCCTTCGCTGTACGAGGGATTTGGCTTAAACCCTTTGGAAGCAATGGCTTGCGGAGCGCCTGTGGTTTGCTCAGACCGCACGGCGCTGCCAGAGGTCGTGGGTGATGCCGCTATCTTAGTGGACCCAACAGAGCCAGCCGCAATTGCGGCAGCGCTCAAAAGGGTGCTTCGAGATACCGGCCTGCAAGCGCAGCTACGGGCACGTGGGCTGGAGCGTGCCGCCCGGTTTAGCTGGGAACGCGCCGCCCATGAGACACGCGCCGTCTTTCACGACGCCCTTGCCAGGTGAAAAGAAGTGAATTCGGAGGAGGGACCGATGGCAAAATACCACTATGATGTCACGATCATTGGTGGTGGTTCAGGCGGTCTGACCGCAGCGCGGCTCGCTGCTGCCCTGGGTGCCCGTACCGCGTTGATAGATAAAGAGCGGCTGGGGGGCGATTGCCTCAATTATGGCTGCGTGCCCAGCAAAGTGCTCATTCATGTAGCCAGAGTGGTGCATCTGGCAAAGTCTTCACTGGGCCTGGGACTGCTGCCCGCCAATGTGCCTGCCAATGTGCCCGCCAATTGGCAGATAGATATGGCACGTATCTCGGCGCATGTGCAGCAGGTCATTGGGCGCGTGGCGGAGGGGGAAAAAGTCTATGTGGAGCATGTCAGCGTGCGCTTTGGGCGGGCCACCTTCCGTTCCAATCACGAACTAGACCTGAATGGCGAGCGCATGCTCAGCAAAAATTTTCTCATCGCCACCGGCTCGCGCCCCCGGATACCCGCCATTGAGGGGGTAAAAGAAGTTGGGTACTTCACCAACGAAGACCTCTTTGACCTTCAGAAGCTCCCCGCGTCACTGGCGATTGTCGGTGGCGGGCCGGTTGGTGTTGAGATGGCGCAAGCATTTGCGCGCCTGGGGAGCCAGGTAACGCTGCTTCAGGGACCAGCGCGCATCTTGCCCAAAGAAGACCCCGAAGTTTCCGAAACCATCTCTCACGTGCTGGAGCGCGAAGGCATCAGGATCGAGACAGGCGCGCGCGTGCAGCGGCTCAGCCGCCAGGGGAACAAGAAAGTGGCGGAAGCCAGGCAGGGCGAGCAGACGCTGCGCATTGAGGCGGATGAGGTGCTGTTGGCGCTGGGCCGCGCGCCAAATGTGGAGGGGCTGAACCTGGAAGCTGCCAGAGTCGCTTACGACCAGCATGGTATCCAAACCAATGTGTACCTGCAAACCACTGCTGCAAACATCTCTGCCATTGGTGATGTGATTGGCGGCCATCTCTTTACGCATATTGCGGCATATCAGGCTGGCGTCGCGGTACGCAATCTGTTAGTACCGATTGGGCGGAAAAAGGTGAATTACACAGTGCTGCCCTGGGTGACGTTTACCGACCCGGAAGCGGCGCGGGTTGGGCTGACGGAAGACGAAGCGTTGCAGCAAGGGCAGCGCTTTCGCGTCATTCGCTTTCCCTGGCACGCCATTGATCGCGCGCAGACCGATGGCAGCCTCGATGGGTTTATCAAGCTGATCGTGTCTGAAAAAAGCGATACCATCCTGGGGGCGCATCTGGTGGGGAGTCGGGCCGGGGAATTACTGGGCGAGCTAACGTTAGCCATGCAGCATCATCTAAGCTCACAGGATATTCTGGCAACCATTCACGCCTACCCCACGCTAAGCACTGGCGTCCAGCAAACGGCATTTGAAGCCTATCTGAAGTCAGCGGCGCTGAGCAGCGCCAGAAGAATTATCCGCCCACTGCTTTCATGGCGGGGGTAATGGCAGGCGTGGCTGCCAGATCGCTCGCACATCTAACAGCCACACAGCAGTACCGCTGCCCAGGCAGCGCTGCTTACTCAACGGCCAGGGCGTCCAGCAGCGCGTCTTCGCGCTGTTTCTCGCTGGCATCCTCTGGCAATTCGGGCAGCAGCCACCCCTCGCGGCTGGGAATATCGAAAGCAGCCAGCGGCCACCCGCGAATGCTCAGGGCAGCTCGCTGCCCATGCTCGGCCCAGTAAATCTGGATGTGTTCTTCTTTTATGGGCAGAGGCAGATCAGCGACCTGATAAATCTCGACGTGCGTGATAATTTCCATTGGATTCATCGAGCAAAGATAAAAATTCCCCGCCTTGCCATCATCCTCGAAGACGGCGCCAAAGCTGCGGTCACTATTGGCGCGCGCCAGCCAGATGCGCGGTTTCTTAGATGAGCCTTTGCCCTGGGAACGTACTTTTTGCATGCTCTCCTCCTTCTTCGTGCCTCGGTCTCTGTGCTCGTTCGCCAGAGCGAGAAATGAGCGTTATAGGCCGGGCGCCTCCGCCCGCGCGATAGTTTCCTCGCGCTGCGCGAGCGCCTTTACTTGTGCCAGGTGCGCTTTATCATGCGCCCAATCGAGGCTATCCTTTTGCTCTTCTACTGTTTTAATTGGTGTTTCCAACAAGACCGCCACCTCTTGCATGTTCTCATGCGTCAAAAGGGCGCGCAAACCAGCCTGAGGAATAATCCCCTCCCCAATGCGCGCGTGGACATCCCGATGCCCACCCAGCCGTGTGGCAGTATCATTGAGATGGATGACCTTCAGCCGTTTGACCCCGATCAGGCGATCAAAATCGGCCAGAAGCTGCTCGATCTCGGCTGGTGTGCTCATGGGATAGCCAGCCCCCCAGAGATGAGCAGTATCCAGGCAAACGCCGAGTTGCTCTTTTGCATCGGGGAGCGCATTCAAGATGCCTGCCAGATGCTCAAAGCGGTTGCCCACTTCGTACCCGGCGCCCACGTCATTTTCCAGCAGCAGCATCAGCTCTTCAGGGAGTACCGGCAAAACCAGCTTTAGCCCTTCGGCAATGCGCTGAATGCCCGCCTCTACCCCTGCCCCGCGATGGCTGCCAATATGAAAAACAACGTCGCGCGCGCCAAAAAGCGCGGCACGCTCTGCTGTCTGCGAAAGCAGTATAACAGACTTTTGGAAAATGTCATCGTCTGGGGAAGCCAGATTGATTAGATAGGGCGCGTGGACCACGACCGGTTCCAGGCCGCTCTCCTGCGCTGCCTGCGCAAAAGCGGTGGGCAGATCAACCTTCCCCGCTGGTGTCGGCTTCATCTGCGGCGAACGCCAGGCGGTTGGATTATTCACAAAAATCTGGATCGTCTCGCACCCAAGCTCTCGCGCAATCTTCACGGCCTGGAGCGGTTTGGAGCCGGTGGGCATGTGTCGGCCAAACTTCACTCCCGCGCCTCCTCATCCGGTGTGGCATCTGGCGTGGCGTCTTGCTCTGATGCAGCATCTTGTGGGACATTGGCAGTGGAAACGTTGGATGCGACGGTATGCGCATTCTCAGCGCCAGCCGCGTCGGATGCAGGGGGTGGCGTGTGCCCATTGGAGGAGAGGCTATTGGCCTGACTTTTTGGTGCGCGTTGGCGAGCCTGTACCGCCTGGTCTGCCTGGGTCGCTGCTTCCGCTGCTTCTAGATTGCGGAGCACGTCTGGTGAGAGGCCCAATTGGGGCAGCGTCTCCAGGCTATCCAGCCCAAACTGTTGCAGAAATTCCGGCGTTGTGGCAAACAGGGCTGGTCGGCCCACCGTCGCGGCGCGCCCAACCTCGCTTACCAGGCTGTGTGCCACCAGGCTTGCCAGCGCGTGGTCGCTGTTGACGCCGCGAATAATCTCGATCTGACTGCGCGTAATTGGCTGCCGATACGCAACCACAGCGAGCGTTTCCAGCGTGGCAGTGCTCAGTTTTACCTGGGTGGGTATCCCCAGGAGGGCAGCAATATACTGCGCATTTTCTGGGGCAGAAACCAGTTGCACCTGATCGCCCGTGCGCTGCACCCGGACGCCCCGCTGCTCACAGTCGCTTGCCAGCGCCGCAAGCACAGCATCCAACTGTTTGTCCTGCACCGCGAGCAGGCGACGCAGTTCGGCCCGCTCCAATGGCCGCCCGGCCACAAACAGCAAGCTTTCCAGGGCTGATTTCAGTTGCTCAAGTGGGCGATGGTCTTGCGGCGCGTGGTTGTCGTGCGAAGAATTTTCTGGTGTATCCACAATCTGCATGGTTGGAAGCGCTGCCTGTGGTTGGGCTGTAGAACCTTTCAATGAATGTGAGTATAACGCCCAGAATTATATCACGCATGAGCGCGAAGGCCAGAAGACAGGACTGGTGTTTTTGCTTGCTTAGCGAAAGATGGGCTGGCGCGTGGTATAATGAATGAGAAGAATATCATGGTGTTTGCTCCGGCAAACACCGACACCACCGCCCCTCTTTCCAGGAGGCGGCACTTTTGCTGCACAGAAACAGCGCAGCGTCAAATAGCACATACGCAAAACCTTTAGAGCAGGCGCGAGCGAAAGGCAAGCAGGTAGCGAAGCACGTGAAGTTGATTGTGGGCCTGGGTAATCCAGGCAAAGAATATGAAAAGACCCGCCATAATGTCGGCTTTCATGTTGTTGATCTGGTGGCGGAGGCCGAAGGCTGGACCTGGAGCGGAAAGCTGGGCAAAACACCGCTGGCGGATGGCCTGGTGGATGGCGAGAAAGTCATCCTGGCAAAGCCCCAAACCTTTATGAACCTGAGCGGGCCAGCAGTGGCAGAATTGGTGCGCTGGTACAAGCTGGACCTGGCGGACCTGATGGTCGTCTGCGATGACCTTGATCTGCCCTTTGCCAAAATGCGCATGCGTTTGCGCGGCAGTTCCGGCGGTCATCATGGATTGGAATCGGTGATTCAAGCGCTGGGCACCAGGGAGTTTCCGCGCCTGAAGCTGGGCATTGGGCGGCCCGCCGTCAATCCTATGCAGACGGCGGGCTACGTCCTGCATTTGCCACGCGGCAAAGAAAAAGAGCAACTGGAAGAGGCCGAGCGCCTGGCAGCGGAGGCAGTGCGCTGCTTTTTCCGCGAGGGTGTATCGGCAGCGATGAATAAATTCAATGGAGCTACGCTTGGAGCAGATGTCTGACGTTCTGGTATCTGCTCGTTGACGCTGTAGGGGAGGACGTATGTCCCTTCAGGGTCTTTTACCCTTGATGCACGAGCGGCCAGAGTTTCGCCGCTTGATTGAATATGTGACAGATGCGGATGTCCCTCCAGAGATACGGGGCGTGAGCGAATCGGCCAAGCCCTATCTCCTGGCTGCGCTGGGCGGCGCGTTAGTGCATCCCTTGCTGGTAGTGATGCAGGATGAGGCCCGCGCCCGCGACATAGCCGAGGTACTCCGGCTGCTCACCGGGCGCCCGGAGCAGATTATCTTCTTCCCAGAGCGCGATGGGTTGCCCTACGAGCGCCTGATTGAAAATGCCGAGATCATGCAGCTACGGATGGGCGCGCTGGCTCGTCTGGCACGCCAGGCACGCCTGTCTCCGCGCGCGAAACCACCGCGCCCCGGCGTGTCAGACAAGCCATCCACCCCACCAGCGCCAATCATTGTCACTTCGGTGCGGGCGCTGACCCAGCCCGTCATTCCGCCAGAGGAGTTGCGCGGGGTGCTGTTGGAACTGCGTGTGGGCGAGGAGCTAGACCTGACGCTCTTGCTTGAACAAAGTGTGCTGCTTGGCTATGAGCCGGTAGCCGAGGTAGAGGAGCCAGGCCAGTTCACGCATCGCGGCGGTATCGTGGATATTTTTCCGCCCACGATGGTCAGGCCGGTACGCATCGAGTTTTTTGGCGATGAAATCGAATCCATTCGCAGCTTTGATCAAGAAACGCAGCGCTCGCTGAATCCACTCGAAACGGTACTGCTGGCGCCTGCCAGAGAAGCCCTGCCCCAGCATGGGCCAACGGCGGCCAAAGCGCTGGAACAGTTGCCCACCGAGACACTGCATCCCGACCCGGCGGCTCGCTGGTCGCGTGACCTGGATGCCCTGCGCGCGGGCCAGTCCTTTGATGATCTGGTCTTCTACCTGCCTTACCTCCATCGCCCCGCGACCCTCTTAGACTACCTGCCCGCTGAGGGGGTGCTGGCGTTGGATATGGCTGACCGTCTGGAAGACGTGGCGCTGCGGCTGGAGGCGCAGGCCGAGGAAGTGCGTGCCTCGCTGGAGCGCGAGGGCGAAAACCCGCAAGGCTTGCGGGCCGCATTTGTCAACTGGTCAACGCTGCATCCCCAGCTTGAGGCCAGGCACCACCTGCGTTTTGCCAGCTTTCTTGATGAGAGTGATCTGGGCTTCGATGGGCGGCAGCCCGCGCAGAGCGGATCAACCCCCACCGGCACCACCCTTGCTGAACAGCATTGGGCAGGCGATGGGCACATACTGGCGCCTGACTTGCACGCCGCGCCTTCGTATGGTGGGCGCTTGCGCGCCTTTGTTACGGAAACACGACGGACGATGCGCGAACATCAGCGCGTGGTGGTGGTGACGGCTCAGGCCCGGCGGCTGTGTGAGGTGTTTGGGGATGAGGCGCAGTTTGGAGAAGATTCCTTGCAGCTTGCACCAGTCACCAAAGTGCTGGAACCGCCAGAGCCAGGCACCATCGTGGTTATGCAGGGGCATCTGGCTGAAGGCTGGCACAGCCGTTCCCTGGCATTAACGGTCTTTAGCGACACCGAGGTCTTTGGCTGGTCCAGGCGCCGCGATGCGGTGCGGCGCAAACCATCCACGCCGGCCAGCTTTCTGGCAGAACTGCATCCAGGCGATTTTGTGGTGCATCAAGATCACGGCATTGGGCGCTTTGAGGGGTTGGTGAAGCTGAGCAGCACCGGCGTGGAGCGCGAATATCTGCTGATTCACTATGCTGGCACCGATAAGCTCTATATCCCCACTGATCAGCTTGATCGCGTCACCCGCTTTATTGGCATGGGCGATGTGACCCCCGCGCTGAGCAAGCTGGGCAGCGCTGAATGGACGCGCGCCAAACAGCAGGTCAAAGAAAGCGTGCAGGACATCGCTAAAGACCTGCTGCGGCTGTACAGCGTGCGCGAAACCACCGAGGGCCACGCCTTCTCCGCCGATAGCGAGCAGCCCTGGCTGCAAGAATTAGAGGAAGGCTTTCCCTACGAAGAGACGCCCGATCAGGCGCGCGCCATTGCCGAGGTCAAGGAAGACATGCAGCAGCCCCGCCCGATGGATCGGCTGGTCTGTGGGGATGTTGGCTATGGCAAGACCGAAGTGGCCCTGCGCGCCGCCTTTAAAGCGGTGCTGGATCAGCGCCAGGTAGCAATCCTGGCGCCCACAACCATCCTGGCGCTTCAGCACTTCAATACTTTTAGCGAGCGCCTGAAAGCCTATCCGGTGCGCGTTGAATTGATGAGCCGCTTCCGCTCGGAGAAAGAGCAGAAACTGATTCTGGAGGAACTGGCGCTGGGCCGGGTGGATATTCTGATTGGAACGCACCGTATCCTCCAGAAGGATGTCGTCTTTAACAATCTAGGGCTGCTGATTATAGATGAAGAACAGCGCTTTGGCGTGGGGCATAAAGAGCGGCTGAAGCAGTTGCGCATGGATGTGGATGTGCTCACACTCACCGCTACGCCCATCCCGCGCACGCTGCATATGTCGCTGGTCAATGTGCGCGATATGAGCGTGATCGAGACGCCGCCACAAGAGCGGCTGCCCATTCGGACGTTTATCCGCGAATGGGACG
Organism: Ktedonobacterales bacterium; assembly: GCA_036557885.1. Lineage (GTDB taxonomy): Bacteria > Chloroflexota > Ktedonobacteria > Ktedonobacterales > DATBGS01 > DATBGS01. Next base: position 14,351 of record DATBGS010000090.1, read on the forward strand.
ACACGCTGCTGCGCGAGATTATCCTGCGCGAGATTGATCGCGGCGGGCAGGTGTTCTTTGTGCATAACCGCGTGCAGGGCATCCAGGTGATTGCCCAGCGGCTTCAGAAGTTGATCCCAGAGGCTACGTGTGCGGTGGCGCATGGGCAGATGCACGAAGATCAACTGGAGCAGGTGATGCTGGCCTTTTCCAGCGGAGAATATCAGGTCTTGATCTGCACCACTATCATTGAAAATGGCCTGGACATCCCCAACGCCAATACGATCATCATCAACAACTCGGCCAACTTCGGCCTGGCCCAGTTGTATCAGTTGCGCGGGCGCGTGGGGCGTGGCTCGCATCAAGCCTATGCCTATCTGTTGTACAGCAAAGAAGCCCGGCTGACGCCCATAGCCGAAAAGCGGCTGCGCGCCATTTACGAAGCCACCGAGCTTGGCGCGGGATTTCGTATTGCTATGAAAGACCTGGAGATTCGCGGCGCGGGGAATCTGCTGGGGGCCGAGCAATCCGGCTTTATGAATGTGGTTGGCTTTGACCTGTATAGCAAGCTGCTGGCTGAAGCCATCCATGAGCTTCAGGGCAAGAAGGCGGGTCCGGTCACGCCAACCGTCACGGTTGACCTGCCGGTGGGCGCCTATCTCCCCGATGAATACATCAACAATCGGGGCTTAAAGATGAACTTCTACCAACGGCTGGCAAACCTGACCACGCGGGCGCAGGTGGAAGCGATGGAAGCGGAACTGGCAGATCGTTTCGGGCCGCCCCTACCGCCGGTAGAAAATCTGCTCAAATTGCTTTACTTGAAAGTGGAGGCGGCAGAGTTGGGCTTTGAGTCGCTGGCGCTGAAGGATGGGCACGTGGTCATCAAGACCACGCGCAACATGGTGCTCAATCGGCTGGCGCTTTATCGTCGTTTCCGCAACGATGCGCGGGTGCAACTGGGCATCGTGCATATTCCGCGTGGGCTGCTGCCAGGCGAATCGCAGGAGTTGATTGCTTCCCTGCGCGAATTGCTGCCACAAATCAGCACCATCGGTGATTCCCAGGCGCCGCTCACAAAAGCAGGCGTTGGGCACTAAGCGAGAGAGGCACGCCTCTTTTGCTTAGTGCTGCTTACTGCCCCATGTCAGGTAAACACGAAGTTCAGGTTGAAGGAGCTGAAGAAAGCAGAAAGTATGGCAAACAACGGAAACGTGCCCACGCCGCGTGTGATTGTCCTGGACATTGGCAACGTGCTGGTAGGGTTGGATTGGTCGCGCCCGGCAGCCCGCATCAAGCGCCTCTTTCCCCAGGCGGTTGACCCGGCGGGCGCGTTCCGCAAGCTGGATGGCCCATCTGCTCGCTATGGCCTGGGCCTGATTACAACAGAGGAATTTCTGGCGCAGGCGCGGCAGGAGCTTGGCCTGGAGCTTGACCAGGCGACGTTCATCAGCCTATGGAACGATATTTTTGTGGAACGGCCCTACATGCTCCCCTTTTTGCGGGAATTGCGTGAACAAGGGCACATGCTCGCCATTTGTTCCAATACCAACGCGCTGCACATTGAATTTCTTGAGACGTTTTCAGCCTGCTTTGCCGAGATTCACCACCCCATTTACTCGCATGTCGCCCATGTGTATAAGCCTGATCTGGCGATCTATCGGGCGGTGGAGGCGGCAACTGGGCAGAGCGCTGCTGAGCATCTCTTTCTGGATGATTTGCCAGAGAATGTCGCTGGTGCTCGCGCGGCGGGCTGGGATGGCATCTGCTTTGAGACGCCGGAGCAGGTGCAGCAAGAGCTTATTGCGCGTGGGATTCGTTTTACGCCCTGGAAGCAATAATTTTACGTTCCCCGCCAGCATCAGCAAGGAAGCAGCAAGGAGATAGCACAGGAGCAGCAAGACCAATATCCTGCTGCTGTGCTGCCTCCTGGCTTGAACACACTTCCCTAGCGGTCTGTCGTTCTGCGCCGCAGAAAAGCCGGAATTTCGATGCCCTCCAGAGGCCCGGAGCGTTTTATCGTGTCAGGCACTCTTCGGACGACATCGCGGAGTTTGGGAGGGGGCTGCGGCGCGACTGGCTCCGCTCGCCTGCCCGCTGGTATGGATGGCGCGGCGGGCGCCGGTGCCAGCACCGAGAACTCTTCCAACTGCACCGCTGGAAGAGTGGGTGCTGAGTCGTGCTGGTCGCGGTCAATCACAGGTGAGGGCGCAGGGACGGGTTCCACCTGACGGATAGCTTGGGGAGTCTGCCCGCGATTGGGCAGCGGTTCTGGCAGTGGCGCCGTTGGCTGCTGTGGGAGAGGAGTGGTATTCCCTGCATTCGCGGGATAGGCTGCGCGTCCGTTGCTGGGGTGGACATAGAACACGCGCCGGTCATAATCGGGCCGCCCCGGTGCTGTGCGATTCTCAAAGCCGGTGGCAATCACGGTGATTTTGACGCGGCCATCAAAGATGGGGTCCTGGACGGCTCCAAAGATGATATTCGCCTCTGGATGGGCTGCCTTGCTGATAATCTCTGCGGCTTCCGTCACCTCAAACAGGGTCAGGTCCATGCCCCCCGTAATATTGAACAGCACACCGCGTGCCCCGCTGATGTCAATATCCAGCAGTGGGCTGGAGATGGCCTGCCGCGCCGCGTCGGTGGCGCGTGAATCGCCCGCGCCCTCTCCTATAGCCATCAGAGCGCTGCCCGCCTCCGACATGATGGCCTTCACATCAGCGAAATCCAGATTAATCAGTCCTGGCATGGTAATCAGGTCGCTGATGCCCTGGATGCCCTGGCGCAGCACATCATCCGCGAGCCGAAAGGCTTCTGAAAGCGGCATCTTTTTATCTGCGATCTGAAGTAAACGGTCATTAGGCACAGTGATCAGCGTATCCACATGCTGTTTGAGGGAAGCGATACCCTCTTCTGCCGCCTGCCGCCGCTTGGCCCCCTCAAAAGAGAAGGGCTTCGTCACGACCCCCACGCTGAGCGCCCCGGCTTCTTTGGCGATTTGTGCCACAACCGGGCTGGCGCCGGTGCCGGTGCCTCCGCCCATGCCCGCCGTAATAAAGACCATATCCGACCCTTTGAGGCACTCAAAGAGTTCCTCGCTGCTTTCCTCGGCAGCCTTGGCGCCAATCGCGGGGTTGCCTCCCGCGCCCAGGCCGCGCGTCAGCTTGTCGCCAATGCGAATGCGATTGGGGGTTTCGGCCATGAGCAGCGCCTGGGCATCGGTGTTGACGGAGATAAATTCGATATTCATCATTTGCGCCTGAATCATCCGATTCACCGCGTTGCTGCCCCCGCCTCCCACGCCAATCACGCGAATCCGCGCGAAGTTCTCCTCCACTTGGAGATGGTTCATTGATGTTCGGTCTTGGTGATGATTCATTTGAGGCATAGTATTCATCTCCCTGCTTGCTGAAGGACGAATGAAAACGTTATGAAAACGTATCAGGTCAAGCTGGCTCCTCAAAATGCTCCCTATGGAAGAATGCTGTGGAGCCACTGCTTAAAGCGATTGTAGACAACGGGGACTTCCTGCCGCCGCGCCGCATCTGCGGCACGCGCCTCGCTCTGGTGAATGCCCCACAGCAGCAGGCCAACGGCGGTTGAGAAAGCCGGAGCATTGAGCGTATCTGCCACTCCCTGCAACCCGCGCGGTAGCCCCACGCGCACCGGAACTTTAAATAACACGCGCGCCTTTTCGACGATGCCGGGCAGCTCTGCCGTCCCCCCGGTCAGGACGATGCCAGCGGAGAGCAGGCCCTCGTAGCCTGATTTCTGGATTTCCTCCTGGATTTTTTCAAGCATCTCCTCGACCCGCGCTTCGATGAGTTGTGCCAACGTCTGCTGCCCCACCACTTCTGAGCACTCAGGAACGAAAGATTCAAGATCAATCAGGTGTTCTGGGTCAACCTGGCTGGGATCAGCATGCCCATACGCCAGCTTGAGTTCTTCGGCGGCAAAGAAGGGAATGCTCAAGCCAAAGGAGATGTCATTGGTGATCAGGTTGCCCCCAAGGGGCAGCACCACCGTTTGCCAGATCGCGCCATCCACAAAAATAGCGATGTCCGTTGTGCCGCCGCCAATGTCAATGACAATCACGCCCAGGTCTTTCTCCGCCGGGGTCAAGACAGCCTCGCTGGAGGCCAGCGGCTCCAACACCAGATCATCAATCTCCACCGATGCCTTCTGGACGCACTTGATCAGGTTCTGGATGGAAGCAATCATCCCCGTAACGATATGGCACTCCACCTCCAGCCGATAAGCCGCCATCCCCAGGGGGTCTTTGACGCCGCCCTGCCCATCCACCGTATAGCCGCGCGGAATGACGTGGATGACTTCGCGGCTGGTGGGGACATCAATGGCCCGCGCCGCGTCAATAGCCCGGCTGATGTCGTCGGCGTCAATCTCGCGGGTATTAGGGGAGATAGCTACTACTCCCTGGGTGTTGAGCGATTCAATATGGTTGCCTGCAATCCCAACATAGGCCGACAAAATCTTATGCCCAGATAAACGCTCGGCGCGGTCCAGCGCCGAGATGATAGACTCGACCGTTTCGCTGATGTTGACGACCATGCCCCGGCGCAGCCCGCGCGATTGACACAGGCCGGTGCCCAGGATGTTGAGCTTGCCATGCCGGTCTAGCTCTCCAACCAGGGCGCATACCTTGGTGGTCCCTATATCAATGCCAACAATAATCCGCTCTGACACGGCACTCGCTCCCGATCTATGTACAAACGCCCAGGTCTGGCTGCACCGCGAAAACGGGCAGCCTCTGGGAGACAATTTGAGCGCACGTTCCGCTACAGATATCCAGCTTCAAGCAAGAGAGGCACTGCTTTACAATATTTGAGAATACTTGTGGAGTGATTGAGAGAGACAAAATACACAAAATACAGTGTATAAAAATCCAGAGCACCTTTTAGCCACCTGCTGCTGGCGTTTGCAGGCGGTAATACGGATAGAAGCCAAAGCGCAGGTCCACCAATGCCAGGGACTGCTGGCGCTGCTGCGCGATGCGCAAGATGGCTCCCAGCATCTGGATTTTGGTTTCCAGGTCTTGTGGGTCGCCAAATCGCGCCTGCCAGCCCTCAGCACTGTCCACGACCATGCCATACGCGCTGGTATTCACTAACGAGAACTTGGTATCTCCAAGTTCTCTGGGAAGCCGCTCTAGCAATTGACGGGCCATACTAACAATGGCGGGGTCAATTTTCCCGCCTGGGGCAAAAGGCTTCCCCGAACGATCAAGCGGGTGATCATCGCTGACCATCGGTAAACCGTGAGAGTCTTGCACCTGCGCGATCAGCACGCCGCTGGCATCAACGCTCCACATCTGGCGGTCCACCTGCCAGATCAGGACCGGCTGGCGCTCGACCACCTGAATCACCAGCGTATCTGGGAGGCTGCGCGTCACATGGGCGCTGGCAACGGCGGGCAGCGTCTCTATCCTGGCCGTGTCCTGACGCATATCAGAAAGAAAGATGTTCTCGCCTTCCAGGTGCAGCGCCTGAATGCCCGCCAGGATTTGCGGGTTGGAGGTGCCTTCAATCGTCAGATGCTGGACGCGAAAATAGGCGGCGTTCAGGAGATACACCATGCCAGCGGCTAGCCCAGATATGAGCACGAAGAACAAAAGCAGGCGCCACAGCCAGCGGCGGCGCCTGGGTTGCTTTCCTGACTGGTTGGGGGGCTGAACCGGGGGTGTTACTGGGGGGCGGGGCTGGCCCAGATCGCGCATGCGCGCCCATCCCAGGCCAGTCATCGGGGTTGATTGAGAAGCGTGTTCCATTGGCGTCATTGCCTGCGTAGAACGGGCTTTGCTTGCCCAGGTAGTTTCCCTACAAGGCCGCTTGTTGGTGCCCCTCCTCTTCCCCACGTACCTCAATCTCAAGCTCAAGTTCTATGCCAAAACGCTCGTGAACGGTGCGGCGCGCCAGCGCAATCAGCGCGAGAATATCGCCCGCGCGGGCGCCGCCCAGGTTGACGATAAAATTGGCGTGGCGCGGCGAAAGCTGCGCCTTGCCGATCTGCGTACCCTTGAGTCCGGCTGCCTCGATCAGCCGCCCGGAGTAATCGCCGGGCGGATTCTTAAAGACTGAACCAGCGCTGGCCTGGGGCGGCTGCGTCTCTTTGCGGTGCTGCCTGTACTGCGCTACTCGCGCTTTGATGGCTTCCACTTCGGCGCGGCGCAGCAGGCAGGTGACGGAGAGCACCATCTCGGCAGGTTCGATCATGCCGCGCGGCGGGGGCAGCGGGCGCCCCTCGCGGTCAAATTCGATCTTGCGATGGCTGCGAAAACGGCTGTCACGGTAGCGCATGTTCAGGTCTTGAAAGGTGTACTCGTGTAGCTGCGGCCCCGCTTCCAGATTGCGCGCATCCAGCACTCGCACGGCCTGAAGCGTATCGCTCAGGCTGGCGCCATGCGCTCCGGCGTTGCTGATCACGGCCCCGCCCAGACTCCCCGGAACGCCCGCGCCCCATTCCAGGCCGCTCCATCCCTGCGCCGCCAGATCATTGACCAGCTTGGGGATGTTGACGCCCGCGCCACCCACGAGCCGCGCCGTCTCAGCATCCAGCGGCGTCAGTTCCCAGTGCGAAAGGCCGTTTTGCACTACAATGCCCCGCACGCCCGCATCTGTATACAGCAGATTGGTGCCATTGCCTACCAGCATCACCGGCCAGTGATGGCTGGCAGCCAGCGATATGAGCGTGATTAAATCGGCCTCGTGTTCCGCGCTGAGCCAGGCGTCGGCAGGCCCGCCGACCCCAAAGGTGCCATGCCGCGAAAGCGGCTCGTGAAAGCGCACCCGCGCGCCAAAGTGCGTATGCAGCAGGCGCTTCATCTCGTCCAGGTCAAAATCTGCTCCTCCAAAGCCCGCATCACTGGTTGATTCTGGCTGTTTCATGGCTGTTTCTGGCCTGCGCTCTCTGAAGCTGGAGTTGCCAACGGTCCCATCAGCGCCGCCGCTGGGCCACTCAGCATAGGTGATGGCCCCACCATCTCTTCGGTAATTTTATAGATCGTCCCTGAACCCATCAGCAAGGCAATGTCGTTGGGCGCCAGCATCTTCTCCAGCAAGGCTCTGGTTTCCGCCAGCGAGCCGCCGTAGCGCACATGGCGCGTGCGCCCGCGAAACGCCGGGCGTTCTCGGACAGCTTTGATCAGTGTGCGCGTGTGGATGTCTCCAGGGTCTTGCTCGCGGGCGCCGTAGATGTCGCCCAGGATGACTTCATCCGCCAGATCAAAGGCGGCGGCAAACTGATCAAAAAAACGTTTGGTGCGCGAAAACAGCGCCGGTTGGAAGACCGCGATCAGACGCCTGGTTGGGTAGCGCAGGCGCGCGGCGGCAATCGTGGCGGCAACCTCGGTGGGATGATGCCCATAATCATCAATGAGAATCTTATCGCCAGCCGTAGAGCGTACCTCAAACCGCCGCTGTAGCCCGGAGAAACGCGCCAGGCTCTCACGCGCGGCCTCGGTGGAGATGCCCACCACAGTTGCTGCTGCAATGGCTCCTACCGCGTCTTCCACGACGTGCTGCCCAGGCAGCAGCAAGGTGAACTGGCCCAGCGATGTGCCCTGATGGATGACCTCAAAGCTGGTTTCGCCTTCCAGCCGCAGATTCGTGCCCAGGAAGTCTGGCATATGGTTTGGGTCAATGCCATAAGTGAGAAGTCTGCCGGGCCAGTCGGCCAGGCGCTGACGAAACTCCTGGGAGCGCTGCGTATCGGCATTTAAGATCAGGGTAGTGGGCACATGCCAGCGCTCACTGGCATCCATGCCGCGCACAAAGCGCTCAAAGGCGCTCAAATAGTCATCAAACGTCGGATAGGTATCCGGGTGGTCGTGATCGAAATTGGTGATCAGCGCCACGCGCGGGTGATAGTGCAGGAAGTTAAAGTTAAATTCATCAGCCTCATTGACAAAAAACTGGCTGTGCCCCAGGCGAAAGTTTGCCCCAAAACGCGGCACGATGGCGCCTACCTCGCAGGTGGGGTCCAGGCCAGCATCTATAAAAATGAGCGAAACCATCGCGGAAGTGGTGCCCTTGCCATGCGACCCGGCAATGGAAACGCCGAACATGCCGCGCATATATTCGCCCAGCAACTCCTGCCAGGTAATCAGCGGCATGCCGCGCTCGCGGGCGGCCACCAGTTCCGGGTTGTTGGGGTTAAACTGCATGGCCGCTGGCACATAGACCAGCATATCGGCATCGTTGAGATGGTCGGGGTGATGCCCTTCCAGCACGCGAATCCCCGCTGCCTGGACCATGCCCGTTGCTTCGCTGTCGCCCAGGGCGCGCTCGCAGCCGCTCACCTCTTCGCCCAGCGCCAACGCGAGCTGCGCGACGGCTGAGCATCCATGTCCCCCGATGCCCAGAAAATGGATACGTCTTTTGAGCGGAACCGGCTGCATAGGTTGGATGAAATTTGATTGTTCCATAAATAACTACATACTCCAGAGAACTACATACTCCCCAGGCTACTTTTCTGCGTCATAGCTGCTGTCTTGTGGCCCCTGGCAAACTGTACCACTATCTCAGCCAGATCGCTGGCGGCCTGTGGGCGCGCCAGCGAAAGCGCGGCTTTTCCCAGGGTGTGGCGCGCGGCCTCATCGGTCAGCAACGGGAGCAGCGTAGCCGAGAGTTGTTCTGGTGTCAAGTCGGCATCGCGGATCACATTGGCTGCGCCGAGCTGCTGAAACATGGCCGCATTGACGGCCTGCGGCGAGCCACCAAAGCCAGGGGGCAGCGGTACCAGAATGCTTGGTTTGCCCAGGGTAGCCAGTTCGCTCAGCGTGGCCGCACCAGAGCGGCACAACACCACGTCGGCAGCCGCCAGCGCCGGGGCCATTTGCTCATCCAGATATTCAAACAGCCGGTAGCGCGCCGCCCATTCAGGATGCCCCTGAAGCTGCGCCTCCGTCTGGTCTTTCGTGGCGGCATAGGTGCGGCTGCCGCTAATCTGAAGCACCTGGCAGACTGACAGCAGGCTGGGCAGGCTATCTGCTATCACTTCGTTGAGATGTTTTGCCCCCTGGCTGCCACCAGTGACCAGCACCAGCGGCAGCGCGGGGTCCAGCCCAAAAGATTGTTTGGCCTCGCTGCCGCTCATCTTCACCACATCCAGGATCGCTTCGCGCACCGGGTTGCCAATCCAGGCCGATTTCTTGGCGGGGAAATAGCGCAGCGACTCCTCAAATGACACCGTGATGCGTGTCGCCATGGGGCGCAGCAGGCGATTTGCCAGGTTGGGCGAGACATCCTGCTGGTGAATCACCAGCGGCACGCGCTGGCTGCGCGCCGCGTATCCGGCTGGCACCGAGACATAGCCGCCGCTGGTGAAGGCCACATCGGGCTGAAAGCGGCGCACCTGCCCGATGGCCTGCGCAAAGCTCACTGGAATGCGCCCCAAGTCGGCAAACGTTTTGTACGAGAGGTAGCGGCGCAGCTTCCCGGCCTGGATGCCCACAAAAGGGAATCCGGCCTTGGGCACCAGTTGGGTTTCCAGGCCGCGCATATCGCCAAGGTAGAGAATCTCGGCGCCATACTGCGTTTTGAGCACGTTAGCGACGGCCAGCGCGGGGTAAATGTGCCCGCCCGTTCCTCCGCCTGAGATAAGTACCCGCATCGTTTTCTATTCCTGAAGGTGATAAATGCTGTCTGTGCATTTGATCGTTCATCGCTGGTTGCTTGCTCTGGCGTGAGATATTTAAGAGGATGCCCACCGCCGCCATCGTCGTCACCAGCGACGACCCGCCAAAGCTAATAAATGGCAGAGGCACGCCGGTAAATGGAATCAGCGCGCTGACCGAGCCAATATTGAGCATAGCTTGCGCGGCAATCCAGCAGGCGATACCCGTTGCCAGCAGCATCCCGTACATGTCTGGGGCGCGGCGTCCGATACGAATGGCGCGATAGGCAAAGAGCAGGAGCAGCACGAGAATCAACGCGCAGCCAATGAAGCCAAGCTCCTCCCCGATGATGGCAAAGATCGAATCCGTCCAGGGGTTGGGAAGATACCCGGCCTTCTGGCGACTGGCCCCTAACCCCACGCCGCTCAACCCTCCTGACCCCAGGGCAATCAATCCCTGGCACACCTGATAGGACCCCTGCGCCACACAGTTCAGGGGGTCTTGCAAGGCTTGCAAGCGTGCCTGACGAAACGGTGTATGCAGAGCGATAAATCCAAAGGAGAGCATACCAGAGATCAGCATGGGAAGCAACTGCACAAGAAATCTTGCGCCTGCTGTGATGAACATCGCTACCGCCAGGGCTGCAATGATGATGGCGGTGCCCATATCGTTCTGAAACAAGACTAGACTCAGCACCACCCCTGTCAGGAGCGCAAATGGCGCCAGACCATAAATAAATGTGCCTACCTGCCGGCCTTTGCGCGAAAGCCAGTCGGCAATATACAAAATAAAGGCAAGCTTTGCCAACTCGCTTGGCTGGAATGAAAAAAACGGGCCAAGGGCCAGCCAGCGCTGGGCGCCATTCACCTGCTTGCCCACCAGCAAGACCAGCACCATCAGGATGAAAGCGCCGATCATGGCATACACCGCGAGACGCCGCCAGCGATAATAGGGAATGCGCATCGTCACTACCAGCGCCGCTATTCCCAGCCCGACCCAGAGCAGTTCGCGCCGGAACCAGTACGTGGGATCGCCAGGGACCGCTTCTGTGCTGGCGCTGTAGACCATCACCAACCCAAAACACAGCATCCCCATCAAGGCCGCAAATAGCACGTAATCAATCCGACCAGCGCCGCCGGGCAAACTATGCTGCTGGCTTCTCCCCTTGCTGCGTGGCTGTGCTGGCGCTGGCGCAATGCGCTCCCGCCGCTCCAGCGCGGGCGAGCGGAGCATTGAGGGAAGGGGACGCTCAACGCGGGCCGGTACAGGTTTGGGTGGGGAAGGTTTCTCTTCGATTTTGAGTGCCATGTTCTTGTTCCCGTCTGAGGAGCGTTGCTTTCTGCTCCTGCGCGCTGCTCAGGCGGGGCTGGCCTCACGGCGAAAGCCGACGCACCGCTTGAGCAAATTGCTCGCCTCGGTCAGCAAAATCTACAAATAAATCGAAGCTGGTGCCACCCGGAGAAAGCAGGACCACATCGCCTGGCTCAGCCAGGGCCGCGCAGTTTCGCACGGCGTCTTCCATTCTTTTGGCGCGATACACATCACGGAGCGCCTGCTCCTGTGCCGGAACGCGCTCGCGGGCGGCATCAACGGCCCGCTGAATCAGATCGCTTGCCTCGCCCAACAGCACCAGCGCGTGCACCTGCCGGACGATGCGTTCGGCGCATTCCTCCCAGGGCAGATGTTTATCGCGCCCTCCGGCAATCAAGACCAGCGGCTGATGCTGCTGCTCGTAGACCCGCAGAGCCGCCATCATCCGCTCTGGAGCGGTGGCAATCGAATCATTAATGTAGCGGACGCCGTTCAACTCAGCCACATACTGCAAGCGGTGTGCCACGCCTGGAAAACTGCTAATGACGCGCGTCATCGTCTCCGGGCGAACACCAACCAGGCTGGTTGCGGCAATGGCCGCCAGCACGTTTTCGCGGTTGTGGTCACCTGGAATGATCGTCTGGTCGGCCTGGCAGACGCGCGTCTTGCGTCCGCGCTCATCGCGGTGGACATACCAGCCATCCTCCAGAAACGCGCCCACCTCAACCGGGTGCTGGCGGCTAAACCAGCGCACCTTCCCTGGCGTGCAGGTGCGCGAGGCGGCGCTGAGCGGATTATCGGGGTTGAGAATAGCATAGTCTTCTGGCCGCTGGTGATAGAGAATCTGGCGTTTGCATTCGGTATAGATTTCCATCGTGCCGCAGCGATCAAGATGATTGGGGGTGATATTGAGCAGCAGCGCGATATGCGGGCTTTGCGACATAATTTCTAGCTGATTAAAGCTCATCTCCAACACAACAATCGAATCGCGCGTGATGGATGGCAGATCGCCCAGCACAGTGCGCCCGATATTGCCGCCCACCACCACATGCTGGTCCCCCTGCGCCTTGAGAAATTCGCCAATCAGGGTGGTCGTGGTGGTTTTGCCGCTGCTGCCCGTGATGCCAATGATGGGGGCCGGGCAAAGCTCAAAAAAGAGGCGCGTGATGCTGCTGATCGGGATGCCCTGTCGCCGCGCCTCCGCCAGAGGCGCCAGATCGGTTGGGATGCCCGCGCTGATAAAGATGATGTCGGCCTGGAGAAAATCTTCGGCGCGGTGTTCCCCCAGAGAAAGCCTGGCATCAGTGTCTTGAATCTGCGTCAAAAACGGCACCAGCTCAGCCTCGCTCTTGCCATCGCTGATCGTAATAGCGGCGCCCTGCGCGTCCAGATAGTGAACCAGAGCGACCCCTTCGCGGGCCAGTCCCACGACGGTTGCCCGCTTTCCAGAAAATTGCATATGCTTCTCAGGGCTTGTCTACAGCCAGCCCGCGCTCGCGGATAAAGCGCTCCACCGTCTTATCTTGTGGAACGATGATCATGCGCATCCGTTTTTCGCGTTGAATGACAAAGTTAAAGCCCATTTCGGTGTCGTTCACCGATGACCAGAGTGGGCGGGCAAAAATAGGCTGCACGATCTCCCAACCATCGGCCAGGGCAGCGAGAAGCTCGCTCATTCGCCCCCCTGCATTGTTTGACATGCGCAGAGTCCTCCGTTTCTGCTGGTGTTTCAGTGCTCCAGGGCAAAAGCAACCTGTTTACTCTATTGTACTCAACGTGCTTCCTGTGTCAATATATTTCCTGCTTGATGAGAAGATTTCTTTATCCTTGTCCATTGCTTGTCCCGTTGCCTCCTCTAGTGTACTACGAAATTTCCTCTTTTGTCGGTTTACGGATTGGTGCCTGCCGCATCTGGCGGAATCCGATAATAGCGCAGCAGCCACGAGGCAAGATCATGCCAGAGCGGGGCTGCCACCAGACCGCCAAGGGTGACTGGTTGGGGGTGGTCAATCTTGACCAGCATGACAAACTGCGGGTTAGAAGCTGGCGCGTAGCCAGCAACCGATGCGTAGGTGGAACTGTTCTGGTCATCCAGCGGCGTAGAAGTCCCTGTTTTTGCTGCGATCTGATAGCCAGGCACAAGCGCCAACTGCGCTTCCCCATCTACTGTCGAGTCTACCAGCATCTTCGTGATGGTCTGCGCGGTGGCCGGGCTAATGACCTGGCGTATGGGGTGCGGGCCAAAGGTGCTGGTGTGGCCGCCCTCTGTGGCTGAGGCAACGGCGTAGGGGCGCATCAGCAGGCCACCGTTTGCCAGGGCAGCATACGCCATCACTATCTGAAGCGGCGTCACCCCAATACTTTCGCCAAAGCTGTTTTCGGCCAGCGTCAGGTCAGTCCGCTCGTCTTCCTGGGGCACCAGTCCGGCGCTCTCGGTGGGCAGGTCTACTCCGGTCGTTGCCCCAAAACCAAAGCGGTCCAGATAGCGATAGAAATTATCGGCGTGCAGGCGCTGCAAGGCGACCCAGATGGCGCCGACATTTGAGGAATGTTGCAGCACCTGGGTCATCGTCTCCTGGCCGTAGGCAAGATTGTCCCAGTTATGCAAGGGGATGCCTTGCACGTCATATACGCCTGTGTCATCAAATGCGGTGTCGGGCGTGATCAGCCCCAGATCAAGCGCGGCGGCCATTGTGACCGCTTTGATGGTTGAACCAGGGTCGTAGATATTGCTCACCGCCGGATTGACAAAGAGATTGTAAGAGGGGGTGTCGCCATAGTGATTGGGGTCAAAGCGTGGTTCGCTTGCCATTGCCAGCACCGCGCCGGTCTTAGGGTTGACGATGATCACCGAGCCGCCATCCGCCTGATGCTGCACAATTGCCTCATGCAGCATCTGTTCTGCGGTCCATTGAATGTTTGCGTCAATCGTGAGCGTTAAATCGGCGCCGTTCACCGGAGGTTGCCAGGTCTGATCCCCGTTCACCAGCGGGTTGCCGTCCACGTCTGTTTCGGCAATGAACTTGCCAGGCTTCCCGGCAAGCAGCGCGTCATAATAGGCTTCCAGCCCATACTGGCCCACGCCCGTATCCTGCTGGACAAAGCCCAGCAATTGCGCAGCCAGGTCGCCGTCAATATACACCCGGCGGCTTTCTGGCAAGAAGCCGATGCCCCAGAGTTGGTCATTCTGAAGCCACGTGGTGATCTGTTTTTGCTGCGCATCGCTGGCGTAAATTCGGTTGCCGTCTCCATCCTGGAGATAGGTAAAGCTCACCAGATGCCCGCCCTGTGATTGTGTCAGCTCATCGCCCAGCAGATCTGCTGGCAGATTGAGCAGCGCGGCAAGCCTGGCAATCGCCTGATCGCGCGCGCCGGGGTCAGCCGTATTTGCCTGATCAATCACCTCCGGATTCGCCACAATCGCTTCTTCAGTTCTGGTCAACGCCAGCAGTTGCCCGTTGGCAGCATAAATAGAGCCGCGTCCGGCAGGTACATTGAAGGGCCGCTGGTGCTCCTGGTCAGCGCGAGCCGTCAGCATCTGGTGCTGGCCAAGCTGCCAGTATGCCAGCTTCGCGCTGGCTCCCAGAAAGCAGCAAACGATCAGCACCAGCAAGAAGGTCTGGCGGCGGCGGGCGCGGCGAAGTTCATCGGTCATTGGATTGCTGACTCCATCGGACTCCAGCAGCAAAGCAGTACAGGCAGGCGATACAGATGGGCGATACAGATGGGCGATACAGGCGGACGTTACAAGCGATGTAATCAAGCGATCTCTCGCTGCTTTACCAGAAATATCTCCAGTGGCTCCCCTCAAAAGAGCGGCTGTTGTCTGGCGCCTGGGGAGGGAGCACAACGGTTTGCACAGTGCTGGGGTCAGCCAACACCATCCCCATCTGGCTGGCAAGCCGCGCGATAGTGCCAGGCGATTGCAATTCCCCTTGCTGCTGCTGCAATGCCTGATTTTGTTGCTGCAACTGCGCTTGCTGGGCCGAGATATTTTGCAGGTCGTGGTTGGCCCTGGTTGCCGATGCCAGCAGATTCAGATACAGCAGCGCCAGCAGACTGATCAGCGCCACCCCAATCATCCCCAGCGAGAGCGGCCCCAGCCGATACAGCGAGGTGGCAAATGTGCGCCTGGCTCGCGCCGCGCGCAGCGGAGGCGTCTGCTCGCGTGCCTGTTGGATGCGTCTGAGATTATCCATGCTGGTTGCCCTCGCTTTCTTCTTGCTTCGTTTCTATTTCTTCCGCCGCTAAACGCTCGGCCACGCGCAGCTTTGCGCTGCGCGAGCGCGGATTTTGCTGCTGTTCCTCCCGCGTCGCCACCAGCGGGTGAGAGGTGACGATGCGCACGCGCGGGCGGTGGTGGCAGACACATACCGGAAGCTCTGGCGGGCAGATGCAGCCCCGCGCCTCCGCTTGCAAAAAGCGCTTGACGATGCGGTCTTCCAGGGAATGAAAGCTGATCACCGCCAGCCGCCCACCGGGAGCCAGCAGATCAAGCGCCTGCGGCAGCATGGCCTCCAGATGCGTCAGTTCAGCGTTAACCATGATACGCAGCGCCTGGAAGGTGCGCGTGGCCGGGTGAATGCCCCCAGGATGCCCCGGCGCTCTGGCGGCAATCAATTCGGCAAGCTGCCTGGTGCGCGTGATTGGCTGGCGCTGGCGTGCCTGAATCACGCGCCTGGCAATCTGGCGGGCGTGGCGCTCCTCGCCATAGCGCCAGAAGCCGTCAGCAAGCTCCTCTTCAGAGAGCGTGTTTACCAGATCAGCAGCGGTACGCTGACTCGTCGGGTCAAAGCGCATATCGAGCGGGCCGTCGCTGCTAAAAGCAAAACCGCGCTCTCCTGTCGCTAACTGGTCCGAAGAAAAGCCCAGATCGGCCAGTATCCCCTGGACGCTCGGAAAGCCTGCCCGCTCAGCCAGCGCCTGCAAGTCCACAAAATTGCCCTGCATCAGCACCAGGCGCCGGGCCTGCACCTCCTCTTGGAGCCGCTGGCTCACGCGCGCCAGGGCGGCTGGGTCGGCATCCAGCGCCAGCACCTGACCTGTGGGGGCGCTGTGTTCCAGCAGCAGCGCGGTATGCCCACCGCCGCCAGCGGTGGCATCAATATAGCGGCCACCGGGCTGCGGGCGCAGACCTGCCAGCACTTCATTGGGCATGACCGATATATGTGTGGTATTCATAGTTTTCACGATTTTAGAAAATGACATATCAATAATTTCACCAGTGGCGGCTAGAAAGGCAGGTCCAGCCCTGCCAGCGCCTCAAAGTTCATCTGTTGCATCGTTTCTTGATACATGCCCGGATTCCAGATTTCCAGGCGGTCCCGCGTTCCTACAATCACTGTTTCATTTTCAAGATGGGCATAGGCGCGTTGCCGGGCGGGGAGCGTCACGCGGTTCTGGGCATCCAGTTCCAGTTCACACGCCCGGCCAAAAAAAGCGCGTTCCACCTGGCGCCGCTGTGCCGCGCTGAGCACTTTCTCCTCGATCTGTCTGGCTTTGGCTTCCCAGGCTTCCGGCGGATAGACATAGAGACATCTCTCCACGCCTGTTGTCACCAGCACCCCGCTCTTGAAATGCGAGCGATACCGGGCCGGAAGGGCCAGCCGCCCTTTCGCATCCAGCGCGTAGGTGTATTCACCAGTAAAACCGAGAAAGATTGCCATTGAGCTACCCCCCTGTAAACACTGCCGCTTCGCCCTTCTAGCAAGTTTTGTTCCCCACTTTTCCCCACTCTGCCCCACTTTGCTACAGTATATCCAATGCAGCCCCCACAAGCGAAAGAGCGCAGAGGCGCTGTTTATATGCGACGCCCCAACGAGTGCGAGACACGCCCAATCTCTCCCTTGCAGGCGATGTTTTGGCACCGCACATGCTATAATGCGGGCAACTTCAGTACAGGCACCATCAGCCGTAACTTCGGAAGATTGAAGATAACAAGAAAACAGCACTCTTTCCAGCAGACAAAGGAACCCAGGTGAACAAAACCCAACAACGCGAGATGATTGCTATTCTGGATTTTGGTTCGCAGTATACCCAATTGATTGCGCGGCGGGTGCGCGAGTGTCGGGTCTATTGTGAACTGTTACCGGCGACGACCACCAGGGCCGAGCTACTTCAGCGCAATGTGCGCGGCGTCATTCTTTCCGGCGGGCCAAACAGCGTTTATGATGCTGGCGCGCCGCTGTGTGATCCGGCTATCCTCACGAGCGGCCTGCCCATTCTGGGCATTTGCTATGGCATGCAACTGCTGGCGCACCAGCTTGGCGGACGTGTGGCTGCCGCGAGTGGTCGGCACGAATATGGTTCGGCAGAACTGGAGATACAGCAGACTAGTCAGAAAGCACCCGCGCTCCTGCGCCCAACAGACGTTCCAGGCAATGGGAAGATGCTCGCCTGGATGAGTCATGGCGACAGCGTGGCCGAAATGCCTCAAGGCTTTGTTTGCCTGGCAAGCAGCGCAAATAACCCGATTGCGGCAATGGCGCATCCTGCTGGCCTGATCGGGCTGCTATTCCATCCAGAAGTCGTCCATACGCCCCAGGGGATGCTCATCCTTCAGCGCTTTTTGTTTGAGGTGTGCGGCTGCCAGCCGAACTGGACGACAGGCACGTTTATCTCCGAAGCTACATCGCGCATTCGTGACCAGGTAGGCAGCGGGCGGGTCATCTGTGGGCTATCGGGGGGAGTGGATTCAGCGGTAGCGGCGGTGCTGGTACATAGGGCGGTGGGCGATCAGCTTACCTGCATCTTTGTAGATACCGGCTGCCTGCGTGCTGGCGAGCCAGAGCAGGTGGTAGAAACATTCCGGCAGCATCTGCATATTCCGCTGGTGGTGGTGGATGCTCGCGCCCGCTTTCTGGGGCGGCTGGCGGGTGTGACCGACCCGGAAGCCAAACGCCGCATCATTGGCGAAGAGTTTGTGCGCCTCTTTGAGGCCGAAGCCGAGAAGCTGGGCCAGGTTGATTTTCTGGCGCAGGGAACGCTGTACCCTGATGTGATTGAGAGCACCAGCCACGACACCACCGCAGCCGTGCGCATCAAAACCCATCATAATGTCGGCGGATTGCCGGAACAAATGGCCCTGCGCCTGGTTGAGCCGCTGCGCTATCTCTTCAAGGATGAGGTACGCGACGTGGGCCGCGAACTGGGGTTGCCGGAAGAATGGGTCTGGCGTCATCCGTTCCCCGGCCCAGGGCTGGCGATTCGTGTGATTGGCGAAGTCACCCAGGAACGCCTGGAGACGCTGCGCGCCGCCGATGCCATCGTGCTGGACGAAGTGTGCCAGGCGGGGCTGTATCGGGAGTTGGGGCAGGTCTTTGCGGTGCTGACGCCGCTGCAAAGCGTGGGGGTGATGGGCGATGGACGCACCTACGCGCATGTGGTGGCGGTGCGTGCCGTGACGACCTCCGATTTTATGACCGCTGATTGGGCCAGATTGCCTTATCCCCTTCTCGCCAGCATTGCCAGCCGCATCGTCAACGAGGTTCCGGGCGTCAATCGGGTGGTCTATGACATCACCAGCAAGCCCCCGGCCACGATTGAGTGGGAGTAAACGTGCTGGATGTTCTGGCGCCTGCCCTTTATGCGCGATTCGCTGTTGGATGTTGGGAGCGTGGGTGCCGGGAACGCGGGCGCCCGGAGGGGTGGCGCCAGGGGCGCTTGCGGCGTTTGCGTCGGATGAGGTCTTCGGCCCGATACAAAATCTGGCTATCAGATTCGTAGCTCAAGCGCTGATGGGCTTCGGGGAGGGGGAACCAGCGTACTTCATCGTACTCGGCATCGTGTAGAGAGATGTCTCCACCGATAGGTTCCATTAAGAAGTAGCGCACTTCTTTTTTGTAACGAACGTTGTCGTGGAAAAACGAATAATGCGCGCTGCCGATGCTGGCAAGAATCCGTGTTTCCAGGCCCGTTTCCTCGCGGACTTCGCGGCGCGCGACTTGCTCAATTGTCTCGCCCTTATCAGGCGTCCCCTTGGGCAGTGCCCAGATACCCGAATGGCTGCGCCCTACCAGGACAACCTCGATCTCTGATGGCTCTAAGACAGCATACTCGGCATACGCTGCGCCGGAACTCACTGGCGCAGCAGAGCCAGCCCGGAAGATTACTCCTCCTGCGGAAAAGGCTCGCTGGACCCGGTTTCTGTGCATGGACACGCCAGAGCTTCCTCAGAGTCATTACATGGGACGAGCAACGGCAGATGTACCGCAATCTAGAGCGCGGCGGCTACTCGTTTCTCTCGGTTGATACGCAAAATCTTTAACAGATATTGCTCGGAATTCAAGTAATAGGGGTTGCGCTTGATAAATTTTCCCACCACTGCAATGGGATGCAGCTTGAGCATCTCCACCACCAACCCGCCGGGGAGCTTGGAATAATCATAGTGCATCAGCGCGATGATGGGCGCGTTCTGGAAGGTAAAGACCGCATCAGAGGCCGCCTCGTACTTGAGGATTTGCTCTGGTGTGGCAACATCGCGCGTCAGCCAGGTCATGTCAATCGAGATGCGAACAGCCTGCCAGTTTTCGCGCATGGCCTGAGCAATAAATGTTTGGTGGGTGGAGAGGAGATGGTAGGGGTCAAAACGTTTGCCGGCGAGAAACACATCGCGGTCACTGATGAGGGTAAGCTGGCCGCTCGCGCATGCGTCCTGAACATTGATTCCAAGCCTGCCCAATGCCTCTTCCATTTCGCGCACCGTGTTGGCTGAGCCAGCGAACAGGCATTTTTCTGAGGCGACAAGGCCCACCTGAAGTAATCGTGAGGTCACTCCGGCAATCTCCGTTGCCTTGTTATAGAGCTGGCAAATGTGGGAGCCGGGGGGGATACGCTCAGACTTTCCCTCAACGCTCAAATCCATTGCAAAATACCTCCGCTTTGAGAGTGTTCATGAAGCACCAGGAGCGGTGCATACTATGCGCGTGTCATCCGTCATTGATTCACGCGCCTTGCATCCATTCTCCTCGCGCGACTGCACTACATGAGCAACATCCAAGAGGTGGGGATAACACCAGGCACTGGCGCTCTGCGCAGTGGGCAGGCTGCCAAAATCTTATCCCCTACTGAACTGCCAGTCAGCAAAGTTTCGGCCAATTGAAGGCCCTCCTCATGCTGACTGGGGACTGGTTCTGGGACCACTGGAAGATTGGCGGGCAAAGTCTGCCATAAAGTATCTTTTAGAGTATAATCAAACAGCGCCTTGATGTCAAGCGGGATAATCGTTGCCTTCAGGAAATGAGCGGTTGCATATGCTGTGCCAGCAGGGGTAGTTATCAGTCAGAGCGCCTCTTCGTCAGGAAGAAGCGCTTCTTCTTCCTTTGTCTACAGCTTTCAGCCTTTCAAGAATGGTGTGTATTTTATGAGTGTTCAGATAATGGGCCAAACCTTACTGGGGCTGCTTTTACTTACGGCGCTCCTGGTCAATCTTGCCCTCATACGGCTGGGGCGGCGCGGTTTGAGCCGTCTTGCGCAGGTGGCCGCACCCATGCTCCTCTTGCTGCGCTGGCTGCCCTGGCTGGCGCTGCTGCTGGCTGTGGGCGGGCTGGCCCTGGCTGAAAGCAGCCTGCTCACCTACCACACTGCCCAAGACCCTGGCAGCTTAAGCTGGCTGGTGATTGGCGCTTGCCTCATGATCGTGGCCGATCTCTGCGCGGCACTCGTGTGGATTACGCTGCGCGAGGCATTCAAAACGGCGAGTTCATCAGAACCATAGACTCAGCCCAAAAAACAGACGCCTGCAACACTGGCGCTCCTCTGAAAGGATACTGGAATCATGCACTCAAGGTCGCCAGATGCTGCTGGCGCTTCTTCTTTTTCTCCCGCACGTGTTGAGCCAACGCCTGCTCCTGCTGCCCAGGCAAACGAGGCAGGCATCGAGCAAGTGCTGCCCAATCTCTGGCGCATTACCGTGCCTTTGCCGTTTGAACTGCGCTGGGCCAATGCCTATCTGCTTTTTGGCGCTGGCTCATGGTGCCTGGTGGACGCGGGACTGGCAACCCCCGAAGCGGAAGCCGTCATGCTGGAGGCGCTGGCTTCTCTGGGGCTTACGCCTGCCGACCTTTCCACTATCGTCGTGACTCACGCCCATCCCGATCATATCGGCCTGGCCGGGCGTTTTCAGGAAGCCTCTGGCGCGCCTGTGCTGATGTTTGGCCTGGATGCGCAGATCATGCGCTCCATCTGGACCGAGCGAGACATGCGCTCGGCTGAGATGGTCAGCCAGTTTTATACCAGTCACGGCATGCCAGCCGAGGACAGCAATTTAGAGAAAGCGTCAATGGTTGCCACGCGCCGCCTGATCACGGTTCCGAGCCAGGTGACAGCCCTGGAAGATGGGCAAGAGGTGCTGCTGGTTGGCGAACGCTACCAGGTCATCTGGACCCCCGGCCATTCTGATGGGCATATGTGTCTCTGGCGCGCATCTGATGGCGTCTTGCTGGCTGGCGATCATATCCTGCCGCGCATCACCCCCAATATTGGCCTCTACCCCAGGTCCAGACCCAATCCTCTGGGGGATTATCTGGAGTCGCTGCAACGGTTGCGCCCGCTGCCCGCGCGCCTGGTCCTGCCAGGGCATGGACGACCATTTGCTGATCTGAGCGGGCGTGTTGATGAATTGCTGGCGCATCATGAGGAACGCTCCGAGATCACCTATCAACTGGTTGCCCAGGCTCAACATGAGGCTGGCGACAGCGCACATACTGGCGACATCACACCCACCGACGACAGCACACCTGCTGGCGTCACCGCACAGATTGGCGTCACCGCGCACGCAGTAGCTATCCGGCTTTTTGAGGGGCGCTTCCATTCCCTGCAAAATCGCCGCTTTGCCCTGGCAGAAACGCTGGCGCATCTCGAATATCTGCGCTTGCAAGGGCGTTTGGAGTGGCGCCAGGACCAGGCGGGAAAAATCCACTACTTCCCTGCTCCTGCGGCTTAGACCCGCCCAAAGGCCAAAAGTCGTTTTCTACTTGATTTTCTTCCGCTGGAATAGGACATTTGTCCTACTCCGGCAGAAAATATTTTCCCATTTTCAAGCAATTTTCTGAAGTCAGGTGTAGCCTGATGCGCGCCTAAAGCATTTTGCGTGAAGCCGCTTCCTGAGCGGCTTCGCGTCTGAGTGACTGCTTGAAAATCATCGCCTGCTTTCGGCCCGCCTGGAGCTTACTGCCGCCGCGAGCGGTTGTATTCAGCCCTGATGTATGCTATACTCGTTAATGGAGTCAGGACTGGAGCGGCCCTGTGGATGAGGCAACCGTTGCAGCCCTGTAGACACAGTTTGTAACGATCAAGAAAGACGACCAAAGTGAAGACCGCTAAAGGAGGCAACAATTCCTATGGCAGGAGCAATTGGTAAGACCGAGTTGATTCGCCGCGTCGCTCAAAGCTCTGGCAAGAGCAACAAAGAGACTGCTGATCTGGTCAACAACGCACTCGATGCCATCCGCGACGCGCTCAAAGCTGGTGAAGAGGTTCGCCTCGTTGGGTTCGGGTCGTTCTCTGTGAAGACCACCAAGGCCCGCACCGGCGTCAACCCCCAGACGCGCGCCAAGATTCAGGTTCCGGCCAAGCGCCGCGTGCGCTTCTCGCCTGGGAAAGACCTGGACGACGCTGTGGCTGGCTAAACCCGCTGTTCAGACCGTAAAACGTGCTCAGGGAGCACGAAGGCAGGCCAAAGACATTTGTGTCTTTGGCCTGCCTCTTTTTGCGTGGGAGAATGGTGATTGTGCTGCTGCCTGCTGTGCCAGAATGTCTGCAATGGGCATGGCATGTGCAGAGTATGCTGCAAACTGAACGATACGGCTCCAGCATCCTGCCTGAAAGCGAGCAAGCCATGAGCAAACAGATCAAGGAGTGGCCCTCAGTCAGAGGACCATTGGTTATTGGGGTGGACCTGGGCGGCACGCAGATACGCGCCGCCTTGATTCAGGAAGGACGGCTGCTCTCGCGGGTAAGCGCGCTCACGCAGGATGAAGAGGGCCAGGCTGCCGTAATCCAGCGCGTGAAAGCCGCCATTCATCAGGTCGCGCAGCAGGCAGAGGTGCCGTTGGAGCAGGTGCTTGGCATCGGAATCGCCGCGCCTGGCCCCCTCGATAGTCGCTCTGGCGTTATCATTTCTCCCCCCAACCTGAAAGGCTGGCACCATGTGCCATTGCGCCAGATCATCCATGAAGAGTTTCAGATGCCGGTGGCTTTGGGCCATGATGCCAGCGTTGCCGGGCTAGGTGAACATTTTTTTGGCGCGGGACGCGGCACACCTGATATGATCTATATCACCGTGAGTACAGGCATTGGAGGCGGGGTGCTGCGTGGCGGGAAGATCATAGAAGGGGTGAGCGGCGTAGCTCCTGAGCCGGGACACATGACCATTGATGTACATGGCCCGCGCTGTAACTGCGGGAACATCGGTTGCCTGGAGATGCTGGCATCAGGAACGGCCATAGCACGCCAGGCGGCTGAAGCCATCGCCCAAGGCCAGGGCCAGGGGGTGCTGGAGGTGGCCCGCGCCCTTCAGACACAAGAGGTAGACGCCAGAGTGGTCGTAGCGGCAGCCCAGCGCGGTGATCAGGCAGCCAGCGCGATCATGCGCCAGGCTGCCGAATATGTGGGCGTGGGGCTGGTCAATCTGATCCACATCTTTAATCCGGCGTTAATCGTAATTGGCGGCGGCGTTGCCCAGGCTGGACCACTTCTTTTTGAGCCAATGCAGCAAATTGTGGAGCAGCGCGCGATGGAGGTGCAGCGTCAGGCTGTGCGGATTGTCCCTGCCGAATTGGGCAAGGATGTGGGCTTGCTGGGCGCAGCCGCAAACCTGCTCCAGCAGCAAACAGTCCGCTAGGTGAGCAAGCTATAGGAGAAGCAGCACCGGGCGCAACAAGCCAAAGTTAAAAACGAGCATCAGGAGCAAACGTTTGGTGAGGTGAGGCAAGCTGTATGCAGCGTATCTTATTAGACTGTGACCCTGGGCATGATGATGCTATCGCTATTTTGCTGGCGGCCCGCGCGCCAGGCTTGCGCCTGGAGGCGATTACAACGGTGGCCGGAAACCAGACGCTGGAGAAAACCACGCGCAACGCCCTCAAAGTGTGCAGCGTGGCAGGCATCCGCGCTGTACCCATAGCCGCAGGCATGGATCGGCCCCTGGTGCGCGAGCTTCAGGTCGCGGCAGATATTCACGGGGCGTCGGGCCTGGATGGTCCGTCGCTCCCAGAGCCAGATATTGAGCTTGCGCCCGTACATGGCGTTGACCTCATCATCGAGCGGCTGCTGGCTTCAGACGGCGATCTCACCGTAGTGGCAACTGGCCCCCTCACCAATGTGGCGACTGCCATCCGCCGCGAACCGCGCATCGTGCCCAGGATTCAGCACATTGTGCTCATGGGCGGGGCAATGGGCCTGGGCAACACCACTCCGGCGGCGGAGTTCAATATCTACGTTGACCCGGAGGCGGCGCAGGTTGTCTTTCAATGTGGCCGCCCGCTGACCATGATCGGGCTGGATGTCACGCACCAGGCCCAGGCTACTGCCGAGGTGCGTGCCCGCATTCGCGCCCTGGGCAGTCCAGTCGCCATGTTGGTAGATGAACTGCTCGGCTTTTTTGCCGAGACGTATCATCAGGTCTTTGGCTTTTCCGCGCCGCCCGTGCATGACCCTTGCGCTGTGGCCCAGGTGCTTGACCCCACGCTCGTCCGCACCCGCCAGATGCGCGTGGACATCGAGCTGCGCGGCGAATGGACCACCGGGCGCACCGTCTGTGATCTGTATGGTGTCTCAGGCCGCCCGCCAAATGCCGCCGTTGGCCTGGAGTTGGATGTGCCGCGCTTCTGGGACTTGCTCATCCAAACGCTGGCAGCGTATGGCCCTGCTGCTGTCAATGCGCCTCCTGCTGATGGTCCTTCTGCCTGAATGACTCAGCCAGAAAAGACCCCTGAATAGTGCCCTTTATTGACGCGCAAATGCCCTGCGCAGCGCTTCCTGGCTGATACGCCCTTCAACCGTTGTCTTGCCATCAATGATCATCACAGGGATGCGGTAGCGATACTCCTCAAAAATCTGCATGTCGGTGCGGATGTCAACCTCGCGCAGATCAAAGGAGAGTTCTGCTGCCAGGTCTTCCAGCAACTCGCGGGCATCATCGCAGAGATGACAGCCAGCTTTCGTGTAAAAAAGAACCGTATGGGCGGGTGAAGGCGGTGGTGTTTGCATAGCGTTGCCCTGAGAATTATTGTACAATTGTTCTATATGGCGCGGTGCGCGAGCAAGAGAGCACCTTACTTACAAGAACGGCCCGACAAGTGACAAGCCTTCATGGTTATCTTTTCTCACCAGGGAGGTGCCAGCCGATATTCTATGTTATGATCAACGTTGGTCAGCATAGTACCACCATTGCAAGACGGCAAGCAAAAGACGGCAAGCAATTTGCTGATTGCCTGATGGGGTGGAACGGTGGCTGGGAATACCGATGAGGAAGTAGGCAACAGTGTATCTAAAAAGACTTGAATTACACGGTTTTAAGAGCTTTGCAGCCCGCACTGAATTAGAGTTTTCTCCAGGCATTACGGCGATCATCGGCCCCAACGGCAGCGGCAAAAGCAATGTCGCTGATGCGGCGCGCTGGGTACTTGGCGAACAAAGCATGCGGCAGTTGCGCGGCAAAAAGAGCGAAGATATTATCTTTGCTGGCGCTCAGGGCAAGTCCGCAATGGGCATGGCCGAGGTATCGCTGCTGCTGGATAATAGCTCTGGCTGGCTCCCCTCGGAATATACCGAAGTGAAGGTGACGCGGCGCAGCTATCGCTCTGGCGAAAATGAATACCTGATCAATAACGCCAAAGTGCGCCTGAGAGATTTGCTGCTCTTTATGTCGCAGGCGCGTATTGGGCACGACTCGTATACCGTTGTGGGCCAGGGCCTGGTGGATGCTGCCTTGAGCCTGCGCGCTGAGGAGCGGCGCGGCCTGTTTGAAGACGCGGCGGGGATTCGCCATTTTCAGGCGCAGCGCGACGACGCGCAAAACAAACTCCAGCATACCGAGCAAAACCTGAGCCGCCTGCACGATATTCTCTCCGAAATTGAGCCGCGTCTGGCGCCTCTGGCGGAGCAGGCGCGGCGGGCGCGCGACTATGCCCAGGTGCATACAGAGTTCCAAAGCCGCCTTTCAAGCTGGTATGCCCAGCAGTGGCGACGCTTGCAGCGCCAGCGCCAGCAAGCGGAGACGATTGAGGCGGAACGCAGCGCTGAACTCGCCAGGGTCCAGGCCGAACTGCTTGCGCGCGAAGAAGAAGTGCGCGAAGTGCGCGCGGAGCGCGAGCGCGTGGCCCTCCAGATCAACGGCTTGCGTAAGACACGCGGCGACCTGCTGGGGCGCGTGCAGACGCTGGAACGCGAGACGGCTGTTGCCGAGGAGCGCCTACAAAGCCTGACGCGCCAGACCGCAGAACTCACTGCCGAGCAGGACCAGCAGCAGCAGCAAATTGCCCAGGCTGAGCAGCGTGCAGCGCTGCTGGAGCGTCAACTGGAAGAACTTTCTGAGCAGGTAGACGAGGGAACGGCTGCGCTGCAAAATCTGGAGCGCAGCCTGGCCTCGCTGCGCCAGCGCCAGGAGCAGGAGGAGGCACGTTTGCGCGTCGCTCAGCGCGACGCCATTCAGGTGCAGACCCGTCTGGGCGCTTCCCAGACTGAACTTGGCCGCCTTCAACGCCAGCTTGGAGAGCGCAACCGCACCCTGGCCGCGCGTCGGCAGACGGTGGCCCAAAGCCAGGAGCGCTTCACTCTGGCGCAGCAAAAGCTGGAAGCGCAGCAAGCAGTGCTGGCAACGGCGCGCGCCGAAGAGGAACAGCTTGCCTCCCGGCGCCAGAAGCTGGCGCGCGCCATCAGCGATGGGCAGCACGAGCAAGAGCAGTTGCGCGAAACCCTCAGCGATGCCCGGCGCGAGCGGCGCAGCGTTGCAGATCGCCTGAACCTTTTGCGCGAATGGCGCTCCAGCATGGGCGGCTACAGCGACGGGGTGCGCTCGCTCCTACAGGCGCCCCAGAGCAAGATTCCGCCCATTTTGGGGACGGTGGCGCAGCTGGCGCAAACTCCGGCGGGCATGGAGGCGACGCTGGAGGCAGTGTTGGGGCCATTGCTTCAGGCGGTGGTGGTGCGCTCGGCTGATGATGCGTT
This sequence comes from Ktedonobacterales bacterium, assembly GCA_036557885.1. Classification (GTDB taxonomy): domain Bacteria; phylum Chloroflexota; class Ktedonobacteria; order Ktedonobacterales; family DATBGS01; genus DATBGS01. The sequence goes on from DATBGS010000090.1 coordinate 41,439, forward strand.
GGCGTGCCTGAGCTATCTGCGCTCCATCAAAGGAGGCCGCGCTCTGATCGTCTGGGTAGGGAAAATCAGAGATGAGCAGAGCCAGGGAGAGGACCAGCAGACCGAGGCCCAGGCAGCCAGCGAGGATGCTTCAGAAGCCTATCTGGGGAAACGCGCTTCGCGCTTGATCACCAGCGCCCCGGAATATCGAGCGCTCTTTCAACGCTTGTTGGGCGATGCCATTCTGGTGCGCGATCTGGCGGGCGCGGGGAGCTATCTGGGTGGGGCAACCACCAGGAAGCCTACAGAATCCGGGCAAAGCGCTGGCGCCGCGAAGCACGAAACCGAAAGCCCCGATGCTCCACACCCTCATGAGTTGTTGCCTCAGCGCATTGTGACCATCGAGGGCGAGGTGCTGCATGTGCAGGGTTGGATCAGCGGCGGCCAGGCATCGAAAGAGGGCCAGGGCTTGCTGGCACGCGAGCGCGAACTGCGCGAGTTGCCCGCGCAACTGGAGCAGCACGAACAACGCATCGCGCAGTTGGAGAAGCTCTTTGATCAGGTCCAGCAGGGCCAGAGCGCCAGAAAACAGGAGCACACCAATGTAGAAAGCGAAGCGCAGAAGCTGGCGGCACGCCTGGCGACGATCAACCGGGAGTTGGCGGAGTTGCGCCAGGCTGCCGAGCGCGCGCTCAGCGAGGTGCAGGTAGGGCGCTCGGTGGAAGAGCAGCTTGCCGGAGAACTGGCTGGTCTGGAGCAAGAACTGGCGGCGACACAGGGGCGCGTAGTAGAGCAAGAGGCCGCGCTGCGCGATGTCAATGAGCGCGTAGAAACCATCCAAGAAGAGGTAGGGGCGCAGGCAGGCGTGTTTCGCGCGCAGCAAGAAGATCTGAACCGCCAGCGCACTGCCCTGGCGCTGCAAAAGCAGGAAGAAAAGACGCTCTCGTACACCCTGGAGCAGCAGCGCGCGCAGGCCCGCGAGATGACCACCCAGATGACCAGGCGCGCCTCGCGCCTGACCGAGATGGAACAGCAATCCGAAACGCTGGCTGCCCAACTGGAGCACCAGAAAGCCGAGTTGGAGCAGGGCCGCGCGCAGGCCCGCGATCTGAGCGCGCAGCTTCGTGAAGCAGAAGAACAGGCGAGCGAATACGATAAGAACTTGCAGACATTGGAGCGCGGCCAGGGAGGATTGCGCCAGGACCAGGCCCGCCTGGAGGTGGAGTACCGCCGGTGCCTGCTGGATGCCCAGCGCAGCCGCGATGCTGTCGAGGTCTTGTCGCAGCAGATGCAGGAAGAAATGGGCTTTGATGATCCCTCGCGCCTGCCCGAAGAAGCCGCTGGCGAGGATGGCACACAGGAAGGCGAGGCGCGTCTCACGTCCTTGCGGCGTCAGATCGAGACACTGCGCGCGCGTCTGAAAGACCTGAGCAACCACGACCCCAACGCGCCCCAGGAGTACGAGGAGGCGCGCGAACGCTATGAGTTTCTGACTTCGCAGGTGCAGGACACAGAAGCAGCGGCGGCCAATCTGCGCCACCTGATTGGCGAGCTAGATGTCACGATGAAGCGCCAGTTTGAGGAGACGTTCCACGCCGTCAATGAGCATTTCCGCCGCCACTTTACCACCCTCTTCCGAGGGGGCACTGCCCATCTGGAGATGACGCAGCCCAAAGACGAAGCCAGCAATGGCCCTGCTGGTGGGATTGAAGTGCTGGTGCAGCCGCCCGGCAAAAAGGTGCAAGACCTGTCGCTGCTCTCTGGCGGCGAGCGCGCGCTGGTGTCGGCGGCGCTGCTCTTTGCGCTGCTGGAGACGAATCCACCGCCGTTTTGTCTGATGGATGAAGTGGATGCCGCGCTGGATGAAACCAATGTGACGCGCTTTTGCGACATTCTCCAGGAGCTTTCCGAGCGCACGCAGTTTCTGGTAGTCACACATAACAAGGTGACGATGACAGCAGCCAATGCCATTTATGGCGTCTCGATGGGGTCCGATAGCGTCTCGCGCATTCTTTCAATGCGCATGGCGGCCAGCGCGCAGGGCGCAGCGGTTGCTGAGAAAACGGAGAAAACAGAGAAAACCGCTGTGGCCGCCGAACTGAGTGCCAGAGTTGCTGAAGGGGATTAGGGGTTTCAGATGAGCTTACCAGAGATCAGTATAGAAGATTTTCAGCAGGTGGAGATGCGCGTCGGGCGTATCATCGGGGTTGAGCCGTTTCCAGAAGCGCGTAAACCGGCCTATAAGCTGCGCATTGATTTTGGGCCGGAACTGGGTATCAAACAATCGAGCGCCCAATTGACAGCGCTTTACACCAGGGAAGACCTGCTCAATCGGCTGGTTGTGGGTGTGGTCAATTTCCCGCCGCGTCGGGTTGCCGGATTTAGCTCGGAAGTGCTGGTGCTTGGCGCGGCGGATGAGCAAGGGGCGGTAGTGCTGTTGGAGCCAGAGCGTAATGTGCCGCTGGGCGCCCGCATCTTCTGAAGAAGCAAGAACTCTTCAAAACGAAGCAAGAACTTTACGAAGAAATAACTTTTCGCGCAGGAGAATATGTATGGCACTGCATCAGTCGGCGGGCGAGCGCGCGCTTGCGCCGCGCCGCCATGTCTATTATCTGGAAATGATTGTCGGGCCGATGTTTAGCGGCAAGTCGGAGGAACTCATCCGGCGGGTGCGGCGGGCAATGATTGCGGAGCAGCAGGTGCAGTTGTTTTACCCGGCCCAGGACTCGCGCGTCCAGAGCGGCTCGATTGCTTCGCGCAACGGCCTCAACCTGCATGCTGAGCAGGCGGCCAGCATCAATGCGTGCCGCAGGCACCTGCGCGCGCTCCCCAAGCTGCCTGATGTGGTTGGCTTTGATGAGGCGCAGTTTTTTGATGGTGATCTGGTGGGGTTAGTGGATGAGCTTGTAGCCCAGGATGTGCGCGTGATTGTGGCGGCGCTCGATCTTGATTTTGCCGGGCGCCCGTTTGGGCTGGCGATTCCGCATCTGCTGGCGATTGCTGATCGGGTGGATAAGCTGACGGCTGTCTGCACCGTGTGCGGCTCTGAGGCGGCGGTGCGCACGCAGCGTCTGGTAGATGGCAGGCCAGCCACCAAAGAGAGTCCGCTGATTCTGGTTGGCGACAGCGCCGAAGGCTATGAGGCGCGCTGCCTGCGCTGCTACGAGCCGCCGCGCTAGAAAAAGCGAAGAGAAAACTCGCCGGTCAGGAAATGACTCGCCAGTCGGGAAATGACTCATTGGTCATAAAATGACTGACGAGTCATAAAATTACTCGTCAGTCACAAAATGACTCGCCGGTAATAATATTACCGGCGAGTCATTTTGTGACGCGAGAGTCATAATCTGACGCACGAGTCAGAGCACGCGCCATCGGGCTTATCTGGCGACAGGCTTCCCGATGTGGCGAGCGACAACCGGCTCCAGTTCCTCCCATTCGATGCTTGTCTGCCGTCCGCCATCGAACTCTGCTGTCACCCAGGCATGCACAGCCAGCAAGCCTTCGTCGTCCTTGGGCACATCCAGGCCCAGGTGCTGGCGAATGAGGAAGACCAGCCCGGCGATGCCGCTCTCTTTCGTCAGCGACACCTCCAGTGGCCTGCCGAGGAGATCTGGCACGTTGAACGGCGCGTACATCCACGAGAACTTGTTCAGGCCGTCGGCGTGGACGCCAGCGCGGGTGCGATGCGCGTCGCGCCCATACAGCGGGTATTTGGGTGGGATGGCTTCGCCCATCTCGGCATAGAGGGTAACGAGGTCGTTGAGCGCGGTAAAGTCGGGCGGATTCTCGCGGAAATAGCCCATGCCGATCAGATGCAGCAGTACGCCTTCGAGTGGGGCATTGCCGGTGCGCTCGCCCTTGCCAAGGGAGGTGCCGTTGATGACGCCGCAGCCCGCGCGGATGGCGGCCAGGCAGTTGGCGACGATGAGCCAGGTGTCGTTGTGGGGATGGAATTCGAGGTCTTCTGGCTTGAGGCCGAGGTCACGCATGGCGGCGAACAGGCGTGGAATGCTGCGCGGGAGGGCGACATCCTCATAGGGCAGGCCCAGTCCCATCGTATCGCAGATGCGCCACTTGGGGCGCAGCGCCGGGCCATAGGGCGCGCTGATCTCCAGGACGGTTTCGATGAAGGGGCGCATGAAATCCATCGGGGCGCGGGTCGCGTCTTCGAGGTGCAGGCGCGGACGAATGCCAGCTTCAAGCGTCATCTTCACCGCGTCGAGATAGGTATCGGCGGCCTGTTTTCTGCCGCCGGGCTTGAACTTGTGAAAGGTGTGATAGTCTGATGCGGAGGCGAGCATGCCGGTTTCACGCACGCCCAGGCTGGCAATGAGCGCGACATCTTTGGTTGTGGCGCGTATCCAGGTGGTTGGCTCGATGGGGGCGCCCGCGTGGTAGCGCTCAAGCGCGCCTTCCAAAGCGGCGCGATCTGAGGGGCGATAGGCAAAGAACTCTGCCTGGCGGATCGCTCCAGAACTGCCGGTGAAACGGCAGAGGATGTCATAGATCTTCAGGCTTTGTGCGGTGCTCAGCGGCAGGCCACCTTGTTGGCCGTCGCGGTGGGTCGTCTCTGTCGTCCAGACATTGGCCGGCAGCGCTGCGGGCCGCTCTGTCCAGATATAGGCTGGAAAGGCATCGCGTGGAAAGCTGTCGAGGAAATATTCCGGCTCGGCAGGATCGGGAATGGCAGGCATGACAGGCTCTCCTGTTCTCAAAAGAACGTTGGGGCTTCTACGAAGAAGGTTCGCACGCTTCGTTGGATGTACGTGGATGTCATTGGTGTGATGATTTCCTTGCTCCTTTGCAAGGCTTCTCTTGGGGAGAGGCGCTTTGTTACGCCAGGCGAAGCGAAGCCGGGCAAAGCCAGGCGAAGCCAGGCACTGGTTTTCTATAGATGGATTATAATTGATTTATATTGATTTGTCTAGATGCAGGTTGACGCAGCGCTAGACCAGGGCATATACTGAAACCGCTACCGTGCCTGAAAGCTCAGGTAATAAGCAAGCACACTGGCAGCCAGATGCCATACCCCGCCAAAATCCCCGCAAACAAGCTCTTGGGAAGGGAGGAGCACCCGACGATGATGCTGATGAACGGAGAAGAATATCTGACGGCTGACGAAACATGTAGCCTGCTTGGAGTCAAGGCCGCGACACTATATACCTATGTGAGCCGCGGCGTGCTGAAGAGTTATCGGCAGGGCATGAAGCGACAGCGGCTCTACAAACGGAGCCAGGTGGAGGATTTGCTGGAGTTTAAGCCAAGCGGTGGCACTGAGGCCACGCCGGAAGCAAATTCGGGTGCCTCAGCTTCTCTGCAATCAGAAGTTCCCCTGGCCGAAAGCTGGATACCCTACACCTGAGCATGGCTCTCTGGCGGGGTAGCAGACAAAGCGGGGTGGCATAGAGGAGCGCTATCTGGTGCGCTTGACCACGAAGGATGTGAGCCGTTCGAGGACGGCGCGGTCGCTCGTTTCGGGAAAGATGGAGAGCGCGTCGCGCGCGCGCTCGGTATAGCGCTCGGCTTCCTCCATTGCGGCCTCAATCCCCGGCCCTTGGTTGACCCAGTGAATGATGGCTTCGACCTGCTCGCTGTTGGGAGTTTTCGAGGAGAGCACCTGGCGCACTCGCTCGGCATGCCCATTATTTTGCTGCTGAAGCGCGTAGATCAAGGGCGAGGTGACTAAGCCCTGGCGCAGGTCATTGCCCACCGGCTTGCCCACCGATTCATCAGAGCCGGTGTAGTCGAGCACATCATCTACGACCTGGAAGGCGATACCCAGGTTCAGCCCAAAATTATAGAGGGCGTCGGCCTGCTCGGTGGTCATGTTGCTGACGATGGCGCCGCCCTTGCAGCAGGCCGCCATTAAGCAGGCGGTTTTGCGCGAGATGCGCTCCAGATAGGTATCCAGCGAGACTTCTACCTGCCCCGCCGTAATGGTTTCCAGAATGGTGCCTTCGCAGACGGTGGCGACGGTATCAGAGAACAGACGGATGACGCGCGTATCGTTGAGATCAGCAATAATGCCTGCTGTGCGCGCAAAGAGGTAGTCGCCAAGCAGAATGGCAACGCCTTCGCCCCAGCGCGCATTGACGGTGGGGATGTTGCGGCGGGTAGCCGCGTGATCAATAATATCGTCGTGGATGAGCGTTGCCAGGTGGACCATTTCAAAGGCGACGCCCACTAGCAGCAATTTGTCAAAGAGATAGTCGCCGAGCTTCCCTGAGAGCAGCGTGAGCGCGGTGCGTAAACGCTTGCCAGGTGAACTGAGCGCATACGCTCCGGCAGCGTTGAGCAGAGGAAGTTGTGAGGCCGCTCGTTCTTGAAAGACTCGATCAACTGTTTCGATATCCTGCTCGATGCCGGAGAATAAGCGGCTCAAAGTGGCCGTGTCGCTCATGCGAGCCTCCCAAGCTAACTGTCTTGCGGGGGAAGTAGTGATGCGGTGCAGTTGGCTGTTTTCTGCTTTCCCGCTCCCTTAACAGATTATAGCATGCACTTGCCAAGGATGAATGGACGCAGCAGGCAGGGAAGGGTTGATGTGAGAGACTGGTCAGTTGCTGGAGGGGGCGCCAGGTTCTTCGCTGACGGGCGGAATGCTTTTTTCCCCATTGGATGAGAGATGGTGGCTCTCTTCGGCTGGGGGGCGGACATGCACCGTCAGTTCTTCCAGCCGCATGGGTTGGGTGGTTTCGCGCTCCATCAACATCAGTTGATCGGCGCCATGCAGCATCTCGCTGATGTCGGGGCGTACCTTGAGGTTGGGGCGCGGAATACGCTTCCACTGGTTGATGGCGGCGTTGTAATAGCCAGCGCGATAGCAGCAATAGCCCAGGCTGGCGCGCGCGTCATAAATGCCGACGCGCTGCCAGAGGAAGGATGCTTCGATAGGCCCCTGGATGGCTTCTTCGCCAACCTCTGGGACGGTTTCAACCAGATGATACATGGCTTTGCCAAAGATGGTGAGGGGATAGCCATAAAACAGGGCGAGTTGCCGTCTTCCCGTTTCGCTGAGGGGGCTGAGGGGGTAGAGGCCCACGAAATAGCTGCGTGTCCAGCGCCCGCTGCGCCAGACCACGATGGCGATCATTAAGGCGACAAAGCGGGCGAGATAGCGCTGCCAGGTGAAGGGGGCCAGGGCCGCCGTCACTGAAAGGGTGGCAAACATCGCGCCGAGCGTCCACGCGCCATAGACCAATCGCCGCCGGTCCCAGCCAAGCAGATCAAAGTGGTGGTGCATAGGGGTCGCCATAAAGGGCAGGGGAAACTCGGTGTGCGAGATGGTGTCTTTGGTTCTGGTGAAGCGGATGACGCGCAGAAACTTGCGGAAAAACCGGGCAATGAGGCGTTGGTAGAGGGCGGAGTAGCCCTCCAGGACAAACGCGCCCCCAATAAAGATTAAGGGCAATTCCTGACGTGAGACGATGGCGATGAGGCCAAGCATTCCGCCCAGGCCCAGGGCACCGCTGTCGCCCATATAGATGCGCGCGGCGCGGCGAACCCGGAGGCTGCGGCCACGCGCGGCCCAGGAGGAGGGCCAGTTCTGCGGCAGAAATCCCAAGGAGGAACCGGCGGTTACTAAGGCGGCCAGGACGAGCGGGAGGTTGTCGGGGTCATGCTGGACCAGAATGATGGCAGCAAATCCCAGGGCGGCGCTCACCATCAGCCCACCGGCTAAGCCATCCAATCCATCGGAAAAGTCAACTGAGAGGGAGGTGGCGCTGCTGACGGTGCTGGTGAGCAAGAGAAAGAAGATGGGCCAGGCAAAATGGACATGCTGTATGATTTCTCCCAGCAGGGGGATTTCGCTGTAGGGCGAGTACGCATGCCGGGCTGAAGGAACCTGGCGATTGAGGGCCGCGCCGATCAGCAGGGAGACGATCAAGACTCCGGCAAATTTCTGGAGTTCACTGATGCCGTTGCCCCGGCGCCACTTCTGGAAATCGTCAAGAAAGCCGACGATGGTGAATCCCGCCATGCCTGCCAGCAGGATCAGCAGCAGCTTCCATTGATCGTAGGAAAGTTGATCTCGGAGAATCCAGGCAGTCAGGAGACTGGCGCCAATGGCAGCAATCGTCATGGCCGGACCGCCTATGAGGGGAAGCTCCATTGCGGGCACATCGCGCCCACCAGCGGGCTGCTCTACGCGCCGTTTGGAGGAACTGACATCAAACCGGAGGCTGCCTGTAGACTGATTGGCGCTGAAAATGCCTGGCTTGTGCTCTCCGCTGCGAAAACGGGGGAAAAGCTGGCGCGCTACAAAGCAGAACACCAGACTCAGCGCAGCCGCGACAATAAAACCAAGCAGTAGCAAGATACTCATCTACGCGCAGCCTGACCCTCCTTCGCGTCTGCTACGAAGGGATGCTGCTGCCCTCCTTACGACTCCTACCAGCGCTCCCTTGTTGGGAGCCTCAGCCTATTGTATCATGCGTTGTTGCAAATTGCACCTGCCAGGAGTTTTCAAGTGTGGGCGATGCGGCGCTGCTGATTGGCGCTGTCGGCGCTGCCTCATGTAGGTTTCACTTGATCAGGATGAGAAGGGAATGGTACACTGCACCTGAAACTGACATTGTTTGGCGCTCTTGGGCTGGGAGCAGACGGTAGGAGCAGAGTGTATGCAGATTACGTTTTTAGGTCAGGCTGGCTTATATATAGAAACACATGGCAAAAGTATTCTTTGTGACCCCTGGTTTAACCCCGCGTATTTTGCTTCCTGGTTCCCTTTCCCCAGTAATGAAGGCATTGATCCCGCGCGTCTAGCCCATCCCACCTATCTGTATATTTCGCATTTGCACCATGATCACTTTGACCCAACGTTTCTGGCGGCGCATGTTTCTAAGGATGCCACTGTGATTCTGCCTGAGTATCCGCTTGATCGGCTGGAGAGGGAACTGCGAGAAGTAGGATTTACGTCGTTTCTTAAAACAGAGAATGCTGTGCCGGTGACGGTGGATGGCTTGAAGCTGATGGTGATGGCGCTGGTGGCTCCGACGGATGGGCCGCTGGGCGATTCGGCGCTGCTGGTGGATGATGGGGAGGTGCGGGTGCTGAACCAGAATGATTCGCGGCCTATTGAACTGGAGAGGCTGCTGGAGCATGGGCCATTTGACGCGCTGTTTTTGCAGTTTTCCGGGGCGATCTGGTATCCGATGGTGTATGATTTTCCAGAAAAAATGAAGCTGGCGGTTGGCAGGAAGAAGCGCGTGGATGGCATGGGCCGCGCCTATCGCTATATTCAGATGCTGGCGCCGCGCGTGGTGGTGCCTTCGGCTGGCCCACCCTGCTTTCTGGATGAGGATTTGTTTGCGTTTAACGATGTTGACCGCGAGGTGACCAATACCTTCCCTGATCAGACGGTGTTTCTGGAGTATCTGGCGGAGCAAGGCGCAGCCGGACATGGGGCGGTAGATGGGCGGCTGATGGTGCCGGGGAGCGTGGCCGAACTGACGCCAGAGTGCTTTACGGTGCAGCATCCTTTCCCTGATGGGCAGGTGCAGGCCATTTTTTCGCAGAAGCAGCAGTATCTCAGGGAGTATCAGCGTCGGCAATGGCCGATGATTCAGCGCGAGCACGCAAGCTGGACGAGCGGGAAGGTGGATGTGCTGGCGGAGTTGAAAGCCTGGTTTGAGCCACTGCTGGCGCAGGCGGATTATATCTGCGCGGGTATTCATGATATTGTGCTGCTTGATCTGGGTGAGTTGGGGATTGTGCTTGATTTCCGCGAGCGGCAGGTGCGGCAGTGGGATGGGGAGGAATGGGCGTATCGCTTCCGCATTCAGCGCGCGCTGGTGGAGCGCTGCATTGAGCGCCATTATGAGGATTGGGTGAACGAACTCTTTCTTTCGTGCCGCTTTGAGGCCAGCCGCAAGGGGACGTATAACGATTATATTTATACGTTTTTTAAGTGTCTGAGCGAGGAGCGGATTCAGTACGCCGAGGGGTTTTACGCGGAACATGGGCCAACGCAGGGAACCTGGGAAGCTGCTGGCTACCGGATTCAGAAGCGCTGCCCGCATATGAAGGCTGATCTGGCACGCTTTGCGGTGATTGAAGATGGGGTGCTGACCTGTCGGCTGCATAACTGGCAGTTTGAGCTGGCGACAGGGCGCTGTTTAACGTCAACCGGGCACACGTTGTTTGCCAAGCCTGTTGAGAAAGAGGAGCCAAAAGCCTGAAATAAGACGGCAGCAAAGCGCGGGCTTGTATCCTTTGGCGGCGTTGAAGCGTCTCTCAGGTAGAGGCTTGTATTGTGGTGCAACCCTTCAGCGAAATTCAGCAATGATGATCCCTGTAGTTTTTGCGGATAGCTCGTGTTTGCCCCGCTGCCGGGGTATGAGAAAGGTACCTTACATGGAGACGACCGTTCAGGATTCCCCCAATCTTTCCCGTGTTTCTTTGTTTGCTGATCTTGATGAGGAAGGGATCAAAGAGCTATCAGCAATCGCGCGCAAGCGTATCTTTCGCCAGGGTGAGGTCATATTTCACCGCGATGACCCAGGGCAGGTGCTGTATATTATCAGAGAGGGCAAGGTGAAGATTTGCCTGACCAGCCCGGATGGTCAGGAGGTGTCGCTGACGGTGCTTGGCGCGGGGGAGTGCTTTGGCGAACTGGCGATTCTGGATGGGGAGCCGCGCTCTACCGATGCGATTGCGCTGGAGCGGCTGGAGGTCTATACGCTGCAACGCCAGGACTTCATCAATGTGGTGTTGAATCATCCCAAGATTGCTATTCAGGTGATGAAGGTGCTTTCGCAGCGGCTGCGCCAGACGGACCAGCAGATCGAAGACTTGCTGTTTTTGGATGTGTATGGGCGCGTGGCAAAGAAATTGCTTGAACTTTCGGAGTCGCATGGCGTCCCAACGCCGCAGGGCATTCGGATTGAGCTGCGGCTGACGCAGCAGGAGTTGGCTTCGATGGTGGGTGCCTCGCGCGAGAGCGTGAATAAGGTGATGGGCTACTTCACTGATAAGCGCTATGTGATGACGGATAAGCACAAAGTTACGCTGATGAAGCTGGCTGACCTACGAAGGCGAGTGTATTGATGCAAGGTCGTGACCGTTCTCCCTGGATAACCGTTCTCCAAACAAGAGAGGATGCGCCTCTCTCAGGTGCTCCAGGGGAACGGTATCTTTTTGTGAGAGGCAACTATCGAGCAGCGGGGGGTGGCGCGTGAGAAGCGTTGCCGAAAATCAAGAGCCGATGCAGGCTGAATCATCGGCAGTGCTGCGCAGCCCCTGGTATACACAGCTTTGGTATCTCTGGAAGGAGATGCGCCCGCGCCAGTGGTCGAAAAACCTGCTGGTGTTTGCCGGATTGGTGTTTGCGCAGCGTGTGCTGGACTGGGTGGCGCTTGGACGGGCATTTGGGGCGTTTGTGGTCTTTTGCCTGCTTTCCAGCGTGGTCTATCTGATCAATGATCTGAAAGACCTGGAGTCTGATCGCCAGCATCCGACGAAACGCTTTCGCCCGCTGGCGGCTGGAAAGCTGGCGACGCCGGTGGCGGTGGTGGGCGCGGCGTTGCTTGGTGGGCTGGCGGCGACGCTGACGATTGTGTTGACGGTGTTGCCGGTGGCGAGTGGGGCGGCGCAAAGTATTCATTTCTCGCTGGCGCCGTTCGGGGTGACGCTGGTGCAGATGCCAACCCCAGGGCTGGCAAATCAGTATGGCTTTTTGGGGAACCTGGGCGGCGGGGCGTTTTTATTCGCGGCGGTGGCGCTGAGTTATCTGGCGCTGAATCTGGCGTATACGTTCCGGCTGAAGCATGTGGTGATTGTGGATGTGTTTTGCCTGGCGGGGGGGTTTGTGCTGCGGGCGATGGCGGGGGCGGTGGTGATTCCTGTGCCCATTTCGCCCTGGCTGTATCTATGCACGCTGCTGCTTTCGCTGTTTATGGCGCTGGGCAAGCGGCGGCATGAATTGGTGCTGCTGGAGGCGAATGCCTCGCTGCACCGCAAGAGCTTGCAGGAGTACAGCCCGCAACTGTTGGATCAGATGATTACAGTGGTAACGTCGGCAACGGTGATGGCCTATAGCCTGTATACCTTTCAGAGCACGACGGGTAATCACCGGCTGATGATTACGATTCCGTTTGTGCTGTATGGCATTTTTCGCTATCTGTATCTAATTTATATGAAGATGGAAGGCGGCAGCCCGGAAGAGATTCTTTTGCGCGATAAGCATGTGTTGGGGGCGGTGACATTGTGTGTGGTGAGTATGTTTGTGCTGCTGTATCTGACGTCAGGTGCTCAATCCCGATAATCGGGATGAGCTTGTATCCGGCCTCCGCCTCAATTCACCAGACCTTGGAGGGCAGTCTGATGCTTCAACTTCATAGGCTGATACATTGCTTAGCTTCCGTGCATCTGGGCCACCTGACACCTGGCCCGTCCTGGCCCAGCGTGCCGAGTCAGGAGCGTTCTCTTGGCGTTGCGCTGAAACCTGTTTGCCTGCCTACCAAAAGGGAACCATCCCTTCCAACCCTCAGCAGTGTCTACGCGCATCCTTTGTTCCCTGACCGCACTCAGCATCCTGTGCAGCGCGGCCTCCTTGCGTCAACCGTCTCTCTTGCGTACCGACGCCTCCGTACTGTCCCTGCCGCAAGTGCCCAGGCACGTCTCAAGTATAGCACACAGCAACCAGAAATTCAAGGTTCCAACCAGGTGTGGTCTCGTGCCACAGGGTATCATACCAACAGAAGGGCCATTCCTCCCGCTCACCTGAAGGTGATGGGAATCCTGGCCCCTTTCTTTGAGAAGAAGCTGGGGAGCAGGAACGGCTGATGCTGGGCAGTGGGCAGATACGCGCAAAGGTGGTTCTCTCGCTGATCTTTGGCGTGGTGGTGATTGCCGGGGTTTCGTTTTTTGCCGATGTGCCCCGGCTGCTTCAGGCGCTGCGCCAGTTTCCCTGGGGGCTGCTTCCGGCCATCCTGGGGCTGACGCTGTTGAACTATGGCCTGCGCTTTGTGAAGTGGGATTACTATTTGCATCGCCTGGGGCTGGCTGTGCCTCGGCTCGTCAGTTTGAAGATATTTGTGGCGGGCCTTTCGATGGCGATTACCCCAGGCAAGGTTGGGGAGCTACTTAAATCGTATTTATTAAAGCGCTATAACGGCAGCCCGATTAGCCGCACAGCCCCTATTATTATGGCTGAGCGCGTGACCGATGGGCTGGCGATGCTGATTTTGGCGGCGGGCGGGCTGGCGCTGACCGGGATTGGCTGGCAGGGCTTGCTGGCAATTTTGCTGGCAGCGACGGCCCTGATCGGGGTGATCCAGTATCGCCCGCTGGCGCTGGTTTTGTTGGGCTGGGGCGAGCGCTTGCCGGTGGTCCGGCGTTTTGCCGGGGGGCTGCGCGCATTTTATGAGAGCGCCTATGTGCTGCTTGGCTTTCGCCCGCTGCTGTTGGCCGTAACGATTGGTCTGGTGTCGTGGTCTGGAGAATGCGTGGCGTTTTATCTGGTGCTGGTGGGCCTGGGCGTGCCTGCTTCGTGGACGCTGCTGGTGCAGGCGGCTTTTATCCTGGCAACTTCGACGCTGATTGGCTCGGTGACAGGCTTGCCAGGAGGATTGGGCAGCGCTGATTTGAGCATTCTTGGGCTGATCGTGGCGCTGGTGACGCGCGATACGACGGTGGCCGGGGCCGCGACACTGCTGATTCGCTTTTGTACGCTGTGGTTTGGGGTGAGCCTTGGGGCCATTGGATTGCTGGTCTTCCGGCGATCACTGCTCAAGGCTGGCGATGGGTTTTCTGGATCGCATGACGATAAAGATGCTGCTGAACCGGAGACGGTTGCTGTGGCTGAGTGAGGCTGCGCGGCTTGCAGGGGAGATGTGGATGTGAGGAGGCCAGCAATGGCAACGTGTTGGGCGCGGAGTTTCGTAGGAAATGGAGCAAGAGATGAAAGCGTTAGTGGTTATTCCCACGTACAACGAGCGTGAGAACATAACGACGATTGTGGAGGAAGCGTTGCGCTTCGCCCCACAGACTGATATTTTGATCATTGATGATAACTCGCCGGATGGGACGGGGGAGATTGCTGAAGGTTTGCATGAGCGCTTCCCCACTGTCTTTGCGCTGCACCGGCCTGGGAAATTGGGCCTGGGGACGGCGTATGTGACCGGCTTTAAGTACGCGCTGGAGCATGGCTACGATCTGGTGTTCGAGATGGATGCAGACTTTTCGCACGACCCGCGTTATCTGCCAGGCTTTTTCGAGAAGATTGAAGAGGCTGATCTGGTGATTGGGTCGCGCTATGTGCCTGGGGGAGATACGCCTAACTGGTCGCTGCTGCGGCGGTTTATCAGCGGTGGCGGCAATGTCTTTGCCAGGGTCATGCTGAGGCTGCCGATTAAGGATGCCACCGCCGGGTATCGCTGCTATCGGAGCAAGGTGCTGGCCGCGCTTGATCTCGATTCGATCACGTCTCAGGGCTATGCATTTCAGGTAGAGATGGCCTATCAAACGCTGCAAAGGGGCTTCCGGGTGCGCGAAATCCCGATTATCTTTGTTGATCGGCGGGTGGGGCAATCCAAGATGTCGCGCAAGATTTTCCTGGAAGGATTTCTGTATGTGATGCGTGCCCGCTTCGGGAAGCGCCAGAAGCCGACCTCTGCTCCGAGGGTGCCGCAGATACCTCTCAGCGAACTTTCTTCGCCTACCCCTTCAGATGAGCAATTGAGCGCGTCAACGCGCTAAAAAGCTATGGCACAGCGTCAAAGACCTGGGTGGCGAGCGCGAGCAGGACTGGCCTGGATAACGGCGGTCTTGCTGGCGTACTATCTGGTGCATCCCCCGCTTTCTGGAGCATTTTTTACCCAGGTCTTTGCTCCGGCCCATCACCTCGCGGTTGATGCTCAGGTGCTGCTGCGCCTGGGTTCACACCTGCTTGATCTGCTGCTGGCTTGCTGGCTGCTGCTTTTAGGGGCAGCCCTTGGGCAGTTCCTCTGGGTCGGAGTTGCTGGAGCCGCTAAAGCTGGTCTTTCCTCTGCCTCATCCAGCGAAGGGATGCTGCGCGTGGCCCTGGGGACGGGGTTGGGGCTGGGAGCGCTGGGCCTGGCAAGTTTTGGAGTCGGGCTGCTGGGCTGGCTTGCGCCCTGGGTGGTGTGGGGTGGCCTGACGCTGCTTTCTTTGCTCTGCTGGCGTCAGGGGTGGTGGGTGCTTGGCTGGACCTGGGGGCAGGTGCGGCTGATTCCACAGGCGTTCCGCGCGGGCACTATCCTCTCGCGCTGCTTATGGGGCTTTGTGCTGGTGACGCTGGCTCTGCTAGTGCTGGGGGCGCTGCTGCCGCCGACGGCCTGGGACGCGCTGATGTACCATCTGGCGGCTCCGGCGCGTGACGCTGCTCAGGGGCGCGTGCTCCCGGAGGTTTCCAATCTTCAGGGGTATCAGCCGCAACTGGTGGAGATGCTCTTTCTGGATGGCTTGCTGCTGCATGGTGATGGTGTTGCAGCGCTGTTGTCTGTGGGCTTTGGCGTGTTAAGTGTGCTGACCCTGGTGGCGCTTGTTCGCCAGATGACAGATGTGCTGCACAAGGGAGCGTTGGGTCTGCGTGCTGTCGCGCTCTTTTTGAGTATTCCCAGCTTGGTGCTGGTGCTGGGGTGGCCGTATGTGGATGGGGCGCTGGTCTACTATGAACTGGCGGCTCTGTGCGCGCTGCTGTGCTGGTGGAATGCGAAAGAAACAGCGCGCATCAGGTGGCTTTTCCTGACGGGCGCGCTGGCGGGGTTGGCCCTGGATGTGAAGTATACGGCGGCTTTCGCGCTGGTCGCCCTGGCGCTGCTCATCTTCTGGCGTTGCTGGCGTCTGTTTGGCATTCGACGGGTGCTCTGGCATATAGCCGGGTTTGGCGCGGTTGCTCTGCTAGTGGGTTCGCCCTGGCTGCTGCGCAATCTGTTTTTGACGGGCGACCCAATTTTTCCCTATCATCTGGGGCATCTCTTTGCTGCGGGGCCAGTGTGGGACGATGTACGCACACAGCACGCGGTGGAGGGGCCGGGCTGGGGGGTGGCTCAAGCGTGGCGGGTGCTGACGCTGCCATTAGAGGTGACGATTCTGGGCACGCAGGGGTCGGTGGAGTTTGATGCGTCGTTGGGGCCGCTGCTGCTGCTGCTGCTGCCGCTTGGGATGCTGCTGTGGCCTGGAACTGCTTCTGGCGCTTCGGACGGTTTGAGCGCGAATGCAAGCGCGGGCGCTGCCGAGGCTGTACCTGCAAGACAAAACGCTGAGGATGCTGAAGAGCATCAGCAACCCGATGAGCACCAGCAGCCTGAGCAACGCCTGGCGGAAACTGCGCGGTCTGGCGCGCGGGTGATGGTTGCCGATGGGCGGCTGGTGCCAGAGAGGGTAGGCTGGACTGAGAAGCAAGTTGTAGGTGTTTTGCTGGCTTTTGCGGCCATCGAGGGGCTATGTTGGGGCGTGGAATTGCTGAGTGTGCATTTTGCCGCGCAGAGCCGCCTCTTTTTCCCGCTCTTTGCCGCGTTGGTCGTTCCGGCTGCCGTTGTGTGGCTGCGCCTTAAGGCGCCCACTGTGCGTGATGCGCCATCTTCGATGACCCCTGTGCTGTATCGGCTGGCAACGGGAGCGGTGGTGCTGGCGCTTGGCTGTGGGCTGCTTGCGCAACTGGCGGATACGTTGGGCAACGGAAATCTGCCCTATGAGCTGGGGCTGCAAAGCCGCGAGGCGTATCTTACTGATTACCTGGACCCCTATTATTCAGCGATGCAGGCTGTTGCGGCCCTTCCGTCCTCCGCGCACGTGCTTTTTTTGTGGGAGGTGCGCAGCTATTATGCAGGGCGCGCGGTGCAGGCCGACCCATTTCTGGATAACTTCGACTATTATTATCGCCATTGCCCCACGCCTGAACAGATGGCGCGGTGCTTCAGGCAGGCGGGCTTTACGCATGTGCTTTTCTACGCGCAGGGGGTGCAACTAGTTCTGGAGGGGCGGCCAGGCGATCTTTCGGCGCAAGAAATAACGGCGCTGGAGGAGATGCTGGCGCAGTTCTCGGTGCCTGTCTATGCGGATTCAACACCGCTGCTTAAGAGCGGGCAGCAGGTGCCATCTGCGGCTGAACAGGCGTTGGGTGGGCAGGGGTGGTATCGGCTTTACACGCTGCCAGACGTGTGAGCCGGTATCGCCTTTTTCAGGCGACCCACCACCAGATGAGGAAGAGGAACAGGTAGCAGCTCAGGAGGAGCGCGGAGGCGACAGCAAAGCCCATTCGAGCAAGTTTGGGCCAGCGGGCTGTTTCGATTGCCAGGACAATAAAGGCGGGAAAGAGGGCCAGCATGTAGCGGCTGATGCTTGTCGTGTAGCCATCCGCGTTGAGCTTGGTGACGGAAATCACCCACATCACCAGGAGAAATGCTGTCAGGGAAAGATTGAGGCGGCGAAACGCCAGCGCTGTGCAGCCCAGAAAGAGCAGGGCGCAGAGTGGGTCGAGCAGCTTGAACGAGAACAGGGATGCGACACTGGGGTCGGCAAAGATCGCCTGCATATCGCGTATGATGCCTTCCCAGGGCCAGCCGAACGCGAGATGCCAGACGCCCTGTGTTGAACTGAGTGGTTCCCAGGGAAAGGCAATGCCTTCACTGAGCCGGATAAAAAGCATGTAGCACAGCAGGGCGGCGGGCGCCAGCAGCAGGGCAAGCCAGGTGCGCAGGCGCGTGAGAAGCTGGCGCTGGGCAAGGAAGAGTTCCAGGCACAGCGGAACGAGCAAGACGATGCCTTGAAGACGGGTCAGCGTGGCGAGGGCGGCTAGGATACCAGCGCTGAGCCAGAAGCCGCGCCGGGCGGCAAGATAGGCGCCAATTGCCAGGGCCAGAAAAAGGCTCTCGGTGTAGCCAGCCATGAGGAAGAAGGAAGTTGGGAAGACAGCCAGGGCGATCACTGCGCCTTTGGCGATGGCGGCTGAGCCAGTCAATTCCTGGGCCAGGCGATAGAGAAGGTAGAGCGCGACGAGGCTTGCCAGGCTTGAGATGACCAGAGCGGCGGCCAGATCGTTGCCGAGGAAGGGTATCCCGGCGATGCGCATCAGCAGCGGATAGAGGGGTAGAAAGGCGGAACTGCCATAGCAGGCGTAACCATGTTGGGCAATCTCCAGATACCAGGCGGTATCCCAGCGCAGCCACATGCCCGCCAGCGCGCCATTCACCCCACTCCCTGAGAAGAAGTAGTTTGGGCAGGTAGGGATGGCTCCCTTGAAGACTTCTTGAATAGCTTTGCCAATAAAGTTGCCGGGGAGGACGGCGTAGAGCGTGCCTCCAATGAGTGAGCAATACACGCGCAGCGCGAGCCAGACGCCAAAGGTCGTTTTTGCGGCATCGCTGGCGGCTTCCTGGCGCAGCCATGCCCATGCTCTGGGAAGGTTTGACCCCTGCGAGGATGTGAGATGGGCCGATGAGGGGTCAACCTGCGTTTGCGTCTGAGCATGCTCGGACGATGGGGACAATATCTCATCTTTCATGGGAGGGTAAGGCTTTCTGATGGATTGGCGGCCCGGCGGGGTCTTGCGCCAACAAGACGGCTGCAAGCGCGAGCACAGGCAGGAACATGGTGTAGGAGATCAGGCTGCGTGAGGCGAGAAAAAGCGGCAACGGGGCCAGGAAGAGGCCCAGGCCGCCTGCTGTAGAAGCGTGCTTGCCTGAATGCTGACCAGGCTTCAATTGGGTGCTATACCAGGCAAGCAAGGCAAGATATGTACCAATCTCCAGCAGGACAAAAACCCAGCCTGGAAAGAGGGGCAAGAGGCCCCCTTGGGCCAGGGTGATGAGTCCGATGCCACCTGGGAAGGCTGGTTCTGTGATGGGGAGGAGCATGCTGGTTGCCCAGGCAGCAGGCGCGGCGAAAATAAAGGGACCGTTGATGAGGAGGAATGCCAGCGCAATGAAGGCGGCGCTTTTGGCAGTCTGTCGCCATCCGCGACGTTGTACGATCAAGAGGAGATAGAACGGCACAAAGAGCCAGGCGAGCTGTTTCACGGTGCAGGCCAGGCCAAGCAGCAGCGCGGCGAGTACGGGATGTTTGTTCTGGTACTGGAGGCGCCAGGCAGCTATCAAACAGATGATGCAGATGACTTCAAAAGAGGAACGGAGGGTGAGGGTGATGGCAAGGGCAAGGCTTGAGAGCAAGAGGAGCGTATACCAACGATCTTCTTTCGGGGTCCACCAGGCCAGCAGGCCAAAAAGAAGCAGGAGCGCCAGCGCGTAGAGGGGCTGTGTGCTAGGAAGCCCCGCCCAGATGAAGGGAATGGTGAGTAAGAAGGCTCCGGCGGGATAGCTGTGCAGGGTGGCCGGATCAAACTCTGGCCCGGCCTGTGTGGGGTTGCGCAAATATATGTGAAGCAGGGCGGTTACAACCTGATCAGATGGACTAAACGCTTGTTGGGCAAATTGGCCGCGCTGGAGTGGCGTGGCGCCAGCGGCGGGGAACTGCGCGACGGCCTGCCAGAAGCCAGTTGTGTCCGTGTAGGGGTTGATGCCGTGTAGGACATCTTCGGCCTGGTAATGGACAAACGCGGCGGCATCCGAATCATAGATGGCAGGGTCCAGGGGGTGTTGCAGCAGCAGCGCGCCATTGGTTGCGACGCTCCAGAGGACGGCGAGCAGGAGGAGGGCCAGCAGTGTGCTATTGCTGATCTGGCGCAGGAGACGTGTTTGGGGTATCTTTGCGTTTGCTGTGGCGCTAAAAAATAAGCGAGCAAAGACCCCCCTCGCTGGCCGCCAAATGCCCAACCAGAGCAAAAAGATTCCTCCGGCACAGGTGCTGAAGATGAGCAATGCTTTTCCTGGAGAAAGTTGACCCCCGCTTCCTAGAGCAAGCGTTCCCCCGAATGTTTGCAGTAGTCCACCAGTAGCGAGCAGGAGGATTTGCGCGCGCAGATGGGGCTGAACTGGTGCTGGGGTTGTGATGAGGGAGTCAGCACGCGGGCTGGAGAGCCTGGTGTCCACCTGCTTCCCTCCTGAAACTACGCCCTAAATCCACTATCATACGTATGATGGGTATTGATGTTCTTGCCCGCGAAGAGGCAGGACAATTGTATGGGGCCGTGTGGGTGGCGTCAATTTGGTAGGACTTTCGCGTTGGCTTCAGCATGTGCTTGACACCAAACTACGCTGGCAACAGCAGCGATTTTTGTCCTATACTTCAGTTGGTGAAGTAAAATCCACTGATGGTCCCTTTGATGATTCCTTGCATTTTGCAGATAGGATAGGCAGACGTGACCGAGATACGGATATTTCCGGTGCGTGGCATGGGAGAAACCCGGCCTGGGGATAAGCTGGCTGAGGCGATTCTGGGCGCGCTGGAGCAGCAAGGTGAACAATTGCTTGCTGGGGATGTGGTGGTTGTCACGCAGAAAGTGGTTTCCAAGGCGGAAGGCCAGGTGGTGAACCCGGCTGACTTTGCGCCTTCGGCTTTTGCCGAGGAGATTGCTCGCCAGGGGAGGAAAGACGCGCATCATCAAGAGGTGGTGCTGCGGCAAACTAAGCGCATTGTGCGCATGGATCGGGGCGTCTTGATTGCCGAGTCTAAACACGGTTTTATCTGCGCCAATGCCGGGGTAGATGAATCCAATGTGGACGGCGGGCGCATGCTCACACTGCTCCCTGAAGATTCGGACGCTTCGGCGCAGCGCTTGCGCGAGGCGTTTGCGAGGCGCGTCGGTGGAGATGTTGCCGTGATTATTTCGGATAGTTTCGGGCGGCCCTGGCGCGAGGGGCAGGTGAATGTAGCCATTGGTCTGGCGGGGATGAGCGCGTTTCAGGATTATCGCGGCCAGAGCGACCCGTATGGGTATGAGATGCACGTGAGCGTGCTGGCTGTGGCCGATGAGCTTGCCAGCGCTGCGGAACTGGTGATGGGCAAGCTGGATCGCGTGCCGGTGGCGGTGATTCGCGGCTACGCTTACACGCCTGGCGAGGGCAACGCGCAAAGTTTGATTCGGAATGCTGCCAACGATTTGTTCAGATAGGAAGGGCCAGGCGGCCATGTCGCTATCGCAGGGGGAACAGCCTCGCCCACAGGATTTTGCCAGCGTGGTGCGTGGTCGGCGCAGTGTGCGCTGGTATCAGGAGCGCGAAGTCCCACGCCAACTGATTGTGGAAGTGCTGGAGGCGGCCCGCTGGGCGCCTTCGCCGCATGGACGCCAGCCCTGGCGCTTTGTGGTGCTGACCCGGCGCGATCTGAAGGAGCGGTTGGCTGAGGCGATGGGCGCGACCTGGCGGGCGAACCTGGCGATGGATGGAGAGTCGGATGCGGTGATCAACCAGCGGCTGGAAAACTCGCATCAGCGGCTGGTGCAGGCGCCGGTGGTGATTGTGCCCTGTTTATATCTTGAGGAACTGGACCGTTACCCAGATGAGCAGCGCCAGGCGTCTGAAAAGATTATGGCGATTCAGAGCCTGGGGGCGGCAGTGGAGAACCTGATGCTGGCGGCCTGGAGCGTGGGGCTGGAGAGCGGTTGGATGTGCGCGCCCCTGTTCTGCCCGGAGATTGTTTGCTCGGCGTTGGAACTGGACCCGGCATTGATTCCGCACGCGGCAATCACGTTGGGGTATCTTGGTCGTGAACCGAAACGGCGTGAGCATCGGTCCATGGAGATGTTGATTGCCCGCTGGGATTAGAGGTACACAGGATGATTGTGACGCTTGCTGGTGGCGTTGGCGCGGCCCGTTTTCTGGAGGGGCTGGCGCGGGTGGTTCCGCCAGCTTCCATGACGGTCATTGTGAATACGGGCGATGATATTGATCTGTATGGGCTGCATATTTCGCCTGATCTGGATACGGTGATGTATACGCTGGCCGGGCTGTCGCATCCAGGCCAGGGCTGGGGCATTCAAGGCGATTCGTTTCATTTGCTGGAGATGCTGAAGCGCTATGGGCATGCCACATGGTTTATGCTGGGCGACCGTGATCTGGCGACGCACCTGCACCGCACGCTGCTGCTGCGGGAGGGCAAGACGCTTTCGGAGGTGAGTGAGCAGATTCGCCGGGCGCTGGGGCTGGAGGCGCGCATGTTGCCCATGAGCGATGACCGGGTGACGACGCGCATCCTGACGCCGGGCGGTTCGCTGCATTTTCAGGAATATCTGGTGCAGCGCCATGCCAGCGATGACGTTGAAGGGGTGCATTTTGATGGCATTGGGCAGGCGCTCCCCGCGCCGGGTGTGCTGGCGGCGCTACGAGAAGCCGAAGTGATCATCCTGGCTCCCAGTAACCCGATTGTGAGCATTGGGACGATTCTGGGGGTTCCTGGGGTGCGTATGGCGCTGCGTGAGACGAAAGCGCGTGTGGTAGCCATCAGCCCTATTGTAGGAGGGGTGCCAATTAAGGGTCCGGCGGATAAGCTGATGAGCGGTATGGGGCTGGAGGTGTCGGCGGTGGGGGTGGCAGACTGCTATCGGGATTTTTTGGATGTGCTTATTATTGATCAGGTGGATGCCGCCCTGGCGCCAACTATTGAGGCGAAGGGGTGCCGGGTGGTGGTGATGGATACGATTATGCGCGGACTGCCTGAGAAAGAGGCGCTGGCGCGCGCAGCTTTGGCGGCGGGACGAGCATGATCTGGGCAGTGGTACCAGTCAAGACGCTGGCGCAGGCTAAGACGCGCCTGGCAGGTGTGCTGACGCCCGCCGAGCGGGCGACGCTGTGCCAGGTGATGCTGGCTGATGTGCTGCACGCGCTGCGTGGCGCAGCCAGCCTGGATCACGTGTTGGTCGTGACGGCAGATACATTTCTGGCTGAGCAGGCTCGTGCGCAGGGGGCCGACGTGCTGGCGGAGGCGTCCCTGGGGCAGCAACGGCCAGCGGGCCAGAATGTGGCGCTGGAGGCGGCTGCGGCTTTTTGCCGGGACCAGGGAGCCAGGGCGCTGCTCGTGGTTTCGGCGGATGTGCCGCTTCTCTGCTCGGAGACGGTGGAGGCGCTCATTTGCCAGGGGATGCGCGGGCATGGGGGGAAGGGAGAGAGGGGAGAGAGGGGAGAGAAGGAAGATTTCAGGGTAGTGCTGGCGCCTTCCTCCGAGGGGACGGGCACCAACGCGCTTTTCCAGCGCCCGCCTGGAGCGATTCCCTTTCTTTTTGGGCCAGACAGTTTGCAGCATCATCAACGCGCAGCCAGGGAACATGGGGTGCCGGTTGATCTGTTTCATTCAAGCGGTCTGGCGCTGGATATAGATACCCCGGCTGATCTCTGTGCTTTGCTGCGCCTGCCCACCCGAACCCACACCCAGAGGGCGCTGCATGAGATGGGTATACTTCAACGATTGGCAAAAACCTCTGCGTGAGGATGGATACCCACCCCTAGCACAGGCTAGGGGTGGGTATCCATCCTCACATAACGGCTAGAGAGCCAAAAGATTGAAAACAGGAGCGTAGTTCAATGGCAACCCTTTCCCCTGAAGCACGCGAGTTCTTGAGCGAGAAGCGCTTTGCGACGCTGGCGACGATTAACAAAGATGGTCTTCCCCAGCAAACGGTGATGTGGTATGACCTGGGTGAGGATACCATTCTGATGAATACGGCGGCAGGCCGTTTGAAACACCGCAATCTGCTGCGCGACTCGCGTGTTTCGGTCTGCGTGGTGGATGGCTATCGCTGGGTGACGGTGACGGGGCAGGTGGAGATGATTGACGACCAGACCATTGCCCAGGCCGACATTCACCGTCTGGCAATTCGCTATCATGGCCCAGAGAAAGCCGAGCGGCAGGTGCGCGAGAGCTTCTCTAAGCAGCACCGGGTGACGCTGCGCTTGAAGATTGAACGGGTGATCGAAGACCTCTAGCTCAGGGCAGTTTGGGCAGCACCTCCTGGCCGAAGCGCTCCAGCGAGGCCAGGTCGCTGAAGCGAATCATAAAGTGGCTGACGCCAAGCTGGATAAATTGTTGGAACTCTTCAATTACGGCTTCTGGTGAAGGGCCAATGACATGAAGCTGTGACTTCATCACCTGCTCCGGGTCTTCGGGCAGGCTGACGATGCCATAATAGGTGAGGCGGATGCTGGATGGGTCGCGCCCGATGGCTGCGCAGTGTTTGTGGAGCACCTGCAATTTGGCGGCGTATTCGGGTGGGGTACAGAAGTTGTTGTTCCACCAGTCGGCGTAGCGGGCGACGGAGCGCAGGACAAGCTGTTCTCCGGCGCCACCGATTAACAGCGGAATTGCTTTGTGGGGGAGCGGCTCGCAGTAGGCGTTTTCAATCTGATAGTGTTCGCCTTTATAGGTGGCGGGGGCCTGTTCCCACAGGGCGCGTGTAATCTCGATGGCTTCATTCATCTGGGCGATGCGCACTTTGTCTGCTGGGTAAGGGTAGCCATAGGCGTCATATTCGTCCTTTTTCCAGCCCGCGCCTAGCCCTAAAATAAAGCGCCCGCCAGTGATGTAGTGCAGATTGGCGGCCATTTTTGCGGTCAGGGCAGGATTGCGATAGGACTGGCCCAGGACCAGCGTGCCAAAGCGCAGCGCGGGAAACTCGCCAGCGAGAAAGCTGAGGGTGCTCAGGCATTCCAGTGTGCCGGTTTCGCCCCATTGGAAATGATCTTCCACCCAGGCGGTGGTAAAGCGCGGTGGCAAGGCGCGCAGGCAGCGGCGATTGTAGTCCATGAGTGACGCGACATCCCGGCCCGCGCCGCGAGCCGCAGGGTAGAGCGTGAAACCAAAATCAATCTCGGCCATGTAGTTCCCTCTTCCTAACTTATGTGGCGCTGTCTCGTTGTGTGGCTTTGTGTTGTGTGCCCCATGTTGGGGGTTTTGTGCTCAAGCCTGCTTATAAGCATGGTAGAGCGATTGTATCACGTAGCAGAGCGATTGCTGCGCCAGCTTCTCATCCTCATCCAGGGCGCCAGGTTTTTTGTAGAAGATAAAAGGTTTCTTGCTGAAGCAACTGGCATTAAATGTATACATACTTCTCCTGAACAGATGCTCTATGCGCTGCAATCGGCTATACTATTGCATGGAAAATTGGTTGCTCAGATAGTTTGAGGAGCATGATCATGGCCGATGTGACAACCCTGCTCATCAGCGATGCAGAGGGCGACATGGTGCTGGCACTGACTGACGACCAACGGCTGGTTCTGCGCGGCGCAGAAGTTCTGGAACAGGAGTTACGGGAAGAGGAGTTTGCGCTGGCCGGGCCATTTACCGGGAAAGATCGCATTTCGCGGTGGATCAGGTCGCTGTTGACTGCTTCAACAGAAGATGTTGAGCATCTGGTTGAGCGTTTAGCCACCGGGGTGCCAGTAGCAGACATTGAGGTGTTCACCCTGGAGCACGCGCACTTTGTGATCAAGCTGCGGGGTTTTGAACATGAACTGAAGATCAACGAGAAGAAAATGGATGTGCTTGAAGCAAGCACGATGTTGGCTCTGGTCAATGATCAGCGAGAAACTGGTCGCTCGGAGTGAGCCTTGGAGTCTGAACAGAGAGGGGGCAGCATGCCTCAGACACATGCAGGAGAGCAACGCGAGGGGCCGGGTATTGTTGCGTTGCTTGGGTCTGGTGAGACGGCTGCGCTTGGCCGAGAAGTCTTTGTGCAGGTCTTTCGCCGTTTGCCGCGCCCAATCTCGGTGGCTGTGCTCGATACCCCGGCTGGCTTTCAGCCAAACGCAGACCTGGTGGCCGGGAAAGTGGCTGAATTCCTGACGCATCGTTTGCAGGATTTTGCGCCGCAGGTGGCAGTGGTGCGCGCGCGGTACAAGGGCGGCCCTGACGATACCAACAGCCCCCAGGCACACGAGGCATTTACTGGAGCTAACTGCATTTTTGCTGGCCCTGGCAGCCCTGGATTTATGATTCGCCAGTTGCAGGATTCGCAGGTTTTTGCGGCGCTGCGCGCGCGGCATCTGCGCGGCGCGGCGTTGGTCTTTTCCAGCGCCGCCGCGCTGGCAACCAGCGCGCACGCGCTGCCGATTTATGAGATTTTTAAGGCGGGCGCCGATCTGCACTGGATGGCGGGGTTAGACCTGCTTGGGCCGTTTGGGTATCATCTGACGATTGTGCCGCACTGGAACAACAAAGAGGGCGGGGAAGAACTGGATACTTCCCACTGTTTTATGGGACTGACCCGTTTTGAGCGCTTGCAAGCGCTGCTTCCTCCCCAGGAGACGATTCTGGGGATAGATGAGCATACAGCTTGCATCCTTGATCTAGCAGCCGAGACGGGGCAGGTAGTTGGGAAGGGTACTGTGACGTTGCTGCGGCAGGATATGCCGCCCATGATGTATCGCAGTGGAGATCGGTTTCCGCTGGCGGTCTTAAAAGGCGAA
Organism: Ktedonobacterales bacterium; assembly: GCA_036557885.1. Lineage (GTDB taxonomy): Bacteria > Chloroflexota > Ktedonobacteria > Ktedonobacterales > DATBGS01 > DATBGS01. Next base: position 67,673 of record DATBGS010000090.1, read on the forward strand.
CTGCATAGCCATGATGCCTGGGCGAGCGCACCAGCGGTGGCGCTGCCACCCTTGGTTTTGCCAGAGGATGAAGACGAAGGGCAGGGTGAGGGGGCGACAGGCATCAGTGGCCTGCACGCGACAGATAATGAGCTAGAGGAAGATGACGCCGCGCCAGCCGCTGCCCCGCTTCCGCCTGTAGCGATTGAGCAATTGCTGGAGATTCGCGGCGAATTGCGTAAGGAAAAGAAGTGGGCGCTGGCCGATAAGCTGCGCGATGCCCTGAAAGAGGGTGGAATAGTGGTTGAGGATACGCCAGAAGGCCCGCGTTGGAGCTATCAGTCAGGGGCATAGCATGCGGCTTCGTGGCTTCAACAGGGAGCAATTTTGTGAGGTAATACGGCAATATAAGCAAGAGCCAGACATTGCTCAGCCTGGCGTGCATCGAGCAGCGCGAACTGGAAAATTACTTGCTAAGAGGGTAGACTTGGAGTGCTGAATGGATGCACTGCCCTTCTCCCAAACGGAAAGCACAAAAGCAAAGCAAGGGGGAGAAGCTGCGTGCCCACCAGCGCTCCGCGCTTATACGTTCGATGAGGAATGGAGAAAGTCGTGAAGATATGCGTCTGCGTCAAGCAGATTCCTGATCCCAATACCACTACGAGTAAGCTTGACCCGGCTACAAATCGGCTGGTGCGCACGGGCGTTTCGCTGGTGCTGGACCCCGGCGATGAGGGCGGCATTGAGGCGGCTTTGCTGCTGCAAGAGAAACATGGCGGCGAAGTAGTCGTCGTTTCGATGGGGCCGCAAAGCGCGCAGGAAGCTCTGCGCCGGGCGCTGGCAATGGGCGCTGACCGCGCTATTTTGATTAGCGATTCCGCGCTGGCTGGCTCCGATTCGCTGGGGACGGCGAAGGCGCTGGCGGCAGTTTTGCAAAAAGAGCAGCCGGACCTGGTGATCTGCGCTACAGAAAGCACCGATGGCTACACGGGCATGGTGCCCGGCGGCATTGCGCAGTTGCTGGGCGTGCCCGCGCTGACGTTTGCCCGCGAAGTAATTTTAAACGGGGATACCTGCACGATTAAGCGCGTCATCCCAACGGGCTATCAGGTGGTGGAGGCAAAGCTGCCGGTGGTGGTGACGGTTGCCAGCGGCGTCTATACTCCGCGCTATCCCTCGATGAAAGGCATTATGGCCTCCAAGAAGAAGCCGCTGGATGTGAAGAGTGTGGCTGATCTTGGCTTGAAGGCCGATGAGGTGGGCGAGGCGGGCGCCAAAGAGCGCGTTGTTGCTGTTTCTAAAGTGGAGGCGCGCGCAGCCGGACGGGTGATTAAAGATGACGGCAGCGCTGCTGTGGCTATCGCTGATTTCCTGGGCCAGCATAAGCTCTTTTAGGAGGAAGCATCTCTATGGCAGAAACCATCTGGGTATGGGTTGAACTGGACCAGGGCCAGCCCTTTCGCGGGTCGTTGGAGATTTTGAGCAAAGCCGCGCAGGTGGGGCAGGCTGAGGCGGTGGTCGTTGGCTCCGGGGCGCGAGCTGTGGCGGCAACGCTGGGCAAGTATGGCGCGCAGAAGGTCTATGTGCATGAGGATGCGGCCTACGATTCGTATCTGGCGATGCCTGCGGCGGCAACGCTGGGCAAGCTGGTGGAGCAGCACACGCCCGCGCTCTTGCTGTTCCCAACGACGTATGACAGCCGCGATATTGCGGCGCGAATGAGTCCGATGCTCAATAGCAGCCTGATTACGGATGCCACCGATTTTTCGCTCGAAGGGAGCAACCTGCGGGTGAGCGTGCCCTGGGGCGGCGAGAATGTGGTAACAGCGACGCTGGTGAATGCGGGCACGAAGCTGGTGCTTTTCCGGCCCAAGGCGTTTGCGCTGGAGGAACGCGGCGGCGGTGCCCCGTCTATTGAAGAGGTGCAGGGGGCGCTTGACCCGTCGCTGCTGCGGGCGCGCATTACCGAGCGCGTGGAAGAGGCGGCGGAAGGTCCGGCGCTGGAGGATGCTGCGGTGATTGTGAGCGGTGGGCGTGGCCTGGGCAAGCCCGAAAACTTCAAGGTGATCGAGGCGCTGGCCGGGGTGCTGGGTGGCGCGGTGGGCGCGACACGCGCCGTTGTGGATGCCGGGTGGGTGCCTTACAGCTATCAGGTGGGGCAGACGGGCAAGACGGTGAAGCCGACGCTGTATATAGCGGTGGGTATCAGCGGGGCTATTCAGCATCTGGCGGGAATGAAAGGCTCAAAGTTTATCGTGGCAATTAACCGCGATGAGCACGCGCCGATCTTTTCAGCGGCTGATCTGGGGGTGGTTGGCGACGCGCTGACGATTGTGCCGCAGTTGACCGAAGAGTTGAAGCGGCGCAAGGGCGGGAAATAGGGGCCGTTTCTGTGCTGGCTCTGGAGGTAACAGCTATGGGCGAGTCTTCACCTGCCTCTGCTCCGCTCCCTATCGGCCTGCTGGCCGATAACCCCAATTTTCCTGCTGCGTGGGATCAGGTGGTGGAAAAGGTGAAGCTCGCCGACCAGCTTGGCTACGATTCGGTCTGGATTGGCGAGGCGTGGGGCTATGATGTCTTTACTTCGCTGGCTGACCTGGTGCGCGTCACAAAACGTATCAAGCTGGGCACCGGCATTGCCAATGTCTTCTCGCGCTCGCCGGGTGTGATTGCCAGCACGATTGCCACGCTGGATGAACGCTCTGGCGGGCGCATGTTGTTGGGGCTGGGGAGTTCTGGCGCGAATGTGATTGAGCACTGGCATGGGGTGCCCTTTGAGAAACCGCTGCGCCGCCTGCGCGAATATACCGAGATGATCAACATGATTTTGCGGCGCGAGAAGTTGATCTATTCAGGCGAATTGTTTCATCTGGAGCGCGGCTTTAAGCTTCAATTCACGCCGCTCCGCAGCCATATCCCCGTGTATATCGCGGCCATCACCCCAAAGAGCCTGGAGCAAAGCGGTGAGATTGCCGACGGGGTGCTGCCGGTCTACTGGCCGCAGGACCGTTTCCCGGCGCTGCGCCAGATGCTTGACGCGGCGTCGGCCAGAGTCGGGCGCCCGGCGCGAGCAACCAGGATTGCCCCCTACTTTACCAGCGCCCTTATCACAGATGAGGGTCAACGCGCTGCTGCTCGTCACAAGGCGCGCGAGCCGATTGCCTGGTATATTGGGCGCATGGGGGTGTTTTATGCGGAGATGCTGGCGCGCAATGGCTTTCCAGAGGAGGTGGAGGCGGTGAAACGCGGCTGGCAGACGGGGCCAAAAACGGCACTGGAAGGCGTTTCTGATACGCTGCTGGATGCGACGGCGCTGGTGGGCACGCCAGAGGAAGTGGCAGAAAAGCTCAAGGAGTTGCAACAGCTTGGCGTAGAGGAGCCAATTCTTTCTCTGCCGCCGGGGAATCCTGATCAGGCCGGTGAAGCACTGGCGGCATTGATGCGCGCGGCGCGTGCTTGAGATTGCATACCAAGATACTTGTGTGTAGTGGTGGAAGTTGGTATCATAAACGCTCGGTGGATTTCCAGGAAATTGCTGTGTTTTCTTGCATATCCGGCTTCTTGACAAAGCGTTGTGCAGTTGCTAGAGTAGCATCATGGAACCAGAACGCAAAATCCAACGGATGTCGGTGTATTTCCAGCTTGACTTGTTAAAGCGGGTGCGGGCGCATGCAGATGCCGAATGGCGCTCATTCAACAAAGATGTGCTCTGGCTCCTGGAACGCGCGCTTCGAGAGGAGGAGGCGGATGCAACTGGTCGAACAGCACGTCATCCCCCGCAAGGATAGCCGCTTTGCGCTCATAGACGAGGCCGCCTTTGCCGCCAAAAACCTCTACAACGCGGCACTCTATCTGGTCCGCCAGTCGTTCATCTGGGAAAACCGCTACCTGGACTATCAAGCCGTCTATCACCAGATGAAGCACCAGGAAGCGTACAAAGCCTTACCTGCGAAAGTGGCTCAGCAGGTGTTGCGGTTGCTAGACAAGAACTGGCAGAGTTACTTTGCCGCGCTTCAAGTCTTTCAGGAAGACCCGTCAAAGTTTGTAGGCCGACCCAAAATGCCCCACTACAAGCACAAGACGGATGGGCGACAGGTGCTCATCTACACGACGCAAGCGTTAGCTACGGCTGCGCTCCGTCGGGGAGCAATCTGCCCTTCCAAACTGCCCGTCACCGTCCAGACCAAACAAACCCGTATCGCACAAGTCCGTATCGTCCCTCAAGTGGGCTTCTATGTGGTGGAAGTGGTCTACCATCAGAACGAAGCCCTCCCATCCTGCGACCCGACGTTGTATGCCGCTGTGGACCTGGGAGTAGACGTGCTGGCCGCGCTAACTTCAAACCAGAAGGGCTTCGTTCCTCGGCTGGTTAACGGGCGCCCCCTCAAATCTACCAATCAGTTCTACAACAAACGGTGGGCAACGTTGCAGGCGGCATTAGGACGCGAGGGCAGCACGCGACGCATGGAACGACTCACCACAAGGCGGAACCGGCGTGTCCAGCACTACTTGCATACCGCCAGCCGCTACATCATTGACGTGCTGTTGCAGGAAGGCATTGGCACGCTCATCATCGGCAAGAATCCGCTGTGGAAGCAAGAAGTCAACATGGGTAAGGTGAATAACCAAAAGTTTGTCCAAATCCCCCATGCCCGCTTCATTGACCTGCTGACCTATAAAGCGCAACTGGCAGGCATTGCCGTAATCGTGCAAGAGGAAAGCTATACCAGCAAAGCCTCTTTCCTTGACCTGGATGACTTGCCGATCTATGACCCTACCAAAGAGGACAAGTACCTCTTCAGTGGCAAACGGGTCAAGCGCGGACTGTATCAGGCCAGCGATGGGCGCACGCTCCATGCGGATGTGAATGGCTCTTATAATACCTTGAGAAAAGCAGTCCCTGACGCCTTTGGCAGGGGGATAGAGGTGCCCGTAGTTGCACCAGTATCGGTGAAGGTTGGCGCGGTCAGTCCTGCCAAGGGCGCAGGCTGCCAGCCTCACTATACCAACTGATCACTAGTTCGCTATTGAGAAGAAACTATACTGCTCTTACGCTGGCTTGCAACGCTGAATTGGTTGGGGGTATTTGTTATGTTACGCGAAGGGCAAGAGATCGCGGGGTATCGTGTCCTGCGACAGGTTGGTGTTGGGGGGATGGGTCAGGTTTTTCTGGCTGAACAACTGCGCCTGAAGCGCCAGGTGGCGATGAAGGTGGTGACGTTGGATTCGAAATCTGATCAATCCTCTGGAGGACTGGCGCCTGCCGAGGAATTGACGCGCGAGGCGCAGTCTCTGATGGCGCTTGAGCACCCACACATCCTGCCGCTCTATGATGCCGGGCGCGAAGGTGATCTGGCCTATCTGGTGATGCCCTATTTCCCGGATGGGTCACTGCAAGATGCGCTGCGCGGGTCGCCTCCGAAGCTGCGCCTGCCGTTGCCGCCGGGTGAGGCGCTGATCTATATTGAGCAGGCGGCTTCGGCGCTGCAATATGCGCATGATCGCAACTTTATTCACCGGGATGTGAAACCGGCTAATTTCCTGGTGCGACCTCTCGCGCGCTCCACCAGCCAGAGCCAATCTTCCCCGCGACTGCACCTGTTTCTGGCGGATTTTGGCTTGTCGAAGTTTGTGGCCTATTCAACGAGCACGACGCATCTCTCTGGGACACCAGTTTTTATGGCGCCGGAGCAGTTTCAGGGGCGCCCCTCACAGGCCAGCGATCAATATTCCCTTGCCATCCTCTTTTACTATCTGCTGACGGGGCAGTTCCCATTTCTTGGCTCACCAGTTGAGTTGATGTTTAAGCATATGAACGAGGCGCCTGCTTCGCCTCAAGTGCATGTGCCAGCGCTGCCAGAGACGCTGGCGCGCGTTGTTCTGCGGGGAATTGCCAAGAGGCCAGAAGATCGCTATCATTCCGTGATCGGTCTGGGTGATGCAGCGCGCGAGGCATTACTTCAGGTGGGCATGGCGCCCTCGCCAGATTCGGCGGCAATTCCGGCGGTGCGCCCGGCGGACCTGGCAGGGCGTGGGAGGGGGACTGGACTGGAAGGCGAGGAGATTACGCTGCCCGTCTCCCCAGGGCTGATGACGCCTGTTCCGGCGACGCCTTCGTCGAATACCCCTCCGCAGATGAAGTCGCCGCCCGTGACGCCTTTGCCAGCGATGTCTACGCCGATGACGCCCGCTGTGGTGCAGATTTCTGCTGCGCCGCCCGCCAACTTCAATGCGCCGCCCGCCACCCCGAACGCGCCACCCATCATCAATCCCCAAATGAGCAGCTATGCAAATCCGTTTGCCCCAACGCAAGGCGGACCTGGACAGAATGGCGATAGTTCGCTGCCTACGCTGGCTGTGGAACTGCCCAGACCACGACCCCCGGAGGGCGGTAAAGAGGGGAGGTCGCGGCGTGGATTGGTGATTGGGCTGGCGGCGCTGGCGGTGCTGCTGGTGATCGGGGCGGTGTTTGGTGGAAGCCTGCTTTTACGACAAAACAACGGAGCAGCAGTTGTACAGAGGACGAGCACAGCGCTCCCGACTGCGGCTGCCACTGGCACGCTTCCCCCGGCGACCGCTACAACGGTTGCCAGCCCTACGGCGATCCCGCCTGATACGGTGATTTCAAACATTGTGGCGGGCAACCCTGCTTTTACGGTAGATGTGGGCAAGCTCGACCAATGGAAATTTCAGCCCAATCCTCAAAATCCGAGTTTCAGCTATCGCGTTCAGGGGGGCACGCTACAAATTACGAATGTCTTTGCTATCCTCAAAGGGCAAACTTTTGCGCCTCCCCAGGCTGTGATGGTGGATATGCAAGCAAGCTCCGGTACAGAATTTGATATTATCTTTGATACCTCGAACCCGGCTGGTGCGAATGTGTATTATCGCGTGCAATTGTTTAAGAGCGCGCCGCCAATAGCTGAGCATTCCAGCGATGGTGTCACGTATGATACAGATGGAGCGGGAACCAGCACCAACACGAGTTGGACGAACGGGCAATCGCATCGGTTAATCCTGGTGCTGGATGGGACACGGCTGATATTCGCTCTGGATGGTCATTCCCTTGTAGATGTGACGGTTCCCCAGCCTGAACCCTCTGGTACTCTGACACTGGGGACGTTGGGGACAGCAACGGTGACAGGCGTTAAGTTTTATAACGTTCCTCAGAACTGATGGGCCGAGTTCTTAGGAGGGCACATGGGATACGAATCTCTTCTGGTTGAGTACGAGGCGCCAGTCGCCACGATTACGATGAATCGCCCGGAAAAGCGCAACGCGCTTTCGGTGCAGATGATGGGCGAGTTGTTGGATGCCTTGAAGACGTTGGGACGAGATAAAGCGGTGCGGGCGGTGATTCTGGCGGCAAATGGGCCGGCTTTTTCTGCCGGGCACGATCTGCGCGAGCTGGTTGGTGGTGACATCAACAATTCCCGCTATGTTTTTGATGTGTGTACTGAACTCATGACGGCCATTCAAACCATTCCGCAGCCGGTGATTGCTCAGGTGCAGCGGCTGGCAACGGCGGCTGGGTGCCAGCTTGTGGCGACCTGCGATCTGGCGGTGGCATCCGAGGAGGCGAAGTTTGCCACGCCAGGGGTGAAGATTGGCCTGTTCTGCACGACACCGATGGTGGCGCTGAGCCGGGCGATTGGCCGGAAGCGGGCGCTTCAGATGCTGATGACGGGCCAGCCGATCTCTGCTGAGACAGCGGCGGAGTGGGGACTGGTGAATCAGGTGGTGCCTGCGGCGGAGCTTGCCAGCACCGCCCGACAACTGGCGTTGTCGGTGGCGAATGCCAGCCCGCTCACGGTGGCTCTGGGGAAGCAGGCGTTCTATAGCCAGATTGACCTTGATCAGCCAAAAGCCTATGCCTACGCGAAAGAAGTGATGAGCATGAACGCGATGGCTGTTGACGCCCAGGAGGGCATGTGCGCGTTCCTGGAGAAACGCGAGCCAACCTGGACAGGGCGATAACCTGGACAGGATGTCAGAGGCATACCTCTTGCGTGCTCTCCTTTCATATTTGCTCGTGCTGACCAGGCTATGAGCAAGCAGAACGAGTTGTTCTGGTGAAAGAGGGGAGCCAATGGACCAACAATCTGATCTGATGTCTGGAACGATGGGCGGTTCTTTGGAGCAGCAAGCGGTTTCCATGCTTGATGGGGCCATTGACCAGGCGGTCAATATGGTAGTGCAGCGCTTTCCCAGCAGCGAGAGCAAAGCAGAGGGGACCAAGCGCCGTATCAAAGAAGCGGCGCATCGTGAGATTACACAATTGGTGGCTGAAGGGCATCAAATTTAAGAGAATGCGAACGCTGCCGGAGCAAGGTATCTTGCTCCGGCAGGCTTTTTTCAATGCGGGCATCTGAGGAAAGACTGCCAGCATGAGGGATCAGGCTCCTAACTCATGCTTACTTGCTATTTTCTGCCCGCGCCAGAGGACCAGACCCAGCCAGATGAACCAGATGGGATTTACCAGGAAGCCTTCTAGCGCGGCAGAACCCAGCAGGAGCGGGTTCTTTGGGTCGAGGATAATGAGTCGGCCAAGGTAGATGATGACGAGGAGCACGCCCGAAAGGTAGCCGAGATAGCCCAACGCTTTCGGCAACTGGCTGCCGCGTGTGATGAGCCAGGAGAGGGTAAACACGGCCAGGCCAGCGACCCCAAAGGTGAAGAGGCCGCGTGGGTCAATCTGGCTGGGAAGCGCGGACAGACCGTTGTTGAAATCTGTGCTGAGCGAGGGCGGGTTGGCTGCGTTGGCAAGATCATAGCCACCATGCGCGGCTGTGCCCAGCGCTGCACCCACGCCCAGCAGCACCGCCCACAGCGCAAACATGGCGTCGGTTTCGCGCAGGCGGCTGTAGAGGGCGACCAGCACTGCTGTTGTCAGCAGCCCGCCGAGCAGCAAGAAGAGTGGGGTGAGCACATCGCTGACTTCGGGCGCGGACTGGCTGATGATGACAAAAGAGATAGAGTAGGCCAGACCACCCAGCCCGGCCACAAACGCGCTCAGACCACCAAAGCGCTCAAATGTTGAGGTGTTCATAATGGTGATTGCTCCTGATTGAAAAATGCTTGTGTCTCCGAATCAAAAGATGAATCTGTTATCAGGTCTGAAGTTCTGGCAGCAAGCCAAGTGAGCGTAACAACCCGGCCACATCCCACATCAAGATGCCTCGTTTGGCCTGGTTCTCTTCTATGGTGAGAACAGTGGTGCCGCGTACGACCACTGTTCGCCCGGTGGGAGGGATGTTCATTAAGCGCCCCCGGTGTGTGCCTTGCGCGCTCCAGGTGACGGCCACGCGATTGCCCTGGATGATGGTTTCTTCGGGGGTGAAATGGAGATCAGGGAAGGCGGCAAAATAGCGTTCCAGGGCTTGTCGCACCGCCTGGCGTCCATGTTGTGGGCCAGCCTCGCCCACATCTATCCCCTCATAGTCGGAAGCATACAATGTCACCACGCGGTCAAGGTCATGGGCATTCCATGCCTCAAGAAGGTGCATAAGAAATTGAGGGATTTCTTCAGCCATGTTTGCGCTCCTGCAAAGTAGGGTAGGGGTAGTTCCCTACTGTAGTATGCCTGCTCTGCTGGCCGTTCTCCAGGCCAAAAAGCGCTCATTTTTTGCTCATTTTTCGCGGGGCTGGATGCGGTTTATGCCCCTGTGCCCTCCAGTTCTTTTTGCCAGAGCAGTGCGACGACGCGCGCAATGCCTTCTTTGAGGTGTCGGCGGTAGGTGCTGAAGGGCACGTCCAGCAATTCCGACGCCTGCTCTTGTGTTGGCGCTGGCTGGATGAAGGTGTGGTAGAGCGCGCGGTAGAGCTTGGCTTCGCGGGGGGCTGACTGAAGGGCCTGGGTGACTTCTTTTAACAATGCCTGGAGCGCGTTGGCGCGCTCTGTGGTGCTGGCGTTGATTCCTGCGCGCTCCGTGACCATGCGAGAGCGCAGGAGCGGGCTATCCCGCAGCGCTTCAGCGCGTGAGTAGTTGCGCAGGGCTTGATGCACTGCGGCTTCAAATTCGGGCTGGCTCAAGACGATCAGCGGCGGCGCTGCTTGCGGCGGGGAGGCTGGCTGGGGCACCAACGCGGTTTCGCGCTCAGCGAGCAGGGCAAGCCAGGCCGCCGGCGGGACGGCCCGCCAGTCATGGCCGTAGACGCCGTAGGAGCGGCCAGCAATCGCAAAATCGGCGGCGGGTATCCGCGCCAGGTCGCCATAGGCAAAGCCGATGAACCAGAACTCAGGGTCGGAGCAGGGGAAGAAGGAAAAGGCCAGGCCAGGAGTGGTGAGATAATGGCGCAGGCCGTGTACAAAGAGGAGGCTTTGCACCGGCGAAACTTGCTGATAGGTGTCGCGGGCCATCCAGAAGCGGAAGAGGGTGGCGACTTCTCCAGACCGCAAGGGGGCCTGGGTTTGCAGGTAGCGCCAGGCAGCTTGCGCGCCAGGGTCGGGTTCCCGATCTTCTGGGCTGGTCTGGTGCAGGGCCAGAAGCAGCATAAAGCCTGCCGGAGTGTGTTCTGCATCGCGGATGACGAGCACTCCCTGGGGCTGACGCGCAAACCAGTGCGTGGCGATCTGCGCGGCTTCTTGGCCTTCGTGTTTCTCGACCATCTCGATGAGCAGCGGCCAATCGCTGTCGTGGGGGGTATCAGCCAGTAATCCGCCTTCCTGCCACTCAAAGTAAGGCCGCAGGATGAGGTTATCCCGGTGGAGATAGATGTAGTCAATAAGAATGGACTGCTGCTCTGCTCCGCGCGTTTGCTGGAGTCGGGTGCTGTAATAGGTGCGGGCGCGCTGGTGGAGTTCGGCATACCAGTCCGGGTTTCGCCAGCGGAGGTCTGTTGCCAGCGCTTCGCGCGCCAGGTCGTGCGGAAATACGCCTTTGGCGCCGGCTTCAATGCAAGAAAGGCCGCGCAGCCATTCAAAGACTTCGTGGGCGTCGGGCATGCCGAGCATTTCTGCAAGCAATCCCTCGGTCATCAGTCGGACGAGTGAGCACGCTTCCAGCGCTGCGCGGTGGGCCGGGCCGGGGACTTTTTGGACGAGTTGTTCCAACAGGGTTTTGACGACATCGAGCGCTTCTTCTGGTTTGAAGGTCGCGTCGCGCCGTTGGGCCAGCAGATCAGCGACCAGCGAGAGGGCCAGCGGGTGCCCATGTGTAAAGCTGAGAATGTTCTGGTGCTGTTCTGCTGGGACTTCTCGTTTTGCGAGGTACGTGCGGCTTTCGCCTGGTTTGAGGTTGCGCAGGGGGAGGCTGGAAATCACTGTCTGCCAGCCAGGGTCGGTGCGCCAGACCAATGAGGGAGGCTGGCGTCCGGACAGGACGATGAGGGTGTCGTCCGGGAGTTGGGGCAGGAAGGTCTGGCAGAGCCAATCCTCCAGAGGTGTCAGCGCTTCATAGGTATCAATCAAGATGACCTGCCGCCCTGCATGGCTCCCCAGCGCGTGGAGTGGTGAGACGCCTGGCTCAAGATTCATATTTTGCCAGAGGGCATTGATGAATGAGTCGGGGGAGGGATCAATATAGCGGGCATCGAGGAAGACGATGGGAAGTTGGGAGTGCTGACACATTGCGGCAAATTCACGTATGAGGGTGGATTTGCCTATGCCGCCAGGTCCAAACACGTGCAAGACATGAAAGGGGAGTTCGGGGACTGTGATGGCCGATTGAAACAGGGATCGCTCGCTTTCGCGCCCAACGAATCGGCGTTGACGAGCCGCGCTGAGACGATCTGCCAGGCGGGATGACATAGACCACCTCCAACAACCTACACAGCAGCCGAACCTTTACGGAAGGTCTGAGTTCAAGCTCTGCTGCTCACACACCACATTTGGGCTATCATAGCGTACTCTGATGGGTTACGCAAGAGTTGTGCCTGGGTGGTTACTTTCTTCCTTTGTTGGGAAACTTGACAAGGACGCCCAAATATGGTACCCTTGTATAGCAGCAGGAACGATGCGGGTGGTTAGCTCAGTTGGGAGAGCGCTTCGTTCACACCGAAGAGGTCATTGGTTCGAGTCCAATACCACCCACCCAAAGACTTCACCCACCAACTGGTGGGTGTTCTTTTTTCATAGCATGTGAGGAGATGGCTTGCTAGATGCCTGAGCTTCCTGAAGTTGAATATGTGGCCCGCCAACTCCGCCAGACGCTGATTGGGCGGACGATTACCGCTGTGCAGGTGAACTGGGCGCGCACGATTGGGCATCCAGATGTGGAGACATTTTGTACACAGCTTGTTGACGCGCAAGTGAGCAGGATAGACCGCCGCGCCAAGTTGTTGTTAGTTTTTTTGAGCGGTGGGCAGGCGCTGGTGGTGCATCGGCGCATGACCGGCAATATTCTTCTTTTTCCCGCTGCGCCAGAGGGGGCGAACTGGTCTGAGCTTCCTGACCCGTATTGTCGCGTGGCTTTTTTGCTGGATGATGGCCGCCGGGTGGTTTTCAGTGATCCCCGGAAGTTTGGGCGGATTTCGCTGTACACGGCGGATGAGTTGAGGGCTGCTCTTGGTGGGTTTGGTCTGGAACCATTGGGCGAGGAGTTCACTGCTGAGGCGCTGTCGCGCTTGCTCAAGAAGCATGCGCGCCAGATCAAGCCGTTTCTGCTGGATCAGACGGCGATTGCGGGAATAGGGAATATCTATGCCGATGAGTCGCTGTTTCGCGCTGGCATCCATCCGCAGCGCCTGACGGATACGCTGACCAGCGAGGAGGTGGGCCGCTTGCACGAGGCTATTCGCGTGGTGCTTGAGCGAGGCATTGCGCACGGCGGGACGACGTTTGGCCGCCATCAGGATATTTGGGGTGAGGCGGGCTGGAACCGTGAGCACCTGTTAGTTTATCAACATGAGGACACGCCCTGTTCGCGCTGTGGGACGACTATCGTGCGCATCGTGGTGGCCCAGCGCGGGACACATTTCTGCCCCCAGTGCCAACCGCTTGCTGTTTTGGCAAGCCAGCATGTGGGGCAGGCTCCTTCGTAGCAAACCCGCCCGGCGCACACCTGTTTGGCAGGCCAGTCAGCCAAAAGCCAAACGGGTGTGCTCTCTGGAGAGAAAACTAACCACCGCCGCCAACAGTGGGCGATGCCATTGGGGTGGGTGCTATAGGCGTGAAAAACGCCGGTTTGTCTTGTGGAGGTGAGTAGTTCTGGCCGTTGAAGTTGACGGTTATAGCAACTATGACTGGCTTTTGCGGCGCCAGGCTGGTAAAGGTGATGGGAAAGGCAGCCCATCCGTCATCAGCGGTTTGCTTGGTTCCTACCTGGCTATTTAACTGGGAGATTCCTGCGCCACCGTCATAATAAAAATTGATACTGACGGATGCGCCACCCTGTGGTTTGCCGTTGATATGGAAAATCACGTAGATGGTGAGGCTGTCATTGACGTTGGGGGTTTCGTTGCTGGCAAAGGCGCCGATGGTGTAAGGATACGCCGTTGGCGATGGGGTCAGGTTTTGAATGGGGTGCAGCGCGATGGTTGGGTTCCCATTGCCAGGGTCATTCACCAGGGAAGCAGAGCAGGCGGCAAGCGCCACTAGTGCCAGTACCGTTATACCAAGGAAGTGTAAACGCTGTCGCATTACCTTTCTCCGGCAATCTATCTTTTCGCGGAGGAACGGCGGATTTTGGGGGTGGTACGAGGCGCCGCCCTCTCCTTTCCGTGCTCCAACAGAATGCTTGGCCCATTTCCTGCAATGCTGGCATGTAGATGGACCGACCTTATTATACGCAAGAGGAGACAGCAGATTGCTGGTGTTTCCTTCACTCTCAGATGAGCACGGAGCAGGTGTTATCTGGACTGTGGTCATGAGTACAGGCGGGCCGGGATAGTCCTTTGGTACTATCCTCTGGCGTTGACCTGGAGGGTTGTTACTCTTGATTTGCAGGAATGTAGCGTGGCGAGGAAATGCGCGAAGCACGTGTGGTGCTGGCTGGATGCTATTTCGGTGTAAGTACGCTTCCGATATGCTTTCCCAAAGGTTGGGTTCCATCCTGCTTGCTTATTTGCAAAAGATGTGGTACACTACGGTTGTTTGCATGGGGATGTTCCCGTGCGATGTTTCGGTTCCAGGGGATCAGGCGAGATGAGCAAACGAGCTGAACATGATGAAGGTGGCAATGAGCGTCATCCAGTGAACGATGAGTTGGGGCTGGTTTCACAACTCCTGGTTCAGGGTGATCTTCAAGCTTCTGAGGTCATGACGCTGCGTTCTGGTCCTTCGTCGGGTTCTCATTCGGGGCCATTGGATGAGGCACATTTGGATGTTGGCCGAGAGCACCGCAGGGGTATTCCTGAGGTGATTCTGGCCGAGAACAAGACTGATGCTCAGGTACTTTCCATTGCCCGCGCTTTTGTACGCAGGAATGGGCGGGCGCTTATCAGCAGGATGAGGCCCGCTCTGTTTGAGCGTGTACGGGAGGAGTTTGCGGAGTGTGAGGTGCTCCTGCGGGAAGCAGCAAGGGCTGCGGCGATCTATCAGCATGGCTTTGTCCCTCAACCGACGGGGGGCCGGGTTGGGTTGATCAGCGCGGGAACTTCTGACATTCCTGTTGCTGAGGAAGCTCGCCTGGTTGCCGAAGCGATGGGTTGCCGGGTGGAAGTGATTTATGATGTGGGTGTGGCGGGCTTGCACCGGCTGCTTAGTCCACTCCAATCCCTGCTCAAGGATGGAGTAGATGTGATTATTGTGGCGGCAGGAATGGATGGTGCGTTGCCATCAGTCGTTTCAGGCTTGGTTGACGTTCCGGTGATCGGTTTGCCTACGTCGGTTGGGTATGGTCTTGGAGGGAAAGGCATTGGCGCCTTGATCTCCATGCTGCAAACCTGTGCCCCAGGTCTGACAGTTGTGAATATTGACAATGGCGTTGGCGCAGGCGCTACGGCTGCTCTGATTGCCAACAAGGTTGCACAGGCGCGACAGTCAAGCGCACAGGCACGTGGTTGATGCCTGCTCATTTGGGATATGATGAGTATGACCATGTGCGTCCGGCCTCCCAGAGGGTAAGTTGGGGAAAACCAGTTCGTTCTCAGCTAGAGCAGAGCGGCTGGTACGGTTCTTGCAGCTTGCTCTCTCGTGCAGGATAACCTGGTGGGAGAAAACTCGTTGAACTGTTCCCAGGCGACTGAAGGCTCAGGGAACATCTAGTGCACATGAGCTTAGTTTAGAGAGGTGAAGAGACACATGCCAAATAGTAAGCGGGGACCAGAACCCGGTTCCCAAAAAGCAAAACACGGCGGCCAGGCAGTACGCGAGAAATACGGCCCAGAGTTCTATTCCCGCATCGGGAAAAAGGGCGGAGAGGCTGTGAAGGAAAAACGCGGTCCTGCTTTTTATGCTGAGATCGGTAAAAAAGGCGGCGAGTCCACCAAGCGCCAACAGGGACCGGAGTTCTACTCCCGTATTGGCAAAAAGGGCGGGGAGCGTGGTCGCGCTGCTCCAAAGCAGTCGCAGCAGTAACCTGCCTGTTTGATTTGCTGATGTTTCAGGGCTGGGCGGCGGAGCGAAAACTAACAAATCGCTCTGCCGCCCAGTTTTTTTTGCATGGATAGGCGCTTTTGGAGGTAAAAATGGGATTAAAAAAAGAAAGCATCGGTGCGGCGTATACCACCCGATGCAAGCAAGGATGTGAGGCGCTCCCGGAGGGATTCGAACCCCCGACACCTGGTTCCGAAGACCAGTGCTCTGATCCCCTGAGCTACGGGAGCGTGAAGTTGAGGACAAACGCGCTGGTTTGAGCAGCCTCCTGTTCGCTCTTAAGCGTATCACCTGATTTGCCTGGCGTCAAGTCTCCTGCGAGACAGGAAGCCCAGAAAGACAGGTGGGTGCAGGAAAGGCCCGCGCGTTAATGGTGGGCCTCGTGCCAGGCTGCCCAGCCAATCAGGGGCACAAAAACACACGCCCCCAGGTGATGGCGTTCAATTCTTGGGCGCTTTTTTATCAACAGCGTTAACTCTTGCTGCTGCGGATTTCCGATAGGGATGACCATTCTTCCCCCCTCTCGTAATTGCTCCAGGAGGGGGGGAGGGACTTCAGGCGCGGCAGCGGCGACAAGGATGGCGTCATACGGCGCGGAGGGCGGCCAGCCCAGCGTTCCATCCCCCGTATGCACTTCAACAGTGGTATACCCCAGGCTTTTGAGGCGCCTGGAGGCGTGCTCTGCCAGCAGCGGCCAGCGTTCAACAGAGACGACCGAGCGCGCGCAGCGTGCCAGAACTGCTGCCTGATAGCCTGAGCCAGTGCCGATTTCGAGCACGTGTTCGCTGCCGTTGAGGGCCAGCGCCTGGGTCATCACTGCGACCATGAGCGGTTGGGAGATGGTCTGCCCTTGTTCGATGGGCAGGGCGATATTTTCAAACGCATGCGCGCGTAGTTCGGGGATAACGAATTGGGCGCGAGGAACGTCGCGGATGGCCTGGAGCACCCGCTGATCATGCACTCCTTCCTGGCGCAGGGTTGCCAGTAATGTTTCAACGGGCGCGCTCGGTTCGTTAGAAGGCTCTGAAGGATGAAGGTGATCTTGATGGGGAACCATGATGACGCGCTCCTTCTGGCATCTGCTGCGCCAACCAGCAAGAGAAGTGGGATTTTTGCCGGGCTGTTTGCTGCTTTTTCCTCTGGCGTGATAGAGTGGTGGCTGTTGTGTTTTTGGGTATCATCCTCAGTGTAGAACGTGCTATGAGT
The DNA here is from genome assembly GCA_036557885.1 of Ktedonobacterales bacterium. GTDB lineage: Bacteria > Chloroflexota > Ktedonobacteria > Ktedonobacterales > DATBGS01 > DATBGS01. Next base: position 84,333 of record DATBGS010000090.1, read on the forward strand.
GGCGTCAAGCGAGGTTGCGGCGGAAGTTCTCTTGCAAACAAAGGGGTATGCGTTGGATCAAAGCTCTTTCAGTGAGGCGAAGCATCAGGGGCATGAAGCGCGGGGTGCTCTTCAGGCAATTATTTGGGATATGGATGGGGTGATTGTAGATAGCAGCGATGAGCACCGCCGCTCCTGGCAGCAGCTTGCTGCCGAGGAGCGGGTGCCGTTTACCGATGCGGATTTCTGGTCAACGTTTGGCTGGAGCAACGCGGCGATTATTCCCCGGTTTTGGGGGGCCGAGCTTTCGCGCGAACAGATTGATGCGCTGGCGAACCGCAAGGAAATCCACTTCCGGGCACTGCTGCGCGAGCGGATTGCGGCGCTGCCGGGCGCGCTGGAGTTGCTGCAAGCTGCGCATGAAGCGGGCTTGAAGCAAAGCCTGGCCTCTTCTGCGCCGCAGGAGAACATTGGCCTGGTTAGCGATTTGCTGGGTCTGCATCGCTGGCTTGATGCGGTGGTTTCTGGTGATCGGCTGCCGCGCGGCAAGCCAGCCCCAGATATATTTTTGCTTGCTGCTGAGAAACTACGTGTGGCACCCAGACAGTGCGTAGTAATTGAAGATGCCCCTGCGGGAGTGACGGCGGCCAAGGCAGCCGGAATGCGCTGCCTGGCCGTGACGACCAGCCACCAGGCGCCCGCGCTCTCTGCCGCTGATCGTATTGTAGCTTCGCTGAACGAGGTGCAGCTTGCTGATCTGCAAGAACTGATGTACTCTAGTGAGCGCTAACTGGTTTCTTTTTCGCTCAGGATAGTTTGCCTGGTGGTCAGCGTCCTTGGGGACATCTAAGGGGACATCCAGGCTGAGCACGCGCTCTGTGCTATACTGTCTTTGCTACGAGAGGGATTTCTTCAAGCGCCTGCTTCATCCAGCAGGCTGTATAGGGAGCAATCCGTCATGCCTCAGTCTCACCCATCCGATCAAGATGCCTCACCAGCAGCTAATTCCTGGGCGACCAGGTGGGGGCTGCTGCTGCGCATGGCGCGGCAGGTGGAGGGGCTGAGCCTGAGCGATCTGGCCGCGCGTTCGGGGCTTTCTAAAGGGTATCTTTCTAAACTGGAATCAGCGCATCATTCGGCGGCCAATCCGTCGAGGGCGACGCTGGCGGCGCTGGCCCGCGCATTGCCATCCACTCTTCCCTTGATTCAGCATCTGGCGCCAGATGAAGGTTTGCCAACTGCGCGAAGCCTAGTTGCAGGTCAGTGGAGTACCGCTGCGCGGCCAGCCGAGGAACTCCCTCACCTGCCTGCTTTTGAGGAAAGCGCAGGGATGGGTTCGCCGATAGAGGCAAGTGGCGATAGCCTGGCAGGGAGTTGGACGGAATGGGAGCTACTGCTGGCGCTGGTTGTTTTAGAAGGGGCAGGTTTTGGCCCACCAACGCAGGCGATTCTTGAGAGGGCCTGCAAAGTTGAGGCTCCGCTAACGCCACTCTTGGAAGGGCTTGAACAACGGAGTGCGCTCAGGAAGGTTCCGCCCACACAGGTTGGAGGGGCTGTTCGCTATACCACTGAGGGCACCCGATTAGATTCCAGTGCTGTCCAGGGGCCAGCGCATTTGTTTATGCAAGCGGCGATGAATTTACTCTTAGGAGTGGGAATACACAAAGATGACCGAGCAACGCCTTCCCCAGGAAGAAGTCCCAACAGCGAACATTCGGTTCGGTGATCCTCCGGGCGCATGGGGAGATCTTCAGACAGCGGCGGCAGTTATTCTTCCGGCGCCGTTGGAGTATACGGTGTGTTATGGGCGGGGAACCGCTGAAGGGCCAGCGGCGATTCTGGCGGCCTCGACGCAGATGGAACTCTATGATGAGATGCTGGATTGGGTGCCGATGAGCGTGGGGATTGCCACGCAGCCAGTGCCGTCGTATGCGGGGTTGAGCCAGGAAGAGGCGCTGGAGCAGATTCAAGCGGCGGTGGCGGAGACGCTTGCGCGGGGGCAATTGCCCGTGACGCTGGGCGGGGAGCATTCGCTGACTCCTGCCTGTCTGCGCGCGGTGCAGGCCGCGGCGAACTTTGCTCCACTGGGGCTAATTAGTTTTGATGCCCATGCCGATATGCGCGCCAGCTACGAAGGTACCCCACTCAGCCATGCCTGTGCTATGCGTCGGGCGCTGGAAATCCCTGGGGTGAGCGCGCTGGAAGTGGGGATTCGCAGTATCAGCCCGGAAGAAGTGGACGATATACGGCAACTGCGGCCAGCGTTGGAGATTGTCTGGGGGCATCAGGTGGGCGAGGCACCCCGGACCAGCCTGCTGGAGCGCCTGCCGGAGCGGGTCTATGTGACGGTTGATCTGGATGTGTTTGACCCAGCCTCTATGCCTGCGGTGGGCACACCAGAGCCGGGTGGGATTGGGTGGTATGAGTTTCTGCGCCTGTTTCAGACTATTGCTGAGCGCAAGCAGATTGTGGGGCTGGATGTGGTGGAGTTGGCGCCGCTGGCTGGCATGAGCCACCCGGATTTTTTTGCCGCGAAGCTGGTGTATAAAATGCTGAGTCATACCTTTTTTGCGCGCCGCCAGCAGAAATAACCTCTCTTTGCGCACCCGCCAATTCGTATAGCCCCTTGCCTCTCTGTCCTCTTAAAGATCAGGCAAGGGGCTGGATGGATGAGCAAGACGCAAGACAGGCATATCAGACGCAAGACAAGCGTATCACCTGGGCAAGGCTTCCAGAACGCCGCGCACCAACGCGACAAATCTGGGAAGCGCGGCTTGGGCGTTCGCCAGCACTTCTTCGTGGTTGATTTCCTCTTCGGTGCCTGGGATGGCGGCGTTGGTGATGCAACTGATGCCCAGGACGCGCAGACCAACATGCCGGGCTGCGACAACTTCCGGCGCGGTGGACATGCCCACCGCATCGGCGCCCCAGGCGCGCAGCATCGTCAGTTCCGCTCCGGTTTCATAGCTAGGGCCACTCACCATGACATAGATGCCTTCGTGCAGCGGGATGTTGTGTTTCTCGGCGGTTGCTTTGGCAATCTGGCGCAGGCTGGTGTCATACGCACCCGCCGCTGCGGGAAAACGCGGGCCAACCCGCTCATCGTTTGGGCCAACCAGTGGGTGCAGGCCAGCCATGCCTGGCAGGTAGATGTGGTCGCGCATGAGCATAAAATCTCCGGCGTGATAGGCTGGATTGAGTCCTCCAGCGGCATTGGTTACGATGAGCAGCCTGGCTCCTAACGCGCGGAAAACCCTGATGGGGAAGGCCAGTTCCTGGGGGGTGCGTCCTTCGTAGAGATGGAAACGCCCCTGCATGGCGACGACTTGCTGGTTGGCAAGCTGCCCGAAGACAAGCGTTCCAGCATGCCCGATGACGGTAGAGACAGGGAAGTGGGGGATGGTTGCATAAGGGATGGATACGGCGTCTTGAATTTCATCGGCCAGGATGCCCAGGCCCGACCCCAGGATAATAGCGACTTCTGGCTGAAGGGGCGTTTTTGTGCGGAGAAATGCGATTGCCTCGGCAACCTCTGGAATGGCGCTGACGAGTGCTTCTGGCGTGCCTGGTTCGCTCGCGGTGCTGGGGTGATGAGGAGATTGATCGCTCTGGTGGTGTGGCTGCATGACTCTGTTCTTCCCTTCCTCACAATGCTGGAAGATGTCTGTCTCTCATGGGCGGGTGCAAGCCCCGGCCAAAGCTCTATTATAGACTTTCTCAGGGTGGCGTGTGCTTTTCTGGCAAAATTGGCATTGGGCATGCGATGGAACTATGACACGTCTCCAGGGCGTGCCAGGACTTGTCCAGGGTGTGCCAGGACTTGCTCTGTGAGGAGGACTGGGCTACAATTTGTGTATTGCGGAGGAGGGAAAGCCTATGTCAGCAAACAATCCAGAAACGACGCTCCCCTTAGAAGCACTACGTCGCAGCTTATTGGATGAGCAGCAGCGGCTGAAACATGAACTCTTTGAGCTGACCAGCGGGGATGAAGCAGTGACGCCAACCGATCCCATTTTGGAGAGCGGTGGTATGGCGAGCGATCAGGCCGATGATGCCGACGCGCTTTCGCAGGCAGAGCGCAACCGGGCGATCACCATACATACCCAGCGACTGCTGACACAGGTGAATGAGGCGCTGGCGCGGATGGATGCTGGCACCTATGGGAAGTGCGCGAATTGTGGCAAGCCTATTGCGCCCGCTCGCCTCAAGGCGCTGCCATCGGCGGCGCTGTGCATTGAGTGCCAGGCGAAGAGTGAGTCTGGGCAGCGTTTGGGGGGACGATAAATACGTTGATGAAACTGCGTGGATATTTCTTGTATGTGTTATTGGCGCTCACCGGGGCGATAGTGATTGGTCTGGACCAGTGGAGCAAGGCGGCCATCAGGCAGCATTTTGGTGTGTGTCCTAGCCCGTCTGATATGTACATCCCGTTGGTCGGCCAGTATTTTGGGATCGTTTATGCCTGTAATACTGGCTCGGCTTTTAGCTTCTTTGAGCATGGACAGCAGGCATTGCTCTACTTCTTTATCGCGGTTGCTTTGGCAACGGTAGTCTGGCTGTATGTTCGCTTTGCCAGACATGCGAACGCGCTGCTGCAAGTAATTTTTGGCCTGGTGCTGGGTGGCGCGGTAGGAAATCTGATTGATCGTTTTCATCTGGGGTATGTGACGGATTTCTTGTTGTTTAGAATTCCACCAGCCTTTTCTTTTCCGGTGTTTAATCTGGCAGATAGCTCGATCTGTGTGGGCATTTTCTTGCTGATCCTCTACTTCTGGCGGCGACCTGTCGGCGAGCAACAAGCTGCGCCTGTTGAGCAAGAAGGGACTTCAATGGAATCCTCCTCCGCCAACCAATCCTCTACCCAATGATACAAGATGAGATGGGCGACAGGACCATCACCCGGCTCAGCTACACTGATGGGGAGGGAGAGCGGGTAGATAAGTTTGTGGCGAGTGCACTGCCGCATCTCTCGCGCGTGCGCGTGCAGGCGTTGATTGAGCAAGGGCAGGTGCAGGTCAATCAACGCCCTGCCAGAGCCAGCACCAGGCTGGTAAGCGGGGATGTGGTGGAGGTGGTGGAGACGGCCCAAAGAGCGCCAGTGCCCCGTTCGTCCTCCGAGGAGGGGTTTCCGCTGGAGGTGGTGTTTGAGGATGAGCAGGTGCTGGTGGTGAACAAACCGCCGGGCCTGGTAGTTCATCCGGCGCCGGGATATGCGGGCATGACGCTGGTTGATCTGCTGCTGGCGCGCCACCCTTCTCTGGCTCAGATGTCCAATCCATCTGAGGGACGCTGGCCGGGAATCGTCCATCGCTTAGACAAGGATACCTCTGGGCTGCTGATTGTCGCCAAAACATCAGAAGCTTTGACTCTGCTGAGCCAGCAATTTCAGGAGCGGCAAGTCGTCAAAAGGTATCTGGCTTTGCTTGATGGGCGTCTCTCTCTCAAAGAGGGGGCGATAGAGGCGCCGATTGGCCGCGACCCGCGACAGCGCCATCGGATGGCGGTGGTGGCGCAGGGAGGCCGCCAGGCGCAGACGCTGTTTTGGGTGGAGCGCGAGTTTGCGCGCTTTACGCTGGCGAAGGTGCAGATTTTGACGGGCCGCACGCATCAGATACGGGTGCATTTTGCGGCTATTGGGCATCCGGTGGCGGGAGATGCTTTGTATGGGCATGTGCAGACGCCGCAGCCACCACGCATGTTTTTGCACGCGCTGGAGGTGCAATTTACCCATCCGACAACGGGAGAACTTGTTGTCAGAACGGCTCCACTTCCTGCTGACCTGCAAGCGTTTTTGCAGGCGTTGGGGCCTGAGAACGCAGGTGCTTACTGACAGGGTGTTTCGGCTTTCTGGCAGAGAATGTAGTATAGTTGATGTGGGAGCGGCGGGGTAGGGGCGTGGTTCATCCAACGATGTTGAAAGCACAAAGGAGAGATCAACAGGATGCAGGACGGTAACTACTATCTTACCTGGCTTGGGCACGCCACGTTTATCCTGAATACCCCTGGCGGGAAAAAGGTGCTGATTGATCCCTGGGTGCAGGGCAACCCTGCCTGCCCAGAGAATCACAAAAAGGTCGGACATCTGGATGTGATGCTGCTGACGCACGCGCACTTTGATCACATTGGCGACGCGGTGACAATTGCGACCAGCGAGGAATCTACTCCTTCAGTGGTGGTGGGTGTATTTGAGCTGTGCGGTTGGCTGGAAAGTAAAGGGGTGAAAAACTGCTCTGGGATGAATATTGGCGGCACCCAGCATGTTGAAGGCTTGCGCGTGACGATGACGCATGCTGATCATAGCTGCGGCATTTCGGATGGCGGGGCGGTGCTCTATGGCGGAGTGGCCGCCGGTTATGTGATTGAACTGGAGAATGGGAAGCGCTTGTATCACGCGGGGGATACGGGCCTGTTCAGCGATCTCCGGCTGATTCACGAACTCTATCAGCCGGAACTGGTCATGCTGCCTATCGGTGATCATTTTACGATGGGTCCACGCGAGGCTGCCTATGCCTGTAAGCTGCTGCAACCGAAGTCGGTGATTCCGATGCACTTTGGTACCTTCGGGCTGCTGACGGGCACCACGCAGGCATTCAAAGAGGAACTGGCGAAGGCGGGGGTTCATGGTGTCGAGGTGCTGGAGATGACCCCCGGCCAGACGATCCAAAAATAGGCTGTTGGAGAGGCAGATGGGACCATCTGCGTTTCAATGAGCATGGCTGGTCTGGGGAAAGCCAGTTTGCCTGCGCGGGTTGGCTGGCGCTCTCCAGATCATTCTTTCTCACGCTTGGTAGCAGAAAGATGACGCATGCGCGCGACAAAAATTGTTTGCACGATTGGTCCGGCTTCTCGCAGTGAAGAGGTGCTGGAGCGGTTGATTCTGGCTGGGATGAACGTTGCCCGGCTCAATTTTTCTCACGGGACGCACGAGGAGCATGCCGAGGTCGTTGCGCGAGTTCGTCGGATTTCGACGAAGCTGGGCCGGGCGGTGGCGATCTTGCAAGACCTCCAGGGGCCGAAGATTCGGACGGGGAGCTTGTTGAATCAGCGCCCGGTGGTTATTGCTCCTGGCGCCCCTTTTACGCTCACGACGGAGCAGGTGGTAGGAGATGCTTCGCGGGTTTCGACGACCTACCAGAACTTGCCAGGCGATGTGAAAGCTGGCGATCATATTTTGCTGGCGGATGGCTTGCTTGAACTGGAGGTGACAGAAACCACGTCCTCTGATGTCTGTTGCCGGGTGATACACGGCGGTGTGCTGGGTGAGCATAAAGGGATCAATCTGCCTGGGGTTGCGGTAAGCGCGCCAGCCCTCACAGAGAAAGATCGCGATGATCTGCGCTTTGGAGTGGAGCAGCAGGTAGATTTTGTGGCGCTGAGCTTTGTGCGCCAACCGAGCGATCTTGACGCTGCGCGGCAAGTGATTGCTGAGGCGCGCGCCAGCCTGTATGAAAAAGCGGCGCCTGATGTGAGAACAATTGAGCGCTCATCCTCTCTTGGGAAGAACGGTGAAGGCGTTCCAATTATTGCCAAGCTGGAGAAACCGGAGGCGATTACGCATCTGGACGCGATTTTGGAGGCGGCAGATGGGGTGATGGTGGCGCGCGGTGATCTTGGAGTGGAGCTTTCTCCAGAGAAGGTTCCCTTGCTGCAAAAGCGCATTATTAGTCGCGCCAACCAACTGGGGATTCCGGTGATTACGGCGACGCAGATGCTTGAGTCAATGGTGACGCAGCCACGCCCGACACGCGCGGAAGCCAGCGACGTAGCGAATGCCATTCTGGATGGCACCGATGCGGTGATGTTGAGCGAGGAAACAGCCAGTGGCAGCTATCCTGTTGAAGCGGTGGAGATGATGGTGCGGATTGCCAGGGAAACCGAGCCAGCCATGCATAGCCATCCCCAGATTCAATATGAAGAGGCGTCACTGGCGCGCGCGGTGAGCCGGGCGGCGCACACTCTGGCAAGCGAAGCCTCTGTTCAGGCAATTGTGGTATTTACGCGCAGCGGGGCGTCGGCGCATTTAATTTCAAAAGAGCGCCCGCGAGTGCCCATTTTTGCCTACACGCCCTTTGATGCTGTTTATCGTCAGCTTGCCATATGGTGGGGCGTTGCACCCCGACAAATCTCGATTATGAACTCTACAGAAAAGCTGATTGCTGAGGTGAGCCAGCGGCTTGAGCAAGAGGGAGCGATTCAGCGAGGGGAACGGGTGGTGATTATGGGGGGCATGCCTGTTGCCGGGCGCGCCAGAACCAACTTTATCAAACTGCACCAGATATGAGAACTGGTTTATCGGCAAGAACGTCTCTCAGCATCCACTGGGTAGCTCGCTCAAGTCATCTCCATCCCTAAGTGTTCAAAAGATCGTCAAAAAGCGTGAGAGGTCTGATCACTGGTCGCTCTGGTTGCCAGGGCAATGGGGGAAGAGGCACAAGCGCCTGTACCCGCTGATAGAGGGCGGCGCACAACGCGGGCGTTTGCTCTTCTTCTGGGCAGTGGCAAAACACATAGCAGGTCTTGCCCTGCTTGAGCCAGTGGCCCAGGCGCTGTGCCCATTCCTCGAAGAATACCTCATTGACGTTCATCTCTGGATGTCCAATATAGCGTAAGAACGCGAAGTCGGTGGTCACTGCGACCTGCAAGGGCAGGTCGGGCTTGCGTTCACGCGCTTCCAGCAGATGCTGCTCCTGGGTTGTGCCAGTGCGCAAGGGTCGAGTGTCCATCATGACCCAACCAATCCGATACCGCTCAAGCAGCGCGTGCAATGATGCTGCCTGCTGCCTGGAATAAAAAGTGGGGTGGCGCACCTCAACCGCCAGGCGCAGATCGGAGGGCCAGAAGTCAAGAAACGCTTGAAGCTGGGCTAGCTGCGACGGTGCAAAGGAAGGTGGCAGTTGCAGAAACATGGGGCCTAAGCGGTCCCCCAACCCGCGCATTCGTTCGACAAACAGCACCATTTCTGCTTCGGTCTGATCTATGCGCGCAGCATGGCTGATGCTGCGCGCGATTTTCGGGCAAAACCGAAATGCTGGTGGGGTTTCCTGGCGCCAATGGGCTACCATCTCTGCGGATGGCAAAGCATAAAAGGTCGTATTGCCCTCTACGGTGAGTAATTTCTGGCTATAGAGCCGCAAAAATTCGCGGGCAGGGGTACGAGCCGGAAAGAAATTCCCTACCCACGCTTTGCTGCCCCAAACGGGGCCACCAATGTAGAGCATGGCAACGTTCCTCTCAGTGGTTTCGCGTAGTGGCTACCAACGCTACCTGACCAGGCTCACAACGCCCTGCTCGCGCAGATACTGAATCAAGCTGATGGCATATTCTGGCGTGACATGCGCAAGCAGCGCAATGCGCTCGATGGGGCGCTGCCCATCAATAAGCTGGTAGACACGCCGCGCCATAAGATCAGAAAAGAACTCCAACCCAATCTGGTGCGTTCGGTAAGGAATAGAAGAGAAGCGCAGCAGGCTATCAGTTACCGGAAGCGCGGGAAGCCGAGGGTTGGTTTGAGCGCTGGGAAGTTCCTGGGGGGTGGCAGCCAGAATCAGTTGCCAGGACAAGACCCCTGCCTGCGCCAGCACACGTAATATTTGCTGTTTGTGCTGCAAGAGAACAGCTTGTGGCGTTGCAATGAAACCAGAGACAACTTCTCCAGCCTGTAAGGTGAGTTGGGCCTTTCCTGGCGCTCTTTGAGAAAAGGCGGCAAGCATGAACCGTTCTGGTAGGTCTGCTTGCAGGCTGCCAGAAGCTCTGTTTTCTTTTAAATGCAGGAGAATGAGTTCAATCTCAAGTTGCAGATATTCCACGGTGCCCTTCCTGAGGTTCCGTTGAGTCTGTTCCTCCCACAAACCAAACCGTACCACCCCTTTGCTACCACTTCCTCCCTAGTGGCTCGGTATTGCCTCCTGCCTGCGGATACCTGGCAGCAGAGCCGTCGGCTGAGACAAGTCTTTTACCGTTGAGGACACGAATGATAGGCGCTAAAATCGTACCACCATGCACAGGATAGCGGAAAGGTTGCTGGTGGCTCGCGCCTTCTTCGAGCGCCTGCGTAAGGCGCTGCGCCTCCTGGTTTTCCTTGATCAGGAAGTTCTCCACTTCTGCGGCATGGTTTAAGCGCGGAAGAAGCTGTGTCAGTTGTTGCTCGGCCTGGTTCCCCCGGCGCATCCGATTGAGCAAATTATTCAGCGAGCCAGCTACTTCCCAGAGGACATTTTCTTGCGTCAGCGGAACACGCGCGTCAAGATCACCATTCGCCACGCGCCGTTGGGTTTCGATGATTTGCTGAATGCTCGCATCCAGCGCGCGTTTTTGCTCAGCAACGGCGTGTTCCTGTTTGAGCAGGGCTTTTTGCAGTTTCCCAATTTCTTCCGCGCGATCCGCGCGCGCAATGGCCTGGCGCATGGTGCGCACCAGCAGATAAGCGATAATGGCAATGCTAATTTCAACAGAAGCACCACGCGAAATCACGTTCGTGATATGCGATGTCACCGCGTCCTCGTGTGGAAAGGTATACAGCACTCCTGCGGTGACGAGCAGATTGCCTGCTGCGGTCAGAAAGACTCCCCAGGCTGGGAGCAGCGAGGCAGCAAAGAGCAGTGAGATCGCCAGGGTATCGAAGAGTTGGACATTGGTGAGCAAGACCTTGCCAGGGCCAAGGATAGAATAACTATTGCCGACGGTGTTGCCCAGGATAAGCACCACGCCAACCAGACTGGTCAGCCCGCGCCGATTCAGTTGAACCAGGCCGGTACAGACAACGAACAGGCCCACCGAAATAATGAGCAGAAATGGGCGCCGCGCAAGGGCGAATTGCAGCAGGCCCGAAGGGAGCAAAATAAGCAGCGAGATGCTGATCGTCAAAAGCAGCAGGATGCTGGCAATGCGCCCGCGTCTTGCCAAATCTTTTGCTTGCAAGCTGGCCTCTGGAGGAGGTTGTTTGGGAGCGCTGCGAGTATACCACCAGGCCAGGAAACGCGCTGGGTTACTCTGTAAGACTTCTTCTTGCATCAAAGTTCTCCTTGCCTACGGCAATCAGGATAAAATGGTGCTCTCACCCTGCTCTCGATGCGATACTGAGCGGCGTCTGGCTTTTACTTCTTTGAGGAGATTGCCAGCACCCCTGAACAGTTGCAAGGATACCACAGTGATCTTGTTCTACACAAGAAAGATGGGAAAAAAGGGTAAGCAATTGTGCTGAGCTAAAACCTTGCCTGGAGAGGGTGTCTACTCTCCCTGGCACGCTTGTTCCTCTGGACAGCAGCCTGTCCAGGCCGTATCATTTTTCTGTAAATTAATATAGGAACAGGCGGAGTACATGCTACCTTTCTCGACGGAGAGCCTGGAACTGCGAAGAAAACTGGCCTATGCCTGTCGTATCCTGGCCGCCAACGGCCAGAATGATACAGTCTATGGACATGTGAGCCATCGGCAGGCTGGGGAAGAGGGGTTTTGGATGAAGCCCGCCGCGCTGGGCCTCGATGAAATCATACCTGATACGCTCATTCGGCTGGACCTGGATGGCACGCTGCTTGAGGGGGAATTGCCCCGGCACGTCGAATATCCTATTCATGCCGAGATTTTTCGAGCCAGGCCAGAAGTGACCTGCGTCATTCACACACATCCGCTCTCTTCCATTGCTTTCGCTGCGACCAACCAGCCGCTCCGGGCAGTGTCGCATGAGGGCGCGCAGTTTACGCCCCCTGATGTGCCGCGTTTTACCCAAACCTCCGATCTGATTGTGAGCCGCGAGCTTGGCGAGGCGGTGGCAGCTACCCTGGGCACAGCGCTGGCATGCTACCTCAGAAATCACGGCATAGTTGTGGCGGCGGCTACTATTGAGGAAGCAGTAGTGGCGGCAATCAACCTGGAGCGTGCCAGCCAGGTGCAGCTTCTGGCAGTTTCAGCATATCACTCCTTTCATTGGACCGCTGACGAAGAGAGCCTAAGGAAACGGGCAAGGATTTATACCCCCCAGGCGATGCAGAACGTCTGGAACTATTACTGCCGACGTATCGGTCCTCTCTAAACGGAGCGTGCCTTTTCAACTGATGGAGAGCATGCGATGAAGTTAGCGTTATTTAACGGCAATCGGCTGGGTGTGGTGACTGGAGAGCGCTGAACCTGCGCTGTGGAGGAAATTGAGAGATGGGCAGCAGTCCTATGTGAGCGTGCCAAGAGCGAAAGGGGAAAGAAGATGACGGGAGCCTATCAGCCCGAAGTGCCCCGCTTCTCGCTGGATGAGCGAGAACAGCGCTGGGGGCGCGTGCGTCAGTTGATGGCGCGTGACCGGCTGGATGTCATTGTCGTGCCGCGATTTGCTGGTCCCTGGGATGGCGGGAACGCCAATGCCCGCTATCTGAGCGGTCTGGGTGGCAATGGGGCTGGCGGGACGATCATTTTCCCACTGGCTGAGGAGGTGACGGCCATCGTTGGTCCGGTGCCCGCGCGCGAGTATTGGCTGGCGTTTCAAGATTGGGTCACGGATATTCGCTTTGCGGGCCGCAATCTGGCGTTGGAGGCGGGCGGGTCGGGCAGCAGCGGCTTTCGCGCCGGGAGTGGGGTAGTGGAGCGGCTGCGGGAACTGAAACTGGAGCGGGGCCGCATTGGTCTTGCTGGTCTAAGCGGTTCGCCGCGTCTGCCGGATGGCATTGTGCCGCATGGCCTCTATGTTGGCTTGCAGGAGGCATTCCCACAGGCCGAACTGGTAGATGCTACCGGGCTATTGGATGAGGCCAGGGTTGTGAAAAGCGCGGAGGAGTTGGCGTTCATGGAGCGTGCCCTGGCGCTGGCCGAAGACGCGATAGACACGCTGATCAAAGAGGCACGTCCCGGCGTCCCAGAAGCGACGGTGTATATGCGTATGCTCTCCAGCATGGTTGAGCATGGAGGCGAAATTCCCACTCTGCTGCTCTGGTCTGCCGGATGGCCGCAGCCCTATCGCACGTATATGCTGCCCAGCCAGAAGCCACTGCAAGCTGGCGATGTGATTAACGCCGAGATTGACGGCAATTATGGCGGCTATCGGGCGCAGTTCACGATCACCGCGACGCTGGGGCATACCAGGCCAGAGTATCAGGACATGTTTCGCGTTCAGCAGGAGGCGTTGCAGGCGTGTTACGCGCATCTGCGCCCCGGCATCCGCATGGGCGAATTGCTGCCGATCTGCGAGGCAGCAGCCAAAGGCACGCCCTACACCTGTCGGTTGATTATGCACAGCCGGGGGTTGGGCGATGACGCGCCCGTGATCGTGTTTGGCGCGCGTGACCCAAAGATTCTGAACTGGCCGATTGAAGAAAACCACAGCTTTATCATCAAACCTGTGGTCTGGAAGGGCGAATGGGAGCAGTTTGTGTGTTGGGGCGATCAGGTTGTCGTAACGGCACATGGCCCGCGCAGATTGGGCAAGCGCCCGCCCGCGCTGCTCGAAATCCTCTAGCCAGCCACGCACTCTACTTAAACGGGTAGCATTCGAGGCTGTCCCTGAGCCAGCATCGTCATCAGCCGGAAATATTTTGACAATAGAGCATCCAAATGGTAGTCTAGTATCATTATTCAAGACATGTTTCCTAGATAGTGGGGATGAAGAGCGGGCTATGCGACAAAATGTCATCCGCAAGACAGATGGCACTGTTCCATCTGGGCGCAACGCCACTGCTGACCGGGCTATAGATGTCCTGTTGCTTTTTACCGAGCAGCAGCCTGTCCTGACGGCTGAAGAGGTTTCCGAACGGCTGGGCATGTCGCGCAGCACGACCTATCGCTATCTGCAAAGCCTGCGCTCTTCTGGCCTGGTCGAGGACGATACGAGCAGCGGCGGCTTCCGCCTGGGGCCAGAAATCTTACGCCTGGCGCGGGTTGCCCGTCAGGGTTTGGGTCTGCCAGAACTGGCCCTGCCCATCATGCAGGAACTCTCAAAGCAAACGAGCGAATCTGTGATCTTGACGCGGCGCGCGGGCCAACAGGTCATCTGCATCGAGCGCGTTGAAAGCGTCCATCGCGTCCGGCTCTCTTACGAGCGGGGGCAGGTGCTGCCGCTGCACGCGGGAGCCTCGGCCAAGGTCTTGTTGGCCTTTCTGCCCCAAGACGAGATTGAAGCTGTGCTGCGCATGGGGCCATTTCCACGTTACACTGCCCGGACCATGACTGATCCTGCAACCTTGCGGCAGCAGCTAGAGGCGATTCGCGCGCGCGGATACGCGATGAGCGAGGGCGAAGTAGACGACGGCGTGCGCGGTATTGCCGCCCCCATCTGGAAGACAAACGGGGAGATCGCAGCAGGCTTGAGCGTGGCCGGGCCAGCCTTTCGCCTGAATGAGCAGACGTTGCCCCAGGTCATTGAGGCAGTAAAACAGGCGGCCAGCAAGATCAGTGACCGCCTGCACGAGCATGAGCAATAACGGGCCAAACTACAGCGGCGGATTGACCATCACAAAACGTGGATTGCCTATTCTCTCCCAGATGGTTTCAGCAGCCTGATTGACATCGGCCAGCGCAAACCGATGGGTGATGAGCGCGGAAACATCCAGGCGGCGCGCCTGGAGCAGCTGGATAAGTTCGCGCGCGTCGCGCCGCACGTAGCCGTTCGAGCCTCTGATCTGATAGCCTTGCTGCATAATGCGCGTGTAGGGCAAAGCCAGTTCGTTATGGTTGCCGCCCGCCAGTGTGATTTTGCCGCCCTTTCTCATCGCCAGCATGGACTGCACCGTCACCTCTGGCGCCGCCGGTAGCACGTCAACGACGGCATCCGCGCCTTTGCCATCAGTCAGGGCGCGAATCTGCTCCGTCAAAAGCTGGCGCTCGCGCCAGTCGTCGGGCAGATCGTCCATAGCCACTATCTTCACCAGGTCCGGCTCCAAAGCCTGTATCTGCTCCAGTGTTTCGCGTCTGCGGGAGACAGCGATGATGCTGGTAAACCCAAATAAGGGCGCGCACTTGACCAGGGCTGCCCCCACGCCGCCGGTGGCGCCGTTGACGACGAGCGTTTCCCCATGATTGGGCTGGGTCAGCCGAATGGCTCGGAAGGCCACCGCCAGGCTGTGTATCCGCGCGCCCACCTCAAAGGGGATAGTCTCCGGCAGCGGGTCAAGCTCCCACTCAGGCACCTTGACATACTGCGCCAGGCCGCCGTTGTGGTACTGCTGATAGAGTGGCATGCCTTGCTCGCTATAGACCGCGCCACCAATCAGCGACGCAATGGGGCACATCGGCTCCAGGTCGGTGCGGCAGTAGTAGCAATTACGGCAGGTAAGGACGGGATGCACCCGGACTCGCTCCCCTTCTTTCACCGAAGTAACACCCTCGCCCACTTGCGCCACAACTCCGGCCATTTCATAGCCCAGAATGGTAGGTAGAACCCGCATCCTGCCGCGATTTCGCCAGAGCGACAGCACTCCTCTTGTCAGGCCGGTGGATTTCACCTGGACCAGCACTTCTCCAGCCTGAACCTGGGGGATGGGGACTTCCTCAAGGCGAAACGTCTGCTCACCAGCGTGGACTCTGGCAGCTCTCATGGTACCTGGCATGGTGTTCTCTCCTCTCAGATAATGCGCGTTGCCAGCGCGTTCAATCTCTCTTGTTGACGCTCAGTATAGAACATGTTATGTTTTTGCGCGGCAGACACTCTTGATGATGTGCTGCTGGCAAAACGGAACCCTTGACAAATGCTTCAACAGATGGTATTGTTGTCCTATTAATCAAGACGCATGTCCCGATTGATAGGATTTGAGCACATCTGATGAGCATGCAGGGACGCTCACGGATGTCTGATGGTTTGGTGTGCTGGTGGGGCATACAAAGGGTGAGTACCTGGCATGAAGCGTAGATCAACCAAAGGGGGCAGTGACCCAGCAGAGATCGCCAGAGCGTTGCAAAACTACCTGGAGTGTAGGTAAGAACTACCTCACGAGACGAAAGGAGACTCTAAGGATGGCCGATTCCGCTCTCTCCAATGATGCTGGCATTCCTTCCAATGTTCTTGTGAGCGATGCCCCTGAGGCATTGCAGGCCCCAACCAAATCTGTTGGTGTCGTCTTTCAGGTCTTATTTTTGCTGGCAAACGTCGCCGTCTGGATGGCAAAGTTCCCCTTTACTGGACTGATCTTACTCAACCAGATCATCGGCTTTGAGCCAGATGCCGTTGTTCAAAATACCGATCTCGCTATCATTGTCGGCGTTGGCTCCTTCTTCGGTCTGGTTGCTAACCCGATTGCCGGCGCGTTGAGCGACAGGACCACCGCCAGTTGGGGACGCCGCCGTCCCTGGCTTGTTGGAGGCGTGATTATCTCCTCCGCTATCCTCGTCTTGCTCGCGCAAGCAACGAGCTTTACGATGCTTCTGGTTGGGTGGACGCTCTATCAGATTGCCAACAATGTCGTGCTGGCTGCTGTGATCGCGGTGGTCCCCGATCAGGTGCCACGCCGTCAGCGGGCCAGTATCTCCGCCTACATCGGCCTTGGATTCCCGCTGGGCCTGATTCTTGGCAGCACGCTGCTGGTCAAGAAGATTCTCCACTCGCAGATTCAGCCCTCCTACTATGTGATCGCTGCTATCTTTCTGGTGGTCATCGTGCTGTTAGCGGTAACACTGCCCGATAAGCAGCTTCCCAAGAGCGCCAAGCCCGCCTTCAACCTTGGCAGGTTCCTGAAGAGTTTCTGGATCAGTCCGGTGAAGTATCCCGACTTTGGCTGGGCCTGGATTACCCGTTTCTGCATTATCATTCCCTCGGCAGCGGTGACGGTGTTCCTGGTGGGCTACTTCCAATCGGCGCTGGGCGATAGCCATGATGCCGCCGAGACCCACTACACCACTTTTAGCACGATTTACGGCATCATCCTGATTGTGTGCGCCCTCTTGAGCGGCTTCATCTCTGATAGGATTCAGCGCCGCAAGGTGTTTGTGATGGCCGCAGGCTTTGTCGTGGCGATTTCGATGGTCCTGCTGGCCTTCTTCCATACCTGGGGGGCTGCCACAATTGCCGCCGCGCTTTTTGGCTTTGGGTTTGGCATCTATCTCGCGGTGGATTACGCGCTGCTCACTGAGGTTTTGCCTTCACAGAGCGACCGGGGCAAAGACATGGGTGTGTTCAACATCGCTAACAGCTTGCCACAGGTGATTGTTCCCATCATCGCGGCGGTTTCCGTAATTGCCTCGCAAAGCTATACGATCCTCTTTGTGATTGTCGCTGTTGCCGGTGTTCTGAGCGGGGCGCTCATCAAGCCGATCAAGAGCGTGCGCTAAGCCCAGAGGAGCTTTCTTGACGGAAAGGCTGGAAGGTAAGCACACATGAAATACTACATCGTCATGCAGCAGGACTCCGTTTTGGTGATGGCTCACCAGCACGGACGGTGGCAGCTTGACATTCGCCTGGAAGGGCTGCCTGTCAACTGCATCGCCACAGACCCACATATTCCTGAGCGGGTCTACTGCGGGACGTTTGGGAAAGGGCTGTGGCGCAGCAGCGACGCTGGCGAAACCTGGGAGCCGGTGGGCGAGGGTATTACGCATCCTGAGATTATGTCGGTGGCCGTCAGCCAGGCCGAGCGCGTTGGCAAGTATGGCGTCGTCTGGGCGGGAACCGAGCCGAGCGCGGTGTTCCGTTCCGAGGATGGCGGCAACACCTGGCAAGAGCGCCCGGCACTGCTTGATCTCCCGTCGAGGCCAACCTGGAGCTATCCTCCGCGCCCGCATACGCACCATGTCCGCTGGATTCAGCCCGACCCGCTGGTGCCAGAGCGCCTCTTTGTTGCCATTGAGCAAGGCGGGGTCATGCGCAGCCTGGACAATGGCCTGACCTGGGAGGACCGCAAGCCGGGCGCGCAACTGGATGGGCACAGCATGAAAATGCACAAACTGGCTCCAGGTCGGCTGTATGAGGCGGCGGGCGGTGAAAAGCCGGAGTTTGTGGACGAGCCACTGGGACGCTACGTGGTGATGCAAAAAGGCGGCTATGCCGAGACACGCGACGGCGGAGCCACCTGGGAGACGCAAACAGAAGGGTTCGGGCACCACTACCTCTGGTCGGTAGCGGTGGACCCCGGCAACGCCGATACGGTTCTCGTCTCGGCCTGTCGGGGACCGGAGCAAGCCCACCGGCCACCAACGGCTGAGTCGTTCCTCTATCGCCGCACTGCTGGCACGCCCTGGCAGTTAGTCAGCGAAGGGCTGCCAGAAGCCAGAGGCTCGCTGGTCTATGATCTGGCGACCAATGAGGCGGAGCCGGGTGTCTTCTATGCGGCCACGAACCGGGGCGCCTTCCGCTCGGCAGATGCCGGGCAAAGCTGGGAGAAGCTTGCTCTTGCCTGGCCGGAACGCTATGCCAAGATGCACGTGCGTGGCACCGCCATTGTGCCGTAAAAACCGCCTGACCGCTTTTCCTATGAGGAGTTCTCCAACCAGGAGAACTCCTCATAGACCGGCTGCCTTCACAGGAGCCACCTTGCGCTATGCTGAAGATAGGTATTGTTGGGGCTGGACCTGCCGGACTCTACTTTGCGCTGCTCATGAAACGGCAGCATCCTGACTCCCAGATTCATATCGTGGAGCAAAATCCGGCGGGCGCGACCTATGGCTGGGGTATTGTCTTCTCAGCGCGCGCGCTCGGCTTTCTGGGGGCCAGCGATCCGGCGTCGTATGCAGACCTCAGAGCGCAGATGCAAAGCTGGAACGATCAGGTGATCGGGCTAAATGGTCAGGTGGTTCGCATTGATGGCTTTGGCTTTTCTGGCATGGCCCGGCTTGATTTGCTGCGCATCCTGCAAGACCACTGCCGCCGCCTGGGGGTAGAGATGACCTTCGAGACGCGGCTCACGGACCTGCGGGTCTTTGCAGACGCCGACCTGATTGTGGGAGCAGACGGAGCCAACAGCATGGTGCGCCAGCTTTACGCTGAGCAGTTTCAGCCGTCGGTTGAATTGCTCTCCAATCACTATGTCTGGTATGGCACGCCGCAGACCTTTGACGCCCTCTCGCTGCTCTTCCGCGAGTACCAGGGCGGCGCGTATGTCGCGCATGCCTATCCGTACAGTCAGCATACCAGCACCTTTATCGTGGAGTGCGCTGCGCAGACCTGGCAGCAGACAGGCTTGGAAGCCATGTCTGAAGAAGAGAGCCGCGCCTGGTGTGAGCGGGTCTTTGCTGAAGAACTCCAGGGAAAGCCTCTGCTCACCAACCGCTCGCTCTGGCTCAACTTTAAGGTCGTTGCCAACCAGCGCTGGAGCCACGACAATGTTGTGCTGCTGGGTGACGCGCTGCGTTCGGTGCATTTCTCGATTGGCTCCGGCACGCGCATGGCACTGGAGGATGCGATTGCGTTGTATCATGCCTGCCAGACAACAAAGACCATCCCTGATGCTCTGGCCGCTTTTGAGGCTGAGCGCCGTCCCAGCGCCGATCAGATGCTGGATGTTGCCGCGCTCAGCTATCGTTGGTACGAACAGTTCGGGCAAAAGATGAAGACAGACCCACTGCCATTTGCGTATGATTATCTGCTGCGCAGCGGGCAGTTGACGCATGAGCGGCTGCGGGGACGTGCCCCGAAGTTTATGGCGGCGTATGATGCCTCTCAAGAAGAGCTGGCGCAAAAGCTGGCGGCAGAAGCGCAGGGAAACATTTCCAAGGCACCCTAACCAAACCTGGCCTGATCGAGTGCTGTCTGGAGTAGGGCGACAAAAGCGAGACAGATGGAGTACCTATGCGATTAGCAACCTATCGTACTGACGGCGGGCCACGCCTGGGCGTGGTGCGCGACGAGCAGATCATTGATGTGGCATCCCTGGCCGGATTCGCGCCCACCATCACCATGCTCGATCTGATTGAGCAAGGCCAGGAAGGGCTGGCACGGCTGCGCCAGGCAATAACCTCTGCCAGTGCTGCTCTGCTTCAGCAGCAGGGGGCCATCTATCCCCTGACTGAGGCGCATCTGCTAGCCCCCATTCCACGCCCGCGCCGAAATATCTTTTGCCTGGGTCGCAACTATGTGGAACACGCCCTGGAATCCACCATTGCGCGCGGCGGCTCAGGTGAGGTGCCGGAAGACCCGATCTTCTTTACCAAAGCCACGACCACCGTGAGCGGCCCCTATGACCCGCTCTGGATTGACCCGACGGTTTCCACGCAGATGGACTGGGAGGTGGAACTTGGTGTGGTCATGGGTCGCAGCGGCAAGAATATTCCTGCGGCGCAGGCGCTCGATGCCATCTTTGGCTACACGGTGATCAACGATGTCAGCGCCCGCGACCTGCAAGCGCGGCATAAGCAGTGGTTCAAGGGCAAAAGCCTGGATGGTTCTTGCCCGATGGGTCCCTGGATTGTCACCGCTGATGAGCTTGCTGACCCGCACGCGCTGAACTTGCGTCTCTCGGTCAACGGCGTCGTCAAGCAAGCCTCCAACACGCGCCTGTTGATCTATAACTTGCCGGTGATCATCGAGACGCTTTCCGCCGGGCTGACTTTGGAGGCGGGCGACATCATCGCCACCGGCACCCCTGCTGGAGTTGGCTTTGCGCGCCAGCCGCCAGAATACCTTCAGCCAGGCGATGTCGTGGAGGCCGAAGTCGAGGGGATCGGGCGGCTGCGCAATCCAGTTGCCCGTCTGGAGGCAGGGAGATAACCACATAGGCAAAGCGAGCAACTGGATGGAGGGGAAAAGCACCTCTTCGGACAGAGTTCTGCGTGCCGTCAGCAAACAATGAGGAGAGGCCATCCTCAGGAGGGAAAACATGAGCCAGCAGCGTGCCATCCCGTTTGTCGTGGTTGGGGGTGGGATTGGGGGCCTGGCAACCGCCCTCGCGCTTGCACGCAAGGGCTATCAGGTGCGCGTCCTTGAGCAATCTTCGGTGTTTGGAGAGATTGGCGCGGGGATTCAACTGGCCCCCAATGCTTCGCGCGTGCTGGACGAGCTTGGCATTCTGGGCCAAATCAGCAGGGATGCTGTCTATCCCAGGCGGATGCTCTTAGTAGACGCGCTTTCAGGCGCAACCCTGACGGCGGCGGACCTGGGCGAGCCGTTTCTGCGCGCCTTTCGGTATCCGTATGTGGTAATGCACCGCAATGACTTACTCACCATCCTCCTGGAGGCCTGCCGCCAAAGCGAACAAATTACGCTGGAAACCCATCGGCAGGTCATCGCCGTTGAGGACCTGGGCGATGGAGCGCGCGTCAGATGCGCTGATGGCATCCTCTACGAATGCGATGCCTTGATCGGGGCCGATGGCCTGCACTCGCTTGTCCGCAAACTGGTGCTTGGCGACCAGGAGCCGCTGTGCGAGGGCTTTGTAGCCTATCGGGGGGCGATTCCTGCGGAAGAAGCAATTGAGCATGCCGGGCTGAAAACCATCCGATTCTGGATCGGGCCAAATTTGCATTTCATCCAGTACCCCCTGCGACACGGTGAACTCTATAATCAGGTCGCCGTCTTCAAGAGTGATCGCTACCGCCCAGACGCGGACGATTGGGGCAGCGAGGAGGAACTGGAAGCGCATTTTGCTCAGACCCATGAGAGCGTGCGTAGAGCTTTGACCAGGATTAAGCGGGATCGCCATTGGACGATGTATGATCGGCTCCCCACCGATACCTGGACCCGTCACCACATCACGTTGCTGGGTGATGCAGCGCATCCCATGTTCCAATATATTGCCCAGGGGGCGTGCCAGGCGCTGGAGGACGCCGTGTGCCTGGCGGACGCGCTGGCGCACCAGGCGGGCGACGTGAGACAGGCATTCCTGGCGTATCAAAGAGAGCGCATCCCACGCACGGCGCATGTGCAGCGCACGGCGCGGCTCTTTGGCGACATCATTCATAGCGCGGGTGCCGAGGCCCAGCAGCGCAATGAAACGCTTGCAGAGCGTGCCGATACTGACTATAGTCAGATGCAGCGGTTCTATGGCTACCAGCCGGAGAGGAGCTAAACGATGGGCCTTGACATCAGCCAGGTGCAGACGGTAGAAGTCGGCTACGACGAGTTTTGCGGGGCGCTGGCGGCGCGCGATCTGAAGCCGCTCTGGAAAATTGCCAAGCAGCTCATGCCCGACGTGCCTCTGCCCACCACCCAGGCGTGGCTCTGGAAGTGGGCCGACGTCTTGCCGCTCGCCAAGCGCGCTGGAGAACTCATCACGCTGGAACGCGGCGGGGATCGCCGGGTGCTCGCGCTTGCCAATCCGGGGTTGCGCGGGTTGCCCTTCACCAGCACAACCCTGTGGGCAGCGCTCCAGTATCTGGGACCACATGAATCAGCGCCCGCCCACCGACATACGCCCAACGCGATCCGCTTTGTGCTCACCGGCTCCGGCGTGTATACTACTGTCAACGGCGACGCCTGCGCGATGGAGCCAGGCGATTTGGTTCTGACGCCGAACTGGAACTGGCATGACCATAACAACCAGAGCGATCACCCGATGGTCTGGTTCGATGGCCTGGACCTGCCGCTCGTGACCTCGCTGGAGGCGATTTTCTTTGAGAATCATCCGCGCCAGTTGCAGCCAGTGGAGGGGCACAATCTTTCGGAGCAGGGCTTTGTGGGGGTGGGACTGCGCGAAGTGGGCGCCAAATCTCCCGTTGGGTACTCCCCACTCCTGCGCTACCGCTGGGCCGAAACCGAGCGGACGCTTGAAGCCTTACATCAGGCGCGGGGCGGCTCGATGATCAGCCTGGAATTCGTCAACCCTCTCAGCGGAGGACCGGCGGTGAGCACCTTTGCCTGCGAGATGCACCGCATATATCCTGGTGCGCGCACGCTCTCCCGGCGCAAGACGGGCAGTTCGGTCTATGTCGTCTTTCAAGGCAGGGGGCAGTCCATTATCAATGGCGTACGCTTTGACTGGGGACCGGGCGATAGCTTTGTCACCCCCTCCTGGGCCAGTGTAGACCATGAGGCGTCCGAGCGAGCAGACCTGTTTGCCGTCAGCGACAGACCGGTATTGGAGGCGCTGCACCTGTATCGGGAAGAGGAACTGGCGCAGCCGCAGGAGGTCAGCGGGACGTTTGTCCCCCTTCAGGGGGTGACGAACCCGGCTGATGCGTAACGAGATGGCAGTGAGTGAGCTATGATGAGCGCTGCCCCTAACTGGTGCAAGAATAGGGATTGGGAGAGGTCGGTTCAACCACGCCGTATTTCTTAGTAAGGCAGCGGTCCGGCATCAGTCAACTCACCCGGCTGCCCTGGCTGGCGATCTTCGGTAGGCATACTGTAAAGCAGCTCCCTTCTCCCAGGCTGCTCTCCACAGCTACCGACCCACCCATCGCCTCGGTCAGTTCTTTCACCAGTGCCAGGCCCAGGCCGCTGCCGCCGTCGGAGCGTGTCCGAGCGCTCTCTGCTCGATAAAAACGCTCCCAGATATGCGGCAAATCAGCAGGGGCAATCCCCTCGCCAGTATCTTTGACCTGGACAGAGATGCAAGTCATCTCAGCCTGGACCAGCAGCGCAACGATGCCGCCCGGTGGGGTATGGCGTACCCCATTATGCACCAGATTTTGCAGCACCTGCTCCAGTCGGCTTGGGTCGGCAAAGACGAAAGGCGTTGTACACGCAGCCTCGGCAATCAACTCAACCCGCCTGGTCTGCCACGCAAGTGGACCCATCGTTGCAGCTACCCGCCGGGCTAGCTCTCCGACATTAACAGGCTGGCAGCACAGTTCTAGCTTCCTCACTTCGGCCCGCGCCAGGGTGAAGAGGTCATCAATAAGGGTTTGGAGCCGAATCGCTTCTTGCTCCATGATCTGCAAATCCTGGCGTAGCGTGGGTGGTGGGGCCTCCTCCCAATGCGTGCGGATTGATTCCAGATAGCCGCGCAAAGTCGCCACCGGTGTGCGCAGTTCATGCGAGACGCTGGCAACCAGTTCGCGTCTGGATTTGAGAAGAGTGGCAACGGCGTCACGCTCTGCCTGGAGTTCGCGCAGCGTGCGTTCGAGATCGGCAGCCATTGCGTTGAAATCGGTTTGCAGGCGGGCAATTTCATCTTTGCCGCTCACCGGCACGCGGCTGGCATAGTTTCCCTGGCGCAGCGCGCTGGTTGCACCGGCAAGCCCTTCGATGCGGCGCGTCATCCGCCGGGCAAAGAGGTACGAAAAGAGCGCAGATGGCGGCAGCACAACCGCCAGGGCCAGGCCGGTGAATACCGTTAACCCCACCAGGACGGGCAATAG
This sequence comes from Ktedonobacterales bacterium, assembly GCA_036557885.1. Classification (GTDB taxonomy): domain Bacteria; phylum Chloroflexota; class Ktedonobacteria; order Ktedonobacterales; family DATBGS01; genus DATBGS01. The sequence goes on from DATBGS010000090.1 coordinate 108,450, forward strand.
ATCAAAGGGGAAGCCGGTTGAAGTGCCAATATCTGCGCCCACTGCAAGCAAGCCCAACAGCCCGGCGCCTATTACCACCACAACCAGATGAGCATGTGTCAGCGCCCAGCGCAGCCGCGCACGCCTGAGCCGGTTCCAACGCAGCCAGAGCCGGACAGCGGCGCGAAACCCCAGGAACAGCCCTTGAATCCCAACGCAGATCACCAGTAGCACCCGCAGCAGTTCCTGGAAATGCGCAGGCGCCTCTGCCAGCAGCACCGAAAAGGACGGGACATCTCCCAGCATGCTGATGAAGTCTCTTCGCAGCAGGAAGATGGCGGCGCCCGCGATGAGGAATAACGGCAGCAAAGCCAGCCCCAGCACTGCGGCAATCGCGCTTTCGTAGAGCAGTTGGCGCCACCACGAACCAGTCGGGAGCCTCAAACGCAGCGCGCACCAGAGCAGGCAGCAGGGGCCATCGAGGATGAACAAGCTTGAGATGATCTGCCAATATTCCGAGGCAGAGAGATAGTTGCCCAAGACAAGCAGGAAGACGGTCAGGCAGATCTGAAGCATGAGCATCTCTGTCACTGCTCGTGCAGCTCTGGCTGTGTGCCAGGGGCTGCGCCAGATGCGGGGCCACCTGGGGCGTGTTGAACTCCAGATGCGCTTCCCAGCAGCATGCGTCAGGAATCTTGGTTTTTCTATCCAGACAAAGATGAGCAGTTGAACCACCAGCCACAACACCCCCCCGCCCAATAGCCCTAACCCTGGCAAGCGCATAGCGATTACCCTCTTGTGCCTTACCGCTCCGGGCGGAGCCGATAGCCCACGCCCCAGACCGTTTCAATGGCCTCGCCCAGCGGCCCCAGCTTCTTACGCAGCCGCAGCACCGCATTGTCTACCGAGCGATCACCACCTACATAGCTTTCCCGCCAGATGGTATCCAGCAAATAGGCCCGACTAAAGGCGCGCCCAGGGCTACGTAAGAGCAGGTGCAGCAGGGCAAACTCAGTCGGGCTGAGATCAAGCGGTTCAGTATCTAATCTTGCTACGTGCGCCTGGGGATCAAGTTGCAGTGCGCCGCGAGCAAGCACTTCGACCCCATCGCTGCGATCAGCGTTGAGCGTCTGACGAATGAGTTCGGCACGCCGCAGCAGCGCCCGCACCCGCGCCACCAGTTCGCGCATGCTGAAGGGTTTGGTGAGGTAGTCGTCGGCGCCTACCTCCAGGCCGACTATACGGTCTGTTTCTTCGCTGCGCGCTGTGAGCATCAGAACCGGCGTCGGGGCCGACTTGCGCAGCCGCCGCAGCACTTCCAGGCCATCTAGTCGAGGCAGCATCCAATCCAGAATCACCAGATCGGGCTGCTCGCACGCATGCGACTCAAGCGCGGCAAGGCCATCAACCACATGCAGCGTTCGATACCCGGCTGCGTCTAATTCGCGCAGGATGACCTGTGCCAGGTCGCGCTCATCCTCAACCAGCAAAATGGTGGTCATAACGTGGCTCGCTTTGTCTCCTTGCTCCCCGGCTTTGTGTTGCTCTCGCCCATTATATGTCCTACGCAGCACTTGAAGAGCATTAAAATCGTTCTGGCTGGATTTGCGACAAAATTGCGACAATTCGGCGATAACTCGCTGACACCACCTTCGTATTCTTGACAGTGGTGCAAAGGAAGGGCAGGCGTAAGCCGTTCAGCCTGACCACCGGAACACATGGATAGTTTGATTGGAGGCAAGAAAGATGAGGTACCGCGCATGAGTACCATGTTGCAGGAACCCCAGATCACACAGGACCATCTTGTTGTGCAGACGAAAGACTTGAGCAAACGCTACGGCAAGATTGTAGCGCTGGACCGCGCGACTTTTAGCATTGTGCCGGGCTGTACGGGCCTCCTGGGGCCAAACGGTGCTGGCAAAAGCACGCTGATAAAGTTGTTGTTGGGTCTGCTGACGCCTGACCAGGGCGAGGCCACGATTGCCGGGTGCGATGTGAGAACGCAGCCGCTGGCGCTGCGCAAGCTTGTGGGCTATATGCCCGAACATGATTGCCTGCCCAGCGATTGGCTGGCGCAGGATTTTGTGCGCTATATGGGCGAGTTGCATGGCCTGCCCACGCGCACAGCCATTCAGCGTGCCAGCGACACGCTCTATCACGTGGGGCTGGGCGAGGAGCGCTATCGCGCGATTGGTGGCTTTTCCACTGGTATGAAACAGCGCGTGAAGCTGGCCCAGGCGCTCGTCCATGACCCGCACGCCATGCTGCTGGATGAGCCAACGAATGGGCTGGACCCGGCGGGGCGCGATGAGATGCTCGCCCTGATTGGGCGCATCACCCACGAAATGGGCATCAATGTTATCCTCTCTTCCCACCTGCTGATTGATATTGAGCGCGTGGCCGACAGCGTGGTCATTCTGAACGCTGGGCGCATTCTTGCCCAGGGCACGCTGCGCGATTTGATGCAGGCTACGCCAGCCGTTACTGTGCGCACGCGCACCTCTGCCGCGCCGCTGGCCGAGGCGCTGCGCAAGCGCGGCTATGCTGTGGAGGCCGAGAGAGACGAGTTGCAGGTGGAATATCGCTCGGAGGAGGTCTACGATGCTATCCGCGATGCCGCCGTCGAAGCCAAAGCTGCTGTCGTCTATCTGAAGCGGCGCGTGCTTTCGCTGGAAGACATCTATCTGGCTGGGGAAAGTACCCCAGCGCAGGCGCAACAAGACGGCCATCTATCGGGCAGGCCGGAGGGAATGCTATGATCGAAAACACTGTAACTGGCGCTGCAAGTACCAACGCGCGCATTATTGATCGCGGCTACCAGCACTACGACGGGGAGCGGCTTGGGTTGGCGCACAGCGAGTGGGTGATGCTCTGGGCCGCGCTGAAGCGCGGTGTGGGGCTGCGCCGCTCCTTCCGCCACAAGATTATGCCCTGGCTGTTGATAGCCGTCGCCTTTTTGCCGCCCGTCGTCATTCTGGGAATACAGGTCATTCTGGGCCGTGTACTCCCATCGCCCTACACCCGCGTCTACACCAGATTGGTGTTTGTCTTTGTGCTCTTTGCCGGGCTGGTCGCCTCCGACCTGCTCTGCGCAGACCGCCGCGAGCGAGTGATCTCGCTCTACTTTTCGGCGCCAATCACCCGTCTGCACTATGTCATCTCGCAGGTTATCAGCCTGGTGACGTTGCTGCTGCTGCTGACCCTGGTACCCTATGTGATGCTCTTCTTTGGGCAGGCGCTGCTGGCCCCGGAGTTTGGCACGTTTGTGAGCGACAACCTGAGCGACCTGCGCAATGTGCTGATTACCGGCGTCTTGCTGGCGTTCTTCTTTGGTACGCTGGCAATGGCGGTGGCCTCCTTCACCGACAGACGCGCCTATGCCACCGGCGGCTTTTTGGGGCTGGTGCTGGTGAGCAGCATAGCAGGCGGGATTCTCTCTGGGAGCGAGCGCATCCAGTTCAACGGCCACGAGTGGTTCTCGCTGATTGATTTGATGAGCCTGCCCCTCCGCGTGATGTCCTGGCTTTTTGGCGATGAGCCACGCGCGCTGCTGGTAGACGGCGCGAACTATCTCTGGGCATCGCTGGCGGTAATTGTTCTCAGCCTGGCTCTGGTGGCCTGGCGCTACGCGAAGGTGAGTGACTGATGAGTTCTGAGATTCTGGGCGCGCCCCTGCCGGGCGCGTCGGCGGCTGACCCACGAGCAGACTTCTCTGGCAAGCTTGCTGATGGGCAACCCGCCACGATTGAAGTAGCCAATGCCAGCAAGTGGTACGGTGATAAAGTGGCCGTCTCCGATCTTTCTTTTGCGCTGGGGCAAGGCGTGACGGCGCTGCTCGGCCCGAATGGGGCGGGCAAATCCACGACCATCAAGCTGCTCACCGGTCTGCTGCGGCCCAGTCGCGGTCAGGTGCGCGTGCTTGGTCAGACGGTGGTCAATAACCCCAGGCTCTATCGGCGCATGGGCCTGGTGCCAGAGCAAGAGGGCCTTTACCCGTTCTTGAGTGTGCTGGAGTTTGTGGAACTGGCGGCGCGCTTGCATCACCTGCCCAATCCACGCGAGGCGGCTCGCGCGGCGTTGAGAACGGTTGAACTGAGTGAGGTGGAAAAGCGCCCGCTGGGGCAGTGCTCCAAAGGCATGCGCCAGCGCGCCAAGATTGCACAGGGCTTGGTCCATGATCCCGAAGTGCTGATTCTGGATGAGCCGCTGAGCGGTGCCGACCCGCGCCAGCGCCTGGCGATGATGGAGGTCTTTACGCGCCTGGGCGAAGCTGGCAAGACCATCCTGATCTCTTCGCATATTCTCTATGAGGTGGAGCGGATGGGGTCCAACGTGCTGGTGATGGTCAATGGCAAGCTGGCTGCCGAAGGGGACTTTCACGCTATCCGCGCGCTGATGGATGACCGGCCACGCCGCGTGCGTGTCACCTGCTCCGACCCGCGCACCGTCTCAGCCTTTCTGGTGGCGCTGCCTGGAACGCGCAGTGTGCATGTGGAGGAGGGGTCGGTGATCGTCGAGACTGCCGCGCCGCTGGAGTTTTACCTGGCTGTGCCGCAGGCGGCTCAATCGGCAGGGGCGCATCTCTTCGGCATCGAGGGTCTGGATGAAGACCTCGAAAGCGTCTTCCGCTATCTTGTGAATTAAGGAGGTCAGCCCAATGCAACCCATTTTTAGCTTAACCTTGCGGGCGCTTGCTCGCAGCCGCCGCCTGCTGGTGGTGGCGGCGCTGCTCTGCGTCCCACTCTTGCTGGCACTGGTCTTCGTTGCAAGCGAAGGCAGCGGTGATAGCGAGAGCTTCGTCGTCGAGTTGTTCGTTGGCCTCGTACTGCCGGTGCTGCTGCCGTTGACGGCGCTGATTTTCGCTACGAGCGCGCTGGGCGGTGAGGTGGAGGACCGGACGCTGCTGTATCTGACGTTCAGACCCATCTCGCGGCTGGCGGTGATCGTTGCTAAGCTGCTGGCATGTACGCTGGTGACAACAGTGCTGGTTGAGATTTCGCTGCTGGCGACGTATCTGATCGGAACACAGGGTTCTGGCAATACACAGAATCTGGGCGCGATTCTGCTGTCTGGCCTGGTTGGCTGTCTGGCCTATTCCAGCCTCTTTCTGCTGGTGGGTTTGTGGCTCCCGCGCCGGGGATTGCTGGTTGGGTTCATCTATGTGCTGCTCTGGGAGGGTATTCTGTCGCAGCTTTCCACTGGGCTTGCCACATTTTCGGTGCGCCGCTACGTGGAAGGGGCGCTGGATAGCCGCCTGGACACTCATGTGCTGGCAAGCCTGAATGCAGATGGCATTTCTCCGGTGAATATCAGCGGCACCACCAGCCTTCTCGTGTTGATGCTGGTCCTGGTTGGAGGGATGCTGGTCGCCACCTGGAAGCTTCAGCAACTGGAACTTCCTTAAGCCACTCCCAATGATGAGCGCCTGAATCAATAGTAACGTCTTCTGTTCCAGGCGCTCGTCACCAGGGTGACCGCTTGCGTAATTGATGAACTGAGCCATGCTTTTATAGAGGGGCGTGCGCATACTCGCTTGAAGCTCTGTGCACGTATTACAGCTTCCTGCTGCTGTGTCCTGGCCCCTGAATCATCCCTGATGCTGGGTAATGTCGTAAAGAGGCACACGCAGGTCGCGCGACTGATAGCAGCTCTTGACCCAGACATGACGAGGGTCTTCGCTGTTGGCAAGCGATTGCGCGCTGCCCGCCAGCACGTTGAGATAGTAGGTGGTATAGCCGGGGGCGCTTGTCACCGGGTGGTATCCTTCAGGCACGAGCACCACATCGTTATTACGAGCCAGTACGGTTGCATCAAAAGGCAAGCCTGCCCGGTGCAGTGGCGATTCCGGGTCGGTGTAGAGGCGCTGGAAGGCAAAGCCTTCCGCAGGCTCGATTTTGTAGTAATAGATCTCTTCCAGATCGGCCTCGACGATCTGGCCGGTCTGATTGGTCTTATGCACATCGTGCTTATGCGGTGGATAGCTGGACCAGTTGCCGCCGGGCGTATACGCCTCCACAACCACCAGTTTGTGACAGGGAAAGCCAGGCGGCAGGATGTTGTTGATCTGCCGCGTGACGTTATCGCCTCCGCGAATCTCAACAGCACACTCTTTGGGAGTGACCAGGCGAGGCTGGTGATCTTGATCAGTGGGCGCCCAGGCCACCGCAAATTCGGATGGGGTGTCAGCCGTCACTGTGAAGGAGGTGTGGCGCGGGAGATAAAGCGCAAAGGGCAGGCCGCCAAAGACCGTCTGGCGTTCGCCAATGCGCTGCCAGCGCCCCCGATCTGACTCAACCTGGATGGTACCACTCAGCACGACGATTGCCAGTTCGTGCTCGCCCGTTGAGGAGGTCCACAAGCCTTGGGCCGCCAACCGGCGTACCTGGAAATGGATGTATTCCCAGCCCGCCTCCTCCGGGAGCACCTGCACAATCACCCCCGGCTCAGCCGAGTTGTCCGGATGAACCACCAGATTGCTTGCATCATACTGGCGCATCGTTCACCTTCTTTTGCGCTCGCTCTGCGTTTTGTGCGATTATGTTGCCGCGATGCCTGCCTCCTGCGCAGGGATGAGAAGAATCACCTGTGCCCGCGCCGATGTACAGCCGATGAGATGTACAGCCGATGTACAAGAGAAGGCGATGTGGTGCTCACTTGCTAGAAAACAGGATTCAATTTCATGACGGTTCGATCAGTCGCTTGAAAGGTACCCGCAGAAATAAAGCCAGTCTGCCAGGAGTAGGAATAATCAATTTCCACCCCGATAGAGTCCTCGTTGGGGGGGCTATCTGCGCGTGCTGAAGCGGGCCAGGTTCCTGAAAGCAACGAGCCTACTGGGGGATTGGGCGGAGTTGGACAGCCTGGGTTGCCTGTGTAGACTTGTTGGTTTCCTGTTGAGTTGCCGTTGGCGTCGGCCTGATAGATGATGATTCTGGTGACGGTCACTAACGAGAGGTTCTGAGTGGCGGCGAAGATGGCGCCCAGGATAGAACAGTCAGCGCCGGGGTTTTGGTCTTCTTGCGCGCCTATGCGTGCTGCCTGGCGAGTTGCATAGGCGATGCCAAGGTGATTATCCAACAAGGTGCCGAGATCAACAGCGCCAGCGAGGATGAGGAAAAGCACGCTTGCAAGGACGGCAAATTCCACCAATGCCTGTCCTCGTTGCCCTCGGCGTTTTCTCAGGGGATGGGGCTGACCCTTGTTGGACCTGGGAGTGGTGCTACGAAGGGCGTGTAGCTTCTGCATGGGCCTCTCCTTCTTCCCTGGCGCCTTAAAAGGTTTGTGGCTCAATGAGTTGGACAGAAACGCTGGATAATTGCAACTGGCCGCCAGCGGCAGAGACAAACGAAGTGACCCAGTTGTAGACAAAGGTGATACGGACACCTAAATAGTCCTGCGCGTTGAAGGTGGCGCTGCGGACGCTGGGAGGCCAGTTTGCCACGCCGCAGGCATTGCCTTGACCATCGAAGACATCTTCATTGGCAGCAGGATTGCATCCTGGCGCAAGTGCCGGGACGGTGCCATTCTGGTCCGATTTGAAGATTTCGATCTTCTGAATTGAACTGAATAGCAGCCCAGGCCCAGGGTTTGTGGCACCCTGTATAGCTTGAATGATCTGGCTGTCAGCGGTTGCGCTGGTAGGGCCAAGAATAGCACCAACTCGCGCGCCTTCACGCGCGGCAAAGCTGACGGTGTTCAGACTTTGATACAGAAAACAAAATTCCATGACGCCAAAGATGACCAGGAAGAGTACCGGGGCTATTAATGCGAACTCTACCAGGCTTTGGCCGAGTTGCCGCCGAGAAGTTCGGCGTGGGCGGAGCACAGACTCTTTTTCGTTCACGATGTAACCTTCTCAACGTGGCACTCTTTAACGCCGGGCCATTTTCTATCAAACGGTGAGATACAAGCTGCTGCTCTCTTCGACCACCGCACTCAAGCAAGAGACGACTGGTGGAATTATAAAAATATTGGTTGGTGGAGGCAATCTTCCCCCCCAAAATGGCTAGAGCGCAAAAATGATGGGGCGTTCCTGCAATCGAGAAGCGGTCAGCAACTCGCGGGCTGCTGACCGCTTCTTGGTACAGATATGCTCAGGAGGAGATGGTTGCTGCCTCAGCGGTGTAGGAAGACCCAGGGAGTTTCCTGACGGCGGCGCTCTTCATAGCGCGAGATTTCGTCGGCGTGCTGAAGAGTCCATCCTATGTTGTCTAATCCCTTGAGCAGCCCCTCTTTTTTGAAAGAATCCAGCTTGAAAGGGAAAATGCGCCCTGAAGGTGTGGTCACAGTTTGGGCTGGCAGGTCTATGTACAAGCGATACCCTTCTTGCGTCGTTACCTCGGCAAATAAGGTGTCTATCTCGCTATTTTCCAGGGTGATAAGCAAGATGCCGTTGTTGAAGCAGTTATTGTAAAAGATGTCGGCAAAGCTGGGGGCGATGATGCAGCGGAAGCCAGATTCCCACAGTGCCCAGGGTGCGTGCTCGCGCGAGGAGCCAGCCCCGAAATTGGCGCGCGACAGGATGATTTGCGCGCCTTGATAGCGTGGCTGGTTCATCACGAAGTCGGGATTGGGCGTGTTTTGGCTATCGAGATAGCGCCAGTTGGCGAACAGCGCTGGACCGAAGCCGACGCGCCGAATAGATTTCAGGAAGCGCACGGGGGTGATGTCATCCGTGTTGATATTTTCTCGATCAAGCGGCATGACCAGAGCATCGAGCGTATTAAATGGTTCCATGTCGGTGGCCCTCTTTGTGTTGCCTTTAGGAAACAGGTAAGAATTGCGCTACTCATCCACCTGCCAGGTGCGAATGTCAACAAAGTGTCCGGCGATTGCGGCGGCGGCGGCCATTGCCGGGCTGACCAGGTGGGTGCGACCACCTTTGCCCTGTCGCCCTTCAAAGTTGCGGTTGCTGGTTGAGGCGCAGCGCTCGCCGGGAGCCAGTTGATCGCCGTTCATTGCCAGGCACATGCTGCAACCCGATTCGCGCCACTCAAAGCCAGCCGCGCGGAAGATGTCGCTTAGCCCCTCTTCCTCGGCTTGACGTTTGACAGTGGTGGACCCAGGCACCACCATTGCCTGCACTCCTTGGGCTACTTTGCGTCCTTTGGCATAGCGGGCTGCCTCGCGCAGGTCTTCGATGCGCGAATTGGTGCAGGAGCCAATAAAGACTTTATCCAGATGAATTTCGGTGAGTGGGATGCCTGGAGCAAGGTCCATATAGGCCAGGGCGCGCTCCCAGGCTTTGCGCTCGGCGGGGTCTTTGGCCTGAGCGGGGTCGGGGACGCGACCATTGACGCCGGTTCCCAGGCCTGGGTTGGTGCCCCACGTGACCTGCGGTTCCAGATGGGTCACATCCAGGTGAATCGTATGGTCATAGGAGGCGTCGGGGTCGCTGCGCAGGGAGAGCCAATACGTGGCTGCGCGCTCAAATTCCTCGCCCTGTGGGGCAAAGGGACGGCCACGTACATAGGCGATGGTACGCTCATCGGGGGCAACCATTCCGGCGCGGGCGCCTGCCTCAATGCTGAGGTTGCAGAGCGTCATGCGCCCTTCCAGCGTGAGCGCGCGCGGGACCGGGCCAGTAAACTCCATGACGTAGCCGGTGCCTACGGCGGTGCCAAACTGCGCCATCAGCGCCAGGGCGACATCCTTGGCGAAAACGCCGGGCGGCAGCGTGCCGTTGATACGCACTTCCAGGGTACGCGGGCGTTTTTGCAGGAGACATTGGGTTGCCAGCACGTGCTCGACCTCGCTTGTGCCGATGCCCATTGCGAAAGCACCCAATGCGCCATGTGTTGAGGTATGCGAATCACCACACACAACGGTCATGCCGGGGAGGGTGATGCCTAACTCTGGGCCAATGACATGCACGATGCCCTGGCGAGGGTCGCTGAAGCCAAAAAAGGGCAGGTGATGCTCCTGGGCATTGCGCTCCATCGTAGCGATCATCTGAGCGCTGCTCTCATCCACAATATCTTCGACGCGCCGCGAGCGCGTGGGGACGTTGTGGTCCAGCGTGGTAAAGGTTGCGTTGGGCTGTCGGACCTTGCGCCCTGCCAGGCGCAGCCCTTCAAACGCCTGGGGCGAGGTAGCTTCATAGGCTAATTGCCGATCAATGTAGAGGATCGTGGGTTCGCCGGGCGCCTCGCGGACGACATGGGCTTCCCAGACTTTCTGAAACAGCGTTTTTGGCATGGTGGTCATTCAGAACCCCTTACTGAAGTGCTGGCCGAAGAAACCGTCACGGTTTCAGCAATGCGGCGCAGGTCCATCTCTTCTGCTACACGATTTTTAGAAAGCAGCACTTTGACCAATTCAAAGGCGCGGGTGACTTGCTCGCGGTCAAGTGTGTAGCCTAGTTCGCGCATTTGCGCTTCCAGCGCGGCACGCCCGGAGAGTTTTCCAACGTACATGCGCCTGTCGGCGCTGGTGAGGCCAACGGACTCCGGCGACATGATCTCATAGGTGCGGGCATCCTTGAGGACGCCATCCTGGTGGATGCCGCCGCCATGCGCAAAGGCGTTGGCGCCTACGATGGCCTTGGTCCACTGCGGCTGCATGCCGCTGAGCTTTGCGACCAGACGGCTGGTAGGGGCGATTTTGGTGGTATCTACGTTGACATCCACACCCAGGTCGGCGCGGCGGGTGCGGATTGCCATAACGACCTCTTCGGTGGCGGCGTTGCCGGCACGCTCGCCCAGGCCATTGATGCAGGTGTCTACGCGGTCAGCGCCGTTGCGAATGGCCTCCAACGCATTAGCGACAGCCATCCCCAGGTCATCGTGGCAATGCGCGGAAATCTGGATGCCAGGGAATTCGCGCTTGAGTTCGGCGATGAGTTCGCCAAATTCCCAGGGCAGGGCAAATCCAACGGTATCGCAGATAGTGACATGGCGCACGCCTTCTTTTATGATGGCATCGGCTACCTCAAAGATGAAGTCGTGTTCAGTACGGGTGGTGTCCTCCAGCGCAAAATCTGCGTTTGGGGTATAGCTGCGAGCGCGGGCAACGGCGGTGCGGGCGAGTTCCAGCACTTCTTCCCGCGTTTTGCCCAGCTTGACCTGGCGATGGAGCGGTGAGGTGCTGACAAAGGGCTGGAGAGCCGGATGCGCGGCATCCTTGACGGCTTCCCAGGCGCGATCAATGTCTTGCGGAAACGCGCGACCAATGGCGCAAATCTCGGCGTTGGAGACGTTGCGGGCAATCAGTTGCACCGCCTCAAATTCTCCAGGGCCGGAGATGGGGAAGCCACAATCCAGGGTATCAAAGCCCATATCGGCCAGGGCGCGGGCGATCTGGAGCTTTTCCTCTGGAAAGTAGTTAATGCCTGGCGTCTGCTCTCCATCGCGCAGCGTGGTTTCATAAAATTTGATGATGCGCGTCATAAGCGCCTCCTTTCTGTGACTTCAGCTTATTACCTCGGCCAGTTACTCCAGCCAGCTAAAAGGGTAGCGGTCATCGTCAAATTGCCTGGCATCTACCGTGAGCCGCAGGGGATGGAAGGTATCTACCATCACAGCCAGTTCTTCGGTACGTTCGGCGCCCAGGCTCTTTTCCACCGTGCCAGGGTGTGGCCCATGTGGGATGCCGCGCGGGTGGAGCGTGAACGAGGCAACTTCGATGCCTTTGCGGCTGCCAAAGTTGCCATCCACGTAGTAGATGACTTCTTCGCTGTCTATGTTGCTGTGGTTATAGGGCACAGGCACCGCCTGGGGGTGATAATCCAGCTTGCGCGGGCAGAAGGAGCAAACGACAAAGTTTGGCCCCTGGAAGGTCTGGTGGACCGGCGGCGGTTGATGCACGCGCCCGGTGATGGGTTCAAAGTCGGCGATGTTGAAGATGTGGGGATACAGGTAGCCATCCCAGCCAACGAGATCAAGCGGGTGGTAATCGAAGAAATAGCTCATCAAGGCGTGGTCTATCTTGACGCGCACTTCAAATTCGCCGCGCTCCTCATGCTGTGGCAGTTCTTGCGGCAGGCGAAAGTCGCGCTGGCTAAAGGGCGCGTGCTCCAGCAGTTGGCCGAACTCATTGCGGTAACGGCGCGGCGTCTCGATGGAGCCGCGCGCTTCGACGACCAACAGGCGGGTTTCGCCCTTCTCTGGGACAATGCGATAGGTGGTGCCGCGCGGCAGGTTGACATAATCGCCCTTGTGGTAGGGCAGATTGCCAAAGATGGTTTCAAAAACGCCGCTGCCTTCGTGGACGAAGTAGAGTTCATCATGTTCGGCGTTGCGATAAAAGTACGCCATTGGCTCGGTGGGGCGCGTGACGCCAATTGCCACGTCGTTGTTGAAGAACAACACTTTCCGCCCGCTGATGGGGTCGCCGCCAGGCTTGAGCGGCTGTGTTTTCAGGCGGTGATGGCGGTGCGTGGATTGGTGCCACTCTTCCAATGGCAGGGCGCTGTGACGGGCGATGCGGGACACGCGGGTGGGCGGGTACTGGTGGTAGAGCAGCGAGAAGCAGCCCGAAAAGCCCTCGGCGCCAAAGAGTTCTTCGGAATACAGCGACCCATCGGGCTTGCGGAACTGGGTGTGTCGCTTGGGTGGCAGGCGTCCCAAAGCGTGATAACTGGTCATGGCAGGCTCCGTTTCTTGTCTCGGATGAGACGATGGAGGCAATAACTAAGGCGAAAGAGTATCTATCAAGCTATTAGACGATGGTATTTTTCAGTATCCCCAGTTCTTCGATCTCCATTTCCACACTATCACCGCGCTGGAGCCAGCGCAACTGCTCGCGGCTGATGGGCGAGCCTGGCGCGGTTGGGGCGTCGGGAGGTGGCGTTAGTTCAAGCAGGCAGCCAGTGCCGACGGTGCCTGAGCCGATCACATCACCGGGCTTGAGCCAGACGTTGGTGGAGGCATGGGCAATTAACTGCGGAAAGCTGAAATAAATGTCCTTGAAGTTGCCACGCGAGAGTTCCTGGCCGTTGACCCGCGCCAGCATGGTCAGGTCGTAGCGCTCGCTGGTACCGCTGCCAGAGCATCTGCTGGCAAGCTCATCGGGCGTGACCAGCCAGGGACCAAGCGAGGTGGCAAAGTCTTTGCCCTTGGCGGGGCCAAGGCTCATCAGCATCTCCTTGCGCTGAAGGTCGCGGGCGCTCCAGTCGTTCATAATCGTGTAGCCAGCGATATAGCTTGCCGCTTCCTCAACAGGAATATCCTTGCCCCCTCTGCCGATGACGCAGGCAATCTCTAGCTCATAATCTAGCCAGTGTGTGCCTTTGGGATAGGCTATTGGATCGTCTGGGCCGTTGATGGCAGCGGGATTAGAGAAGTAAAAGACGGGAATCTCGTACCATTCTGGAAGCATGCTCAGGTTGCGCTTGGCCCTTGCTGTTTTGACATGCTGCTCAAAGGCGTAAAAATCGCGCACGCTGGGCGGCTCTGGAATGGGCGCGCGCAGGCGTACCTCGCTCTGGGTGTAAGCCAGACGTGGCTGCATTCCCACTATCTGTTCAGGTGGCAGGGCTGACAGTGCGCCAACTACTTGCCGGGCACACTCCAAAGCGCCTGGCCCCAGCCGCAGCAGGCCCAGCAGCGTCTCTGGCGGCACGCCCTCGCGGAGTTCATGCGTCAGGATGCCAGGAGCGCTGCGGCGTGCCCATTCAAAAGCCACCGGCAGATCAATGACCAGATCGCCCTGCAAGACCCCTGCGCGACCAGAGGGGCTGGCCGGTCCAAGACCGGCAGCCAACTCTGCGGGCTGAAGGTCTGCCCGCTCCGGGCGCAGGGCGTAGGTAACAAGCTTCATGCGCTTCTGCTCCTACAGGTTGCCACGCAGCGCCTGCTCGCGCTCGATGGCTTCAAACAGCGCCTTGAAGTTGCCTTCGCCAAAGCCGCGCGAGCCTTTGCGTTGAATGACTTCAAAGAAGACGGTGGGGCGGTCCTGGGCGTTTTTGGTGAAGATTTGCAGCAGATAGCCCTCGTCGTCGCGGTCCACCAGGATGCCGAGCCTGGCAATCTCGGCCATTGGCTCGTCAATCCTGCCCACGCGCCCTTCAACTTCGGCGTAGTAGCTGGGGATGGAGGGGATGAACTCCACACCCTGGCGCTTAAGCTGCTCGACGGTGGTAATGATGTCATCTGTCACCAGGGCAATATGCTGGACGCCTGGTGTCTTGTAGTAGTCCAGATATTCTTCAATCTGTGACTTTTTCTTGCCCTGGGCGGGTTCGTTGATAGGGAACTTGATGCGCCCGGTGCCGTTTTGCATCACTTTGGACATCAAAGCAGAATACTCGGTGCTGATGGCTTCGTCGGTGAAGTGGATTAACTGGGTGAACCCAAGCATACGAGCATAAAAGTCAACCCACTCGTTCATCTTGCCCAGTTCGACATTGCCCACGATGTGATCTATGGCCTTCAGACCAGCCGAGCGCGCGCGGCCTTCAGCGGTGATTGGCAGGGGCTTGTAGCCTGGGAGAAACGGGCCAGCGTAGTCCTGGCGCTGCACAAAGGTGTGGATCGTTTCGCCGTAGGTGGCAATGGAGGCGAGCGTTACCCGCCCGAACCCGTCTTCTACGATGTGGGGTTCTCGGACGCCTTGCGCGCCGCGCCGGGTAGTTTCTTCGTAGGAGCGGCGGGCGTCATCTACGGTGAGCGCGACCACTTTGACCCCATCACCATGCAGCCGAACATGCTCTGAGATGGGATGATCTGGCTGGAGCGCGGTGGTAAAGACGAAGCGAATATCGCCTTGCGCGAGGACATAGCTGGCGCGGTCACGCACGCCCGTCTCCAGCCCACTATAGGCAACCGGGGTGAAGCCGAAAGCATGGCTATAGAAATACGCCGCTTGCTTTGCATTCCCGACATAGAACTCAACGTGATCAAATCCCTGCAAGGGCAGGAAATCCTGTTCAGCCATAAGACCAACCTCCAAACGAGGGGCTGGGGTACTCAGCGCCCCCTCAGATTATGCGCGCATTGAGCGCTGCGCGCCATTACTACGTCCCTGTGAACATAGGTGTCAGCTTTTCTGCTGAGAACTCTCCGCAGAGAGCATGCCTTGAAGCAAAGGGGAGATGCAGCAAACCCAGAGGCGAATTGTGCCAGGGTAGGGCAATGCAATAGGGGAATGCCAGCGCGCCGCTGAGATGGTGCCAGAAGCGCAGGCTGTGTATGGCTATGGCAGGTAATAGATTCTGGCTGGTTCACGCTTGCTCCAGAAACCCCGTTGTTTCAGGCCGCGAATGGAATGTCCTTTTGCATTATACTCGCAAGATGCCCGTAAGGGCAATAAATGGCCTGGCGTGCCTGGCTGCCTTGCTTCCTAAGGCGCTCTCTGGCATACTCTTTAGCAGAGATTTCCTGGTGCTAGTTGTTGGTTCCTTGCTGATGAGAAAGAGGCAACTTATATGAGCATAGAGCCAGGCTTACGCGGCGAGGTTTCCTTAGTAGTTGGAGAAGAGCATACGGCTGCACGCTTTGGCGCTGGTGGGGTGCGGGTGTTGGGGACGCCGATGATGATTGGGCTGATGGAAAACGCCGCCTTTGGTGCTTTGCAAAAGCTGCTTCCTGAAGGTCAAAGCAGCGTGGGGACGCGCGTTGATATTCGGCATCTGGCAGCAACGCCGGTTGGGATGAAGGTGACGGCGACGGCGGAGCTGCTGGAGGTGGATGGTCGGCGGCTGCTGTTTCGCGTGGAGGCACGCGATGAGCGCGAGCTAATTGGTGAGGGGCAGCATGAACGCTCTATCATCACGCTTGATCGTTTCCTGGCGCGGGTGAACGAGAAGGGCGGAGGGTAGATAGACAGAGGGCCAGCACCCAAAACGGCGCTGGCCCTCAAATTTAGTTCTTGCTCCAGAAACGCTGCTCACACTTGCTCGGAAACCGGGCGCGGCTGGTAGAACTGAGCGAGATATTTGCCCCCGGCTTTCGCGTCGCCTGGCTCGGTGCCGGTAACGGTATCGCCAGCCCAGGCAGTGGAGGTAGCCCAGCCATCTATGGAAGAGCGAGGCCATTTGGGTTCATCGTAAGACCAGAGGATGCCAACAAACCAGGGGGTATCTTTGGCGTTAAAGGAACGGAGCAAGGCTTCCATATCGTGGTCTTGCTCGACATCATCGCGGCAACGGCTATCGCAGGCAATCGTAGTGGCTCCGGGGGCGTTATTGGACCCGGCGATGCTTTCGTAGCCTGCTGAAGTGAAAAGGATGGGGTGCTTGTATTTCTCCACCTGCGCGTTCAGCCGCCCAATAATATCCCCCTGGTCTGCGAGGTCCAGATCATCTTTTTTCCCATGCCAGGCATCCATCAGTGTCTGAACGGGGACATCGGCCACGTTTTTTGTTAGCGGGAAATAGGCGCTGACACCAGTGATGTCTACAGCATCCCACCAGGTAATATGCTCAAATTCTGGTGGCGCGTTGTCGGCCCCGCCCCAGGAGGCGCCATAGATCAGCTTGCCCGTGTAGCCACCGCCCGTCTGTTGTTTGCCCTGGTAATCGGTGTAGTTGGCGCTTTTGATGGCGTTGATGACATGACGCCAGCCGCAATCGCGGCGGCCAGAGCAATCAAAAGTTTCTCCAGGGGCAGCAGATGCGCCAGTCGTTCCTTTGCTGGTTTTGGGTGCATCAGAGGTGATGTTGACCAGATCGTTGCCAAAAATAAAGTATGGCAGGTGGTGTTTCTGAGAAAGTTGGGCAAAATGGACGGCAAAAGCGGTATAGCTGTCGAACCATTGATGCTCTGCTGGGGCCACCTGGCTGTTCTGAATTGGCTTTTCCCCAGGTACGTTGTACCATAGATAACCAATGAAACTGGCGGAAGAGGTGGCAGGGTCGTTGGTGACTTGTACATTCAGTGTCAAGATTGGGGTCAGACCCACTGCCTGCGCGTCGGTGATGGCTTGCTCAATATCAGCATCGGGCAACGAGTCGGTGTTGCCTTGATCAGTGGGATTGTAGCTGACGGTAGTGCTTACAGCGTTGATCTGGTCTGCCGTCACCTGAATGGCTACACTGTTCATGTGGTAATCGTTGGCTTCGGAACGAAGCACCTGGCGCGAGGCGTCTTGCATAAATTGGTGTTCGCCCCATTTATTCAGCCAGACATCGTGGAAGCCCTGAAAAGCCAGGGCTGCGCCGGGCAAACCAGACTTGGCAAAGGGATGATAGCGTGACCGGAAGAAGCTGGCATTTGAAATCCAGCCGGTGCCAAGCACGAAGATAATGATCAGTGAGAGGATAGCAATCACGCTGTTGATGATGTTGCTCATGCGGCCACGTGGTCGGCTTGGTGGTGGGACTAAATGCTGTGTGGTTGGAGAAGCGGTTGGTAGAATGGGCATCCAGATCGAGTCCTCCACTTTTCAGTTATGACCGGGCCATTGACGACAAAAGTTGCCCTCTGGCCTCAGGCGCTTGCCACGAGCTTACGATACTTCTCAGCCGACTCTTTCCAGGCTTCCTCAGAAAGCCCCAGCTTTTCGCGCAGGCTTTCGAGTGTGACGCCTTGTTGTAGCTGCTGCACGGCATACATATCGCGCAACAACTGGAGTGTGACCCGCTTCTGAATACGGGCCTTGCGCACGGCACGCGCCAGGATGTAGTTGAGATTGCGATCTGTGCAGGCAAACACTTTTCCCTGGGGCTGATATTTGGTCATATAGCGTTGAAACGCCTGGCTGAATTCAGCCGGAAGCGGAATGCGGCGTTTTTTGCCTTGCTTGGCCTGGTCGGTAAATTCGATGGAAGCTGCCGGGTGCTGGGAGTCGGAGAGGTCAAAATGCTGAAGTTGCAGGCCCATAATCTCCTCTTTTTTCAGGCCCCCATGCAGCAGGAGTATGACGAGACACTGGCTGCGGCTATCTTCAGCAGCGGCGGCCTCAAGCTGCGCTAATTCTTCTTCGCTAAGCATTGCGGGCAGCGGGGGCAGCGGGCGGGTGAGGACAACGCCTGCTGATGGGTTTTCCGCGATGATACCTTCCCCGGCCAACCAGCCAAAATAGTTCTTGAGGAAGGTGGCCCGCCGGGCCATTGATTTTGGCGCTGGTTGCTGACCGCGCCCCCAGCGCAGGTGCATGAGCCAGCGGTTCAGATCATCGAGGGTCACGCGGCCTAGAGGTGTTTCTTTGCTCAGAAAATCGCTAAGCAGGCGCAGATCAGAGATGAAGCAGGCAATGGTGTATTGAGAGTGATCAGTCAGACGGAGGTATTCCTGGTAGGCTGGTGCTGACTCCATGAGGCTGCTTTCGGCAGTGGGGAGGGGTATTGGAGCAGCAGGCGCCTGAATAATCGCTGCCTCGGCAAAAAAGAGACTTGGCTGGGTAATGGTTTCTCCTGCTTCAGCAGGTTCATCTGTGCTTTGTGGATCGCTCGTGTTAGCCATGCTGCTTCTCTCTCTCATTTCCTGGGCAAGACAGGCATTGGCGCGGTGGTTTCACCGCGCCAATGTTCATTATATCAGCGTATCGAGCCAAACACCCAGGTTTCAGGTTGTATGTAGGACCAGAGGGCTACATGGAACTGACGGTAATGGTTGCCATCTGCTCGCTCAAGGCCAGAATCTGCCTGGCGCCCGGTTGGTTTCCCGCATCGCTGGCTGTGCCGTTGAGCACACTGTCGGCGTCCTGGGCCAGGGTGTTGACATCCGCAAAGACGGCACTGGTGGTCTGGGCACTGGCAATTTTCTGGGCCGATTGGGTAATGCTGGTGAGCAAGGAGGCGAGCTTGGTCTCACCGCCCTGAATCATGGTAAAGATACTCTTCAGTGCACTTGAGCCGCTGGCATTTGCCGCGAGACAGGCGTGTTGGATGACCAGTGGGAGATAGGTGCTGGTTTGTGGTCCAGTGCAGTCGGTGGGGTTGACCGTCGCATCGGTTCCCATGCCAAAGCCATCATCGCCAGGTCCATTGTCTCCTTGAAAAAGAGATACCTGCCCGTCGCCATCAAGGTCTTGCGCGCCGCTTTTGCCCTTGATCAGGTTGAAGATTTCTTCTGCTGTTGCTTGCATGGCCGCGAGGTTGTCGTCGGCCTGCTGTTGTATCAAGCTCTGACTCAACTGCTTCAAGATCACTGCATCCAGACCCAGGCCAGTGTCCAGAGCGGTGGTGTTGTTGGCAAAGAGTCCCTGTTTGGGGAAAAGGGTAATCTGGTGGCGAATGTGTACCACCACCTTCCCCGCTATTGATCCTTTATAAATCACTGTGTTTGAAGGTTTTGCCGGAGGCGATGAGGCTTCGGTTTGTTCCTGGGTAATCTTGAAGACCAACTCGTTGCTGATAGCTTGCGCGTTCTTGATGGCAAGGAAGCCGCTGCCATTTTTTGCTGACAGGTTCGCTTTGCCATTGGAATCCACCTGGAGCGCGCCAACGAGTGTGCATGCTGACGTACCGGCATCACAAAGCCAGGCAAAAAAGTTGGTCCCATTGGCGGGCTGCTTCAACCCGGTGAACAAGCCCGCCAGGGCATTGGCTGGGTGCGTGAAGTCATTGGGATCACTATCGGTAAACACGACGGTTCCCACGGTTGTTGGGGTGGTATTGGTCGTGGTGGGTGGGCTGCTTTTGTTCCCCAGTGCAATGGCAAAGATACCCCCGCCGATGGCGAGCAGCATCACGATCAGGCCAATGATGGCAAACTTCCCCAGGCGGTTTGATCGTTTGGGAGGCGTGCTGGTGAATCCAGGTGGGAAAGCTGCTGGCCCCTGCGGACTTTGTACTTGTGTGGGAGCGTCAGTCCGAACTGTTGTGGGAAGATGGTTTCCTTTTATTTCCGGCGCCAGTTGGGTTGAAAGATTTGGCGAGGGAGCGCGCTGTGTTGGCTGGAGGTCAGCAGGTACTTTTGACTGACCGGCTGCTGTACCGATGGCTGCTCCCAGTGCGCCCGCGCTGCGAAAGCGCTCGTTAGGATTTTTTGACATGCCCACCAGGGCGACCTCGGCCAGCGCGCGCGGAACACCCGGATTGGCAAGTTCTATAGGTGGCGGGGCTGTGGTGATGTGCTGCATGATGATGGCAACGGGGGTGTCGGCATCAAAAGGAAGCTTGCCAGCTAACATCTCATACAGCATGACGCTCAGGGCGTAGACATCACTACGCGCATCAAGCGCCTGACCCTGTGCTTGTTCAGGTGACATGTAGTGCGGGGTGCCGACGACTAATCCGCTGGCGGTGAGGCCAGAGACGCCGGTGATTTTCGCCAGGCCAAAATCGGTCAGGATGGCGTCGTTCTGGCGATTCAGGATGACATTGGCGGGTTTGATGTCGCGGTGCAGCATGCCCTGCTTGTGGGCGTAGTCTACTGCCGCGCAGATTTGCTGGAAGAGGCGGACAATTTCGTCAGTGGGGAGAAGTTGTCCGCTTTTGTGGTAGCGTGCTATCCGCTGGGCCAGGGTTTCGCCTTCAAGATATTCCATGACCATGTAGGGCTTATCGCCCTCGATGTCGAAATCGAAGACTTGAACGATGTGCGCGTGGCGTAGCTGGGCCACCGCCATTGCTTCGCGTTGGAAACGGGTAATAAATTCCGGGTCAGTTTCACTGGTAGTTAGCAGGACTTTGATGGCAACGTAGCGCTGGAGCTGCGGGTGAAAGGCTTTATAGACTTCACCCATGCCGCCGCGCCCCAGTCGGTTCAGCAGCTCATATTTGCCGATGCGATGAGAAGATGATTGCATGCTTCCCTTCCTTCTCCCACCTTAGCTGATGGGTACTTTGAGGATGGTGCGGGCAAGAAGATACAACGTGTTGTTCATTGGTCGCCGTTCCATCATATCAGATAAGCAGACTTCGCGGGCCATGCTCTGTTTCAAGTATGCCTCCCCACCAGGTTTTGCACATCGGCAAAATGCTGTATCTTTCTCTTGCTGTGCACTTGTCCTGTTTGAGATACTCCAGCCCAGCAACTTAGGGATTACTCATTATAGTCTGGTGATGGTGGTTTTGGGGAGGGGGCATTTCAGGGCAAAGAGATGATGCGCAGGGCGCGGGCCACCGAGCGGTCATTAAGAGAATGGATGACGAGCCTTATTAGGGAGGATACCGGTATTATGCTGCGGGAGTAAATCCAAATTGGGTCCAGATGGCCGCTGCCTGTGGGGAGCGCATGAAATCCAGGAATTGCTGGGCGAGCGCTGGGTTGCTGGCTTGTTTCACCACAGCGGCCAGCATCGGAATGGGCGGGTTGAACTGCGCGGGAAGGGGAAGCTCGTGGAGCGCGGCTGGCCCCTGTGTTTTTTGTATCTCTAGCGCGTTTGTGTGGTAGACGATGGCAAAGTCGCCACGAGGAATGGGCGCGGCAATGGCTTGCGCAGCAGATGGCCCGTCAGGGTAATTTCGAATGATGTTGCCTGTGACGCGGGCGGAGTAATCGCTTCCAAAAGCGGGGTCGAGGTTCATCCTTTCAAGCAGTGCTACCACGTGGAGATTCAGGCCACTGTCGGGGCTGATAGCCAGGTAACGCACCCCTGGCCTGGCAAGGTCTTGCAGTGTAGTGATCTTGCCAGGATTGGTTGATGGCAGCACAACGGTGAGCATGTCGGTTGCGAGCGGGATGCCAGCGCTGCGTGTTACGCCGGAAGCAGAGGCATCGCGCATGGATTGCTCGTCGTCGGTAATCAAGAGGTCTACGGTGATGGCGGTATTGATGTTATTGATCAATTTTTTTGAGTCAGAGTAATCAAAGACAATCGGGATATTTCGGTGATAGGTGCTGAAAAAAGCAGCTTGCATAGCCTGTATCACGGGCTGGAGGGTGGGGCTGGCCTGGATGATTAAGCCTCCATTTTGTGTAATTGGATTTGTGCTGGTCTGCCCCTGGGTGCCTCCTGGCCCCCAAAGCGCGAGGTTGTTGTTATTCACGCAAGCAGCCAGGATGAGCAAAGGCAGGAGCAGTATGGCAAGCTGTATACGTCTTCTGGAGTATGTCAGCCCCCTTGGGGTATGGGGGGGTGATTTGCTGCTGGCACCCCGCAATGGGCATCCGATTACCAGTCCTCTTGAACGAGACATACTCTTTCCCTTCCCTTTCAGCCGGAAAAATTGCTCAGGCAGACAAGCCTGGGACTGTATCGGTTGCCGCCCTGGCCTATGGTCCGGTTGGAATGTCGCGTGAAGGTGGCGCATACTCATTGGTGGGCACCATATCCGGGTTTTGGGGCGCGATATACATGCGCCCCAAAATCAGATAGGGTCGGCGGGCCTCCTCACGAATAAGACCCATATCAAACATCATTCCAACGACGAGCAGGCTCAGCACAAGAAGCAGGACGTGTGGTAAGACGCCGCGCGCGCCCCATTTGAGGCCAGACTGAATGGCGCCCAGGTAGGTGCCAAACATGATAAAGCCGGTGAGGGTCATGGCGGCCAGGGAAAAATATTTCCAGGGATTCATCAGCCCAAGCTGTCCCAGGAAGCCCAGATTCAGCCCAAACACGCTGGGACTCCAGTGCGGCGGCAGACACAGCCAGATGCCAAAGAAAAGCAGCAGGCCCATCATGACCCTGGCTGCGCGTGCATGGCGCGATTTGGCTTTTCTCATTTGGACGGTGATATAGACGGCGCTAAAGAAGAACAACGCGGTGAGCAAACATACCTGAATTAAGAAGAGAAACGAGCGCTCCCCGCCACCCATGATGCGGTAAAAGCCGGAGAAGGCGTGTTCGCGGATGAGGGCTGCATACTGCCAGCCAATAAACGGTTGCAGAATCATCAAGCCTATGCCTAAGAGGAGTCCCAACCCACCGGCAAAATCCCAGAACGCTTTGTCTTCCAGCGAGCGTGCCCGTAAAAACTTCCAGGCTGCAAAGCCTCCTATCAAGTACCCGGCATAAGAAATATCTCCAACCACGCGATGGAAATCGAGCACGATACCTGTCGGATTAAAGATAACCGATTGCAGGCTATTCGGTTCGGTGGGCGTCAGCATGTAGGAGGCCATGATGTCTACCATGAACTGCTGTGACCAACTGACAAACATCAGCAGGTAGCCAATAGAAAGATGGAGCGCGCGAAAGTCTTTGAGGGTGTCCCAGGTGTAATACCAGGTGTAGAGGTAGAGCACCCATAGGACAAACGAAAGCGCCTCCATGACCATCGGCCAGAAGGCAATGCGCATCATGGTGGTCCAGAAAAGCGGCCAGAGCATCAGCAGCACCAGAATAAACATGATGGCGATAAAGCTGCCTGGGGCAAAAAAGATGGCCTGGGTTTTGGCAATGCCGTGTGCCAGGCGGTCCCAGCGTCTTTTGCCAGAGAAGTAATAGACGCTTTCGGCAGCAACGGCGATAAAGTTCAACCCGGTCAGGGCCGCTCCGATGAGTATATGCGTTGCGGCGATAATGGCGATTACTAACTGGCTTCCCCAAAAGGAGAAGATGCCGTCTCCAAAAAGCATGCGTCACCTCTGCGATGGGTTTACTGGGTGGGAAAGTTCTCTATGCGATAGATTGCCAGCAGCAGCAAGGTAAAGATGGTAAAGGCGATGATGATGCCTGTTGCCAGGGCTACCGGGCGCTCAAAAATGTTTCTGGATTTATGGCGGTCCACAAAGGGGAGCAAGAGTAAATACATGATAAACACGCCAAAAATGACCGGCAGGAAGGGAACCATAAATGAGGGCAGATAGGGGAGCATCTGGTCTGCCGGAAGCATGAACCACTCTGGAAGCGGCACAAAGGTATGGGTGGCCGCATTCGCGCGCTCGTCCAGGGTGGGAAAAGCTGTTAAGGTGAGCAGGACCACCACCAGGAAACACGCCAGCGTCACCACCCCTTCTCGCAAGGAGTGCTGGGGGAAAAAGTAATCCGTCTCATCGGGGGTTTCGCGGCGGCGGGTTTGTGGGCTGTGCCGCTCCTCCTGTATTTTCACAAAGGAGGAGAACTCATCCCCTGTGACGGAGAGGTTATCGGCAATTTGCTGGCCGCGCCGCTTGCGGTAGTTGAGCCAGGAACCGTACTGGCCCTGGATGATGATGAAGAGCACATGAATCAGGATGAATCCAAGCAAGATGGCCGGTAGCACCCAGACATGCAGCGCAAAGGTGCGCGTGAGCGAAGCTGGATTGATTCTATCGCTGCCCAGCCAGATTTCTTTCATCCACAGGCCCAGAATGGGCGTCCAGCCCATGATGTGTTCGCCAACCATGAAGGTGTAGAAGCCGGTCTGGTCCATGCGCAGGCAGGCGCCAGTGTAGGCGGTGGCGGTCATCAGAATGAAAAGAAAGACGCCTGTTACCCAGGTAAGCTCGCGTGGGGACTTATAAGCGCTGGAAAAATAGGTACGAGCCATATGGATGCCGACGAGAAAGACCAGCATGTAGCCATTCCAGTAGTGGTAGCCGCGCACCCAGTTGCCGAAGAGAATCACACTGTTAATGGCCTGGATGCTGTCGTAGGCGTGATCCCAATCGGGGATGTAGTGAAAGAGCAAGAAGATGCCGGTGATGACCTGGATGATGGTGAGCAGGACGATAGCGCCCCCAAATGTGTAAAGCCAGCCAAAGCGCCTGGGTACTGGATCTGAGAGCAGCCTGTCGAGAAATGGACTCAGCGGATAGCGATCATCCAGCCAGTCGTAGACGGCGCGACCGGTTCTGCTGATGATGTTTGGCCCTTCGGGGCGAAGCGGGGCGCTCACAAGAAACTGCTCCCTCCTACGAACAGGCGAGAAGATGCCTCTGAGATGCACAGGTGCACATCGTTTCAATAGCCAATTCAATCGAGCACTTCAACATAGACATATAGATCAGTGTTGACCATCTTGTTTCGGAACTGGCGCAGCGCGTAAGGTGGTGGCCCGGAAACCACCCGCCCCAGGCGATCATAGACGCCGCCATGACAGGGACATTTATACAGCTGGGCGTAATCTTGCCAGTGGACCGGGCACCCCATATGCGTGCAGGCGTTATAAAAAGTGAAGAGTTGATTGCCTGTCTTGAGGACGTAGACGCCCACCGGGCGCGTCGTGCTGATGCCTGAGCCGACGATGGGGACATCTATGGGAAAGAGGGTTGGCGAGTTGGGAGGTACAGCGCCAATGGGACCAACTTTCACCCAGGCGTTGGGCTGGGGGGCGAAGATAGCGCCAACCAGATACCCGGCCAGAGGCACCCCTACCAGCAGCGCGAGGGTGCCTTGTATGGCAGCATTGCCAGCAATGAAGAGTTTGCGTCGTGAGATTTTTTCCGCCATGCTGCGGCCCCCTTTCTGAGTTCAGGCAAGCGATGGTAACTGCTGCCCCTCCCAGCCAGTTAACGGTAAGGAAATTTGATAGCGATGAACATAGGTAACACTGAGGCCAGGATGCTGAAGACGCTGAAGGCCCAGATAAAACTCACCAGCGAGAACAAACCATAGCGGCGTTTGCGCCAGAGGGCCGGAAGCTGCGCGGCCATGATGGTTAGCGGTATGACGATAAAAATCGAGAGGAGCATGATCACAATGCCCCAGCCAACCCAGGCTTCGGGTTGTATCTGGACTCCGGTCATAGACTAGTTTCCTTTCTGGCTTAAGGTGCCTGTTCCAGTTGTAAGGATGGGAGTGGCATGGTGCCGTTAATGACGTTGGTTTGGGGGTTGCTGTAGCGGATGCCGCCCATGACAATCATGAGGAGCATCAGCACAAACGCCAGTGTGATGAGCGTCCATTGCGCTCCCTTGCTCATGTTGCCCCAGGTCCATTGCCTGGACTGGTGCCAGTAGTACCAGAGGGTAAATAGGGTGAAGACGACAAACCCGATCAGGCTGATATATTTGGTGACCATAGAACCCAGGACCGGCACGCTGGAAGGGATGATCCCCAGGACGGCCAGAACCACCAGCATCACCAGTGCATAAGTTGAATAGCGCTGCACCTGGTGCTCGCGTGGTGTGGCCTGCCCTTCTGCTCGGCCCAGGCTCATCACCTGTGCCAGCGTGCCAGTGCTGCGCAGGTCGTCGGCTGAGACGGCCCCGGCGCCAGCCCCTACTCGAATCTCGCTGAGCGCGCGTACCCCCTGACGCTCAACCGCGCCTCTGCGGATGCTGAGCCACATGTAGAGGTCGCTTAACACGAAAGTTGCGCCTACCAGCGCCATCTGGAGCAGCCAGGCCCAGGATTTGTCGCCCAGCATCATGCGCTGAAAAGTGGTTGGGTTGCCCGCTTGAATCTGCATGA
This sequence comes from Ktedonobacterales bacterium, assembly GCA_036557885.1. GTDB lineage: Bacteria > Chloroflexota > Ktedonobacteria > Ktedonobacterales > DATBGS01 > DATBGS01. Next base: position 134,535 of record DATBGS010000090.1, read on the forward strand.
CATAGAGGTAGCCAACCAAGGGCTGGAGCATTTCAAAGAGGATACCCCAGAGGAAAGCGAAGTGGGCGACCCAGTGGTAATACGCGCGGTCAAGCGAACTGCCGCGTTTGCGCTTGCGAAAGGCACGCCAGCCACCCCAGCCAGCGAGCAAGAAGCCAGCAAACGAGATGTTGCCAATAATGCGATGGAAGAGTTCTGGTCCCCAGGTGGCGTTAAAGGCCGCCTGCACCGCGTCGCGGCCATTGGGGGTGAGCATGTACGAGGTCCACATGCTGATGAGGATGATAAAGATGGTTTCGGCCAGAGCATAGACGTAGATCAGCGATTGATGCAGCCGCCGATGAGTAGCGCGTTTCGGCCAGAGATAGGCATAGGCAATCAGAGAAACCGTCATAAGAATCCACACGGCAAAAATCCCTAAAAGTGGGGCAAAGAAGAGGCTTGCCATGATCGCCATTAAGCGCGGGTAGAGGCCAAACAGGAGGACCAGGCCAAAGACAGCCAGGGTAGCGCCAAAGGAATAAATCTGCACTAAAAACCAGGCAAAGGTTTTGGTGAAGCGCTCCAGGGACTTGCTCTGGCGGTGCTGAGGGACGCTGCCGCTGACGGCCATGATGATCGCGGTGCCCATGATGAAAGCCACCACGAGGATGTGGAACTGCATCACGATGCCAATGGTGTAGCCATTGGGCAAAAAGAATGGAAAATGAATTGTGTCTGGTCCCAGGTTCGGGGTAGGCATGGTCTGCTGCTCCAGGTGTGTGCTACAAACTATTCCTATGTACAGCAGGTAAGTTATCTAAAACCATAGCGGCCCTCATGGAAATCACCTGATGTACGCCATTTTTCGATGACGTGATCCAGCACGTCAGATGTGACCTGCGCGTATCCCATCTGGCGCGCGTTGCCTTCGACTGATTGGATGACCTGCCCTTTGACAAACTCAGGTACTTTCTCCAGGCGCTGTTCAGCTTCTGGCGCCCAGGGCAGTTGCCGGTCAGAGCGCTCGCGGATATGCGCGGAGACCTCGCCCCACAGCTCGTATTTGACCCCCATTGCTTCTGGGGTGATCAGGCGGCCCAGGTTCTTCTTATAGGCAGTCCATTCAACCCGCCAGCGGGTCAGTTCCCGACAAAAATCGGGCACTTCTTCCAGCTTTGCCAGCGCTTCTGCTGTCCAGACAAAAGCATGTTCATAGGTTTTTTCACTGGCCGGATGCCCATATCCCAGCTTTTTTCCTAACTGAGCAATGAATTCTGGTGTGACCTCATTCAGACCGCGCTCTGATGCGCGCAGCGTGGCGACATGCTCAACTAATTCGCTGGCACGTTCTGCGCTGGCTTTATTGCTGGCCTCAGAACGCTCAGCCAGGGTGTCTATATACGTCTGGGCGTTTTCGGTGACATGCGGGGATGGAGCAGCCTCTGGCTGATGGGCGACGGGGCATTGTCCGCTGGAGGCTTGCTGGCGCTTGTGCTTGCGAGTTTGTTGGTTCTGAATCATTGCCACCATCTCGCCCTTGGCGATCTCGATGCCGTTTTCTGCAAGGGCGAGCGTGATGGTGCTTGTCTGTGCCTCAGCAGCGTGTCTGAGGATGATGTCCTCGGTCATTTCGCGCATATAGCCCTCTGGGACACGCCCCAGCCGCTCCCTGGCTTCAGGTGTCCATGTGGGCTGTTGACTATCTCTCGCTCCCATTGTCTGTTCGCTGCTAAACTGCGTGTTGGAAGAAGGCAGCGGAGCATTGGCGTGCAGGGTGTTCAGGTCGCCGATGGTTTCCTGCACGATGGGGTGGGCCAGATCAACCGTAATGGCTGGCAGGCGCTGCACACGCGCCATTTTTTCAATGCGGGCTTTGGCGCGGCGTCGGGCGTAGGCATCGGTCATGGTCCAGAGCAGTTTTTTGGCCTCTTCAGTCCACTTCACCTTGACGCCATCAAAGCTCTCCTCTTCGGAGAGCGGCCCTTCCTGCGCGGCGGTGCTTTCAATCAAGCGTTTATCAATGAGCGTGAAGCGCTCTGGCCCGGAGTGGCAGATGGGACAGGCGACGGGCAGCACGTTGCGCGCGGCATACCCGCACTCCCCGCAGACGTAGGTGGCATCCTGGTCAGGGGAGGTAACGTGTGCTTCAATGGCGACTGTTTTGGCGGCGATGCCCATTGCGCGGGCGGCTGATTCTGGGAGAATCTCGCTCACGGCTTCATCCACAATGCTGTTGGAGATGACCGAGTGGCCGCGCTCCATCGCGTAGCGGTGAATGGCAGTGCGGGCTATGCCACGCACAAAAGCTGGCACGCGCTCCATACGCGCGCTGGCTTCTGGAGTCCAGGTAATCGTCGCTTCAGCGCGAATATCAATTTGCGGGATGTAGGTACTGCTGCACAGCAGAACGTTGCAGGGAACCTGGCGGAGCAGGTTCTGGCTGTTGCTGCCGATGTCCATTTCCTGGGCGCTATGGACGCCAATGCGCCCCATAATGAGGAGCCAGGGGCGTTCGCGTTTGGTCCATTGGAGGATTTTGTCCCAGGCTTTGCCGTCCATGAGCGTGACTTTGAGGTCTACTCCATCTTCGGCGGCCACGTTTTTGGCGATTTGCAGGTGCGATTCGTAGATTTTTGCCAGGCCGGTATCAATGATCTCTTCGTGAAGCTGCTCCTGCTCCTTGAAGCGGAAGACTTTGGCTGCCTCTTGCGAGAGGACGTTGACGATGCTGTTGAAGACGGAGTAGTGCAGGTAGGGGTCGTAGACGGCAATGGCCTCCACCGGGCGTTGGAGGGCGCGGCCAAGCTCAATAGCGAGCTTTAAGCCGCCAAACGATTGCGGGCTGCCATCTATGGCGACGGCGATGCTGCCTTCGCGCTGCTCCTGCCAGGGGCGAACATCTTTGACAACCAGTACATCTTTTCTCACGCGGCGGGTGACGCGCTCACAGACGCTGCCGACTTGACTTTCTTTGACGGCACCCATGCCCAACGCGCCCATAATCACCAGATTGTATTGGCTCTCTTCTATATCTTTGACCAGTTCCTGCCAGTTTTGTCCATCGAAGGTTTTTGGCGCACAGGGAATCTTGGCAAGCGTGCTGCGCTCTAGCAGCACATCCAGATAGGAGTCAGAGATGAGACGCAGGCCACGTGTAATCAGGCTGTCGTGAATTTTTCGCTGCCGCTCCAGTTCTTGCTCGTCTTGATACTCTTCCGGCAAGGTGTATTCCATCTGCTTGAAGCGGTAATCGTGCATCCTGGCAGCATAGACATGGCTGCCAATGAGTTGAGAGCCGCATGCCCTGGCAAGCTCCAGGGCGATGTCAATGGAGGCATTGGAGTAATCCGAGTTATCAAGCGGGAGATAGATCGTGCGAAACATGTAGACTCCTTTGGCTAGATAGGCGGAGGGTCGTCTTCGGTGGGAAAGGATTGGAAGTTCAGCGAGAGGTTTTTGGCTACCAGGGGAATATCGAAGACGATGGAGCAGTTTTTGGCCTGGTTGGGTTGAAAGCTATCACTCAGAAAGTTTGCTGTTTTCTGCCAGGTAGAGAGCATCAGTGTGGTCTGGAGATCAGCTTTGTAACTGTGAGATTGGTCATCCACGACCTGAAGCATATCGGGGGTGGGACGTTGGGTCTGGCTGGTCAGGTTGGTGAAAACAAAATCAATGATGACAAACTTGCCCTGCGCCTTGAGGGAGACATTCTGCCCCAGGCGCAATGCGAGGCTGGCGTGCGCGGCCTGAATATTCCAGCGAGTGTTGCCTACCTCAAATGGCTTCCCCATCTGATAGGCCCGGTTGGTTTGCTGCTGAAGCTGCACCATGTCGCGCATAAAGGGGTCGCGCTGGAGCGCCTGCTGGTCTACGTCGCACCCTGCAAGGAGGATGACCATCAAACCAAAAGCGGCTAAAGCGAGCGGGTGCAGCAGGCGCCAGGGTTTGGACCTGCCCCACTTTCTCGCGGGTTTCCTCGGTGAGTATCTGGTTGCTGTTCTCTCCATGAGCTGCGCGGTTCTTCTGTGTGACGGATGTTTTAGCAGTAGTGTATGTGGGGCAGGTAAAAACATGCGGGAACAGGGTGAATAGATGGTGAAAAGACTCTGGGGTGAGAAAAGAAGGCAGGTAGGAGGTGATTGCAGGGATTTCCAAAAGGGATGCTTCCAGGGCACAAAATGGGCGGCGACGAAGAGCACCTCATGACTGAGGGCTGGCAGGGTCGCCGCTTTTCTGTGGCTGCTGGGCTATTGGGTCTGCTCGTTCTCGGCGCCAAAGATGGCCTTGCGCAGCGCCGGTTCGTCGGTATCCTTTACGAGCGCAAAGATCTGATCTTCTGCCTGGATTGTTGTCTGGTTTCCTGGCATGAAGTAGTTGGTGCCGCGCATGATCAGGACGATTGTTGAGTGTTCTGGCAGGCTAATTTGTGTGGGAGACTTGCCGATGGCAGGCGATTTACGGGGCACACTGACCTCAACAAATTCAAGCCCCACCTGCTTGAGATTCATTAGCGGAACCACACTGTGGTGGGGAACTTCTGTTTCGATCAGGCGCAGGATGTTTTTGGTGGGACTTACGGTAGTCGTAATTCCCAGCTTGGCAAAGATGCGTTCGTTTTTGGGATTGTTGACGCGGGCTATCGTCTTTTTTACGAGAAAGCGCTCTTTGGCAAGCTGGCAAATAACGAGATTGTCTTCGTCATCACCAGTGACGGCGATAACTACATTCGCGCGGCTACAGCCGTTTTCTTCCAGTGTGCGGGCTTCGCAAGCATCCCCACGTAAAACGTTCAAGCCAAGCTCGTCCGAAAGGGTCTGCACGCGCTGCGCGTTTTTATCCAGCAGCAGGACTTCATGGCCTTGGGCAACCAGGCCCTTAGTGACATAGTAGCCAATCTGCCCGCCACCACCAACGATAATATACATGTTGTTTCTCTCCTAACGCGGGGGAGTGAGTCCTCCAGAAACTCGCTGAACCAAGCCTTCTTCGATAGCTTCCTTAAACATTTGGGCGCCCACCAGCGTCGGGCAGATGACATCAAGTCCGAGCCTCTGGTAAATCTCTGTTCTGGTGGGATCATAGATGCGGCAGAGCACCTTGCGAACCTGGAAGATGTGCTTGGCAATTTGGCTTGACATAATGTTGCGGTTGTCTCCATTGGTGACAGCTACGAACACATCCGCCTGCTCTATTTCTGCGCGTTTGAGGACATCTTCATCAATACCATCACCTATCAGCGTTTTCCCTGTGAAATGCTGGTCCAATCGGTGAAAGGAGTCATTGCTATAGTCTATAACGGTGACTTTGTGTCCCGCCTGATCCATCATCTGGGCAAGGGTTGCGCCAACGCGCCCACAGCCAAGGATGATGATTTTCATGGTTTCCTCCTTCAGGTTTTTTGGGACCTGAATGCCGCCCTTCTTTATGATATTTGCTGAGTGGGCTGGGAAGTAATGTTTGCCCCATTGCTGAGAGAACTGTTGCATCTTGTTCCTGTGCTGACACTCCTTCCAGCCCAGTAGCAGATTATAACATTCGCATTCCAGGCTGAGGCGAATAGCGTGCTCATCAGGGTGATTCTGGGGAAGGCCAGATGCCGTTTGATGAGCTTCTGTTACCGGGGGAGGGAGAGGATTCATGGGAAGCCAGGAGAGGTGTTTCTTTGGATGAGGTGGTGAGCATCTCTTCTCCATCTTCAATCAGATAGCGGTATCCCTGTTCGGTCAGAAACAGTTGCCGGTTGGCTGAGAAATCTTGATCGCGGGTGTCGCGGGTGACGATGGTGTAGAAGGAAGCTATTCCTCCATCGGTTTTGGGGCGCAAGATGCGGCCCAGGCGCTGGGCCTCTTCCTGGCGCGAGCCGAATGTTCCCGAAACTTGAATGGCGACATTGGCGTCGGGCAGGTCAATTGCAAAGTTCGCCACTTTACTGACAACCAGGCGTTTTAGCTGCCCTTCTCGGAAACGTTCGTAGAGTTTTTCGCGCTGTGCGTTGGGTGTGCGACCTGTCAAGAGGGGGGCGTCGAGTAAGTCGGCGATGGTTTTGAGTTGGTCAATGTACTGGCCGATAATGAGTATCTGATCATCCTGATGTTTGCTGATTAGCCTCTGCATGATCTCTAGCTTGCCTGGATTTTCGGCAGCAATACGGTATTTCTCTCGATCTTCGGCGACGGCATATTCCAGACGCTCATCTTCAGGGAGGCTGACGCGGATTTCATGGCATTCGGCAGTGGCAATCCAGCCTTGCCGCTCCAGTTCTCGCCAGGGAACGTCGTAGCGTTTGGGGCCAATCAGTCCAAAGACATCGGCTTCGCGTCCATCTTCACGGACCAATGTGGCGGTCAACCCAAGGCGGCGGCGGGCCTGGATTTCGGCGGTGATGCGGAAAATGGGGGCCGGGAGCAAATGCACCTCATCGTAGACGATGAGGCCCCAATCCTGGCTGGTGAACAGGCTGAAATGGGGAAAGTCGCTTTCTTCGTTGGGGCGATAGGTCAATATCTGATAGGTGCTGACGGTGATGGGGCGAATGTCTTTGCGCTCGCCGGTATATTCACCGATCTGGCTGGGGTCCAGGGTGGTTTTGTCCAGCAGTTCGTGAATCCATTGACGCACCGCAACGGTGTTTGGGGAGAGAATCAGGGTGCTGCGTTGCAGGGAAGCAATTGCGCCGATGCCAACGATAGTCTTGCCTGCGCCACAGGGGAGGACGATCACGCCACAGCCACCGCTGGGACTCCCGCCCAGGTAGAAGGCGTCAACCGAGGCTTGCTGATATCCCCGCAAGGTGAAGGGTTGGGCACTTGCTGTAATGGGGCGCAGGTCAAGCGAGAGAAGCGACCCATCAGTGTAGCCGGCTAAATCCTCCGCCGGGAAGCCGATATGGATGAGCGCCTGCTTTATATGTCCGCGACGGGCGGGATCAACGGCCAGCGTGTGTGGGTTGATTTGCCGAAGAAGGTAAGGCGCCATGCGCTTGTGGCGGGCAACCTCAGTGATTAGCGCGGTATCGGGAGAGGATAAAAGCAGGGTGTCCCTCTCTTTGGTAAGCTTGAGGCGTCCATATCTCTTCATATAATCATGAATATCTGTTACCACATTGGCAGGGAGATCATATTTGCTGAATTTTGTCAGGGCAGCGACTACTTGCTCAAAGTGCAGCCCAGATGCTGCGGCATTCCAGAGAGAGAGGGGAGACAGCCGATAGGTGTGGATATGTTCTGGCGATTTTTCCAGTTCGGCAAATTGCGCGAGGGCATCACGCGCTTCATCATGAAGCGCGTGATCTACTTCCAGGAGGAGAGAGCGATCACTTTGTACGATCAGTGGGTTATTTGGATTGGTTGGCACAATGGTCCTCTGTGGCGCATTTTCTTGAGCATATGGCTACACGCCGGGGGTTTCGCTCCAGCGTTTCAGGTAGGTAAGAATGGCGCCTGCTGTTTCGCGTTCGTAGCCACGCATGAGGTGGCGGGCGCCTGTGATGATCTTTATGCCTTTGCCGCCTGGAAGCGTTGAGACAAATGGCTCCAGCTTGTGGCGGGGGCATACTTCGTCGAATTCGCCTGTTACAAAGAGTTTGGGGCGCTCAAATTTTTCGCCAAAGCCTTTTCCCAGGCGGAAGATGGGCAGGCTGATAGCAACTACTGTGCGGATGCGCGGATCATAGGGTGCATAGGTGAGGGCAATAAAAGCACCAAAGGCATGTCCCATCAGGGCAATTTTTTCTCGTCTGCATTCTTTTTGCTGGGAGAGGAACTCGACGGCCCCAGCAACATCAAGTGGCTCGAAACGTCCGTCGGTTTGTTCCCCCTGGCTGCGTCCTACGCCGCGAAAGTTGAAGCGTAAGGCCAGAAAACCATTTTTTGCCAGTTCTTGCGCGAGATGCAGTACAAGCTCATCGTTCATGTTGCTGCTGGCTGGCTGGGGGTGACAGAGGATGACGGCTGGAAATGGGGAGGAGGGAGAGGCGCTGGGCACATGCAGCACCCCCTCCAGAAGAATGACCGAGCGATCACGGCTCGGAAATACGACAGGACGCTCTTCGATGAGAGCCATAGTTGCTGTCCCCATAAAAAACCCTGGTGGGTGATGATCCCGTCATTCAGCCTACCAGGTTGAGTTACTAGCATCCACGAGATGACAAAGACATAACAACAGTATAGTGCTCATCTGAGCTATCGTCAATGTCTGGCCTTTGGCAACACTACCAAAAGCATGCTTTTATTCGCTTTTAGTCTGCTTCTATGCCTGCGAGCAGCTTTTTTACCTGTTCGCGTTCGCTGCTGGTAAGCGGAAGCAATGGCGGGCGTGGCAATCCGCCGTAGCCAACAGCAAGCTCCAAAGCTGCCTTTAAGCCGGGCACGCCATAGCGAGAGGTTACTGCTGTATTGATCGGTACCAGCCGGGCCTGAAGGGTTCGCGCTTCCTCCATGTGCCCTTGCTGAAATAGTTCTATCACCATGCGGCATTGTCGGGGGGCGATGTTTGCCAGCGCTGCTACGGCCCCAGTGGCGCCCACAGCAAGCGCGGGGAGCAGGAATCCGGCGCTGCCTGCCATGACTCGAAATCCCTGCCGCGCCTTGGCGACAATTTCGGCTAATTTGGTGACGTTTCCCGCGCTATCTTTTACCCCTAGCACGCGAGGATGCTCGGAGATGGCGATGATGGTTTCTGCATCAAGGTCCAACCCACCTGTACTTGTTGGCATGTTGTAGATGATGGTTGGGAGAGGGCTGGCCGAGGCCACTGCGAGGTAGTGGTGCACTAGCGCCTCACGACTCATCTGGGTGCGAAAGTAAGATGGCGGTAAGATGAGCACTGCGTCTGCTCCTGCACGGGCTGCTGCTTCACAGAGGGCAATGGTCGCGCGGGTTGACTGGGCGCTTGCGCCTGCCAGGACGGGAAGCGCTGCGGGCGTTTCTTGGCGGATGAAGTGAATGACTTGCTGGCGCTCCTGCTCATCTAGATGAGCGGCTTCGCCATTGGAGCCTAAGGCAACAATGCCGGCAATACTCACCCGCGCTGGCGTCGTCAGCCGTTTGAGATGCCGACGAAGGGTTGGCAGGTCGAGTTCACCTGATTCGGTGAAGAACGTGGGTACTGGCGGGTAGATGCCCGCCAGGTCTAGCATGGTTTCAGGCATGGCCCACCTCGCAGAGTAGCTCGATGGCGCTTTGGATGGCAAGCGCGTAATTGGGCAAGTAATATTTCTCATTGGGAGCATGGGCATTATCATCGGGGAGCGCAAAGCCTATAAAGATGGTGGGCGCATGCAGCACAGAGTCAAATAAGGCGCCAATGGGGATTGAGCCGCCTTCGCGCAAGAAGACGGGATCGCGGCCAAACACTTTTTTCAGCGCTGTTGTTGCCAGGCTCATCCAGTGGCTTTCCAATGGCAGCAAAACGGCATCGCCGCCATGCAGATTGCGGACGGTGACTTCGTTGCCGGGAGGGCAGAGGCTCTGCACTGCTCGCTCAAACAGCGGGAAGATTTCTGCCGGGTGCTGGTCGGGGACCAGGCGCATGCTTACCTTAGCGGTAACAACATTTGAGATGACCGTTTTCGCGCCTTTGCCGGTGAAGCCTCCGATGATTCCATGTACTTCCAGTGTGGGCCGGGCTGTGCGTCGTTCCTCGGTAGGGTATTCTGTTTCGCCTGGCAGAACAGAGACGCCCATTTCTTGCTTCAAGGCAGCGTCTATGTCAAAAGGATAGCTCGCCCAGTTTTTGCGCTCTTGCTCTGTAACTGGTCGCACGCGATCATAAAAGCCGGGAATGTGGATGTGGCCGTCGCGGTCTTTCAGCCCTGAAAGAATGAGGGCGAGGGCATGTAATGGATTAGGGGCGACGCCGCCGTAGCTGCCGGAGTGGAGGTCGCGTTTGGCGCCACGCACCTCTAGTTCGGTATAGAGGATGCCCCGTAACCCATAGGTGATGGCAGGAATCCCGGCGGCTGGCATACCGGTATCGTAGATGAGGGCGACATCGGCGGCAAGCCGTTCTGGATGCTCCTTGACATACGCCTCGATGGATTCGCCGCCCGCCTCTTCTTCGCCTTCTATGAGTACCTTGACATTGACGGGGAAACCTCCGTTGGCTTGATGGAGCGACTCCAGGGCTTTGACGAGTGCGAGCATTTGCCCTTTGTCATCTGAGGCGCCCCGCGCAAAAAGCTCATCACCTTTTACGGTAGGCTCAAACGGGTCGGAGTCCCAGAGCGCTCGCGGATCAACTGGCTGAACATCGTAGTGTCCATAGAGAAGCATGGTTGGTTTGTTGGGTGCATGCAGCCATTCTCCATAGACGAGTGGGTGCCCCTGGGTAGAGATGACCTCGACGTGCTCAAGCCCGGCGCGATGCAAGTGGGTGGCAACCAGTTCAGCCGCCCGGCGCACGTCTTCTCGATGCTCTGGAAGTGTGCTGATGCTGGGGATGCGTAGAAGCTCCTTGAGGTCGGCAAGAAAGAGTTCCTGATGAGTTTCTGCGTAGTGGCGTGCTGCCGCAGCAGCGGAAGAGGTAGACATACAATCTCCTTTGTAGCAAGAGAATGATTAAGAGAGCATTCCTGGAGGCCCCGGACCAATGGAGCGAAGCCTCCAGGCTATTTTTTGTCTTTTGCCTATCGTTGTTGTGGTTTTGCAGGATGCTGAGCCAACATCTCGCGCAGGCGTACCTCATATTGTTGGGCTGCTTGTGGGCGGCCTGCCGCGTGCAGCGCTTCAATCAAGCGCTGAAAACGCAAGGGTGTGGGTTGCAGCTCTGCCGCTCGCTCGAATGCCGCCAGCATTTCTTCGGTGTTGCCAAGTTTTTGCAGAACGACTGCGCGATTTTGCCAGGCGGCAGCATTATCTGCTTCAAATGTTAATACGCGGTCGCAGCATGTCAAGGATTCCTGATAGCGACCAAGCATATACAGTGCGTACCCGCGCGTATTCCAGACGCGCGCCCGCTGGTGTTCTAACTCCAGGCAAGCGTCTAATGCTGAAAGCGCCTCTCCATAATTACCCAAGGCATTTAAGGCCCAGCCTAGCCAGAACCATGTTGCTGCGTGTCCTGGCTCAAGGGCTGCAAGCTGGCGGTAGAGGTGTGCTGCGTCTTCATAGCGCTTGGCGTTTCGTGCCTCTTTTGCCTGATGCCGCAAAGTCTCCAATTTGTCGGGATCAGGGGCGGGGCGTACTGTTGGAAGGGTCAGGCGTACCGCAGGAAGGACGGGGAACGTGGCTTCACGCGGCCTGGTAAGCGTAGAACTTGACCCACCTGGGGCGCGCAATGCCATATCCAGAGCGCGTACCAATGCGCGCATGGTCGGGAAGCGCTCATCTGGGCGTTTTGCCAAACCGCGCATCACTACGGCATCTACGGCTGGTGAGAGGGCTGGATTGATGGCGCTTGGTGGGGCAGGTCGTTCTGTTGCATGCTGGATGGCGATTGCCAGCCCGTCCGCACCATCAAAAGGCAGGCGTCCGGTCAACAGTCCATAAAGGATGATCGTTGCACTATATTGGTCGCTGGCAGGTACGGCGTGCCCTTTGCTTTGCTCTGGGGCCATGAAGAGCACGGTCCCTGGTGCGACATCTGGGCGGGTGAGGTCAGGGGAAGTCCCCGCGAGGCGGGCTATACCAAAATCGGAAAGCAGGAGCTGGCCGTTATCTTGATGAAATAGGATGTTGGCGGGTTTAACATCCCGGTGGATGATTGGCTCAGGGCGGGTGTGCGCAAAGTCGAGCGCTGAACCAAGTTGACGCATGTAGGTTAAGGCTTCACCTGGAGGCAGTGGGCGCTCTTGCATGCGGTCTTTAAGTGTGCCACCGCGCAAGAGCGGCATGAGGAGAAAGGCGACGCCCTGATCTTCATCGGTATGGTAGACGGGGACGATGTGCGGATGCTCCAGCCGAACCGCTACTTTAGCTTCCCGTAAGAAGCGCTGGCGTAATTCACCGGCATCATTTCCTCGTGGAAGCAGCGCTTTGAGAGCTAGCTCGCGTTCCAGTTGGAGATCGAGTGCACGATAGACGGCACCCATGCCTCCAATGCCCACCAGTTCTTGAATGTAGTAGCGACTGGACAAGACCACTCCAGGAAGCAAGCACCCGCATCGCGTACATACCTGAGTGCCCGGAAGATTGTCTTGTTGGCAACGCGCATTTTCACATTGCATGCTCTGGTTGTTCCCCAGCTTGTTTAAGCTGATTTTGTGCATTGGCCCGCAGAGCCTCCTCAAACTCGTGCAGCCTTTTGATCTGGCGATGATTTGGCGACGCCTGCCAGCGTTTTGATTGTACCAGACGTGTTGCGCTATCGGAGGAATAACCATCGCGCACGAGTGACGCGCAGGTGAGCAGGACGCTTCGCCCTACACCATGCTCGCAGTGAATCAATACTTTCTGGCCTTCCTGAATCTGGCACAGCACCCATTTTGTTCCCACCATCAAATGTTCCAGGGACAACGGATGGGTATCAGGCGTGGGAAGGTGCAGCAGTTGAATGCCTTCCTGGTTTAGCGCATCCTCATCATCTCTGTATTCTGCCCGCGTATCTACGACGCGCGTAATGCCTTTGCGGGCCAGGAGTGGGATGTCTTCAAGGCGTGGACGCCCGCCAACGGCTAGGTTGGCTGTCACCCAGCTGAGATCAAGCCGATCAGGGAGTGGAATCCCGACGCGCTCAGCCAGGTGCGCTCGCCGGGTGCCTTCGGGAAAAATGTGCGCGGCTATCCTTGTCCAGAAACGATAGGACAGGCGCATGGGTGCCATAATCAGCCAGCGCCCAAATGAGCGGCGTTGCAGGCGTTGTGGCGTCAGTATTTTTTTAGGAGGTACCTGGCTATTTTTCTGGCACTTGTCCGGTGTGAGTTGAGAAGCTGAAGCCTGCGTTGATGAGATAGGCTCTGGCTGGCCTGGTGTGGGCGTTGCCAGATCTGGTTGGGAGACTGTGGGGTCTTGAGGGCGAGAGGGTTGACTCATGTGCTGGTCCTCTCTGGGATCATCACCCCATCTTGCTCAAGCACTTGTTCCAGCGCGCGGATGGCGCATTCGATTTGTGAGTCATCTGGTTCGCGGGTGGTTAAGCCCTGGAGTGCCAAGCTGGGTGCTAGCAGCCATCGTACCACCTGATAGCGATAATAGGTGGCCCCCAATCGCATCACTTCATACGCAATGGCCGCAACGACTGGAATGAGCACGATGCGCGAAAGGATACGAATGACCAGCGGTGGATTGCCAACCAAGGCGAAGACAAAGATTGAAATGACCATCACAATGAGTAAAAACCCGGTGCCACAGCGTGTGTGGACCTTGGATGCCTGCCGCACATGGATGACATCAAGCGGCTGGCCTTGTTCAAAGGTGTTGATGGCTTTGTGTTCGGCTCCATGATAGCCAAATACTCGTTGCACTCCGTTGAGACGGCTGATCAACCACAGGTATCCAATAAGGATGGCTAAGCGGATAACCCCTTCCAGTAGGAGGGCCAGCGCGTTTCCAATCTGGCGTTGCAAAGCACCAACGAGGGCGAGGGGTCCGAGGAAAAACAGTACAACGACGAAGGTAAGGGAGATAGCAAGTGTGATGGCTAGCATCCCTTTCCCTAAAGTTGAGGTTTTTTGATTCTCTTCCGTGATTTCCCCAGAGGCAACACCAGTAGCAAAGGCCATCATCCGCGTCCCAAGCACCAACATATCCCAAAGGAGCAATATGCCGCGTAAGAAAGGGAGCCTGAAAAGCCGATTTTGGTAGAGGCGAGGGGTCAAGAGTTCCTTATGAAGAAGGATGGTTCCATTGGGCTTTCTTACAGCGACAGCGACCATTTTTCTGCCGCGCATCATAACGCCCTCAATTACCGCCTGTCCCCCATAGTTAAATGTTGCCACAGAGTGTTCCTCGAACTAACGCAAAATAAAACGAGGAATAGCCCCCTTGTTCAAGCTGCGCGAGACAAGAGACAGGGAGGCAAGTATCCAGCAGTATCAAGCTTGGGTCAAGGATAACCCTGTCTCTGTAACGTCTCAACGCTTTTAGGCTTATTCCTCTTTCAGATTAAAGCGCTTGCGGAAGCGTTCTACACGGCCTGCGCTGTCAAGGATGCGCTGCTGGCCGGTAAAAAACGGGTGGCAGTTCGAGCAGACATCTACTCGAAGGTTTGGTTTGACGCTGCCAGTGGTAAATGTATTGCCACAGGCACACGTCACAGTGGTTTCGACAAATTTTGGGTGAACTCCGGCTTTCATGAATGAAAACTATCCTTTCAGCGCCGCTTTTGCGCAAGGAATTTCTCAGAAATGGGCGGACCTTCTTGGTAGTGGGGCCAGACCTCTTACATTATATCACACTTCTTACGGCAAGCCTGGAACCTGAGCGGAGTACGATGAGAAGCCCAGGACGCGCGATGGGCGCTGATCTATGCATTTGTCAGGGGTGCTTATTGACGCTATACTGTAATCGCTAAGAAAGGTGACAGGGGAGAAAGCATGAAAGAGACGACAACCAAGCCACTCAACCAAACAGAAAATCAACCAGTTAACCTGGCTTTTCCCCTTCAATCTCAAGGAGGACTTAGTGCCCTTGCCAGGTGGATGATTCCTTCTATTCAGGTTATGCTTTTTGGGGCGATTCTGCTTGGGGTCGTGTTTCTTGGTCAGGTGCGGGTGATCAGCACGGATGGGGATACAGCACTGCACTTGCGTCTGGGAAGCGATATGCTTGCGCAAGGTGGTCTACCCCAGGGGAATTTCCTGACCAGCGCTGATTATGGGCAGCCATTTATTGCTTGGGAGTGGTTATCTGAACTCATCTTCGCAAGTATCTGGTCCTGGTTTGGGTTGAATGGGGTGGTAGCATTTGTTGCAGGTATGGTCGCCTTGACGAGCACCTGCCTTTTTCGCGCTGTGCAGAAGCGTGGGGTGCCGTTGTTGCTGGCTCTTCCGTTGACATTAGCTGCAATCGCATTAACTTCTATTCACTGGCTGGCCCGCCCGCATATCTTCTCGCTGTTGTTGACGCTCTGGTGGTCTGAGCAATTGTGGTCATATTGGCAGAGTGGGAACCCCAGGAAGCTTTGGCCGTTCCCGTTTGTTTTGGTGCTTTGGGCAAATCTGCATAGCGGCTACATTGCCGGATTGCTTATGCTAGCTACCGCGACGGTGCTGGTGTGGATGTTCCCGCGTGCCGCCAGCACGCGGGAGATTATGGCACGTCGCTGGCAGTTAACTCGTACACTGGCAGCGTGCTGTCTGGCTGCGTTGATCACCCCTTGGGGAGTGTCGGGGTGGCTACATCTTTTCACCTTTTTTTCCAGTGGGACGGCGCTCAGCAATGTTCAAGAATGGGGATCACCTGATTTCCACCAGTTGTATGGAAAGATATTTCTTGTTTTGCTTCTGTTGTTAGGTGCTTGTGGGGTTCTGCGGGGCTGGCTCAGGGGAGGGCGTGCGCTGCAACCGGTTGATCGGGGGATGGGTGCATCTGCTTCAGTGTTGGAGCAGTGGGCTACGCGAGAGCCAGGGGCGTTGGGGTGGGCCTTGGCAGGGGTGTTTACGGCGATGGCACTGGTGTCTGTGCGTGCGTTGCCGCTGTGGGCGGTGGTGGTGACGCCGATTCTAGGCCGTGAAATAACTGCGTGGGGTGCCGAATGGGCGGTTGCTGTTGGACTAGGGAAGACGACACAAGTAAGCCGGATGGTGTTCGAGCGATCGTGGCGCATTGAGGCGATCGAGGGGAGGCAGCACTCTTGGGGGTGGATGGTGAGTTTAAGCATCTTGGTGGTAGTAGTGGTAGCAAATCATGGAGCTTTGCCTGGTGGAAGAACGCCGCTGCTCAAAGCGCATTTTTCCCCGCAACTGTTTCCGGTGGAGGCGGTGCAGACGATTCAGCGTGGGGCCTTTCCTGGAGGTGTTCTGCCTGCCGGAGCTGGTTTTACCACGCTAGAATGGGCGGATTATATAGAGTTGACCTTGGCGCATACGCTCGTCATGGTGGATTCTCGTGTAGATGCATTTGATGAGCAGGTGTTGAGCGATTATCAGACAATTTTTGGCGGCGAGCCAGGGTGGGATCAGTTGATGGAAAAGTATGACATTCGTTGGGT
The DNA here is from genome assembly GCA_036557885.1 of Ktedonobacterales bacterium. Classification (GTDB taxonomy): domain Bacteria; phylum Chloroflexota; class Ktedonobacteria; order Ktedonobacterales; family DATBGS01; genus DATBGS01. Next base: position 150,603 of record DATBGS010000090.1, read on the forward strand.
GTTGGTGCCTGTGGAAGCCCCTGTGGCGCAGTTGATGAAACTTACCCAAGGGTGGGTATGTCTCGCTGCGGATACACACCAGTTAGCCCTCCTTTGTGTTCAAACTCCGCCTTCGTCGGTAGCTTATTGATGCGGAAGATGGCGAGTGAATGGTGTAGTAGAAGGGAGAGGGTGATGTTTTGTCAACATTGTGGGGCGAAACGCCTTGACGTGCGTGGCCCCTGTCAGGCCTGTGGTCGGCAGAGTTCTGAACTGCTGGGTGAGATGCTCATTGCCCCAGATGAACTCGCCCAGGAAGAAAGCTGCTCCAACTGTGGAACGCCCCTGGCGGGTGATGAGGTGTTTTGTGGAGACTGCGGGGCACCC
>DATBGS010000091.1:0-13908 GCA_036557885.1 Ktedonobacterales bacterium
GTTTTGTGCCCTCTTTGGCCTTTCAATGGATTATGAGGTCTTCCTGCTCTCGCGTGTGAAGGAAAGCTGGGAGGCCACGCATGATAACACGCGCAGCGTGGCCGTTGGTCTGGAGCGCAGCGGGCGCATTGTGACCAGCGCCGCGCTGATTGTCGTGGTAGTCAGCCTGTCGTTTGTGACGGCCAACATGATTCTGGTGAAGGCGCTGGGGCTAGGGATGGCGTTGGCGGTAGCGCTGGATGCTACGCTGGTGCGCGGGCTGCTGGTGCCGGCAACAATGCGCCTGCTGGGAACCTGGAACTGGTGGTGGCCGCGCTGGTTAGATCGGCTGATTCCGGCGCACGCGCATGCGCTCGAAGAGAGCGGCGTAGGAACCGCTGAAACTGCCCTCGAAGCGGCGCCAGAACGAGAGCGTGAGGGGGTGCTCTGATGAGCATGAGCAGGGGTCACCGGCTGGAAGCCGGTGGTACAGGTAGATCAGCTAGAGCGAGCCGCATGCTGGTGGTGCTGCTTGGGCTAGCAATGGTGCTGGCCGGGTGCGGCGTACCTGGAACTATTGCGACGGGTGGGAGTCTGCCACCCATTCCACCGACGCCCCAGGCAACGCCCCTGCCGCCTGTGCGCTTTCCGCAAGACGAGGCGCCCCATCATGACTTGACCGAATGGTGGTACTACACCGGCCACCTGGAGGGGAAGGATGCCAGCGGGCAAACGCACACGTATGGCTTTGAGTATGTGATCTTCCAGACGCTGCGCGGCCAGTTGCCGCCCTTTTATGCGGCGCATTTTGCCATCTCGGATATTACGCGCAGTGCATTTCATTACGACCAACGTTTGCTCGAAGAACCAAACGCCGTTATCTCCGATGGCACGTCAAGCGATGGCTTTCATCTGGCGGTGGGCGATTGGACCATGCAGGGTTTGAACGGACATGATCAACTCGCGGCAACGATGCAAGATTACTCGCTCAACCTGGACTTGCATGCCAGTAAACCGCCAGTGCTGCATGGCGACGATGGGTTGATTACCATTGGCTTGTTGGGCTTCTCGTATTACTATTCGCGGACGCGCATGCCGCTGACTGGTACCATCAGCGATCATGGGGTGACAGTGCAGGTAACTGGGCTGGCGTGGATGGACCATCAATGGGGCAATTTTCTGACGCTCACCGGCGGAGGCTGGGATTGGTACAGCCTTCAGCTTGCTGATCAGAGTGAGATCATGATGTATTTTCTCCGCGACTCCTCTGGGAAGACCGTTGCGACCTACGCAACCTATGTAGCACCCGATGGCAGCGCAGCTTCGCTCCCACCTGGTGATTTTACCAGCCAGGCGCTGGACACCTGGACCAGCCCGGTGACACAGGCAGGCTATCCCTCTGGCTGGCAGGTGACGATTACTTCGCTCAAGCTGGCGCTGACGTTGACGCCAGAACTGCGCGATCAGGAACTGGTGACGACGCAATCAACCGGAGTGGTCTATTGGGAGGGCGCAGTAGACATTCAGGGGCAGCACAACGGGGCGCCCCTCAGCGGGCAGGGCTATGTAGAGTTGACGGGGTATGCGGCGGTGGGAGGAGCGTGAAATGTTTACACTATTTTGTGAAATCTTTGCAAGCGAACAGTAGTTGCGAGACACAAAAGGATTTTGCGCCCTTCTCTTAGCTACGAGTAACCTGACACTTGTTTCTGGCCTGCGAATATTGCCTGCTTTAGGGGATTGGGCGCTTAAAGACCCAGATATGCTCACCTTGTGTTGCGGCTAACTCCCACCCCTCAATCCCCATCTGAGCTAATACTCGCATCCAAGCATCATGAATATTTCTGTCTCCCTGCGACTTATCCGGCTTGATCTCAAGAACCTCACGTCTGGGATGCTTCAAAAAGACTACCTTGGCTGATGTTCCCCCCAACATCCCCTGCGTTACGGTAATGTCGTAAATGGCGTATTCCCACCTCTGCATAAAGACCTCCTGGTGACTCGATATTACCTTGAGATTAGTATAGAGTAAGTATCCGATTTTGTCAATACTAAGGGGTTGAACAAAGATAAACTTCTCTATCTTCACAAACTTGGCCGAGATGGGATAATACACACTGACACTCATAAGGGAGGGTAGAAATACATATGGACAACGCCATTCAGAGCGAGAAAGTAGCCCAGGCAGTCAGCATTCTGCAAGCGCAGGATGTGGATTGCTGGCTAACGTTTGTGCGCGAAACTTCAGAGCAGCCTGACCCGGTGCTGAAATTGACCGTTGGTCATGATGTGACCTGGCAAAGCGCATTCATCCTGACGAAGGACGGGCAGCGCATTGCTATTGTGGGCCGTTACGATGCTGAACTGGTGCGCGAAGCCGGGCTGTATCCAACGGTGCATACCTATGATGCAGGTATTGCCCCCATGCTGCGCCAGACGCTTGAAGCGCTGCATCCGCGCCAGATTGCGATTAACTATTCGCTGGGTGACGTGGCGGCGGATGGTCTGACGCATGGGATGTACCTGCAACTGGTGGACGCCCTGAAAGGTACGCCCTACCAGGAGCGGCTGACTTCTTCGGCTGCGGTGATTGCCTCGCTGCGGGCACGCAAGACGCCCGCCGAACTGGAGCGCATGCGCGAGGCAATTGCGATTACGGAGCAGATCTATGCCCAGGTTGGCGCGTTTCTCAAGCCGGGAGTGACGGAGCGGGCCGTTGCTGACCTGATGCACGCTGAGGTGCAGCGGCGCGGGCTGGGAACGTCCTGGGAATGGGACCACTGTCCAATCGTGCAGAGCGGCCCGGAGGCAGTGGCCGGGCATGGCGGCCCGACTGACCGTCCGATTGAGCAAGGGCATCTGGTGCATATTGATTTTGGGGTGCGCAACCGCAGCTATTGCTCGGATATGCAGCGCGTCTGGTATGTTCGCCGCCCTGGGGAGTCAAGGCTGCCCACCTCCATTCAGAAAGCCTGGGATGCGGTAGTTGGCGCGATTGACGCGGGAAAGAAGGCGCTGAGGCCAGGGGTTGCGGGCTGGCAGGTAGATCAGGCGGCGCGCGATTTTCTCGTAAAAGCCGGGTATCCAGAATATCAGCACGCGCTGGGGCACAGTGTGGGCCAGGCGTGCCACGATGGAGGAGCGCTGCTGGGTCCGCGCTGGCCGCGTTATGGTGAGACGCCAGAGCGTGTGGTTGAACAGGATACGGTCTTTACGCTGGAACTGGGTGTGATGACGGAGAGCGGCTATATGGGGCTGGAAGATGAGGTGCTGGTAACAGCGGATGGCTGCGAGTGGATTTCGCCCTTCCAGCGCGACCCCTGGTATGTAGGCTAGCTCTTCTTGATCAGAGAGCCAGTCCTCCCAGGGATAGTCACATCTCTGGGAGGACTGGCACTTCTTTCTTCTTTCGTAATTTACTGGTGCTGCTCTTCTTTCCCCTGGAGCGTTTGCAGCACCTCTGCCTCGCGTTCGCGTTTCATGCCAGCCTTGCGCTCGGCGTCGGGCGGAAGCGTGGCGTCCCAGGCCAGGGTATCGCGCACCGTCTCTGCAAGCGGGCGAAAGGTGAGGCCAGCGGCGATGGCTTTGCCGCAGTTGACACGCATAAAGCCAACCGTCTCCGGGTCGTTTTCGGGAATCCAGAGTGGCAGTTCCATCCAGGGGCCAACTTTTTCCTGGAGCAACTGCTCATCGCCGAGCCAGGTGAAGCGGGCATCGCTGCCGCTGGCAACTTTGCATGCCTCAAGTATCTGCTGCATCGTGAGCGCGTAATCTGGCCCGGTAGCATGGTAGATGCCAGTCTGTTTAGCCTCCACCATGCGCAGCGTCCATTCGGCCAGGTCACGCGCATCAATAAACTGCACCACGCGCTCCGGGCGGCCTGGGGCCAGCACGTCGCCGCCCTGTGCCACACGGTGCGGCCAGTAGGTGAAGCGGTTGGTTGGGTCATGCGGGCCAACGATAAGACCTGGGCGAATCACCAGCACCCGCCCAGGCATGGCCGCTTCCGCCGCCTGCTCAGAGAGGGCTTTGAGCGGGCCGTAGGCTTCCCCGTTGTATTCCTCCGTCGTCTCATCCTCCAGCTTGCCTACGGGTGTGCTCTCGTCCAGCCCCGGCTTGCTCACATCGGCATACACCGAGATGCTGGAGATAAAGGTATAGTGCTCCACCTGGTCGGCCAGAAGTTCTGCCGAGGCGCGCACCAGACGCGGCACGAATCCACTGGTGTCTATGGCCGCGTCCCAGCGGCGTCCCTTGAGCACCATCAACCCGCCATCGCGGTCCCCGCGCAGCTTTTCCACCTGTGGGTAGAGGTCCGCGTTATGCTGCCCGCGATTAAAGAGGGTCACTTCGTGCCCGCGTGCCAGCGCTGCCTCGACAAGATGCCGCCCTAAAAAGACGGTGCCGCCCAGGATCAAGAGCTTCATTTTGCTACTTCCTCCAATAATCCTTTCTCTGCCAATGGCAATACTTCGTCCAGAATACCATACTCACAGGCTTGCTCTGGACTCAGAAAAAAGTCGCGCTCCGTGTCGCGCTGCACGCGCTCAAGCGGCTGGCCGGTATGCCGCACGATGATGGAGTTGATCACCTCGCGGGTATGCAGCAGTTCGCGGGCGTGAATATCAATATCCGTGACCTGCCCGGTGATGCCGCCGCCTTGCAGCAAGGGCTGATGCAGGTGGATGCGGGCATGCGGCAGAGAGTAGCGCTTGCCCTTGTCACCGGCCATCAGCAGAATGGTGCCAAAGCTGGCGGCCATGCCAACACAGGTGGTGGAGATGGGGTTCTGGATATGGCGCATGGTGTCGTAGATCGCCAGGCCAGCGGTAATCACGCCGCCTGGGGAGTTGATGTACATGCGAATATCGCGGCTGCTCTCTTCGCTGGCAAGGAAGAGTAACTGGGCAACGATAATGCTTGCCATCTGTTCCTCGATTGGGCCATTGACCAGGATGATACGCTCTCGCAAGAGGCGCGAAAAAATGTCGTAGGCGCGTTCGCCTCGCCCGCTCTGTTCGATGACGGTGGGCACATACAGGTTAGCGACATTGGTCAGGAAAGGGGCGCTCATGTGTGTTCCTTTCTGATGGTGGGCGACGAGAATGGGCGATAGTATGGGTGACGTTGCAAGGCTCATCAAGAATGGGCGTGCCCTCAAGCGGTCTGGGCTTGCCGCACAAAGTAAAAGTAAATAAAGGGGCGCGAACCGGAGCGGCTCTGGTCAAGCACGCCGCTCAGCACCCAGCCTTCGGCGCCCAGTTTGTTGAGCGCTTCTTCCTGGGGAACCTGCTCGCGCTCAGGGTCAATGAGCAGGCAGCGGTATTCCCAGCGGGTCGGCTCGCTGGAGCGCTCATCATAGACAATGGGCAGGGGAAGCACCGGGCGATTTCCGGCTTCAGCACTTGCGAGAGTTTCTGCACCTGGCAGCAGCCGGCCAGGGGTAGGTCGAAACCAGAAGGACATCAAATTGCTCCTTTGTGTTAGGGGGCTTGACGCGAATACGTATGTTCTCTTGCCCAGGCCGGACAACTTCTTTCGGTTTCCCTTCGTAAAGAAGGTGCCCGGCATCCAGGGTGAACCAGGATGCTCAGCGGGTGCGTGACATCCTCTCTTTGCAACAATAGGCGCTGAAAGCGTATAATTCAAGGTAAAATCTATGCTTTCAGCGTAATAAGAAGAGAGATATGCTGTGAGCATCTATCAGGAGAGAGCGCACATGGCAGATTTGCAAGAGATCATGGGGCGGGTCATCCGGCGCGAGCGGCAGGAGCACCACCTGACGCTGAAAGAGGTAGCGGATAAAGCGGCGCTATCCGTCGTCTATGTGGGAGAAGTGGAGCGGGGCCAAAAGTATCCTTCGGCAACGGTGCTGGAAAAGCTGGCGGAAGCGCTGGATTTGACGGTGGCTGATCTGCTGGAGATGGTGGCGGAGGAGATTCGCCTGGAACGCCAGCCAGCCACCGCCAACCCTATCGGCTTTTTGCTGCCTGACCAGCAGGGTCAGACGCGGCGCGTGGTGGTAAAACGGATAGTCAATATGCTCGATGAGGGCGAAGTGACGAGCGTGGCTGACTTTAGCGCGTTCCTGCTGGCCCGGCGCCAACGCGAGTTTTAAGTCGAGCAGCATGCAAGCGAGGAGGGCTGTGCGGGGGTGCGTGTGCCATTTTTTAATCGGAGCAACCGCGCCTGGCGGTTTTATCGGGTGTCGCGGCTGCTCTTTTCAACTATTTGGGTGATGTATCGCGAGCGGCGGCGCGTGCTGAAGGCGCGCAAAGAAGGCAACCGCGAGGTGCGTCCCAATGTGGAGGTGCTGCGCCGGGTTGCCATTCGCTTTCGTGAGACGGCGCTGGCGATGGGTGGATTGCTGATTAAGCTGGGGCAATTTCTGAGCGCGCGGGCCGACCTTTTGCCGCAGGCCGCGCTTGATGAATTGGTGCGCTTGCAGGATGAGGTAACTGCGGTGCCTTTCCGTCAGATTGCCACCTCGCTTGAGCAGGCGTTTGGGCGCCCGATCAACGAAGTGTATGCCTATGTAGAGGAAAAGCCAACCGCAGCAGCCTCGCTTGGTCAGGTTCATCGCGGCAAGCTCGCCACTGGCGAAGATATTGCCATTAAGATACAGCGGCCAAATGTGCATCGGCTCGTGCGGGCCGATCTGAGCGCGCTGCGTTTTGTGATCTGGGTGATTACCCATATCAAGCGCAACACCAATGAGTTTATTGATCTCAAGGCGCTGTATAAAGAGTTTAGCCGCACGGTCTATGAGGAGCTAGATTATGTGGCTGAGGGACGCAACGCGGAACGATTTGCGCGGGCATTTGCGAATAATCCAGCGGTGAAAGCGCCCAAGATTTATTGGGATTTCTCAACCCGGCGCGTGCTGACGATGGAGTGGATGGATGGCATCAAGATCAGCAACTACCAGGAGATTGTGGACGCCGGTGTAACCCGCAAACAGGTGGCTGAACGTGTGGTGGGCACCTATTTTAAGCAGATTCTGGAGGAAGGCTTCTTCCATGCCGACCCCCATCCGGGCAACTTATTTGTGCAGGCTGGCCCAGCAGGGCCAACGATTGTTTTTGTGGATTTTGGGATGATGGGGACCATTACCAGTTCCCTGAAGCGAGGGTTGCGCAAGGCGTTTCTCTCGGTAGCTAGCAAGGATGCGCGGGGATTGATCGAAAGCCTGGATGATCTAGGATTTATTGGGCCTGGGGCCGATCTCAGCGTGCTGGAGAAAGCCGCCGATTTGATGCTGGGGCAGTTTTATGGGCGCACGATGGGCCAGGCAATGGCGGTTGACCCGGATGATGTCTTCAGCGAAGTTGACGAACTGCTCTATAACCAGCCGTTCCGTTTGCCCTATCAGTTTATTTTCTTTGGGCGGACGCTCGGCATCCTCTCTGGTCTGGCAACGGGGCTGTCCAAAGATTTTAACTTCACAGAAGTGGCACTGCCCTACGCGCAGGCGTTTATGACCAGCAATGGCAATGGTGCCACTGGCGTCAGCGGTGTGCTGGGGGTGCTCAGGGAGGAGGCGCTGCCACTGCTGCGCTCGCTGGTCAGTTTGCCCAAGGTTGCCGAGCAACTGCTGGCGCGGGCAGATCGTGGCGAACTGCGCTTGCAGGTGAATCTGGACCCGCTAAGAAGCGATCTAAGGCAGGTGGAACGCAGTGTCAATCGGCTAGGATATACGCTGATGTTTATCTTCTCGCTGGCCGGGGGAGTAGTCTTAGAAGTGGCCCATCAACCAGTGCCCGGCTGGTTCTGTCTTGGGCTGGCGGGCATTGCGGGGATTGCAGCGGTGTGGCGCAGGAGGACGACGAGTGCTTGAGGTAGAGCCACCCAACGTTCCCAAGGAATTATCTTCTCAAGAGCCAACGGCAGTAAAAGCCGCTGCGCCCTGGGTAGATGCGCTTTCTCTGGCTGAAGGCGGACTGCTGGCAGATGTGGCGGTGCTGGTGGACCTGGTGCGCGTCTATCTGCCGGTAGTTGGCGTCGTCTTTGCCCCGCTCTTGCCCACACCCTTTGCCCTGCTGATGCTGCGGCGTGGAGTGCGTGCGACGCTGCTTGCGGTGGCAGTGGCGGTCTTGTTGATGAGCCTGATGGTCGGCCCTCATTACGGCTGGCGCATCGGCGTGAGCGGCCTGGCAGGGCTGGCGCTGGGATATGCGATGAAAAAAAAGCTGCGCCCGGCCCTCATTGTTACGGTTGGGATTGTCGTTACTACATTGCTTGTCAATGCCTTTTTCTTTGCGTCTCTTTGGGCGCTGGCAGTGCCGGTGAAAGACCTGGTTGCGGAATTACAGAACTTGTTTCATACTGCTAACGGCGTTGCGGCGTTTGTGACCGGACATCTTGGCCTGAATGCGTTCTGGCAGCAGGTAACTCCGCCCTTGCTGGTCCTGGAGAGCTGGCTGACGGTAAACTGGCCGCTGATGGCTTTCGCTCTTTTGTTTTGCTGGTCTGTGGCAACAGTCGTGTTGCATTATGCGATCACGAACGGGTTTATGCGCTTTTTCGGGTTTGAGGTGCTTCCTTTTCCTTCCCGGCGTTTTGAGCGGCTGGTAAGGAAGTTGGTGCGGGGTGCGAGGTGGCTTGATCAAAAAATGAAGAGAAAGTCTTCGCCGCCTTCTTACACGCGCGAAGAGGAAGTTATCCCTTCCAATTGACCGATTGATCACGAGGAGCGCTCACGTTGCCAACGGGTGGCAGGGTGAAGCGCTCTGCAAGAGAAAGGGCGGTTTATGCCTACATCATCCGCCGAGACGATGCTGGTTGCGGAACAGGTGACCTATCGCTATCCAACGGCACCCCCAGACAGTGCCCCAGCGCTCAATCAGGTGAGTCTGCGCGTGAAGGCAGGTGAATATGTCGCTTTGCTTGGGCATAACGGCAGCGGCAAATCCACTCTGGCCCGGCATTGCAATGCCCTGCTGATTCCCCAGGAGGGCCGGGTGCTGGTGCAGGGCTTTGATACGCGGGAGCCAGCAAACCGGCGTCGAGTGCGCGAGATGGTGGGGATGGTATTTTATAACCCTGATAATCAGGTGGTGGCAACGGTGGTTGAGGATGATGTTGCCTGGTCGCTTGCCGCGCGGGGCTGGTCGCGGGCGGAAATTCAAGAGCGCGTGAATGAGGCGTTGGCGGCGGTTGGGTTGGAGGAGCAGCGCCATCTTTCGCCCAATAGTCTGTCTGGTGGGCAGCGCCAACGCCTGGCAATTGCTGGCGTGCTGGCGTTGCGCCCGGCCTGCCTGATGGCTGACGAGGTGACGGCCTTGCTTGACCCGCTGGGCCGCCGCGAGATTCAGATGCTGCTGCGCCGCCTGAATCGTGAGCATGGCATGACAATTGTACAGGTGACGCATTTGCTGGAAGAGGCAGCGCTGGCAGATCGGATTGTGGTGCTGGAGGGTGGGCAGGTGGCTCTGGAAGGCACGCCCGCAGAAATATTTGCCGACCTTGATCGTCTGCACGCCTTGCATCTAGCCATTCCAGATGTAATTGCGCTCGCCAATCGGCTGCGCGGGGCAGGTTTGCCCATCCCGCCTGATGCGCTGACGGCGCAAGATGTAGCGAGCGCGCTGCTCGATTTTCGCTGATACTGTCGAGGAAACAGGTGCCCATTCAGGTAGAACAGCTCACTTATTTCTATGCCCAGGGAACCCCGCTGACAAAAAAGGCGCTGGAGGAGGTGTCCTGCACGATTGAGGACGGAAGCTGCATGGCGGTGATTGGGGTTACGGGATCGGGCAAATCTACGCTGGTGCAGCAGTTCAATGGGCTGCTGCGGCCAACCAGTGGGCGCGTGGTGGTCAATGGGATTGATGTGGGAGCGAAGGGCGCTGATCTGATGAAGCTGCGTCGAATGGTAGGCATGGCCTTTCAGTTCCCAGAGAGCCAATTGTTTGCGCCAACACTCTTTGACGATGTGGCTTTTGGGCCGCGTCAGGTTGGGACGCCAGAGGAGAAGGTAGTACGGGTCGTAGAGGAAGCGCTGGCGCTGATGGGCCTGCCCAAAGAGCAATTTGGTCAGCGCAGCCCCTTCTCGCTGAGCGGTGGGCAGATGCGCCGCGCTGGGCTGGCGGGGGTGCTGGCTATGGAGCCTGCGATTCTGGTGCTGGATGAGCCGACGGCGGGGCTGGATGGACAAGGGCGGGCTGATCTGTATGCCGCATTGCGTCGGCTGCGTGCTGAGCACCAGACCACAATTGTGCTGGTTTCGCATGATATGGGCGAGGTAGCGGAGTTAGCCGAGCAGGTGCTGGTGCTGCATCAAGGGCGGCTGGCCTTGCAGGGGACGCCGCGCGAGCTGTTCAACCAGGCGCATGTGCTGGCGGAATGGGGGCTGGAGGTGCCGGGTATCAGCCAGGTGGGGGCAATCTTGCGCCAGCACGACATCCCCCTGCCCAACAAAGCCCTCGCGCTGGAGGAATTTGCTCAGGCGATTTTGGCAGTATGGCAGCCATCCACACAGACGAGCGGAGCACTGGGCGATGTTGGATAACCTGCCACTGGGCCGCTATCTCCCCGGCAATTCGGCGCTGCATCACCTGCAAGCTCGTACCAAGCTGCTGTTGATGGTCTGGCTGGTGGTCTTTCTGTTTGCCGCCAATCGGCATACCTGGCATATCGGGGCCTATATTATGGTGTTGGCACTCTTGCTGCTTGGTGTTGCGCTGAGTCGTGTGCGCCCTGGATATATCCTGCGACGGATGCGTTTGCTGTTTTTGCTGGTGGTGCTGACCGATATTCCAGCGCTGCTCTTTACGCCCGGCGGAGACACACTGGCGGAACTTGGGCCGCTGCATGTGCAGCTTGGCAGCCTGGACTGGACTATCGGGCCAGCGATCATCGCGGCTGACGGCGCCTGGTTTGTGATTGGCTTTTCCAGTATTTTTTTGCTGCTGTTTCTGGCTTCGCAACTGCTGGCGCTGACGACCAGCCCGGTTGCCGTTGCTGAGGGCGTGGCGCTGCTGCTGCGCCCGCTGCGCCGCTGGCGCGTGCCTGCGGATGAATTTGCGTTGATGACGCTAATCTCGCTGCGTTTTCTGCCATTGATGCTGGAGGAAACCAATCAATTAATCAAGGCGCAGCAGTCGCGCGGCGCCGATTTTAGCAAAGGGTCGCTTGGGAAGCGCAGTCGCCTGGTAGCGGCGCTGTTGGTGCCAACGATGTATGGGGCGCTGCGCCGGGCGGGTGAACTGGCAACGGCGTTGGAGTCGCGGGGCTATGCGGCAGTGGCGTCTGGCGAACAAACGATGCTTTATGAGACACGCCTGCAAGCGCTGGATTATGTCACGCTGGCCGTAGTGCTGCTCAGCACCGCGCTGGCTTATCTATTTTGGTAGCTGGTTGATAGCCCTCTCTGACGAGATGCTTTTATCCAAAAATGCCCTTTTGCCAATCCTGTCGCGTCAGGCTAAGGCGCACCTGGGAGATACAGCGCCCTTCCATCCCCATACTCACGCGCCAGATGAAAATGCCCCTCTACCCAGGCGCGAAACCCAGAAAGTTGATCAAACCTGCCGGTGTAGAAGAGAATGGCGCCAACCTGCGGCTGCTCTGCCAGAGCAATCACCTGGGCAGTGGTGAGATAGCCGGTCTGGATGCGCACAAACGAGGTGTCTACCAGTTCGGGTGGGACGCTGCGCTCAGCCATATCAGCCACATACTGGTCATCAGCAATCACGAGTTGATCTGGGGTGGTCAGGGTTTTCAGATCATTGGCAGCGGCGGTGAGTGTGGCAACCTGAGCAGCAGGGATGCCCAGAGGATAGCGCAGGTTGGTGTGAAGCGCAAAAGCGACGACGCCGCAAAGCAGCAGAATGGGCAGCCCCACGCGCAGGATCAGGACACTTTTCGCGCTCATGCTTGGGGAGAAGATGCGCAAGAAGGTGGGCAGACGGAAGTGCGGATATTCAAGATATTCAACAGACGTTTGCATCGCGTTGTCGCGGGGTGCCAGGCCAAGAGAGGCTGTCAGCGCCAGGCCAGGGACCAGTAAGACCAGATGGTGATCAAAGAGCGGCGCCTGCTGGAGTAAGACGACGAGCGCTGCCAGCACCCAGGAAACTGCAATCAGCATATTCCATTGCTTGCGCAGCAGCCCGATCACCACGCCCGCCAGAGCGATCACCAGCAGCGGATACTCGGCCTGGGTATGGATGATTAGCGAGAAGTTTTCGCTCAGACTGCTGGGGAAGGCGCGGGCGGCATCCAGATGAAAAGCGATAACCTGAGCATAGAGTTGCTGGAGGTGTCCAAGGTGGGGGAGTAAGAGCAACGCGCCTGTGGCAAGAAATCCCAGAAGATAGCAGCCAATTACGCGCAAGCCCCAATGGAGCCAGGGGGCTTGTTTTCGTTTACTCATTTGTATCATCTGCCCCAGGAAAAGCAGCAAAATCGGGACAATGGCAACCACTGCGAACAGTTTGGTCAGGATAGCCAGCGTGGTTGCCACACCGGAAAGCAGGCTGGCCTGCCAGGGAGCGCGGTCAGCAAAGCTGGCGGCAGTCACCGCCACGATCATGAGCGCGGTGGAGGGCGCTTCTGCCTGGATGGTTTGCGATTGAATCAGGTAGAGATGATCTACAGCGAGCAGCAAGGCGGCTCCAAAACCGACCCAGCGCCCTCCAAGGCGGCGCCCTAAAGCATACATTGCCAGTATGCCCAGCAACGAAAACAGAACGATGCTCAAGCGCCCTGCTACCAGCGTAGGGCCAAGCACATCTACCAGCGGAACCATCGAAAGCAGGAAGAATGGCGGCTGCGATGAGAAAACAGGCGTGAAGAGGCTGTCGCCTGCGTGGAGTGCGCGCAGCGATGCCCAGTAGACGCCTTCATCGTAGTTATCAGTCAGCGCGGAAAGATGCCAGAGGCGCAGAAGCACTGCCAGCGTCACAATGCCCCCAACCAGGCAAATGTCCCAGCCAATGTCCGCAATCAGGGCATTCCCTTTGCCGCTGAAGTTGGTTTCTGCCTGGCTTCTGGAATTTGAGGAGACTGGCGGGACTGACGGGACTCGCGTGGAGTCGTTGCCGCTTGTGGATGATTCTGGGTCTGTAATGGGCTTTTGTGGTATTCCGCTCATATCTGCATTCCGTCTAGACGCTGCTTTTATGTGGGATTGATGTCAGTGTATCACCTGACGAGGGAAACGCCTCACGCCTCTGCCCTTTTTTTGCCAGTGAATTGATGAGTATTGTGCAAAAAGCACAAACAGGCCCATCATATTTCCTGTTATTTTATCCAAAGACAGCGACTCTTCTTTCTGGTATCCTCATAGTAACAGTGAAAGCTACCCAATACATTGTGCACACTGCACAATGTATTGGGTTTTTCCGGTGAGAATGCGAGTTCAAAACAGCATCGGTACGCGGTCTTGAGTAATGGCTGGTAAAAGGAGTACAGGACACATGACCCCAGACGAGGTGTTGAAGTTTGCACGCGAGCGCGGCGCAAAGATGGTGGATTTCAAGTTTACGGATGTGCCAGGGACATGGCAGCATTTCAGCGTTCCCTTCTCTGCCTTTAGTGAGGATGCGTTTGAAGAGGGGGTTGGCTTTGATGGGTCGAGTATTCGCGGCTTTCAGGAGATCAATGAGAGCGATATGCTTTTGATGCCAGACCCGGATACTGCCGTTATGGACCCCTTCACGGCTGCGCCAACCTTGAGCCTGGTATGTGATGTGGCTGAACCTGGCTCAGCCAGAAAGCCCTATAGCCGCGACCCGCGCTATATTGCGCGCAAAGCCGAGGCATATCTGCGCTCCAGCGGTATTGCTGATGTCAGCTATTGGGGGCCAGAAGCCGAGTTCTTTATCTTCGATTCTGTGCGCTATAGCTCAACGCAAAACACACAGTTTGCTGAGATTGATTCTGCTGAGGCGCATTGGAACAGCAGCGGCGCGAACTCCACCAATC
>DATBGS010000092.1:0-5117 GCA_036557885.1 Ktedonobacterales bacterium
GGTAATCTGCATCACGATGAGGCAGGCCGCCGCCGCCAGAATAGCGCGGGCACGATAGTCACCCGCCAGGCTGAGCGCCCGCACGAGGCGCCCACTGCGATAGATGCCGGTGCCCATCAGCCACCAGAAGGCAAAGAAGCCCAGCATGCCCGTCTTGACCCAGACCCACAGAATTTCGTTATGCGGCGTGTAGTTCCAGAACTTCCAGAAGCTGAGGTTGGCAACCGGAATATAGAAGATAAAGGGCTGCCCAAACCCAAGGCCGGTCAGGGGATTGGACTGGATATTGAGCGAGAGGTCTTCTGTTTCGGTGATGCGATACGCATTGGAAGCCAGGTCGCGCGGGTCCGGGTTGAACTGGGAAGAGATGGCGCGGGCGGGCTGACAGAGCGTTCCTCCGCCGCAGTTCCAATAGGCGGCCAGATAAATGCTAAAGATCAGGGCAGTCACGGGCACAATTTTAAAGAACAATGCCCGATTCGCTCGAAACAAAAGGATTGCCAGGAAGACGGCGCCTGCTACCAGCGCGGCAAATCCAGCCCGGCGGTGTGTCACCCCCATAGCCAGTAGATCAAGTGGGATGCTCACGAACGCAAAGATTTTTTGGCGGCGCGTACTGCCAAGCAGTACCATCGCTCCGGCAAGCAGAATGGCAAACGCCAGCAAGACGACATCTTCATGATCATAGGTCAGGTCGCCCACCACATGCCCCGGCAGAAGAAAGAAATAGCGAATGGTATCTTCGATGCCCAGCAAAAAGGCCGAAATCAGAATGACCCAGGTTAGCGTTTCCAGGTCGCGGCGGTGGGTAAAAAGGATGCCCACCAGGAAATAGGCAATGACGCAGTAGAACAGGGCACGCACCTCTTGCAGCGCAATCGCCAGATCGCTGCCAGAGCGTACCAGACCCCACAGCACGCCATAGAGCAGCATGGCAAAGAGCGCCAGAATCGGCCAGTAGAGCAGCCCGCGCTCAAAGTGGTAGCGTTTGTCTTTCCGTCCTCGCAGCATCCAGGCAACGACAATGATGATGAGCACAATCTCAATCGGATTCAGCGCGATGCCAATCCCCTGGACCCAGCTTTGCAGGTCGGCATGAAAATACCAGGCAACCGTATTGAACCAGGGGTCTGTGTTGGCCGCCTGGCTTTCCATGAGGATGCTCAGAAAGAGTGTCGCAAAAAAGAGCTTGCGTGCAAAGGCCATCTCGCTCAGCCTCGGTTTCTATCGTCCAGGCAGCGGTACCAGCAACGTGCTATAAAACCGCCCGCTAGAAATAGGATGGAAACAACCAGAAAAACAAGATCATAACGACAACGGCGACAGCAATAATTACCCCGCCAGAACGCACTCTTGGCTTGATCCAGAGTCCCAGAATCAGTGAGAATGCCATAAACACCAGCAGAACATTCACTGGTCCTCCCCTTTCTTGCGCAGTGCCCGCCAGAACGCGCCAGCTTGCGCCCTGCGCGCTGCGCAGCCCCGGCTAGCGCTAGCGCGTGCAGCGCAGCAGCGTAATAGACGATGCCGGGAATGTCATGGTGAGCGTTCCTCCTGAAACAGCCACCGGCGCCAGCGGCGTGATCTGCGGATTTTCTTCGCTGACCTGATACGCCTGCGCCTGTGTCACCTGGCTATTCGCCAGATGGATAACGGGTGTCAGGTCAGCCACCGTGCTTTTGTTTAACACCATCACCAGCACCTGCTGGTGCGCAGCGTCAAAGCTGGCGTAACACGAAAGAATGTCGGCATTGGTTGAATTGGCCTGCACGGATGTCCCGCCAAAAAAGGTGCCCTGGTCATCAAAGTTGGTAAAGAGTTTCCAGGCGTAGTAGGTGGGGCTGCCCTTGGGCGGATAGGCCCAGTAGCAGGCCAGGTCCACTCCTTCGCGCCCCATGACGCCCAGCGCCTCCGCAGCGGCCAGCGCCCCGTTGATATGGGTTTCCCCGCCAAAGTTCCACTCGGTAATGCCCAGTTTGGTGCCTGGATAATACTTCTGGATTACCTGCTGCATGCGCGGAATCAACTGTATTTTGTCGTTGACCCAGGAGGCGTCGGTATAGGTGGGATCCCAGAGGGAGCGCACGGCACGCAGGCGCTGGGCATTCAGTTTGGGGTCAGTCGTCGGGCCGGTATATTCGCCCCCGTTGGGGTAGTAGTGAATATCCAGCATGTCCAGAGTGCGTTTGCCGGTTTGCTCGTCGTGCTTGCGAACCTCGGAGAGCCACCAGGGTAAGAAGTCCTGGTTGTTATGCGTGCGATGATCGGCTTTGGTATGGAAGTTATCGCTGCCCCGGTCCAGCGGAGAATAGAAATAACCGAGCCAGCCAGAAAGCACCGGTCCGGTCACGAACGCGCTGGGGTCCACGCTTTTGACGGCGGTGGCGTAGTCCAGAAAGGTATCGCGCATCTGGTCGTAGCCAATCTCGGCGGGGCGGATGTCGGTATGGATGGCAAACCAGAGGTCTGGCTCGTTATCCATCGCGTAGTAGCGCACGCCCCCGCTGCTGGCGGTGCCAAAACGCTTCACCAGATGATAGACCCACTCATCCTGCGCAACGGTTGGGTTGTTGACATCGGGCGGGTCGCTCAGCGGGGCGCCTTTGCGTGCCTGCGCACGGACACTGGTGGTCTGGCGGTTCTGTGTGGGGTCGTAGCCATTGATGGCTTCGCCACCCGGCGAGAGCGGCGGCCCGCCGGTTTGCGGAACGCCCGTTGAGCGCGTGTCTAACTGGTCATCGCGCGCGACCCAGCCAATATTGGGGATCGTCAAGATCGTTTCCGCGCCCACCGACTGATTCAGAGCGATAAATTGGTCGGCCACGCCAGAGGGCTGCTCGTCGGCAGGGGATTGATGGCTATAGTTGCCGTTGCGGAACTCGTAATCGCGTGCCGCGTTGAAGGCGTTGCCCAGCTTCCAGTTATAGCGGCTGGTCTGGTTGCCGCCCCAACGGTTGATCCTGGGGCGCAAATCCTGAAGCCAGGCGGCAGGCGCCTGGGCCATGCCATAGATCAGGGGGCTGATCGTGTGGCCCGGCTGTCCGGCGTCAATATTCAGCGCCAACGACTGCGCGGTGACGGTGGAGACGGCTGGTCCCCCCAGCGCGATGTTGTATTTATCCCGAATGGGGCCAAGCGTCACCGTATAAATGCGGCTGGCCTGCATCGGCTGCGGCACAAGCAGGCTGACGCTCTGGCTGCTCAGGTGATAATGCGCACTGAGCGGCACCTGCGGGTTGACATAGGCCGGGTCCACGCTGCTGATTTTGTAAAACGATGTGGTCTGGGCGTCATCGGGGAGCATGCGCTTATCGAAGACCAGCGTAATCGTGCCGAGGTCCAGGGCCACGCCCTGGATAACATGGGGCGGCGTGGTATCAGGCGCGTAGACCAGTCGCAGGTCAGCAATAGAAATATCTTGCTGGTGCCCGCCAGTCGCGTCTTGCAGCAGCACTCCGGCAACCGTCAGGTTGCTCACCTTCATCGCGCTGAGCGGGATGCGCACCAGCCTCCATTGGTTGCTGCTGATGCTTCCGCCCTCGATATAGGAGCCAACTAATGTGCGCGCCGTGTATTTGTCGGCGTCGGTGGTGTTGTTTTTTTCAAAGAAGGCGAAGACCTTCTGGTCGCTGCCAGCGCCGCCGTTGACATAAAATTGCAGATAGCCAAAATCCGTCAGATCAATAGCGCCATAATGCAGCCAGAGCGCGCCCCAGCCATCCAACGTCATGCGCAGGGAGGGCTGGTTGTCATAGGGCGTGGTCTGCGAATCTAACTGGCGCTTGGTCCAGGAAAAATCCTGCCAGCCACTTGACAGCTTGCCTTTTGTATAGACAACAAGATCGTTGGGCGTGGTGAGCGGCCCGCTCAGTTGGAAGTTGTTGCCACTCAGCAACCGGCTCCATAGTTCATAGCCGCCGATGCCCCCCACCGCCAGCCCTCCCACTGCGCCCAGCCCCATGAGAAGCGTGCGGCGCTTGATGCGTCGCGGCCCCTGGTGTGTGGGGAGGGTCAAACGCTGTTGAGCGGTAGTCCCAGGGGTATGCTCCTGGAACATCTCATCCCCAAAATCGTAAAGTTGTTGCCTTTTTCGTTCGTCCATGTAAGACGCGCTCTCCTGGAGAGGAACCAAAAATGTATTCCAGACCGCACTTTGATAGAGCCGCACAGAGATAGAGCTAACTTAGATATAGCCGCCCAGCCAGGATGGCAGGGTGGGGCGGGCCGCATTCAAGATGATGCCGCGCAGCGTAGACTCTTCTAACCGGCCAATGGCATCTTTGACCATTTTTTCTGGCGTCTGACCGGCGCGTACCACCATCACGACGGCATCAGCCATCGAAGAAGCCAGCACGCCATAGCTGGCCGTCAGCACAGAAGGCAGGTCAAGCACCAACATGGCGCCACTGTTGTACAAACGCGGCAGCAGATTGGCGCGAGTCAGCAGGCGAATCAGGCGTGCCGGGTCGTTGCGGCAATCCCCCGCAGGCAGGACAAAGAAATTCTCGGTAATCTGGCGCAGCGCATCGGGCAAGGAGCATTCGGCCCGCAGATACTCCGACAGACCGGGCTGCGGGGGAATGCCCATGCTTTTGTAGATTGAGGGCCGGGCCAGGTTCAGTTCTACCAGGACAATCGGGCTGTCCAGGTCTGAAGCCATCGCCGAGGCAATACCCAGCGCAATGGTGGATTTCCCTTCGCCATCGGTGGCGCTGGTCACGCCAATCGTGGGCAGCACATCCGGGTTATTGCTCGATTGCAGCGAGAGATAGATGCGCCGGAAATACTCCATTGTGTTCGAGTTGGCGCTGTAGTCGGGTTGTTTATTTCCTGAAGTGCCCAGACGGGAAAGCCCGGTATCCAGGGGAGAGCCGGAGTTCGCGGCGCTGTGCTGGGCGCGCGCGCCAGCGAAACCGGGTATACCCGCATTGCCCGGCGCTCCATTGGTGGAGGTGGGTGGCGGACTGTCGAAGCCAGCCCCACCACCGGAAAATGGGGAAGAGCCGTTGACGCCGACTCCTCCATCAAGGCGTGGGTCAGGCCCACCATCTTTTTTGGACATCTAGGCTTCCTCCGCTCGACTGGACAGGGTTTGGGTGGTTTCCTGGCTTGCCAGG
>DATBGS010000093.1:0-55790 GCA_036557885.1 Ktedonobacterales bacterium
CGGGCTGGATTTCCTGGTCGTTAGCGACTTCTTCTTCTCGGAAACGGCGGAACTGGCTGATGTCGTGTTGCCAGGCACGACCTGGGCCGAAGATGAGGGGACCACAACGAGCCTGGAAGGGCGCGTGATCAAATACAACAAAGCCATTGAGCCGCTCGGTGAGTCGCGCACCGACTGGCAGATTCTGTGCGAGCTGGCGCGGCGCCTGGGCAAGGGGAAGTATTTCGATTTCCATTCCCCACGCGAGATTTTCGACGAACTGCGCCTGTGTACGCGGGGCGCGAAGTCCGATTATTGGGGCATCACCTATGAGAAAATCGCCGAGCAGAATGGCGTCTTCTGGCCCTGCCCCTCAGAGGAGCACCCTGGCACACCGCGCCTGTACGAGGAGCGATTTGGCTTTCCCGATGGCAAGGCGCGTTTCCACCCCATCACCTATCTGCCACCCGCTGAAGAACCGGATGAAGAATTTCCGCTGGTGCTGACCACCGGGCGCGTTGTCTATCATTATCTTTCTGGGAATCAGACGCGGCGGGTGCCGTTCCTGCGTGAGCAGGCGCCCCACGTCTGGGTGGAGATCCACGAGCACACGGCTGGAAAGCTGGGCATCGCTGATGGCGATTGGGCGACGGTGCGCACGCGGCGCGGCGAAATGACCCTGCGCGCGCTCGTGGTGCGTTCCATTCGCCCCGATACGATCTTTCTGCCCTATCACTATGGGCATGCAGAAGCGGCAAATATTCTAACCAATCCCATTCTGGAGCCGATGATGAAGATTCCAGAATACAAAGTGTGCGCGGCTGCCCTCAGCCGCGCCGCGCAGCCGCCAGAATGGGCCGCTGCGGAAGACGCGGCCAACGCCGCTGCCGCTCGTAAGCGTCGCCGTGAACTGCCGATGGCTGACGCGCAGCCGAATCCGACGCTGCGCTAGCCTTGGGCTGCTGAAGGAGTGAGTGATGGCCGTTAAGCGCATCTTTCTTGATCCCTCCCGCTGCATCGGATGCCGTTCCTGTGTGGCCGCCTGCCGTGAATGCGAGACACACAAGGGCGAGAGCATGATCTATATTGATTTCATTGAGCGCGAGAACACGGTAGCGACCTCGCCCACGCTCTGTATGCACTGCGAAGACCCGCTGGCTCCCTGCGCGCAGGTCTGCCCGGCGCAGGCCATACTCGTCAGCCCGGATGGGGTGGTGCATCAGGCGGATGAGACGCGCTGCATTTACTGCCGCAACTGCGTCTTTGCCTGCCCCTTTGGTGTGCCCAAGTTCAACGTCGAGGCGCACTATATGCGCAAGTGTAACCTGTGCTATGATCGCACGAGCCAGGGCAAAGGGCCGATGTGTGCCACCGTCTGCCCAACGCAGGCGATCTTTTACGGCACCTATGAGGAGTGGCTGGCAGCGGGGCGTGGGAAGCAGGGCGCGAAGCCGATTAATGTATTTTACTTCGGCGCGCAGCGCGTGCAGACTCGCAACTACGTCATTATGCGCGAAGAAGACGAGACATTGGACCTGCTGGCGATGGCCGAGGCCGCCCAATTCGGAAAGCTGGCAGAGATGCCAGAGGCTACCACCGCCAGGAATGTCGAGCAGTGGGTAGACGCGGAAACGGCGCATGTGCCAGAGCGCCAGGCGCCGCCCCAGCCCTGGGCGCCGCGCACGCCTGGCGAACCAAAGCCTCAGCCTGCGCCCCAGCCCGCGCCACAACGCAGCGTGCCTGAGCCTGAGCCGGCGCCCGCCACGCGGGGCTACTCCAGCCTCTCTGAAAGCAAGCGATAAGGAGCATATGCGATGAAGGAGAAAGATAGCGAGGAGTGGCGCGAGGAGTTTCCCTATCCCTGGCGCGAAGATGATCTGGTGACGCGCCGCGATACGCTGCGCTTCCTGGTGGGCGGGACGGGCGCGCTTTTCCTGGCAACTGGCACGCTTGCCATCATCGGCAACCTGCCCTCTGGCCCCGATGTCCAGTCAGTGCCGGTGGCACGAGTGGATGAGTTGGCCGAAAATGCGTGGCGGGTGTTTGACTTCCCCGATCAGTACGCGCAGGGCATCGTGATCAATCTACCGGGCAAAGGGTTGGTGGCCTATAGCGATGTCTGCACGCATCTCTCGTGCGCCGTCCTCTATGCTGGGGATGGCAAGCACCTGCACTGCCCCTGCCACGAGGGATTGTTTGATGCCGCTACCGGCGAGGTGCTGGCGGGACCACCGACACGTCCGCTGCCCATCATCCAGCTTGCCATTCAAAACGGCGTCATCTATGCCGTCAAAGAGGTACCCCGATGAGCGAGATCGAAGACCTCCACTTTGGAGAGGCTGGAGCGGCTCAGGAGCGCTTGAGGCGAGCCAGCGGTGAGTATCAAACCCAGCCTGCCGCTGGCGCGCGCTCAGACCGCTGGGCAGGTCAACAGCGGCTGGCAAACCCCGATGACCCTCCCGTCCATCGGCCACCGCGTGGGCCACATGGCCCACTGCCTGGGCCGCGTGAGCTTGGCTCGCCCGGACGCATTGCTATTGTGCAGGGCCAGGTCTTTATTGTCGGGGCTATCCTTGTTCTCCAGCTCTGGCTGGTGACGGATGCGCTCTTCTCTCTGTTGTCGGGGCATCCGCAAGACCTTGGCTGGTTGGCCCTCGCCAGCGGCGCTGGCTTTATGATCGCGCTGGTCGTCTGGCTGTGGCCGCGTCGCCGTATCCAGGGCTTGTAAGCGAGGAGAAGGAGAGTATGGCATGGAACCTCATCAGGAGCCTGACGCGCCCTCAAAGCAGCCGGAGCCACCCTATCCGCCGGAAGAATCGGCAGCTTCACGCAAGCGCTATCAGATTGACCGCGAACACCCCATCGGCGGGGAGATGTCTGATGTGGTGCGCGGAATTATGCAGCGCGCGCAGTTGTCCTGGCTCCTCAAACACTATGCCAGCACGCCTGTTCTGGCGCTTTTTAGCTTCATCAATGGCTGTATCAGTATTGGCATTATGGCGGCTCTGGCGCTGATTACGGGCAGCCCCTTTATCTTTCCCTCGCTTGGCCCAACCGCCTTCCTCTTCTTTTATACACCGACTGCGCCCACAGCCTCACCTCGCAATACGCTGATTGGGCATGGCATTGGCGTGCTGGCCGGATACTTCAGTCTGGTGGTCACAGGTCTTACTATGGCCGGGCCAGCGCTGGCAGTAGGCGTCACCGGGCCGCGTGTTGTGGCTGTGGGGCTTTCCCTGGGGCTGACTGCCGGGTTGATGGTCCTGCTGCGGGCGCCGCATCCGCCCGCCGGTGCCACGACGCTGATCATCTCGCTTGGTATTCTCACGAAGCCTGTGCAGTTGGTGATTCTGATGGGCGCGGTGGTTTTGCTCATTGTACAGGCGCTGGTCATCAACCGCCTTGCGGGTATCCCTTATCCACTCTGGAAGCCGAAAGAAGAGTGATGAGGATGAGGCCCAGTTGGGCTGATGCTGTAAGGCAAGAGAGCATCAATGCGCAACATGGACCAGCCCTTCCTGCAATCCTCTCGCCCAATGTGCTACTCTTTTAGCGCACAAACAAATGATTTTTTGCGGTTTAGGATACCAGTTAGCGAAGCAATGGGGAGAGAAGCGATGAAGCTTGGCGTTTTAACCGGCGGGGGCGATTGTCCTGGCCTGAATCCGGCCATCCGCGCGGTGGTTCAACGCGCATCACAATCAGGCGATGAGGTGATTGGCATCCGCAATGGCTGGGCAGGTTTGATGGAGATTCAGTCAGCCCCGCTTACGCTGGCGGATGTAGCCGATATTATCTCGGTAGGTGGCACTATTTTAGGCACCTCGCGCACCAATCCAGCTAAAACAGAGGGTGGCCTGGAGCGCGTGAAGGCCAACATCGAGAAATTGGGACTGGACGCGCTAATTGCCATTGGCGGCGACGATACGCTGGGCGTGGCAAATAAGCTCTATAAGATGGGCGTGAAGACGGTGGGCATCTCCAAGACGATGGATAACGATATTAACGGCGCCGATTACTGTATTGGCTTTGAAACCGCCGTTGAGATTGCCACAGAAGCAATTGATCGTTTGCACACTACCGCCCGTTCGCATAGCCGGGTAATTGTTTGTGAAGTGATGGGCCGCGAGGCGGGCTGGGTGGCGACGATGGCGGGTTTGGCGGGTGGAGCGGATTATATCGTCATCCCAGAGGTGCCCACCTCAATAGACAAGGTTGTGGCTCACCTGAAGCAGCGGCGCGAAAGCGGCAAGAACTACAGCATCATTGTTGTCTCGGAGGCGGCGGATGTAGAGGGGCTGGGCGAATTGAACGTGGAGCGCAAGGATGCCTTTGGGCATGTGCGACTGGATAAACGCGGACTGGGCGAGTCGCTGGCCGAAGAGATCGAGAAGCGGACAAAACTTGAAACACGCGCAACGGTGCTGGGGCATATCCAGCGCGGCGGCAGCCCCTCGGCGTTTGATCGGGTGCTGGGCACGCGCCTGGGCGTGACGGCAGTTGATCTGGTGCATAAGGGCGATTTCGGCAAGCTCCCGGTGCTGCATAACGGGCATATTGCCATTATGGAATTGGCTGAGGCTGTCGCCAAAAATCAGAAAGTGGATATGGACCTGTATCACGCCGCAGAGGTGTTTTTCTCATAAAGCACCGGGTTTGTAAACCAGAAGAAATTGCGCAGCCTAAAACAAGCAGCTACGTGATGAGATATGCTATACTCTATTATTGAGTAGAGCATTTCCCATCACGTAGCTGCTTCAGTTGCTCATCGCTGCTGATGAGCAACCCGGATAACTGATGCGGCTACCTCTCCAAGGGGGCAGAGCATGGAACTTCTGGTTGATAGCTATGGGCGGCGCATCAAGAGCATGCGCATCTCGATTACCGATAAGTGCAACTTTCGCTGCACCTACTGCATGCCAGCGGAGGGGCTGCCCTGGCTGAAGAAAGACCAGATTCTGAGCTATGAAGAGATCACCCGCGTGACGCGCGTTGCTGCTTCCATAGGCATCGAGCAGATTCGCCTGACGGGTGGCGAGCCGCTGGTGCGCCGCGATGTGCCTGAACTCATTCGCATGCTCAAGCCCATTCCTGGCCTGCGCAGTTTGAGCCTGACAACCAACGGCGTGCTCCTGCGCAAACAGGCGGCTGCTTTAGCCGAGGTCGGGCTGACCCGTATCAATGTGAGCCTGGATTCGCTAGTGCGCGAGAAGTTTGCCGAGCTGACGCGCCGCGATCAGTTTAGCGAGGTGATGGCCGGGCTGGAGGAACTGGAGAAGTATCCCAGCATCCACCCCATCAAGATTAACGCGGTGGCAATCAAGGGCTTTACGGAGGCTGAGGTGCTTGATTTTGCGGCGCTGGCGCGTCGCAAGCCCTATATCATCCGCTGGATTGAGTTTATGCCGCTGGACGCCGATCAACTCTGGCGTAAAGAAGATATTCTCACCGGAGCCGAGATTCTGGCGATTATTGAGCAGGAATATGGCCCGATGGTGCGCCTGACCGATGGTGATAAGTCTGAGACGGCGAGGCGCTATCGCTTCCCCGATGGCATTGGCGAGGTTGGCTTTATTAACCCGGTGAGCGAGCCGTTTTGCGCGTCCTGTGACCGCATCCGTCTGACCGCTGAAGGAGCGCTGCGCACCTGCCTCTTCTCCACTGAGGAAACTGATCTGCGTGCCCCGCTGCGTTCGGGGGCCTCGGATGAGGTGATTGAAGAGACAATCCGCCGGGCGGTTTGGCATAAAGAACTCAAGCACTATATCGGGGATAAACGCTTCCGCCGCGCCAATCGCAGTATGTCTATGATTGGCGGGTAGGTTCTCATCTGTCTAAAGCGCTACATCACCGTTCGGCAAACCGGCTGGGGTCGCCCAGTTCCGTATCGGCCAGGCGGCCAAGCAAAAAGAGCACGTCGGAGAGCCGGTTCAGATAGCGCTGCGGAGTGGTGGTGGGCAGCCAGCCTTGCTGAGTGAGCGCAATGACGGCTCGCTCGGCGCGGCGCGTGACCGCCCTTGCTAGATCAAGGGCAGCGCTGGCCGGGTGGTCGCCGGGGACAATGAAGCGCGTGCCAATCTGCACTTCCTGGCGTAGGCTTCCTACCAGCGCATCCAGCGACTCCAGGCGTGCATCGCTCAGATAGGTGCCAATCTTGAGGCGCGCCTCTGGCGTGGTGGCAATATCGCCCATCAGCGCGTACAGGTCGTTCTGGAAGCTGAGCAGCAGGTCATGGATGCGCGTTAGCCCGGCTGAACGGCAGGCCGCGCGCGCAACGCCCAGCGTGGAGGTAGCCTCGTCCACTTCCCCCAATGCCACCACGCGCAGATCGGTTTTCGGCACGCGCAGGTCGCCCAGCAATCCGGTGGTGCCATCGTCGCCAGTGCGCGTGGTCACGCGGGCGCTGTGTGGCGCAGCCTCACCTGCTGGTTCTTTCTCTGGCGGGGTAGAAGATTCAGCCATTGCAACGCCTCCCTTATGGTAGGGCTTCCGATGAGGTCGCCCCTTTGCGTGCTGCCCTTGCGCTGAGCGTTTTGGTTAAGAGCCTGATCGCCTGGGCAGCGTCACTGGCGACCAATGGATGAAGCGCCAGCAACTCTTCGTAGAGGGCCGCGCCTTCGCCTCCAGTATAATCCCTGCTGGCAACGGTGGCAGACAGCCCGGACCCTTCTCCACCATTTTCAGTTGTCTTTGTCCCTGGCTCCAGAATGACGGTGGGAAGACCATGCCTGGCAGCATCTAAAGCCAGACGCAGCAAGACCAGATTGCCCAGCCCGATAAAAAAGGGGCAGAGAATCTGTGCCTGTACCTGATTGAGCCGCTGCTGCACTTGCCCAGCGGTTCCAGGTGCGATTGGTGTGTAAGGCTGTTCGCTGATCAGGTCAGCGGCCAGCCGCAGGGCCAGGGCGTGGTCACTATCTCCAATATTGAGCGCGCCAATGGAAAAGGGGATGCCAGCATCAGCCAATCCGCGCATGAGCACCTCAGCGCTGCCTCCACCGCCAAAAAGGTGGACCAGCGGATATGGCTCTGGTGGCTTGGTGTCTTCACCCTCCTGTACATCTAGCATAGTATGGGAAGGCGTGTCATGGCCTGCCTGTGGCGGCAAGATGCTGAGATGTGTAGCCCCGCGCAGTATGCCCACCTCCACCGGCACTTCGTAGACACGGCTGAGCAGGCGGCTCTGAAGCACCTCTACCGGCGAACCGTCCGCTACAATGCCTTGCTGAAAAAGCACCAGACGCGGAAAGTAGCGCGCGGCCAGGTTGAGGTCGTGCATGGTTGCCAGGATGGTCAGCCCCTGCTCGCGGTTGAGGCGTTGAAGCAGGTCCAGCATACTGATCTGGTATTTCAGGTCCAGATGAGCCGTTGGCTCATCCAGCAGCAGCACATCCGGCTGCTGGGCCAGCGCCATTGCCAGGGCCACGCGCTGCTTCTCGCCATCGCTTAATTCGTTGAAGATTCGCCCCGCCAGCGCGTCAGTTTGTGTGACGGCCAGCGCTTGCTGGATAGCCTGACGATCAGAAGGGCGTTCAGTTCCCAGGAACGAGAGGTGCGGCGTGCGTCCCAGGCCGACCAGCTCACGCACAGTGAAGGCAAAAGGCGTGGTGAACTGCTGAGGGACCACCGCCAGACGCCGGGCGATCTCTCGGCGCGGCAGCGCGCGCAGATCATGCCCATCCAACCACACGTTTCCCTGGCGTGGTTGGAGCGTGCCCGCTGCCAGTCGCAGCAGAGTGGTTTTGCCGGTGCCGTTTGGCCCCAGCAGCCCAACCATCTCGCCTCTGGCAAGAGTCAGGTGGGTTTCCACAAAGAGCGGGCGATTGGTATAGCCAAACGTCACGCCCTCAAAGATGAGCAGTTTTGTTACCATCGGTAATCCTGGCCGGAGCGCCTGAGCAGATAGAGAAAAAACGGGCCGCCTGCCAGCGCCGTCAATACCCCCAGCGGAAGCTGGGCTGGGGCAATGATGACGCGCGCCAAAAGATCGGCTGCGACGAGAAAAAGCGCGCCCCCCAGCGCGGAAGCTGGGAGCAGCAGGCGATGGCCTGGGCCAAGCAGCAGACGCAGCGCGTGGGGCACGACCAGGCCAACGAAGCCCACCAGCCCCGCGATGGCAACGGCTGCTGCCGTGAGCAGAGACGCTCCAGCAATGAGCAAGGCTTTCTGTCGTTCCACATGTACCCCCAGATAGGCGGCACCCTCTTCGCCCAGCGCCAGCGCGTTCAACGTTGAGGCCAGGCCCATTGCTGCTGCCAGGCCAAGCACAACCACCACAGCTACGATACCTACCTGATTCCAGCTATCCACTGCAATGCCACCCGATTGCCAGGCAAAGACCGAGCGAAATCGTAACTGAAGATCAGCATTGAGATCAACAACGAGCGTTTGTATGGCGCTCATCAGCGCTGTGACAACCACTCCTGCCAGCAGCAGCGAGATAACGGAGGTTCTTCTACCAACGCGCGCCAGCCAGTATACCAGGGCTACTGCCGCCAGCGCACCCAGAAACGCAAAGGCGGCGATTTGCCCGAACCCCAGAAAGAGTACGCTGGTGGGCAGCAGGAAGGCAACCGTGATGCCCAGCCCGGCGCCTGCCGAAGTGCCGATCAAAAACGGGTCGGCCAGCGGGTTGCGCAGCAGCCCTTGGAACAGCACCCCGGCCACCGCCAGTGCTGCGCCAACCAGGGCCGCGCCCGCCACACGTGGCAGGCGCAACTGGAGGATGATAATCTCATCCGTCTGGTCCCAGGTCTGGCGGAAGTGAAACAGCCCGGTGCGATTGAGCAGCAGCTTGAGAATCTCGCTGGCGCCAATATGCACCGAGCCAAGGGCCGTCGCAAAGAGCATCGCCACGCACAGCCCCACCAGCAAGAGAGGCAGCACCACGACAGCTCGCCTCCAGCGCTTCAGTCCTGGGCGCTTGCCCAATGGTGTCTCTGGCCTCCCAGCCTCCGGTGAGGTGGATGGCGGCGGTGCTTGCGATGCTTGCTCTGATAGGCTGGAACGCGGCTGTGTGGTGCGCATCTTGGCTCCTACGTCTGCTTATCCAAACAGGCTGGGATAGAGGTCTTTTGCCAGCGCCTCCAGTCCATCTATCAGGCGTGGGCTGGAATGCGAGGTGAGATCGGGGCCAAGGTCGTAGATGCGCTGCTGCTGAACAGCAGCAATCACGCTCCAGCCGTTGCGTTTGGCGACCTGGGACGGATCGCCCCCAAAGGATGGGTCTTCAGTCAGGATAATGACCTGGGGGTTGGCCTGGATCACTGCCTCATCTGTCACCTGCGGAAACGCGCCACCAGCGGTCAGATTGCCAAAGATGTTGGTGCCGCCTGCTTTTTGCATGAGGTCATCGCCAAAGGAGCCGGGGCCAAAGGTATAGGGCGAGCCGGGCGTGCTGTAGTCAAGCTCCATATAGACAGTTGGATGGCTTGGCGCGCCTGTCACCTTGTTTTTTACGGTGTCAATGCGCTGCTGAAGACCTTTGACCACCTGCTGCGCTTTGTCCTGGGTGAGGGTCAGCGCACCAACGATGTTGATATTACGCAGCACGTCCTCTATGGTGTGCGCGGCAGGCAGGTCAACGAGGTTGATGCCCGCATTGGTCAAGGTGCTGTCTATGGGTTCTTGCGTAATCGGGTCTTTGGCGGTAATCGCGCCATCGCTCAGTACCAGATCAGGTTTGAGGGCGATAATTTGTTCGGTGGAGTATCCCTGGCTGGCGCTGCTGATCTTGGTTTTGCTGGTCAGATCAGCGGGATAGTCGGTATAGGCATCTACGGCGACCACGCGATCATCCAGACCCAGCGCCGCCACGATTTCGCTCTCAGAGGCAATTAAGGTGATAATGCGTTTGGGGGCGGTGCAAGAAAACTTGATGGGTTTGTTGTAGGCGTCCTGAGCGGTCATTGAGGGGCAGTTTGTAGTCTGGGAACCGGGCGATGTGCCGCAGGCGGTGAATAGAGCGCCGAGCACAAGCACGAGCAGGACAAAAGGAAGAAAGCGCCGTTGCATTGAAGCACCTCCAACTGGCTTCACGCGAGCTCCACTGGCGCCAGCACAGCACACATTCCCGTCATCCTTAAGGAGAAAGAGGCTGGTCGGAGGTATACCCCGTTGCGGTTTGCTCTCTCCTCTGGCGCGAAGGATGGCGAGAGACGCCGCAAGGCAGGTCTCCTGGCTCCCGGCTCATGGCGCTTGCGCTGCAACCTTCCCACCATTGCTGGCAGTGGCTTTCCCTGGTCAACGTTTTTCCCAGGCAACAGGCAACGCATGCTGGCCGGATACAGTGGCGCGTCCGCATCGGCATTGCACCGATTTCCCTATTCTGCTCATGACGAGCCACCTTGCGGCAATACACAGTATGAAGTTGACAGAGATAGTATAGCCTTTTTGGGCTGGCTCTGTCAATTTGCTGCGGGCATGTGAGGGATGTCTTGAAACAGGCCAGGAGTTTTCCCAAGAGCATTGCGCCCATTGGGGACAGTAGTGTAAAATGCAGCATACCCACCCCGACACTCCATCAGCAAACTGTCGAGGGAACTCTAGCGGAGGAAAAGAGCGGTGACAGATTTAAAAGAAACTCTTTCAAAGTTCCTCACTATTCCTGGCGTGCGCCTGGCAGCGCTGGTTGGACGCGATGGCTTGATGATCGAGGGGGTAGGCCGCGATCAGGTGGAGAAGCTCGAGGCGCTTGGCGCGATGAGTTCGTCAGGGCTGGGCACCGCCGAGGCGCTTGGTCAGGAGCTTGGCCGGGGGAGCGTCGTTGGGACGCTTATGGAGTACGAAAGCGGGCTGGTGAGTATTGATCCCCTGGGAGATTTTGCCCTGATCGTGACGCTCTCGGATTCCCCGCAGAGTTTGGGACATGTCCGCTACACGGTTAAAAAACTCAAGCCCGTGCTGCTTGAGGCGCTGGACGCCTCGTAGCGCGGGTCTTTCTCGAAGGGCGTGTAAAACGCGCAATTGAGGAAATTGGGAGAATCCCCACCGGGTCTGCCGCAAAAGCAGACCCGGTGGGGATTCTCTTTCTCCTGGGAGAAAAAATGCGCAAGCCAGGCCGCCGCTCATGGGATAACAAGCGCGTCACCTGGATGAATGAGCGTCGGGTCAGTGATACGGTTCATCTGAATAATTTTGTCGTAGGGTGTGTTGAAAAGCTGGCTGATGCTGAAGATGCTATCTCCTTGCTGGACAACGTAGAAGATCGGGTGCGCCAGCGTACTGACATCCACTCCTGGCCGGTAGACAGTTGGGATAATCAATATCTGGTCCGGCTGAATGGCGTCCGGGCTGCTCAGGCCATTGACCAGCATCAGCGCCTGTACGGTCACATGGAAATGGGCGGCGATCTTTGCCAGGGTGTCTCTTTCCTGCACCGGGTAATGGATTGGCGCCAGAACATGTTGTGGCGTTGCGGTGATGCGTTGTTGGACTGCCGTTGCTGTCGGGCCGACCTGACCAAACAGGCTGCTTAAACTTGGTGGTGTGAAGCTGGCCTGGCTGAAATTGTTCTGCCCGTAGGTGAACGCTGCCCCTGCGGCCAGGATTATCAGGAGGATCGTGATCAAGCTGATGAGCGATGCCCGATGCGTTCGCTGTGGCAGTGGTGATTTCAGTCGCTTTTTGCGCAGGCGACTGGCGCGGCTGGCTTCCGGTATCCACTGGATGGGTGTTTGCTGTGAAGTGAATGACCCCAATTCTCCCAGTCTGGTAGGTAAGAGGCTCGCTGGCTCAAGCTGCCAACGGGGTTGGAGAGCCTGCGCAGGGCTGCTCTGTGGTCTGGCAAAGACGGTTTTGTCGGACAACTCGGTATGCAGCGGTCTGGTCTGGCGCGGAGCGGGCAGTGCCTGGGGCAGCATGAGTTCAGCCAGTCCTGCGGGTATCAAGCGGCTGCGCAGCAGATAGACAATTTCCGCTGGATGAACCGGACGATCTTGCTGCTCGGCCAGCACATTGCTGACGGTCTGGATGGTTCGCTGACCATCCATCAGCCCCAACAGATCTACCAGATTGTCGGAGGCTGCGAGTTTGGCGCCGTTTTCAAAAATGACCTGATAATACGAGCGCGATGTAGCAACAGGCAGTGGGCCTCGCTTGTGCTGAACATAATAGGCGGCGCGCAAGCGGGGAATCAGTGAAAGCAAGGCGGCAATAGGCTGGTCTTCGAGGCGCTGCCAGGGATAGATGTACATCGTTTGCGGCGCGGTTTTGCCTTTCGGAGGCAGTGAAGGTGTGTTGGCGGTGATGCTTTCCATGCTGCACCTCCTGTAGAGAAGAGATGAAAGCAAGAATGACGGTGCCAGAAAGAGACAGAGCAAGTACGGTGCCAGAGGTTGGTAGATTCCAGAAGCATGACAGATCAGCACGAGGAGACGGGTATCGCCAGGAGTAAAAACGGGATGTGCTGCTTGTCGTTGCCCCCTGCTCTCTTGATCATTCTAACGTATGGATGAGCCGATGCGTCACATGCTCTTGAGGCAAAATCGGCACAACAGTAGTGCCTCGGCTGGCATGCCGAAGAGGAGCTTGAGAGGAGCTTTCTGCCATGCGTTTTCTCTGTGAGTCTTTCGGCGTTCAGGCAGCATTTTGCCAGCGCAAAAGCAATCCTGTAACGTTTTTATGGGGTTGTATACTATTGAGTAAGGCATTATGGAGCAGGTTTCCATGATGTGACCAGGATTTTGAGTACAGAAGCATATGCTAGCCAATGGCAAAAAGACAGCGACAAGCACGCCTGGGGTAGCTGGCAAGGAGTGTTCTTATGGATCTCTCGAAGCTGTTTAATCGCAAAAGCGAGACGGAGGTACAGGAGGGGGAGGAAACAGCACATCCGCGCCTGCCTCCAGGACAATATCTTACGAAGAAGTGGCCGGTTCTGAGCTACGAGCCAACGCCAGGGCTTGATCCGACAAAATGGCGTTTTACCGTCTCCGGGTTGGTGGAGGAGCCGTTTCAGTTGACCTGGCAGGAATTTCTCGCGCTGCCACGTGTCACCCTCACCGCCGATTTTCACTGCGTGACGACCTGGAGCCGCTACGACAACACCTGGGAGGGCGTGCATATTCGCACGATTCTGGAGCGCGCGCGGCCCAAGCCTGAAGCAAAG
The DNA here is from genome assembly GCA_036557885.1 of Ktedonobacterales bacterium. Classification (GTDB taxonomy): domain Bacteria; phylum Chloroflexota; class Ktedonobacteria; order Ktedonobacterales; family DATBGS01; genus DATBGS01. The sequence goes on from DATBGS010000093.1 coordinate 13,088, forward strand.
TTTGTCAGCGTGCACTCCTGGACGGGCTACACGACCAATTTGCCGCTGGCTGATCTGGATGACGATGATGTGTTGATTGCCCTGAAGCATGATGGCAATGATCTGGCGCCAGATCACGGCGGGCCAATTCGCTTGATTGTGCCCAAGCTGTATGCGTATAAGAGCGCCAAATGGCTTGATGGGCTGGAGTTTCTGGCAAAGGATAAGCCGGGCTTCTGGGAGGTACGCGGCTACCATAATCGCGCTGACCCCTGGAAAGAGGAGCGCTACTGGTAGGCAGCACTGGTAAGCAGCGCTTTTTCGGTGAAGAGACAAAGAGAGCTACCCACGTTTACGTGGGTAGCTCTCTTTTTAGCCTGCTTGGCTGCCTTGCCTGGCTGACGCACTGCTCACCAGCGCCCGATGTGCTTAAAACACAATGGTGGGTGTGCCAATCTCCAGCCACTGGTACAGCCATTGCGCTTGCGAGAGGCGCATATTGATGCAGCCGTGCGTCCCATCATCTGAGTATTGCCCAGAGGTATAGTCGTTGTGGGGCAGGTTGGCGCCAGGCCCAAAGTAGGAGCGCCAGGTAGCATCGTGATAGAAGAAGCCGCCAGCATGGTATTCCGCTGCATAGTTGATAGGCGTCGGTGGATACCAGAAGGGCGAGTCAGGAGGTTCAGAAGATTTGAATTGAATATGATCTTCCTTGAAGAAGATCGGCCAGAGTCCTGGCGGTGTGGGCAGGGCAACGCGGCCCGTCACAATATAGTTCCAATGCACAAGCTGACCGTTCTCATAGGCGCGCGCGGTTTGTTCGGTGAGCGAGACGATCAAGACCTTGCCTTGAGTCAGGTTGTAGGCTTGCATAAGCTGCATATCTACCTGATGCACCTGATCATGGTTATCATAGTTAGGGTCTTTCAGGTTCGTGAGCAGGGCATTGAGGTTGGTAATCAGGATCGTAAGCTGGTTATCAATCTTCTGGTAATCAGCGAGCGTTTTGGCATTCCTGAAGCGATAGGACTCGTCGTTATAGGCATCGTCTCCATTGAGGTATTCGTAGTCGTTTTTATTATCCGTTTGCCCCATGAGTGTTTTCAGCGTTTGCAGGTCGTAACGCGCCTTGCCGCGCGTCAAGATGAACTGCATGTCGTCCGTCTGGGAGCGGATGCGGGCTGAGAGGTCCAGGTATTGCTGGAGCGTTTTTGCCAGCTTGAGGTCGCTGGCATCCTGATCATGTTCCTGCTGGTAGGTGGTGACATCCTCGCCATATTTTTTGGCGTCGTCAATAAAGCCCTGGAAGCTCTGGAGCATGGCTGCGCCCACATAGGGGATAGCTGCGGCCTGATCTGCGACCAATTGCTCAAAATGGGCGTCCAGAAGGTGTTGCAGGTCGGTAATCTGGTCAATCTGCATCGCGTGCGCAAAGGCCGTTTGATCAGCCTGATATTCTTGCTGGCCCAGGTCCGTGTTGACTCCAGCATTGTTCATTTGATCCAGGGCTTGTTTCAGTTGAGCAAGCTGATCGGCCACCCCTTTGAGCAGCGAAAGCGCCTGGGTTTGATTGGCCGCATACGTCTGGGCCTGCTGATAGGCAACGGGGGTTTGTGCCTGGCTATATTGCTGTTCCACCTTGGTCAGGTTTGCTTGAAAATCAGGAGCCTGCGGAAAGCCCTCTTGCTGGCCGAGTTGCAGGGCGTCGGCAAAGTTACCAATTTCCAGGTCGGCCTGGCGTTGGGCAAGCTGGGTGGCCTGAATCTCTACATTGGAGACTTCGGCCAGCAACACCTGGTAGCTGACGGTAGCGTTTTGATAGGCGCTATCGGGGTTGCGGTCGCCAAAAATACTGGCCGGGGCGAGGCCGTTTGCGATGCGATCTTCTTGCTGTTGGATGGGCTGTAATAGTGAGGCTGACACGCCCATTTGCCGGGCATTTGCCAGTTCTGCATCGAGAGTAGCTCTGGCATGCTGGGCCTGCTGTCCAGCCTGGTTGAGTGTTCCACAGCCATTCAAGAAGAATAAGACGCTTACGGAAAGGGCCATACTTGCCCATAGGAAGCGTCGCTGCACAAATCCGCGTCTCATCATATTTTTTAAAAGCCTCTCCACATGCTGGATGACCGGATCGCATCAGCGCCCATAGAGAACAAGTTTGCCAAGGCGCCAGCGGGGTATTGCAAGGTTAGTATCAGGAAGAAGAGGAGCCTCTGATTACCCTCCAATACAATACACGAAGAAAGGCCGCCATAGTAACTTGCTGGCAATGAAGGCATTAGTTGGCCTCTTCTGGTTCGCTCCCCGCGCCCTCTGCCACCAGATCAGGGCGAGTTTTGCGCAGGTAGATGAGCAATGCTGCCCCAATCAACGCAAAAGAGAGGGCCATACCTCCGCTGATGATGACCAGTCCAAGCGAGAGTCCCGTCAACTTTTTGGATGGACTGGGAGGAGCCTGCTTCTTGATTGGCGCAGGAGTAGGCGATGGCGTGACGACTGGAGTTGGCGGCTCCGGGCTGGGGGATGGGCTAGGGGTAGCGGTGGGGGGAGGGGCCACAGAAAATGACGCTGTTTGCGCCTGAAGCGCCTGCTGCTCAGCACTTGCAAGCAGGGTATATTTTCCGGCGGAGAGCGTGAGAGGCAGCGTGATACTGCTGGAAAATGCGCCCCCCAACAGCGAGATGGCGGTCGTGTTGAGCGGGATAGAAGTGTTGCTGCGTGCCGGGAGCAATGCAAACGTGATTAGGAGTCCACCTGGGAGCCAGTTTGCTCCCTGAACGCTAAGTTGTTGCCCTGGGGTGATGGTGCCAGTGTGGGTGATGGCAACCGAGGGAGGGTTCAGCGCCAGTACCTGAAATGTGTTGCTGGCGACGATGAGGCCGTCAGATGTTGCGGCGCACAAAAGCCATCCCCCCGTTTGTGGGACACTCGGCCAGGAAATCGTGGCGGTAAAGCTTCCGGCAGTGTCGGTGGTTGGTGTGGGGTCAGGGGAGAGTTCCTGGGCTGTGACACAGGAGGGGTCTTGCCCATACTTCAGCAGTATCTTGGTGCTGGCAGGCCACCCGGCGCCTTGTACGTTGATCAGTGTGCCAACTGGCCCATTGGATGGCGTCAAGCTCACCACCCCTGAATCTGCTGCTGGCGTGCTGCCGGGAGGAATGTGACTCCGAGAAGGGGCAAGCGGCCTGGTTGCGCTTGTTGATGTGACAGTGCTGGCGCCCGGCGAGAAGATCAGACCCACGAAAGCACTGAGCAATCCGCAAAACAGAATCCATCCAGTTATCTGCCACCATCGTTTCACCATTGCTCTCTAAAATCCCTCCACGCATCGCGGCATCTTTGCCTTAGCGACGTGTCAACTGGTCTGCTGCCCATCTTCACCGATCGCCTGCTTTTCACAAAACCTGCTCAATGCTGAATGGTTACTGCGAGCGAGCGGCTAGCCGCGCAGCATATGCTTGATCATCTGTCGCTTCATGGTGACGATTCAGCGCCAGGTAGCAGCGTGCTCGCCCCTCATAGAAGGTGGCGTCGTGTGGGTTATAACGAATCGCGTGGGTAAAGGCATCTGCCGCTTTTGCATAGCGCCCCAACTGCATGAGCGTTTGCCCGGCGAGAAAGTAGCCATCGGGGTTAGTGGGGTTGCAGCGCACCAATTCCTCTGCGATCAGCAGGGCTTCCTGGGGGCGCTGCGCTACCAGGAGCGTTGAGGCTTTTGCGCCCAGCGCGGCCTCCGCTTTGGGGTCGGCGGCCAGCACCCGATCAAAGGTTTCCAGCGCCTGCTCCAGTTGTCCCACTTCTGCCAGCTGGCAGCCCTCCAGGTAGGCGCCTGTGCCCAGCAACGTGTTGGCGTGGGAGGCAGAAGCGCCAGCGGTAGGCGGGAGGTCGGTGAGCCTCAAGCGGCCAAATGGTTCCTGATGGTCCGCCGGGCTGGTGCTGAGGAGCACCTGGGCTTCCCCAACCGGCCCCATAGTAATCGTTTGCCCCGGCTGTAGCCTGGCGCCCCGCGCCAGCGATGCAGCAAGCTGATTGACCAGCAGCATGGCCTCGCGCACCAGCGAGGGGGCCACCTCGACAAATTCAAGATCGGGCTGGGCAAACTTTTCCATGCCATGTGAATGCACCCACCGGGTGTCGCGCTCCCATTCGGTCACATGAAGCGCGACGTGCCGGGAGACATCAAAGGGACCAGTACACTTTTCCCATTCAACACGCCCCCGGCAGCTTTGCGCCGCCGGGTCTATTACTACGCCATGTGTGACATCTAACAAGACCTCGATCAGCCAGATCGCCCAGTTGAGATAGGCCAGCGCCGAGGCATCCTTGACCATGATTTCCACTTCCAACGAGAGTTGGCCGGTCTTGAGGATGCGCGCGTCTTCCGCTCCCAGGTTGCGGGCCAGCACCAGAAACATGGCCCGGTTTACCTCACCTACCATACGCTCGCTTTGTAAGCTCATCTCGATGCTGGCAAGGGCTACCCCTTCTGGCTGGTGGACGACAAAGCGGGCAATAAATCCAGGGGGATCATGTGGTCCGCTGGTTTCCCATAACTCCAGCGTGCCCAGTCCTGCCGCTTCGAGCGCGCGTTCAATTTTCTGGCGGGTAGGCGGTGATTTCTGAGCAGAGACAATGCTATAGTGTAACAGGTGTCGGGCGGCCATACGAATTTTCCCTCTGGGGCTGTTGGGGTTTTGCTAATTCTTCGTTGCTGGGCTATTGTAGCATGTTCGCGGCGTTCTTGAAAACCGGGCGAAAGGTGCGCGAGGTGAGATCAGGTATTTACCTGAAGCGAAAATCCGGTTAATACCTGATAGCCGCCGGCTAGCGCATTCGGTATAGTGTAATGTGTTGGAAAAGGTTCTCTGAACGTGATATTCTCCCTGGTGCTTCTTCTGATGGGAAGGGTTGCTCTAAAAGAACGGCAGATGGCCCGGAATGGCCCAGAAGTACCTGGCCCCATGAAGAAGTCAGATTTTTGATAGGTGTGCACTCTAAAAGGATGGGCCTTGTGAAGAAAATTGTAGCGGTGTTTGCTTTGGCGCTTGTGGTGGCGATGCTCTCCGGTTGCGTGGTGCAAAGCGCGCCCGCCAAGCCAGCAGGCAATACAGTCACGATGGGACCAAATAACTACTCCAGTGGTGACACGATTACGATCAAGGTAGGAGATAAGATTACCTTCCAAACGGAGTCCAGTGGGACAACACATATTCTGGTGGTGGGCACCAATGGCAGCGCCGCGAAAGAAGCTGGTGCTCCTGATTTTGGTACCACTGGGCAGCAAATTGATCCAGGGAAAAGCTGGGTTTCGCCACCCTGGACGACAGCCGGAACGTATCATGTGACCTGTACCATTCACCCGACGACCATGAATCTGACGGTGACGGTAACTGGCTAGTTTGGCTGGTGGTTCTGGCTCAGCAGAGTGTGAAGGATAAAAGCAACACCTCATGCTCTGCTGGGCTAGAACCAGATCAGGAGGCAAGCGTTCTTCTTCCTGGACCGATGATTGCAGTACCTCCACTGGTTTCCCTGGCATATGCCTTGCATTGGTCAGAGGGCAGGGACCACGTGCCGGGGTGTGAAGTTGTTCACAATGGGGGCCTGGGCACGAAGTGGATGTAACTTGCGGGGACTCTTACCCGTAGTAGAGATAGAATTGTGATGGAGAAGGCTACAAGGATTTCTAGGCATCGCGGCTCCAAATCACTGCTGAGGGGAGAATACGATGGCAACACTTGTCTTAGACGCAAATCTGGCACGCGCGCTTGAACTGGTTGGTGGGAAGATTGATCCTGAAATTGAACTCTCCTACGACTCTCTGGAAGAGCAAGTGGTCGCCCAGGCCATCGAGAATGTAGAGCAGGCTGAGCGCAGGCTGCGCGAGATTGAACGCCTGGTGGGTGAACGGCTCGTTTTCTCCAAGAATTAACCGGGAGATGGCTGCTGTGGCTGGCAGATCATCAGGACTCCTGCTTGATTTATCTGACCTGTCGCGTACTGAGCCTTCTCTCAGTTTTATGGCAGCTTCCTCCCTGCCCTCTGAGAAGTTGTTGTCCCCTCTTCGCATTTTTGTTGTGTTCGTCTTGTGTGACTTTTGTCTGCTTCCCGCTGTTGTTGGACCACATGCCTTGTCCTGCAAGGTCGCCTTTAGCCCCCGTGAAGGCTCATAGACACGCATGAGGAGATACGCTGATGGCTGGCATCTTCGTGTTGGCGGGAGGCGATGAGTTTCGCAAGGGGTATGAAGAACCCGATCAAAAATTGCTGTTCCTCTTGTCCGTTGGGTTAGGACCAATTGTGATTGTTCCCACAGCCGCCGCGCATGAAGGGCCAGAGCGCGCGGTGATCAATGGGCTGCGTCATTTTCGCGCGCTGACACCAACCATTCCGGTTGAGGGGGCGCTGGTGGTTGACGCAAACACGGCGAACGAACCTGGGCTGGTTGGGCAGATAAGGGCAGCAGGGTTGGTATACCTCACGGGCGGCGACCCCTGGCACCTGGTGCAATCGCTGCGTGGAAGCGCGACGGTAGAGGCGCTGAAGCACGTGTTGGAGCGCGGTGGTATGGTGGCTGGCTCCAGCGCGGGTGCAATGGCGCTGTGCCAATGGCTGCGCGGACGTGGCAGCGGTTGGCAGGAGGGTTTAGGGTTGGTGCCGGGCGTGGCGGTCATTCCCCATCATGGTGATGCCCCAGGCAATCTTCAAGCGCTGCGTGGCACTCTCCCCGCTGAGGCAGTTGTTCTCGGCATTCCAACCGGCGTAAATTGTGTCGGCCAGCAAAGCAAAGATGCCACGCCTCCTGCTCAATGGCGCGTGTTTGGCGCCCGCCCGGTCACGGTTTATCGCGCATCGGGGGTAACGCAGGTGCGCGAAGGCCAGGGCTTTACACTGTGATGTGCTGAGCAGGCATTCTATCCGCCCCAGCCAATCCCTCTGGGAATCCATGCTCTCATTTGCCTCACAAAACGCCCAGAATGTCTTCCACATGCCTTGGGAAGACATTCTGGTTTTTCTTCTTTGCAGCGCGAACGCAGCATCCATCTTACGCGATCACGCGAGCATACGCACTTTTCCAGACTCGCATAGCAGACTGAGGGGGACAAAGATCAGCGCGTCGCCGCGTTCGGTCAGCTTCATGCGCCCAAAGAGCGCCAGGATTGGGTCGTGCACAGCGGCGCCAAGGAGAGCGTGTGTGGCGGATGAGCCTTCTACCGGGAGAGCGACGCCTTCGGCATCTACCAGCAAGAGTTGCTGTCCGTCGGCCTTTTTCCCTGAAGGGGGCAGATCAATGACCTGGAAGGCTTCTGGGGCAAAGAGCGCCAGCAGTTCGTGGTCGGCCAGCGGGTCGGTGATTTGCTCAGCCAGACGGCGGCGCAGTACAGCAATGGTGGTCACAGCATGCCGTCTGGCACGAGCGATAGCCTCTGGTGTGATGGCTTGCTGCTGACCAATGGCGCTCACCTTCACCCGGCGCGGTGGCTTGCTGCGGCTGCTGGCAAGCTGGCAATTGGCGAGCAAACTGTAGTACGGGCGCTTGCGCTCGCGTTCTGCCAGGCGCGAGGGAACAATCTTCAGGTCAAGCATGACTTCGCCGCTGGCAAGATCAAGCAGATAGCTGGTGCCAGTCACAAAGCCAATTTCATCTGTTTGTTCCTCAAAAGCAACCTCAAGCACTGCCTCACTGGTAAACTTGCTTAAGCGGCTTTCGTCAAACCTGGTCCCCAGCAAGTCTTCCAGATCATAGGTGCTCTCGCCGCTGGCAGGATCAGTCTGGAGCGCGTGTCTGGTCGCCGCCAGCGTCAGCCAGGCATCGGCAAGCGGAATGGCGATGCTGGCATTGTCGGTGCTGGATTGATTACCGCTGGAGCTATTGGCCGCGCTAAACTGCCGCAGGCGAATTGAGAGCAACTGCATAGCTCGCCCTAGCTTGGTGAGTTTTTGCGAGATCAAGAGTTCGGCTAGCTTGAGCACCCCATCTGCCTGCTGCGTGGTGACGGCCAGCAGACCGCCTGCGGCCAGTTCGCTGAGCAGGTCAGTCGCCTGAGACAGGCCATTTTCAATCAGCGCGCGCTTTTCAGCTTCTTCACTGGCTTTCGTCTTTTTGGGTGTCTCGGCTGCTGCGCTGCTCTCATCACCTTCAGCTTTTTTCGGGGAACGCGCTGGTTTGGCTTTGGTTTCAACGGCTGGGGCTTCAACGACAGCAAACGTATCCGCTTTGCTGGCCCAGGACAGCAGCACAGCGGCGACATGCTTGCAGAAAGGGTTGCGACGCCAGGCCGGGCAGGAACATTTCGTTGAAGGCTTGTTCCCACCATCTTTAAAGGTGATGTCAATACGATAGGGTGCGCTGCCGCTGCCCTGCACTTCCGCGTGGATAGCGTTGCCCGCGCACCAGGGGCGCAGCACCTTGGTGAGGTATTTGCGGCCCTCGCGCACATCGGAAGTGGCGCACCAGCCCTCGACATCTCGATTCGTGATACTGGGAGCGGTGGCGGTAGATGTTTCGCTCATGCTTTGACCACCTTCCCCTGGAGAATCTGCTCCATCATGGCAATCAGCTTATTGGGCGTGCAGGCAAAGGTGGGGACGCCCAGGTCCGCGACTTTCCCAGCCAGGTCATGGTCATACGAGGCACGCCCGGTATCATCCAGTGCCAGCAGGCACAGACAGTGTACCTTGCTTTCCACCAGCGCTTCCATCTGCGAAACCAGCACGTTGCGGTTGCCGCCCTCGTACAGATCGGTAATCAGCAAAAAGATCGTTTTTTCGGGCTGCACGACCTGCTGGGCGCAGTAGGTGACGGCTTTGGCGATGTCGGTGCCACCGCCAAGCTGGGTGCCAAAGAGAATATCCACCAGGTCGCTGAGTTGGTCAGTCATATCTACGATCTGGGTATCAAAGAAGACCAGATTGGTGCGCAAGACGGAAAGCGAGGCAAAGATGGCGGCCATGATAGAGCTATAGACCACTGAGCTTGCCATGCTGCCGCTCTGGTCTACGCAAATGATGACCTGCCATTCTTTAAAGCGCTTTTCGTTGGCCCAGAAGTAGAAGCGATCTGGGATCACGCGCTTCGTCGTCTGATCGTAGTTTTTGAGGCTGCGCGAGATGGTGCGCTTCCAGTCAATGTTGCGATAGACGGGCAGTGGGCTGTGGTTGTTGCGGCTGATCGCGCCGATCACCGCCTGCCGAATCTCATTTTCCAGCTTCTTTTTGATCTGCTCGGCAATTTCACGCACGACCTGACGCGCTGTCTCTCTGGTCTGATCGGGGATCATCTTTTGCAGCGAGATGATGGTAGCGACCAGATCAACGTTCTTTTCCAGCAGAGGCAGCGTCTCTGGCTCAAAGAGCAGTTGCTTGAGTCCCCGGCGCTCAATGGCGTCTTTTTGGAGCATGGCTGCTACATCCTGGGGGAAGTAGCGCCTGATGTCGCCCAGCCAGCGCGGGATATTGAGCTTGGAGGCATCCAGACCGGCGCTGCGCTCTTGGTAGATCATTTCTAACGCCCCATCAATGCCAAAGGAGTCGGTGTCGGGCATGGCGCTTGCCAGATCGCCCAGGTCCATCGAGGGACCGGCGCAGGTGCATTCCGGTCCGCCCTTGGCACCGCACTGGCACTGCTGCGCGTGCTGGCCGAGGACGAGCCGCCAGCGCAATAGTTGCTGGCGTTGTTCCTCCGTCATGGTTTCAGCGGGAATACTCATGGGTGGTGCTCCTTATTCGTCCTCGTCGTCCTCATCCTCGCCTTCATCCCCCTGGTCCAGCGGAGAGTTGTCAAGGATGCTCACGCCAACCTGGGCGCGTAGCTGGTCATCGTGTTTCGTGGCGGAATGCCGCATGCGTGTGTAGTAGGCCAGCACTGGCGCGTGAGCCGCCGTCCCGTAGACGTGGCGCAGGCTGATGCGCAGTTCGTTGCGCTGCTGGCTATCCAGCACTTCTAGCAACTGATCTTCGGTGATCCAGCCGCGCTCCAGGGCAATCACGAGTAAGATCGTACGCGACGTTGGCGTGGTGTATTCCTCCAGCGCCTTTTTCGCCTGGTCAGACGTGAGGCTAATGCTGGTATGGTAGGCATCAAACGCCATGTTGATCTTGGGCTGTTTGGGCTTCGTCTGTTTCTGGTTCTTCTTGCTGCCATGTTTGTTGCTGTCTTCTGCTCCTCCTGACGCTGACGCCCCTAATTCGTCAGCCCTGGGTGCGGTTGCTGCTTTATAAGCTCCGCGCAGCGCATCCGTTGCCCCAACATGCCAGAGCACCTTTGCCAGAAGCCAGGCGCTTTTTGCCCTGGGATTACTCAGCGCCTTCTGCAATGGCGCAACAATCGCTTGCCCATACTGGAGCAGCCCATCGCTTGTCTCTCGCCAGACAGAGAGGACATCCACGAACTTCAGCAATTCATCCAGCGTAGCAGGCGAGTTGATCTGAGCAATGCAGCGAACAGCCAGGCGCACAATGGCTGTGTCCTGTTTGGGCTTTTGGGCCAGCGCGACCAGACCAGGGAGAGCGGCTGCGCCATGCGCAACCACCCGTTCGGCAGCGTAGAGCCGGTGAAGCGAGTGAGCACTGCCAAGCAGCGCCAGGGCGCCAGGCAGCGTTTCCGGGTCAACGCCGGAAGGAAGTGCGGGGACATGCAAACGACTGCGCTCGCTTAACAGCGGCGTGCTCGTGAGATCGGTGCCCATGCCCTCGGCCAGCCGACAGCGTACAATGCGCAGGGCGGTATAGGCTCGCAGCAGGTTTCCGGCGCGTTGCGCGCGATCTTCGGTGGCTTGTGCGCGCTGGAGCGCAGCGGCGATCTGTTCCAGTCCGGCACCCTGCAATTTTAAGATCAGGTCGCTGAGTTCTTCGCTGCCAAAGGAGAGCTTGTCCAATCCTCCGGCAATCATGTTTGCCAGGCTGCGCTCCGACTGGCGGAGCAGCGGCATGGCGGGATGTATCATTGCGGTGCTCATCTTACTCCTCCATCAGCAGCAGACTTAATGTTGCCTCAATGGTGCGCAATTCCTGGATATGGGCGTCCTCCAGTCCTCTCACTTCTTGCACCGCCTCTTTCAGTCCGAGCACTCCTGCCAACGTTGTCAGCAAGATACCAATCTCGTTTTTGCTGAGTTCAGACATGGCGCGGCGCAGCACAGGCAGCACGTGCAAGAAGGCTTCCGAGTTGAAAGACTGCAAGTAATCATTGATTCTGTCGACAATGGAACGGTCTTGCAAGAGGATTGTGCGAGGATTGAGGCTGAGTAAGCCTTCTATAAATTGGGCGCCTTTTTGTGGCTCCTCTGCGCCAGAGAGTCGCCGCCCCAGCAGCGCAGAGAGATCGTCTATGCTGATGGCACGCCGCTGATGAAGGATTGATACAGCCAGCCCAGCCAGAAGCGGATGTACTGTGCTGTCTTGCAGGCTCTCAGTTTTGCCCTCTACATCTGCCACCAATGCCAGGCGCTCGTCTAGCAGGGCGGCGTCCAGGTCTTTGCGGCTCTGAGAGAGCTTATGCAGGTTCTGAAGGGCTTCCTTGACTTTCGCTGCTTCATCATCACCAACAATGGTAGCAATTGGCAGCAGGAGCGCTGCGCGTGTATAGATGCGTGCCAGCAGGCTCTTAACCAACGAGGCGTCAAAATTGCGTGTTGAGCCTTGCTGGGCAAGCTGATGCAAATGGAGTCCTGCTGTTGCAAGCGCTGATAGATCGCTTCCACCAGCGACGGCCTCATCGCAGCGCCGCAGGATGCGTGGATAGAGTTCTGGGATGTTTGCCAGCACAGCGCGAAGCAGGGTGCGAGTCAGCGCGCTAATATCCGGCGCGGCCTGTACTTCGCGTCTCAGCACGCGGGTACACACGTCACGCAGCCTGTCGCCCTCGATGGAAAGCTCAATCAGGCGGATGTCGGTGTGGGGCGTTCGCTGCACTTCCCACTGTTCCACCATGCTTTGCAGGTGCGTAAATTCGAGTTTGTCGTAGCTGACGGTCTGGTCCTGCCCCAGTGTTTTGACATTGATGTCGCCCCTGCCACTGCGTTTGAGCGTCCCAAAGGGAACGCCGATGACTTGCAGCCGGTGGAGGAAGGTTGAGCCTTGTAGATCCTTCCTGGTGTGCAGATACATGCGGTCAAGCAGCTTTGGCGAGTCGAACCTGGTGGTGATACTCAGTCGTCTCGCTGTGGCCTCGAAATCACTTTGCAGCGGGGTGCGCTCTACTTTTGAGGAGAGCTTGCCCAGCGCGTCACCAATAAGCAGAGGGCGCAGCACGCTGCTGGTATCCAGGCCGCCGCGACCATAGCAGGCGCGGGCGGCGTCTTCGAGTTCTTCCAGGCCAGGGGCAGGCTTGTCACGCACAGCGGCCAACGTCCAGGCCAGCCGCTCGGCCTCGATAGCATCTGCCAGGCTGATGGTATGCCCCTTGGCGTGCAATGCGTTCATTGCCAGCAGGAGGAAGCGGCGCGTGGCGGCGGCAAAGTTGCCTTTGCTCTCCCACACTTGTTGGTAAAAGGCCGGTGCGCGGTTGCCCGCGCCATAGCCGGATTGCTCGGAGAGCCGCGCGTAGCTGTATGGGATAAGGGTAAGCGTGGCGGCTCTGGTGCTTCTGGCTTCAGTCACGCGCTCCTGGTCCCAGGTGAAATCGGTGCCCTCCAGAGCAAGGGCAGTAGCGTGCGCCGCGCCACAGACCACCAGAATTTCTTCTGGCTGGTAGCCTTCAGCCAGGGCGCGGCGAATCTCTGTGCGCATAAACGCTTCGCGGAAGCGATCAAAATCAATCTGGCGCCCGCCCAGCGCTGGCCGAACTGGAGGCGCGGCTTCGGCCTGGCTCTCTGGAGACTGCTCTTCGGATGGCTGCCCATTGGACACGGGCGCGGGTGTGGCCTGTGCTTCAGCGGGGGCAGGTGTCGCCAGCCCAGGAGCGGCAGGCGCGATGGCTGCGGCGTCGCTGGCTGGCTCTCCGCTCTCATCTGGCTCGTACCAGTCGCGGACCAAATCGCCATAGGCGTGCATTTGCTGGCTAAATCCGGCGGCATCGTTGAGCGCCCGCGCGCTCATCTCAAAGTAGGTGTCCCAAAACTCGTTGGAGTCGCGCCGGTCAAAGTGTTCAGCCAGCTTAGCAAGCTGCGTTTCCAGCGTGGGGGTCAGGAATTGTTGCGCGCCCTCTTCTGGCGCGTGAGCATGCTCGTCGCCTGCTGCTGTGTGTCCCGGTGCCTCTGCTGGTGTCGCAGCAGCAGTTGGCTGCGCGCGCCATTCCAGCATGGCCCCGGCGGGAATATCGCAGAAGCGCAGTACACTGCTGATTTTCTGCCCGGCGCGCATGGCGACGTATTCCGGCGAGTAGGCGCAGAAGGGCGAGACCAGCGAGGAGGGGCCAGTGTGCTCCTCTCCCTCCGCCGCATTGCCGCTGGCTTGAAAGTAGCACAGGATGGCGATGGGCGGCTCGGTTCCATCTGCCAGCAGCAGCGGAATCAGGTCGGTGGCGTCGCAGGGGCCTTCAATCAAGATGATCTTTGGCTTCAGCCTGGCAATCATCGCCTGCGCGTGCAGCGCTGCTGCTGGCGAGTGGTGGCGCACCGGAAAGATGGTGACGCTTTTGGATGTCACGGCGTTAGACATACCGACGTGCCTCGTATAACTGCTCCCACTCCTTCCCGGAGCGGCCCTTCACAATCGTTTCCATGTATTCGCGCAGCGTTTCCACATCGCGCGAGTCCTCTTTGGCAACGGCTCCCACCAGGCTGCGCCCGACTTCCACCGGGCGGACCTCGCCATCGCCAAAGTGTGAGGCCAGGATGGAGCTATTAAACAGGACCGAGATGGCTTCGGCGGTGCTGAGCACTGCGCTGGGCGATTTCACCTTGGTTTTGCCGTCAACGGTGCGCCCGCGCCGCAGTTCCTGGAAGATCGTGACGAGCATTTTCACCAGATCAGGTGGCAACTGCACTTCCAGCTTGTAATCGCTCATCAGATCGCGCGTGCGCTTCTCGACAATGGCGGTTTCGGCAGCCAGGTCTTCAGGAACGGGAAGCTCGACAAAGTTAAAGCGGCGCTTGAGCGCGCTGCTCATATCGTTGACGCCCCGGTCGCGGGTGTTGGCGGTGGCGATGACGCTAAAGCCTCGCCGCGCCGGAACAGTCAGGCGCAGTTCGGGAACGGCAATTTCTTTTTCGGAGAGGATGGAAAGCAGGCCATCTTGCACTTCGGAAGGCACGCGGGTCAGTTCCTCAAAGCGGACTACTTTGCCTTCTTGCATGGCGCGATACATCGGGCTGGGGACCAGGGCGTGCTCGCTGGGGCCTTCGGCCAGCAAAATAGCGTAGTTCCAGGAGTATTTAATCTGGTCTTCGGTGGTGCCTGCGGTGCCCTGGATGACATAGCGGCTGGTGCCAGAGATGGCGGCAGTGAGATGTTCGGAAAGCCAACTATTGTGGACGATGAAATCGTTCGCCACAAAATTGTGGGTTTCGGCCATGCTCAGATCGTACACTTCATGCTCGCCAATTGGCTCAACAGACTTGATCGTATCCCAATAAATGTCGCTCTGAGCGAGTTGCTGTAACCCCTTATCAGCAACGATGGTTGCAAGCCTCAACAAACGTGATCGGGATATACTCTGACCACGAAGAATCGTAGGGCGGGAAAGCTTGTAAGCCGTACCTGTTCGATCAGCTTTCATCAGGGCGATTGCATTTCCTACCCCAGCACTAATGCTCGCTTGTTCAAGGCGCTCCCATACCCGGAAAGGAATGGTGTCAAGATTTGGGTTTGTAGGTTTCTCGCTATCACGAAGAAGAGCCAGTGCTTCCTCCACGTTTTTACGACCAATGAGGCCGATTTCTTGCAAAAATGTTCGGCAAGCATCTGGACAGTAAATGACCAGCCGGTAGTGTCCTGTCTTTAGAGTCCGTATCTTCGCGTTGACGCCGAATCGCAGCAGCAGATGCTGGACATCTTTGGTAAGTTGCTTCGATTTGCTGGCGTAGTCAAGGGTAATCTGTTGAGTTGTCGCGCGAATGTCAAGAAAGCCATCTCCGCTGAACAGACGATTCAGGAAAAGAGCTATTTGGCGTCTGGGTAAAGAAAACACGACCTCAGGAACAAACTTATTCCCCGAATGGGTTCCCATAAGGCCGAGATCACGTAACCATTGCGTGCAGCGATTACGGTTTTGGGGTCCGTGCTTTCCTCCTGAGACACTACACCCTCTTCCATCTGGATACCAATGTGCTTCCAGTTCAGGAAAAGCCTCTTGAACCGCCTGGCTAAAATCGCGCTGCATATCAGGATGGATATTGGAGTAGTATGGAATGTTTTGGGTGAGGCAGCCTTCGGCGATGAGATGAGCGAGGATTTTGACATGGGCATCGCTCAATTCGGCGGCGCCAAAAAAGGGCAGCCCTCTTGGAGTTGCGATGCGATCACCTGGCTGGAGACTATCCAAAGGCCGCCACCCGTCTATAGTCAGGAACGGGTGATTGCCGGTTACTTCAATCTCACGACCAAGATGGGTAGTAACGCGATAACAGGGACGAATGCCGTTGTTTATGAAGTCTGTGGGTGCTTGCGGCCTCAAACGATAGTCTGCTTGCAAAGAGGCCAGTTCGAGGTCGCGTTTCTGGCAGGCTTCAGCAATCGTTATACGCTGACCGGTTCTGGTATCGAGTACCAACGTATCGTGCTTGAAGCATTTTGCCGTTCCAGGCTCGCCAACCAGCAGCAATGCGCGATCTGAGGCCAGCGTCGCAATCGCCACTTCGATGAGAGCACGTTCGCCAATGTACTTGGGGGTAATCTGAATCTTTTGCCCGTCGTTGGTTTCAAAGGTGGTGGGGATGCTGCTGTTGCCAGAGCCGCGCTTGCCGGTGGTACCCAGGATGAAGGTGGCGGCCATTTTGGGGGAGAGCACCCAGCCTTCGGGTTTGGGAAACGTATCGGCGCGCTGCAAGGCTTCCAGTTCAAGTTTGTGCCGTTCTTCGGCGGGGAGCCGGATAATGGTGCTTTCTGCCACGAATGTAATCCTCCTACTGTTTGTGTGTCCTCTTGGCCGGTGCTGCGGACACAAAACTCCGCCCACCCTGGCCCTATCTGGATCGGGGAATACTTGCTAATTCGATGGTCTTACTTCTTCGTTTGTCTTTTGATTGTGTGTATGCCTGCCAGTGGGCTGCGTCGCTATTATAGCCAATCCCGGCAAGCGGGGCTACGGAGAGATTCTCGGCAGGAGCGGAGAAAGCGGAAATTACAAAGCCTGGCTCTGTTGCCGCAAGGGGGGTGCGTGCGGAGCAGGCTACAGGGCAAAACTTGCGAGCGCCCTGGCTCAGATGCTATGCTCAGTGAGAGAAGGATATACCACCAGATAGGCAAAACTCACTGGTCATTGCACAAGAAGAAAGTACCAATGGGGCAAGCTAGCACAAGGGGACGCCATGTCGGAAGAAGGAAGATACCGCCATTTACTCATAGAGCGCCAGGGTACTGTAACACGGGTGACGCTCAACCGGCCAGAGGTGCGCAACGCTTTTAACGCCGAATTGATTGCTGAACTACATCGCTGCTTTACCACTCTGGGCGCCGACGACCAGACGCGCGTGGTCGTGCTTGCCGGGGCTGGTCCCGTCTTTTCGGCGGGGGCTGACCTCAACTGGATGCGCGCCAGCCTGGAGTTTAGCCGCGAAGAAAATATTGCCGATGCGCTGCGTATGTCCGATATGTTTACGGCCATTGATACCTGCCCCAAGCCAGTCGTCGGGCGGATTCACAGCGCGGCGCTGGGCGGCGGAACTGGCCTGGCCTGTGTCTGCGATGTGGTGGTTGCTGCCGAGGGCACGCGCTTTGGCTTTACCGAGGTACGTCTGGGGATTGCTCCGGCGGTGATTTCGCCGTTTGTGCTGCGGCGCATTGGGCCAGGCTATGCGCGGGCGCTGGGGCTGACCGGAGAGATTTTTAACGCGGCGCGTGCCCGCGAGATCGGGCTGGTACATCGCGTGGTTCCAATGGAGCAACTGGATGCAGCGGTGAATGAGACGGTGAAGGCGCTGCTCGGCAGCGGGCCGATGGGCGTCAAAGCCTCCAAGCAGCTTTTTCAGATGGTGCCTGGCATGGGCTATGAGGCGGCTCGTCAACTGACGGCAGAGACGATTGCCGGGCTGCGTGTGAGCCAGGAGGGGCAGGAGGGCATTCGCGCCTTTCTGGAAAAGCGGCGCGCAAGCTGGGTTGAAGACCTCTAAGATGATGCCATGCAAGAGAGAAGCATAGAGCAAGTGATGTTTACAAAGATTCTGGTTGCCAATCGCGGCGAGATTGCAGTGCGCGTGATCACCGCCTGCCAGGAGATGGGCATAGCAGCAGCGGCGGTATTTTCCGAAGCTGACCGGCACGCGCTGCATGTGCAGGTGGCTGATGAAGCCTACAGCATTGGCCCCGCTCCGGCTGCTCAGAGCTATCTCAATATTCCGGCCATTATCGAGGCGGCCCGGCGTTCTGGCGCGCAGGCCATCCATCCCGGCTACGGATTTCTTTCGGAAAACGCGGAGTTTGCCGAGGCGTGCAGCCAGGCGGGTATCGTGTTTATTGGCCCACCTCCAGCAGCGATTCGGCTGCTGGGGTCGAAGATCGAGGCCAAGCATACGGCGCAGCGTGTCGAGGTACCCACTGTGCCTGGCTATTCTGGCGATGACCAGAGCGCCAAGCGGTTTCTGGCTGAGGCCCGCAAGATCGGCTTTCCGGTGATGTTGAAGCCTGCCAATGGGGGTGGTGGCAAGGGCATGCGCGCCATCGCAGATGAGGAGGGCTATGCTGAGGTGCTGGCGGGCGCGAAACGCGAGGCGTTGGGCGCCTTTGGCAGCGATGAGATGCTGCTGGAAAAGTTGCTTGTGGGGCCGCGCCATGTGGAGTTTCAGATTCTGGCGGATGCGCATGGCAACGCGGTGCATCTGGGGGAGCGCGAATGCTCGATTCAGCGGCGGCACCAGAAAATCGTTGAGGAAAGCCCATCAGTGGCGCTGACGCCTGCGCTGCGCGAGGAGATGGGCGCGGCAGCAGTGCGCGTGGCGCTGGCGGCGGGCTATGTCAACGCGGGAACGGTGGAATTTTTGCTTGATCAAGCGGGGCAGTTCTATTTTCTAGAGATGAATACGCGGCTTCAGGTGGAGCATCCGGTAACAGAATGGGTGACAGGGCTTGATCTGGTCAAGCATCAGATTCGCATTGCTGCTGGGGAGCCGCTGCAACTGAAGCAAGAAGCCATCACCCCACGCGGCCACGCAATTGAGATGCGGCTGTATGCCGAAGACCCGGCCAATAATTTCCTGCCCTCTATTGGGCGAGTAGAGGTCTTTGAGCCGCCACGCGCGCCGGGTGTGCGCGTGGATAGCGGCATTGCCAGCGGCGGCGAGGTAACGGTGCATTACGACCCGATGCTGGCAAAGCTGATTGTGGCCGGGGAAGATCGCCAGGCGGCGCTGGAACGGCTGCGCTGGGCGCTGGAGCACTGGGCCGTACTGGGCGTAGAGACAAACCTGCCGCTGCTGCAAGCGATTGCAACACATCCAGAGTTTATGGCCGGGCACACGTTTACCAATTTTCTCACAAAGAATGCTTTGAACCAGGCATTTGAACGTCCACCTTTGGCGGCTGAGGTGCTGCTGGCAGCGGCAGCCCTGGAGGTTGTGGCTGAGCCTGAAGTGATGCCTGGGTCTGGCGCCCAAGCACCCAACCACCGTTCCACCGGCCATTCGGTCAATGAGCGCCGCCCGTTCAATCCCTGGACGCAGGGTGGCATGCTTCGTCGCGGGGGCGAGCAGACGCTGCGCTACAGTTATCAGGGTCAGCAACATCTCTTGTCACTGACGCCGGACCCAACAACGCCTTCGCAGTGGGATGTTCGTATAGTCTCGGAGAGTGGAAAGCAGAAGAAGTCGCCACCAAACCAGCAGGGTGATCAGCTTAGCGTTGTGTTAGAGCGGCCTGACGCACACCATGTCGTTGTCCAGATAGAGGAACAGCGCAGGATGGTGACGGCTGTCCGACGCGGCTATGAGGTGTTGGTTTCATGGTGCGGTCTTTCCTATCGGCTAGAGATGCCACGCCCGCTCGACGTTGATGCTCTTGCGCAGGGGGGAGGGGCCAGCAGAGGCGCGCAGCAGAAACTGACGGCCCCGATGCCAGGAACGATTGTGAAAGTGTATGTGCGCGAAGGCGAGCGAGTAGAAGCCCGTCAGCCTTTGCTCGTGCTCAGCGCAATGAAGATGGAGCATGCCATCACAGCCACGCACGCTGCCATCGTGCAACGGCTTCCATTTGCCGAGGGCGCGTCTGTGCCAGGTGGGGCAACGCTTATTGAGCTTGGCGAGGATGGGGCCGAGGAAACAGATCAGGAATAGTTACAGGAAGCGACGCAAGGGGTAACGCTAACTTTAGCGCTATGAAAGGATACGGGCAATGGCGCTCTTTGATGCCCTGCCAAAATGGGTGCGTGTGGTTGAGGTGGGGCCGCGCGATGGCTTGCAAAATGAGAAAGTGCAGATACCTACTGCGCAAAAGATTCAGTTTATTGACCTGCTCTCTGCGGCAGGATTTGATACGGTTGAGGCGACCTCGTTTGTAAGTCCGAAAGCGATTCCCCAACTGGCCGACGCCAGCGAGGTGATGGCAGATATTACCCGGCGTGCTGGAGTCAGCTATCCTGTGCTGGTGCCCAACGCAAAGGGTATGGAGCGAGCCATAGCATCTGGGGTGAAGGCTATTGCTGTCTTTACGGCGGCTTCAGAGACGTTTACCAGGCATAACATCAATGCGACAATCTCTGAAAGCATCGAGAACTTTCGGTCTGTGGTGCAGATGGCGCGTGCTGAAGGCATCTGGGTGCGCGGATATATCTCTACCGGATTTGGCTGCCCCTATGAAGGGGCGGTTCCTCCAGCTAAAGTGCTGGAAGTGGCTGAGCGGCTAACGGAATTGGGGATGGACGACCTCTCAATTGGCGACACGATTGGCGTGGCGACGCCCAATCAGGTCGTGGACGTGGTGACGCTGCTGGCAAGCCGTATCCCGATAGCGCAGCTCAGCCTGCATTTTCACGATACGCGCGGAACGGCCCTGGCAAATGTGCTCACCGGCTTGCAGCTTGGAATCACGACCTTTGACGCCTCGGCAGGTGGTTTGGGGGGCTGCCCCTATGCCCCTGGCGCAGCCGGAAATCTGGCAACAGAAGACCTGCTCTATCTGCTGCATGGCCTGGGGATTGAGACGGGCGTTGATCTGGCAAAAGTTGTCGAGGCCACGAGCTTTATCGCCCCATTGCTGGGCCACGCGCCGACCAGCAAATATTGGCGAGCGGCTACCGCAAGCTGCTAGCCGCTCAACAATGAAAAAGCGGGCGCCAGGCACTTAGTCGCCAGGCGTCAGTTTATGCGTTTGCCAGATGCCTTGGCCGATCTTCAACAGAAGTCGGCGCTTGTTGTTGAAGTGCCCGGACCAGACGACGCATATCTCGCGCGGAAACCTGATAGCACTGATTATTATCTAACGTGGCGTTTACCTGGCCCCTGGCGATTGCCTGGCACAGTTCGCCAACGGTAATGGTCTGGCGTTGTGGTACAACATTCTTCATTGGTGCTACTCCCTACGACGAGTTTCTTGCTGCAAATCAGAGAGCGGAAATAGTTCACCTGTTCGTTGAAGAAAAGCTCAGGAACAGGGCACTTCACCACTCTTAACAGGCAAGTTTTATGCCAGTTTTGGGGAGCACTCTGACGAACGTGCAAAATTGTTCTGATGTGTATTTTTTAGAAAATGAACACTGCACCAGAGCTATTGGGTGCGCTGCTCCTCCGCTTGCAGAGTAGCAATCGCCCGTCTCGTCACCCGCAGAGTTGCGCCATTGTCAGCCGAAAGCTCTTGCAGGCAGACAATCCGGCGCTGAAGCGCGGCATCGAACGCCTCTGGTTCCATGCCCAGCAGTTGCGCCACCTCACTACGCGCGGCCTCGTCAGGCGCGATGAAGGTGTCGCCTTTGGCTTCCCAGCGCGAAAGTGAGAGCGTGCGGACCTTTTCGGCAGTGGAGGAAGGGGAATCCTCTTCTGGGGTTAGAGGGTTTGCTGGGTTGGGGGAAGCAAGCTCTGGGCGAAGCAAATTGACCGTGAGGAAGCGACGGCGCGGCGGCCAGACACGCCCCACGATGCCAATATTGATGATGACCCCTAGCTGGCTGACTACTGCTGGCGTCAGGTGCAGATCATCCAGCAGCGCGCTGAGCACATCATCCAGGGTATCGGCGTGCATGCTGGTTGCAATGGCATAGCCTTCGGTTGCCAGGTTCAGGAAGCGCCGCGCCACGCGCCCCCACATATAAATGCGCAAATGATTGCTGACTTCATTGCACAGTATACAAGTGGTGGCTGCTTCGGTGATTTCCAGGAAGTCAAAGCGCTCAAACATGCCAGAGGTATAGACGAGCGAAGTCCCATTGGGCAGGAAATCTAGCATGGCGTTGAGCGTGGTAGTCTTGCCGACGCCTGGTGTGGGATCGGTGGGGCCAGAAATAATGAAGGAGACGTGGTGCTCAATGAGCATCCAGAGGAACGCGGCAGTTTGCGCATCCAGGCTGCCCAGGGCGATGAGTTGCGCCACTGAAAGCGGGCGATCAGACTCGTAATGCCACATATGGCGTTCATAGGGATTGCGTGGATCAAACACTGCCGGTTTCCTCCTTCGGTGGGCTGGTAGGTTCGGCTGGTGGGTCGGGGGTGTAGGTGAGCCAGCCGGGCGACGGAGTCCAATTGAGCGCCAGTACAGTTGGGGGGTGCTCCCCTTCGCCAAATGCAAGCAGGCTGACCGACGCATTGTCAATATGCAGAAAGTGAACGCAATCAGGCTGCATGCCGGTATAGTAGGCCAGGATAAGTTTGATGACATCAGCATGCGCCACCAGAACCACATATTCGCCCAGGTCTGGGGCGCGGCGGGCACGCTCGGCTACTCTGACGGCGCGCGCCTGGACATCGAGGCTACTTTCGACGCCTGGCGGCGCGGATGCCGTCTGGCGCACGTACAACTGCCATTCGGGGTCGCTTTTGAAGAGTTCGTTGTAGTCCATGCCAGCCCATTTGCCAACGTTCGTATCCGCCAGATCAGGCTCCACGTGAAAAGGAATGTCGCGCCCCTGTGCAATCAGGGTGGCTGTTTCATAGGCTCGCTCTAGTGGACTGGTGATAATGGTGCCAATGGGCAATCCCGTCAGCGCTGCGCCGGTTTGCTGTGCCTGGCGCTTGCCTTCTTCGTTCAGCAAAACGCCGGGAAGCTGTCCAGGCAGGCGATGCTCAACATTGAAGGTGGTTTGACCATGACGAATGAGGAGTAATTTGCGTTTCATGCGGCTATCTTTCAGCGGGGTACATCCTGTATATTGTTGTGCCTGTGCCCGGCGAATGCTCCTGCTCATGCGCCCTCGGAACTGGTAGCCGCGCACCCAGGTAGCCACCTGAAGCCAGGCCAGCCGGGCTGCGCAGCGAAAGAAAGGCGTGGTCACGTGCTTCACAGGCATGGTTCTCATCACTGGAGGCTATTGTAACAGCCCTCAAGGGATGACTGCAAGGAAGAAGGGTGGGCAAACCTTGCAGAGAGCACGCAGCGAATATTATTCGCTGCGCTCGTCTTCCAGTCCAGATACTTTCTCTGAGAAAGAGTCTTCAGTCGTAAGCTCGTCTGTTGTTGACAAGCTGAGTTCACCATTGCTGAGCGGGTCAGCGGCAGGCAGCACGACCTCCTCTGAGAGAGAAGGCAGCACCCCGGAACGACGATTTGTTGCTTCTTCGGCGTGCAAGGCGCGTTCGTAAGCAGAGGCGGCAAAGCTATCGGAGAGAGAGACAGGGCGTTCCGATGAGAGAAGCTCGCTCGATGTCATTGAGGCCACTTGCTCGGAGAAATGGCAGGCGGCAAAGTGCCCGGCGCCGGTTTTATCCTCAAAGGCTGGTTCCACTTCGCGGCAGATTTGCTGCGCAATCGGGCAGCGTGTATGAAAGCGGCAGCCCTTTGGGATGTTGATGGGGCTGGGCAGATCTCCGGTGAGGATGATGCGCTGGCGCTGCTTTTCCACGCCTGGGTCTGGAATGGGCACCGCTGAAAGGAGCGCCTGCGTGTAGGGGTGTTTGGGCGAACGATAGATACTATCGCGGTCGGCCAGTTCCATGATCTTGCCCAGATACATCACGGCAATCTTATCAGCGACGTGGCGCACCACGCTCAAGTCGTGGGAGATAAAGAGATAGGTCAGCCCAAGCTGGCGCTGGAGGCGCTGCATCAGGTTAAGAATCTGGGCACGAATGGAGACATCCAGCGCCGAGACTGGCTCATCGGCAATGATGCACTGCGGGTTGCTGCTGATAGCGCGGGCAATCACGATGCGCTGGCGTTGGCCGCCGCTAAACTCGTGTGGGTAGCGATCATAAAAAGTCGGGTTCAGTCCTACCAGTTCCAGCAGTTCCTCGACTCGCTCTCGCGCTTGCCTGCCGTTCGCCAGTCCGTGAATGCGCAGGGGTTCTCCGATGGAAGACCCGACAGAATAGCGTGGGTTGAGCGAGGCAAAGGGGTCTTGAAAGATCATCTGGATTTTGCGACGAATGCCGCGCAATGCCTCGCCCTGGAGCAGCGTTAAATCCATCCCCTCGAAGAGCATAGAACCGCCGGTAGGCTTATACAGGCGAACGAGACAACGCCCGATGGTTGTTTTCCCCGAACCGCTCTCGCCGACTATCCCCAGCGTGGTGCCGCGCTGAACGGAGAAGCTGACCCCATCAATGGCATGAACGTAGCCTGTGGTGGTCTGGAAGATAATCCCAGAGGTCAGTGGAAAGTGCATGACCAGATTGGAGATCTCCAGGATATTGTCTCTGGCGCTGATGGTCGCGCTGCCTGCTGTGCTGGCCTGCATGGGATCGCTCATCGCAACATCCTCTCCTGTTTAGTTAGCGGTTGTTTGCTCGTCGAGGGTTGAGGCTACAATCGTTTGCGCCGTAGCATCAAGCTGCTCTAGTTGTCGCAGGCGCGCCGCGCGGCGCGCCTCAGCGCGTTGCTGCTCGGCTGGGTTGTTGATGTCGTACCAGCAGGCGGCGATATGGTTGGAGCCGACATTGCGCAGCGGCGGCGGGTTTTTGCATTGATTGGTTACAAAGAGACAGCGCGGCGCAAAGCGACAGCCCTGTGGTGGATGCAAGAGATCAGGCGGCGAACCTTCAATGGGGGTAAGCATATCCTGGCGTTCTTCATCCAACCGGGGCACAGAAGCAAGCAGCCCAAGAGTATAGGGATGGCGCGGGTTGGCAAAAAGCTCGTCGGTGGGCGCCATCTCAATCACGTTGCCAGCGTACATGACGACCACGCGATCCGTCATGCCGGCTACCACTCCCAGGTCATGGGTAATCAGCATGACAGCGCTCTTGTATTCGGTGCTGATCGAGTTAATCAGTTCGAGAATCTGGGCCTGCACGGTCACATCCAGAGCAGTGGTTGGCTCATCGGCAATGATCAACTGAGGGCGGCAGGCCAGGGCCATCGCAATCATCACGCGCTGGCGCATGCCGCCGCTAAATTGATGCGGATACGAATGCAGGCGCTTTTCTGCCTCTGGTATCCCGACTTCGCGCAAGAGTTCGACGGTGCGGTTTCGCGCTGCCTGCCCGCGTAACCCAAGATGCAGCTCCAGCACCTCGGTAATTTGGTTGCCGATGGTCATAACCGGATTCAGCGAGTTGAGCGGGTCTTGGAAAATCATCCCGATCTGCTTGCCACGCACCTTGCGCATAGAACTTTCGGAGATGTCGAGTAAGTCCTGGCCCCCAAACAGAATGCTGCCATCCACAATTTCGCCGGGTGGCCGTTGAACCAGGCGCATGATGGAGAGCGCCGTCACGCTCTTGCCACAGCCGCTTTCGCCTACCACGCCCAGCTTTTCGCCTGGAGCGATGTTGAAGCTGACGCCATCAACGGCATGTACCCAACCATCGCGGGTGCGAAAGTGTGTCTTTAGATTGTTGATCTCAAGCAACGATTCCACAGATCGAGTCTCCTTCTGCCTTAGCGCTCGGTGAGATCAGGTTAGCGCTCGGTGAGATAGGGATCAAGCGCGTCTCGGAGGCCGTCACCCATGAGGTTAAAGCTCAAGACGACGATCAGGATGCACAGGCCGGGCGCCCAGACAAGGATCGGATCTTCCAGGAAGTAGTCGCGCGCCGTCGCAACCATGCTGCCCCAGCTTGCCAGGGGGATCTGAATGCCAAAACCAAAGAAGCTGAGTACCGATTCCAGAATAATGTTGGCGCCAACCAGCAGAGTGGCGTTCACGATGATAGGACCGGCGGCGTTGGGCAGGATATGGCGCAGCATCAAGCGCATATTTGTTGCGCCCAGGGTACGCGCCGCCAACACAAATTCGCGCTCTTTTAACGCCAGAAACTCCCCACGCACCAGACGGGCGGTATAGGTCCAGCCAAAAATGGCGATCAGGAAGACCACGTTTAAAACGGACCCGTTGGAAAAGCTGGCGGAGAGGACAAAGAGCAGCAGGTACAACGGGATTGCCAGGATGACATCGGTGAAGCGCATCAAGAGGTTATCCAGGAGTCCACCGTAATAGCCAGCAAAGGTGCCGATGCCTATCCCGAACAAGAGCGCCACTGCCATTGAAGAGATGCCAACCAGCAGTGAGACACGCCCACCGTAGAGGATACGCGCCAGTTCATCGCGGCCAAGCTCGTCGGTGCCCAGTGGATGCAAGAGCGAAGGCGCTCCAAAGATGTTGTTCAAGTCCAGCTTGATGGAAGGGTCGGGATCGACAGCGCTGGCATGTGTCAGGAATGGGGCAAAAATGGTTGCCAGGGTGATGATTGCCAGGACCACCATGCCCACGACGGCAATCCGGTTGCGTACAAAGCGATCAGCGATAATCCGAAGCTGGCTGCGCCGTTTGCGTGCCAGTTGCGGTGTCAAGGTCAGGAAATCGAGGCTCTCACCTTCGGGGAGCGACGGAGGAATCACTTGTTGCGATGTGCTGCTCATTGATGGGTTTCCCTTCAGCGGACGTGCCGCGATGATTCAGGATAGGCCAGGCGCGTGACAAAAGTAACTAGCCAAAGCGGATACGTGGATCAAGCACGCCATACAGAACATCGGCGATCAGATTGAAGAGGACAACGACAACAGCAGACATCAGCAGCATTGCCAGCAAGACGGGGTAATCGCGTGCTGAGAGTGCATCCAGGAACAACCGGCCCAGGCCAGGCCAGGCAAAGATGGTTTCGGTGACGGCGGCGCCACCAGCGATGCCACCAAAGTCCAGCGCGACAATCGTTAAGAGCGGGATCAGCGCGTTGCGAATGCCGTGACGGAGCAAGACGCGCACAGGCCCTAACCCTTTCGCGCGCGCCGTGCGCATGTAATCCTGGCGAATGACTTCCAGCATGCTGGAGCGCATATAGCGACTCCAACCGGCCATAAATGCCAGGGAGAGCACGATCATTGGTAAAATCAGGTGCAGCAGGTAATCAAGAAAATAGTCAAAGCCAGTGGCGAAATCAGCATCGCTGCTGCGCCCAAAATCGGGGAGCCAGCCGAGTTTGACGGAGAAGATTTCTTGCATGATCAGCGCGAAGAAGAAGATGGGCATGGAGATGCCAAAGTACCCCAGGATGGTGATGGAGTAATCCGCCAGGCCATATTGCCGCACGGCTGAAATGATCCCCAGCGGGACGGCGATAATCAGGGCAAACAGCAAGGCTGCGCCAAAGAGTTCAATGGTCGCCGGTACCCGCGCCCCAATATCGCTGATCACTAATTGTCCATCGGCAAAAGAGTTGCCAAAATCACCAGTGACCGCCCCTTTGAGCCAGAAGACATATTGCAGCCAGATAGGTTTATCCAGTCCCAGGCGCACCTTTAATGCTTCGCGGGCTGCTGCTGACAGGCGGGGATTAAAAAGCACCCTCTCCGGGCCACCTGGCAGAAGATGGATCAAGATGAAGACGACAACTGAAACCAGAATAAGGAGCGGAATCGCCTGGAGTAGGCGCCGAATGATATAGCGTCCCATAGCGCGCACCTCGTTGCTATCTCTACTCAACCAGAGCAGCGGTTATCCAGGGTCTTGTTCTACGGTGGACTCGGCCCTCGCGGTTTGTTGTTGGCAAGAAAAAAGGCGCAGATCAATTTTCCCCATGATACCACACCCTGGAAGACGACGAGCAACGAATGCTGACGACCCCAGGTAGGAGCGTGGGCAGTATGCAAGCTAGCTTGTCATACTGCCCACACCTTCAATCAGGTATCCTGGTTGAAACCAGCCAGTGCTGGTGGCATGCTAGCCCATCCACCACTGCCAGACGTTCCACGTCTCCGAAGGACCGCCTGGGGAAGGGCTGTAGTTGTGAACGTTGTTCCGCGAGATTGAAAGGGTGCCGAAGTTATACAGATACATCGCGGGGATGTCCGTCTGGATGATCTGCTGGATGTTTTTGAAAGCATCGAGGCGCTTGGCCTGATCAGGAGTGCCCTCTTCCGTTGCAATGGCTTGATCAAGGGCCGGGTTGCAGTAGTAGCCCACGTTGAAGCCATTGGGGTTGACACTGGGCTGCTGATTGCAGAGCCAGGCGGTTGGGTTGTCTGGGTCCAGGCTACCACCACTGGCATATTCACCGATGTCAAAGTCTCCAGATGGGAGCGTGCTGCCAAACCAGGTATCGGCGGGATAGTTCTTGATGGTAACGTCAATGCCGATGTCTTTCAGGTTGGATTGGCCGATGGTCTGGCCTTGCTGGCGGCGGCCATTGTTTTGGGTGGTTCCCCAGCGCAGGGCCAGCTTCTGTCCGTTCTTTACCCGAATGCCATCCGAACCCACTGTCCAGCCATCATCATCGAGCAGCTTCTTTGCGCCGGCTACGTCGAATGGATAACAGGTGGCGGAGGCGTTATGGGCAAAGGTGCCGATGTCCTCGTCACAGGTTCGCTCAGCCTGCCCTTTGACCGCAACTTTGATGATGCTGTCAATATCTATCGCCATCGTGATCGCTTTGCGCACTTGCAAATCGTTCAGGATGGGATTGTGCAGGTTGAAGACGAGTTCTTCGTAGCTTCCTGGGACGTTCACGACGGTATAGTTCGTGAGCGCTTTGTAGCTATCCAGCTTGGTGATGTCCAGGAAGTAGGAGGTATCAAGCTGACCACCCTGCAAGGCAGTAAGCACGGTGCTGGCATCCGGGACGATCTTGAAGACGATAGAGTCAAGGTATGGCAGCCCTTGACCCGCCTGGAAGTAGTTGTCGTTTCTTACGACGGTAATATGGTCAGCCTTGACACGCTCTTTGATCTTGAAAGGCCCACTCACAACCGAAGGCTGGAAGTTCTCGTCGGACTTGAGGACGGAAGCCGGGTCCATCGAGCTGAAGACGTGCTTGGGCATGGGGGCCAGCAGCGGATCTTCCAGTTGGGTGGTGAGCATCGGCGCGAACACATCCGTCGTGCTGAATTTGACGGTTGTGGGGTCAACTGCCGTCAAGGTGGTGTAGTCAATATGGTCCAGACCTGTGGTGTTGGTCTTGGCACCGTAGTCCTTGTTGTGCCAGAGTTGCAAGGTGAAGACTACATCATCAGCGGTGAGCGCCTGCCCATCAGACCATTTCAGGCCAGAGCGCAGCTTCAGTGTGTAGGTCTTGCCGTCTTGGGAGATGCCCCCGTTAGCAAGCGAAGGCACCTCTGTCAGCAGCCCTGCCTGCAACACGCCTTTGTTGTCGCCATAGACGAGCGGCGCCCAGATGGTGGCATCCACCAAATCGGCGTATGTCTCGATTGAGGCGTTAGGGAGCAGTGAATCCGGCTCCTCAAAAAGGCCATCGGTCAGTGTGCCGCCCTTCTTAGGCGTATTACTCGTACTGGTGGTGGGCGTTGGCCCGCAGGCCGCGAGAACCATACCGAGCAACAAGCCTAAACTCATGCTCAATAAGAGAAGATACCGTTTTCGGTGCATTAGCCCCTCCTCAAAACAATAACTCGTGGTGATGTTCGCAGGTAGCACCTCAGCCGTACTACGTTATGCGATACTCTCGTACAATACTACGCTGTGAAGTCTTTAAATCTCTCATCTGTTCTGAGCACAGAAGCGCTCATTTTTTGTTTTGGAAGAGACGCCTCCAGGGGAAGGCGGGATGTGGAGCGGGGAATGATCACCAATGAGTGATAACAGAGCCAGGCCAGCCAGCCGAGCAAGAGCAGCAACATAGGATACAGCCCCAACGGTTGGGGCAGCCCAAGCAAATCGTGGCCCAGGTTGAGTGGCGTGGGGCCATCGTGCGGGTCCACCTGTCCGGTGGTCAGGAGCGGGAACCACAGGCTGGTGAATGGATAGACCCCATAGTCGGAGAGCACACGAACGCCGCTGGCAAGATACAAAAAGGAGATGAAGACAGAGAACACAAACAGCGGCGTAAAGAGCCAGCGCAGGCGATCTGCGCAGAAGGCCAGCGGAAGACAGGCAAAAGGCAGCATAGGCACGAGAAAGCGTGGCCCTGGTACGGAATAGCCGCCCATCGGGAGAAAGTACGAGGCATTCCAGAGCAGGTAGACGAGACAGATGGCGCCACAGAGCATGGCTTCTGGGCGCCACGTTGGGGCATGCTTCCACCACCAGTAGAAACCCAGGGGCACCAGCACCAGGAACGGCGACCCAACGAGCAGGCCGCGCGGCGAAACGAGCAGGGTGACGATGGCATCAAACTGGGGAAAGGTGACGCCGAAAAAGCCCTGGTGCTGTCCGGCAAATTCCTGTCCGGCCACAAACCCATAGCTCAGCGAGAAAGGGTTGCCAAAGGCAAACAGGTTATACGTCAGTAATGTGAGTCCTGCCGGGAGCATAGACCCCAGGAACAGGCACAGATTGCGTAGGCGCTGACCAGGGAAGACCCAGACAACATAGGCCGCCAGCAAGAGGGCGATAGACCCGGTAGGATATTCGCTGATGACGGCAATCCCCGCGATCAGCCCACCCACTATCAGATACGCGCGGCGGGCCTGTGCTACCTGGCGCGCGCGCCAGAGCAGGTAAAAGGCAACCAGCATCAGCGCTCCGCCCACTTGATGGCTGAGAAACGCAACGGAGAAGGGGTACGCCAGGGTGCCCAGCGCGTAGGCGCTGGTGATGAGCAATGGGAAGGCCGTCTTCGCGAGGCCGGGGCGCAGCCCGCGCACCATACGCATCATGAGCAGCGCGGCCAGCAGCGTGCAAGGCACGATAGTGATCACGCTCAGCACCGCAATGGCAACAGTCGGGTCAAGCGCGAGATGGAAAAGCATTGCCAGCCCGACCAACAGCAGGTAGGGCGGAACGGCAAAGAGCGAGAGGCCCAGCGAGCGCGGGGAGTAATAATGATTCCCGTAATAGCTCACATCTATGGTATTGCAGAAATAATGCGCATTGCCACAGGCTTGCTGCGCGGTGCTGGTGAACGCGGTAGGCATACACGTGGGAGAAGGAGCGGCGTTGGCAGCCGAGCAGGTGGCATCGGGCGTCAGCAGATAGGGGTCTATAATGGCGGTGCCATGCCCCAATGCCTCAACCATATCATAGCGGCTCAGCGTATTTGTGCTGGGAGTAAGCTGAAAGTAGGTGTAGCAGAGAAAAAGCAGACCAAGGAGCAGCCACTCTGTGCGCGAAAGCCGTATGTTCTTGCGTAGAAAGCTCCACCGCCATACGTTGCGCAGGCGCAACACTTCTGCCGGTTTTGTCAAAGCACTGGTCGAGGTCTGAGCTTCGCCAACAGGCGAGAGGGGTGTTGTATGGGCTGGCTTCATAGATGATGGGCTCTTCTCCTGTTGCTGTTGAGTATCAGTAGCTTTTGTAAATAGAGAGGGGTCTTACCAGATGTCCCCTTCTTTACTGTATCTGAGGACCGAGAAGCTGTCAAGCCAGACCTATTGGTTGAGATGCCTGGCGCTCATCCCCGGCGGGAACTGCGGCTGCGTGCTCGCCCTGCCGCAGATGCTGTGGTGGCGGGAGCAGGAATAATATGCAGGCAGCGGCACCAGAGACGCAGCACTTCAGCGACGCTCCATGCCTGGGCGATGCACCCGCGCGCGGTATGCGGCGCATCACCGTCAAAGATCTCGCTGACGGTACCCAGACCGTACTGGCTAAGATGGTCGTGGAAGGCTTCAAGCATGCCGCGACAGTGCTCCTCTTCGTGGCGCAAGGCCGTTTCATCTTGCGCGCCATAGACGCGCAACCGGGCATCCAGATAGGGGCCGATTAGCCAGGCCCAGACGGTTCCCTGGTGATAGGCGCCATCGCGGGCATGGCGGTCCCCGGTGATGTGGCCGCGATAGTCCGGGTGGGACTGATCAAGCGTGCGCAATCCCAGCGGGGTGAGCAAATAACGGGTCACGGTTTCCAGCATGCGTTCCCAGTGGTTGGTTTCCAGGATGGGATAGGGAAGCGAGAGGGCAAAAAGCTGGTTAGGGCGCAGGCTGGAGTCATCCCCGCCAGGGCCGTCAAGCACGTCATAGAGGTGCGCGCCCGGCTCATACCAGAAGCGGCGATTAAAACTTTCGCGGCAATGCGCTGCTGCTTTGCCATAGGGCAGCGGGTCTTTGCCCTGCGAGACAGCCCATGCTTCCATCAAGCGCAGGGCGTTGTACCAGAGGGCGTTGATCTCCACTGGCTTGCCCATGCGTGGGGTGACGACCCACTCATCCACTTTGGCATCCATCCAGGTCAATTGCACCCCAGGTTCACCCGCAGTCAGCAGCCCATCGCGCTCATCTACGTGGATATTGAAGCGTGTGCCGCGCTGGTGCCAGGCCACGATTTCTTCCAGCGCGGGAAAGAGCCTGGCAAGCAGCGTGGAATCGCCGCTCACGCGCAAATACTGATCAAGCGCGTGAAAATACCAGAGCGTGGCATCGGCTGTGTTATAGTCCGCATCGGTCAGGTCTTCGCCGCTGTCGGGGAAACGATTGGGCAGCATCCCGCGATTGAGATAGCGGGCAAAGGTTTCCAGGAGGGCGCGCGCCTCCTCAAAACGCCCTGTTGCCAGGGTCAGCCCTGGCAGGCTGATCATGGTGTCGCGGCTCCAGTCGGTGAACCAGTGATAGCCCGCAATAATGGATGGATGGGTCTGCCTGGCTCCCTGGCGGCCAGCGCTGCTGGCGCGTGTGACCATGAATTGATCGGCGGCCAATCGCAATTGCTGCAAAAATGCCGCGTCGCGCTCCGAAATTCCTGAGTGCTGGCTTCTCTTGATTTCGCGCTGCCGGGCCAGCGCTCGCTGTTCTGCTTTCCCCAAAGCGGCTGAATGCGCAAGGGTACTCCAGCGTGGCTCAGCGGTGATGGCAAGCGTGAAGGTGTCCGCGCCTGTTTTGCTGTGTTCAGGGAGGCGCAGTTCCACCCGAAATGCGCCCGGCAGATAGTAATCCTCGGTGTCGGGAAGGCCACGCTCGCGTTCGATACGATGTAAAAAGCGCCAGTACCAGACGCCTATCGTCGTGAAAACGGGCGCGGTGTGGGCGCCCAGGCCAACAAGATGAAAGGGGCGCGCGCCCTCAAACGCGGTGATAGTGCAGCCTGCCAGGGGCGCCTGCCCGGTGCTCTGCCCACTGCCACTGCTCTGCCCATCGAGCGCTGGCTGCAAGGGCGCGACGGCAAAGTGCTGCTCTGCGCTGCCGTATTGCTGCCCATGATAGTCCCGATAGGCCGTGAACGGCAGCACGGTGAGTGTGATACTGCTGGAAGAAGCGCCAGACCTGGAAGCTGAAGAAGAGAGTGGCTGCTCTCCGCTTTGCGGTTGTGCTGCATGTTCTTCTCTTTCGAGAGAGAGGTGTTTGTGCCCGGCTGGTTCACGCAGCAGCCGATAGCGAACATAGGTCGTTTGCTGTCTGTGTTCCATCCAGATGCGTTTCTCCAGCATCAGGTGGTTTGGCCCGCCAATGCGGTAGAGGAAGACGGGGAGGCCGTCTTCCAGCGCGAAGGATTCCAGATGCACAAAGCCGCCGGGATGGATGGTGCCATCCTGGTATTCATTCGTACCCAGATAGAAGGTGCGTTGATCAAACTCGACCTCTTCACCCACTTTGGCAACCATGACGGTGCGGGCAACTGGAGGCCGCAGAGCAGCTACAAGTAAGCCATGATAGCGCCGGGTATTGGCGCCGGATACTGTTCCAGAGGCATAGCTGCCCAGGCCGTTCGTGACCAGCCATTCGCGCTGGAGCACAGCATCCAGATTCCGGCAGATTTCACGCGGTAACGTGATCATGGCTCTCCCCCTTTGCCTCGTCTCTCCCCATTGTGCGCGCTCGTTTACGCTGGTCGCGTGTATTATAGAAACTTGCTTGTGTGCTGTCAAGCAGCAGGTGACTCGGCTGGTGATGCTCGCTGGCCGTTCTCTAGAAGCCGCCTGCTGCTTGACAGCGTGGAACTGGCTCTTTATGCTCGGTTTTGGGCACTGCTGCATGGTTGGCTTGAGGAGACTTCCCCTCCAGCACACAAGCAGAAGAATCTGGTAGTGTAAGGAGAGACATATTCTTGGCAGGCGAAAGGGACAAGTATCTATGAGTCAGGAGAGAGATGCCGAGGCAACCATTGGCGCGGCCTCATCAGAAACTCCCGAACGCGCGCCTGATCTGGTGACGGGCGCGCTTTCTGTGAGTCAGGCAAGCGCTCGCCACGAGCAGCCGCCCGACCTGGGAGCGGTGGAACAGCCTGTTGCCCTGGATGAGGAGCACGGGAGCCTGGAGCAGCTTCAGGCGGCACTGGCGGCAGCGCCTGAACGCGAAGACCTCTGGCGGCGAATGGCAGCAGCGCAGATCAGCCAGGGGCGCTATGAGGAGGGGCTTGCGGCCTGCCAGCGCGTGCTGGCGGCACATCCTGCTGATGCCGAAAGCTGGAATCTGGCAAGCCTGGCCTGGAACGGGTTGAGCCGCTATGCAGAGGCGCAGGAGGCGGCTTCGCGGGCGCTGGCTTTGGATAAGAGGCTGCTGGCTGCCTGGAACAACTGGAGCCATGCCTTGCTGGGCCTGAAACGCTATGAGGAAGCGCTGGCTGCCAGTGAACAGGGATTGCGGCTGGAGCCAGAAAGCGCCACTCTGTGGGCCAATCGCGGCTGCGCGCTGCTAAAGCTGGGCCGGGCTGAAGAAGGGTTGGCGAGCTGCACGCACGCCATAAAGCTCAACTCCACCGACGCTATTCTCTGGCATAACCAGGCGTGGGCGTTGAGCGAACTCCAGCGCTATGAGGAGGCATTGGCTGCCTGTGGTCGCGGTTTGAGCTTGCAGCCCGACCACGTGCCCACCTGGATATGCCAGGGGTGGGCGCTGATCAAGCTGCGCCGCTACGAGGAGGCGGGGACGGCCTATGAGCGGGCCAGCGCGCTGGCCCCGCATGATCTGGCTGCCTGGAATAATCTGGCCTGGGTCTTGAATAAGCTGCGCCGCTATGAGCAGGCGCTGGCGGCTTCTGAGCGGGCAATGGCGCTGGACCCGGCAAATGCGCTGGTCTGGAGCAATCGCGGTTGGGCGCTGAACGGCGTCTGGCGCTACGCCGAGGGGCTGGCAGCATGTGAGCAGGCGCTTGAATTGGATGGGACACTGGCGCTGGCCTGGAATAACAAAGGCTGGGCGCTCAATGGGTTACAGCGTTACGAAGAAGGGATCAGCGCCTGCGAACAGGCGATTGCGTTGTCGCCGACGCTGGCGAGCGCCTGGAGCAATAAAGCGCAGGCATTGAATGAACTGGCACGCTTTCCCGAAGGGTTGATAGTTGCGCATCGCGCGGTGGCCCTTGATCCATCGCTGCCGCACGCGCTGGATAACCTCGCCTGGGCACTGAATGCGCTTGAGCATCCCGCCGGTATGCTGGTGGCGTGCGAAGAGGCACGCGCACCAGCGCTCGTTCCGGGTCTGCCGACTGTGTGGTGTTCTGGCTTCTGGACACGCGCGGCAGTGCGGCGCTTTATTCAGGCTAGAAGCATGTGCGCGGCGGCGCTCAGCCAGAATTCCTCCGATGGGGCACTCTGGGCGCAATTGGGGTATGTGCTGGCAGCATTGCGGCTTGATCAGGAGGCGCTGCATGCCTGCGAGCGTGTCACCTCTGCCAACTCTGCCTCGCTTGTGGCCTGGAATACCCGAAGCTGGGTGCTTCAGGCTGGCGGGCGCTTTACTGAGGCAGTAGCACTCAGCCGCCGGGCGCGCAGCCTCGCTCAAGGACAAACTATCTCCCTTTCTCGCCTGCTTGACGCGGCACTTTGGAGCAATGAGGGGACCGCGTTGGCTGCTGAGGGAGCGATTGCGGAGGCGGCGACAGCCATCGAGCAGGCGCTGGTATTTGGTCAAGATCAGGCGCCGCTGTTGTGCTTTTTGGCAGAACTTTTGCTCAAGCAAGATCAGAAGGAGGCAGCATTAGAAGCCAGCGAGCGCGCGCTGGAGCACAACCCCTATCTGGGTGAAGCCTGGGGCGTGCGGGCAGCCGCTCTGGTAGCCCTGGGGCAATACAGCGAGGCGCAAGGCGTGGCTGAGCGAGCGCTGGGACTCAATCCCTATCTGGCGAGCGCGTGTATCGCGCAGGCACGCGCATTGCTGGGTATGCAGCGCTATCGCCAGGCTGTTGCTGTGTGCGAGCGGGCCTTGCGCTTCCACAGCGAAAATGCTGAACTGCTCGAATGTCAGGCCGCCGCCCTACGTGGGGAGCATCAAACGCCAGATTGAAGAGTTGAGCGCCTTGCGGAATTTGCAAAAAATGCTGCCATTTGGGATTGCAAATCTATCAGAGATGCTCTACAATACCGGTGAAGACCTTCCCTTGTTTACAGGTGCGAGGCGCCCGTCTCTGCAACGATGCAATCGGAAGGTTGGAGAGAAAAACAGATAGGTGCTCTCGTTTATGCAGAACTTGTTCCTGTTTCTTCCACGCAAGGCCATCTACCGGGATAAGCCTTTTGGCTTATGACCCTGGCCGATGCCCACCCACTGACGATCCGCTTCTGTCATGCGTGTAAGGCGCAGTAACAGGTGACTTGAAGAGGGCTGCTTCTCTCGCGTTCAACCAGTGTTCCCCCTTCCAGGCACCGTCTATCACCATCTCTACGTAATCCTGGCGATCACTTTCTGGCTAGACTCGTTTTAGCCAGCGCTGTCATCTCTACCAGTAGCTCATCAATACGTAATGGCGCTGTTTCGGCCTCTACTCTTAAGATCAGGAAAGCAGGTTTCGCCCGGCGGTCCTTTCTTCATATTTTCATATTGTTCAACCCTCAAAAGACCAGCGGGCGGGTAGGGTCTTTATCGGCAACGGTCAGATGCGCGGCAAGAGAGGCTGGCCGTTCTCTTCCAGGCGCGTCTATTCATTCCACGCCGCAAGCAGCAGGATTGCGGTAAAAGGATGGGCCACTATGGCTCTGCATTTCCCACATGGTCGTCCACAACGACCCACTGCTCAAGATGCGTCTCCATCTGGCGCTTTCCCCCCTGTTGCACGAAATCGCTCGACACCACCTCCCCCATCGCGTTATCATCATTGGCAGCAACTGCGCTATCGTCGGCTGGTCAGCCTGCGCGAAGAACAGGCCGGTAGCGCAATGCAGGAAAAAGCCCTTCCGCCTGTGCTGAGCTTGCAATTGCTCCCAGTTGAAATTTCGCGCCCTCCTGGTCTGGTGCCGCCTATAGAGCGGGCGCTAGATCTGGCGCCTCCTAAAGAACGAGCGCTGGTGCTTCCTCCTAGACCAGAGCGTGCATTGCAGCGGGTAGCTTCAGCGAGCCTGTCGGCCCCTGGACGGGTGTATTCACGGGAACGGGTGCTCCGTCGGCATTGGAAGCGGCAACGCCTCATCATCCATCGCAGGCGCGCAGCCCGTCAGGAGCGTCGGGTAGGTCTGGGGCTGATTGCCAGTGTAGCCGTTCCGAGCATGCTGGCCCTGTTTGTCTTGACGGCGCTTGCCGGAGTAGGGCTGGCTTTTTATGCGTATGCCTATCCTGCCCTGGCTGATCTGGCAAGCGAGCTACCAAAAGATAGCCTGAAGGTCTACGATGCCTCTGGGAAGCTGATCTACGAACTGGCAAATCAGGGGTCGCAAACCACCGTCGCGCTTAACCAGATTTCGCTGGATGCGATCAATGCCACGATTGCCATTGAGGATAAGGATTTCTGGCAGAATGAGGGCGTGGATTTTGTGGCAGTGGTACGCGCGGCGTCAGATGATCTGCGCAGCAACCACGTGGTGTCGGGCGCCAGCACGATTACGCAGCAGCTTATAAAGAATGCGTTGGTCGGACCGCAGCCAACGCTTGATCGCAAGCTGCGCGAGATGATTCTCGCGCTGGGCATCACAAGGGACTACTCGAAGGAACAAATCCTGACGTTCTACCTGAACACCATCTACTATGGTGAGCAGTCATATGGGATTGACGCGGCGGCGCATGCCTATTTTGGCCTGAACGATCTTCCAGGGCGCACAGCGGCCAGCCAGCTTGATCTGGCACAGGGAGCGCTGCTGGCTGGTTTGCCCAGAGCGCCGACGACCTATGACCCGCTGCTCAGTCTCTCGGATGCCCTGGCCCGACAAAAAGAAGTGTTGGAGCAGATGATAGTAGCCGGGTATATCACCTCCCCGGAGGCCGCCCGCGCAGAGCATGAGGCCGCGCAGCCAGGGTTTCTTCATCCTGGCTTTCCGGTCAACCTGGCGCCCCACTTCGACAACTATGTGCTCCGAGAGTTGCAGGGCTTGATGGACAGCGGCCAGGTGCCAGAAGACATCTTGAGCCGTTCCGGGCTGCGCGTGATGACGACGCTCAACCTGGACCTGCAAGATCAAATGTTGGCGAGTGCGCGCAACCATATCGCGCAGATGGCAGCCGCGCATCATATGTCGAATGCGGCGGTGGTGATGATTGATTACCACACGGGCGCGGTGCAGGTGCTGATTGGCGGGATTCAAGACAATACATCGAGCAGTCAGTTTGACGTAGCCACGCAGGGCTATCGCCAGCCGGGGTCGTCGTTCAAGCCATTTGTGTACGTGACCGCCTTTGAGAAGGGCTGGTCGCCCGGCACCGCCATCAGCGATACGCCGCTGAGCGTGTTTGTTTCCGAAGGTGAGCCGATCTATTCGCCCGTCAATTATGATCTGCGCTTTCATGGGCAGATGACATTGCGACATGCCTTGCAAAATTCGTTTAATGTGCCTGCGGTGCGGGTGGAGCTGTTTGCAGGCGTGAAGGATTCGCTGGCGACGGCCCAGGCAATGGGCATCTCCAGCTATCTGGGGACGCCAGCCCCTTCAATGGTGCTGGGCGGCTTGAGCGTACACTTGTTTGACGAGACTTCGGCGTATGGGGTCTTTGCTGATGGTGGCGTGCGCATGCCGCCTTATACCATTCAAGAGATCACGGATAACCAGGGGCGGGTAATCTACCAGCACCAGAACGCAGGGACACAGGTGCTCTCTCCGCAGCTTGCCGGGCTGATGACCAATGTGCTCTCGGATGATAAGGAGCGGCAATATGAGTTTGGGGTATGCAGCCCGCTGATGCTCTACGATGGTCGCCCGTATGACCCCAAGTGCCAGAGGGGTGACACTGGCGTTGTGCGGCCAGCCGCCGCCAAGACGGGAACGACGGGGGATTTTAAGGACAACTGGACGGTTGGCTACACCAACGATTATGTGATTGGCGTCTGGGCGGGAAACAACGATGGCTCGCCAATGGTTAATGTGAGCGGCGTTGATGGCGCTGCCCCCATCTGGCATGACAGCATGCTGCTGGCTGAGCACGGCCACCCCGTTGTGCCGTTTGTCCTGCCGCCTGGGTTGGTGCGGGCTACCGTCCACTATCCCGATGGAGTGACCAGCACGGATTGGTATCTGCCTGGAACGATCCCTGCTGGCGGGGTAATCGTCGGGTATTCCTGAAGCGAGAGGAAACGAGAGAGGAAACGAGAGAAGATACGAGGAACCACTCTGAACAGGTGAGCGCGAGCCTGTAAGAGGATCACATCAGGTGCCCAGGCCAGGGAACAGCGTCGTTCCCTGGCCTGGGCACCTGGATTTCTTGCTTTAGAAAAGCTTGATGCAAGACTTCCTAAAGCTTCATAAGAAAGAGACAAGAGCAAAGCAAATAGAACAACTAGAACTTCTGTTTGCTTCTTTGACAGAGTTGTGCTATGATTGCTGTAGCACAACGGTTGCTTCTACTGGTAATGCAAGTGTGCTTCACTGTTGAGAAAGCAAGTTGGATCTGGGCCGTCCAGAAGGGCGGGCCGCGTTGTTGACAGTGGAGCATGCGCAGGCACGATTCGTGCTGCCAGTTCGCTGACTCTACAAGGTTGGTTGAAGCAGGCTACTGTTCCTGGATACAGGCAAAGGCCAGGCAGATAAGGCGGTCGCCTGGTACCAAGAAGGTGAGAGGTGCATGCTACCGCAAGGAAGAAGCCCAGGCGCATATGAGCCTGAGCGGACAGGCGTATCGAAAGGGCAGGTTGCTCGTGGGTATACGCCTGATGTATTTGAGGCCACGACGCCCCGGATTGGGCAGCATCTCATCGCGTATGAATGGGTGTCGCCTTCACCACCGGCGAGTGACTCGACGAATAAGCCTCCGACGGGCGCACATTTAGAGCTTTTGCTGCGCCCCTTTCCGCTTCCGGCTGGCAGCCAGGAAGCGCCGCTGCGTCGTTTCCCCATTGAGCCTGGAATGGTGCTCTTTCTGCGCCTGTGTGATCGCTTGCGCTTGTGCATCGGGTACCGTGATCGCGTGACGTTTAAGCGTTTGCCCTGCCCACATCAAGATGAGTTGCTGGGCAGTGTGGAGCGCGGCCCTGAGTATGCGCGCAGCTTCCAGTGTTCAGCATGCGCGGAATTGGAGGGGGTGCCAGAGTGGTTGCGCCATGAGGCGATGCCGCGCTGGGTTGGCCTGGAGGCGCCCTCTGCGCAGGCATTGGAACAGGCCCCTTATCTTTCTGAGCCACATGTAGTTTATCTGGCGGCTTTTGGCCCTGGACGGGTGAAGGTGGGAGTCGCTATTGAGCGGCGCAAGCAGGTTCGTTTTTTGGAACAAGGAGCGCATCTGGGGGCGGTGATTGCGCGCTGCCCCGATGGTTTTGTGGCTCGCCGCATGGAGCGCGCGCTATGCGATCTTGGATTGATTGATCGGGTGCGCGCAGCCACCAAAATTCGCGGCATGTATCCGCCGCTCGCGGAAGCCGAGGCGCGCGAAGAGATTGAGAAAACCTTCAGCTATGTGGTGCGGCATCTGAAAACCGAGGAAACGACCTTCCTGCTTGCTGCTCCAGAGGTCGAGGATTTTCGCGCGACGTTTCGCCTGGAGGCGCTCCGCGCTCAGCCTGAGCGGTTGTTTCCCGTTATGGAAGTGCCAGTGCGCGGACGAGTGGTAGCAACAGTGGGAAGCTGCGCGGTCTTCGAGCGGGACGGGGGGAGTTTGTGGGCGCTGGATATAGCGGGCTTGCGTGGCGCGTTGTTGTCTATTGGTCCGTTGCGTGGTGGGGTGATCTCTCAGATGGATCTCTTTGGCAATTTTGTGGGTGAGCAGGCGGTCTGATGCCAGCCAGCGATAGCCCGCGCCTGGAATCTCCTGGTTTCAAGGCGAATCAGGCCCTGATGAGCCAGGAAGAGGTATCAGGAAATAATGCGATTGCTCCACTGCACACATTGACACTCCCTTGCGCGTCTGGTATGCTATCAGTAGAACGCTGGTTCTAGGACCAGGGGACGTGGCATTCCCTGGGCTAGAACCAGATGGAGATAGGAAAGAAGGAGCGTGAGGGCACTATGGACGAGATGAGTTCCAAGCAGCGGGCCATCTACGAGTTCATTCAGAGGTACACCCAGGAACACGGTCGTCCCCCCACCAATCGAGAGATTGGAAAGGCGGTAGGCATAGAGTCTACCGGGCATGTGGATTACCATTTAAGCGTACTGGAGAAGAAAGGGCACATTGTCCGCGAGGACCGCAAGAGCCGGGCAATACGCCTGACCCAGCAGGGGTTGCCAATGAAGGGGCATATTGCTGCCGGACAGCCGTTGGAAATTCCTGATGCGCCAGAAGGGTATGTTGACCTGGCAAAACAGTTGTCCAACGGAAAATATTTGCTTGAGGTCAAAGGCAAGTCTATGATAGAGGACTGCATTGACAGCGGGGACTATGTGCTGATTGACCCTGAAGCCGCAATCGAGCCGGGGGATGTGATTGTCGCGGTCAATCACAGCGGCAATGCCAGCGAACGTGGGGCGGCAACGTTAAAGCGGTTTTATAAGGAGAAGAATCGCGTTGAGTTGCGACCCGCGAATTCGACGATGGACCCGATCTTTATTGATGCCGAGGAGTGGGAGCGCGAATGGGAGATTCAAGGCAAGGTACGCGCGGTGTATCGCCTTTTTGAGCGGCCCCGCAAGTAATTTGGCGATCTCGTGTCGCTGATCACTCTCAGGTGCCTCGCTATTTTGAGAGACAGCACCCATGCGGTGCTGTCTCTTTTTTATCAGACGGGTGCTCTCATTGGTCAAAGAGATGCAAGAAGGTCGCGGAAGAGGATACCATAGGGGACAAGAATGTGCTCCTGCGTGACTGGTTTTCGGGATGGCGCGTTCCATTAGCAGGACCATTGACGTTCGGGCAAGAAGCCAGGTATGTTGTGGCAATTATTGACAAATCCTGTTTGAGCGTATGCGCGAGGACGGCAAGGGGGTACACACATGGAGCAGTATGTTGCAGCCAGTATTACGGATGCAATCACAAATTTGATTCAAAACTGGTATATAAGCCTGGGCTATTTTGGAATTGTGCTGGCGATGGCGATTGAAAGCTGCTGTATTCCGTTGCCAAGCGAGATTGTGATGCCGCTGGCTGGCTATTTTGTGACGAAATGTGCGACGCCTGACCTGCATTGCCTGAACGAGTTTTCTCTTGTCGGGGTTGCGGTTGCTGGAACGCTTGGATGCCTGGTGGGGTCGGTAGTGGCCTACGGGATTGGGCGGACTGGTGGGCGCCCCATGCTGCTCAAGTATGGGAGATATGTGCTCATTTCCCAGGCAGATTCTGATCGTGCCGACCGCTGGTTTGGCCGCTTCGGGCCGCCTGTCGCGTTCTTTTCACGTTTGCTGCCAGTGGTGCGGACTTATATTTCGCTGCCTGCTGGCATCTATCAGATGAATTTCGTGAAATTCTGCATCTACACCTTGTTGGGGTCGTTTCCCTGGTGCCTGTTGTTGGCGTTTGTTGGGTACAAGCTGGGCAATAAATTTGAGCAACTAGGCACCATCTTTCACGGCGCGGATGTGGTTATCGGGGTGGTGTTGGTGGTGCTGGTGGCGTTGTATGTGTACCGCCATATCAAGCATGACCGCGCCGCCCGTGCTGCACTGGCAGCCAGAATGTCTCAACAGGTGGGGCGGCAATCCGGCGGGACGCCGCCACCGCGTCCCCTGCCACCGACACAATCTGATCCAGATACGCCACGCCTGGAGCAGCGGCCACGCCGTTGATACAGCAAAGTGGTGAGCGAACCCATTCCAGCATTTGCAGCCAAAGATCAAGGCCAGCCCTCAACAGGACTGGCCTTGTGTGGTGGAGATGGGGAGGAGTTGAACCTCCCGTCCACATAAGCGAAAAAGAAGATGTACTACAGGCATAGCCGATGTTTTAGTTTGGCGCTTTTGACTCCCATCGGCGAGATTCGCCAGCGCTTACCCTCTGGCCTTAGGTG
>DATBGS010000094.1:0-26062 GCA_036557885.1 Ktedonobacterales bacterium
CCCCCTGGCAGGGAGAGGTTATGCCAGGTTTTCCCGCCGTCGTCGCTGCGGCGCAGGACGGCGACTTTGCCAGAGCCAGCAGCCGCTTCATAGAGAATGTTGGCATTCGAGGGCGCAATCATGGGCAGCGCCTGTTGGTTCTCAAGCGTGGTCGCCGTCGCCACCCACTGGCTTGGCAGAGGCGTTGACGAGGTAGTGGCTTGCGTGGTGGGGCTTACTGCCCCCCTGGGCGTGGGTGTATCCTGCGGCCCGCTGGCGGTGTGGCTAAACGTATAGGTGCGGAAGAGAAAAGCAAACAGGGCGACAACGGCAGCAATTGCCAGGGCTGCCGCTGCGCCGCGTACACGTCTTTGAGGCGTCATGAACGTTCCTTTCTGCGGGATCAGCCGCAGGGTATCGGGAGAAAGGCCCCCGTTTGTTGCGGGATGCCTGGTTGGTGGAGTGTTGCCAGCGACGAGCAGGCGCGTGGGGAACGCCGGAAGGGGCCGCGAAGTTGGCACCTGCTGTATGGCGCGCTCCAATCGCTCGTAGTCGGCGCGCACTGCCGAACATGCGTGGCACGTTGCCAGATGTGCATTCAGCGCGGCGCGGCGAGCAGGGGAAAGATCATCGGGGTGGATAGCGGCGAGCGCTTCCGCCCATTCAGGACAGGCTTTGGGCAGTGGATGGCTCATCGTTCCCCTCCTCTTCTGGCTTTTTTCAGAACGGGCGCGTCGTGTTCCAGCCGCAGATAGGCTTCGCGGAAGCGGTGACGCGCCCGGCTAAGTATCGAACTGACGGTTTTTTCGTTCATGCCCAACATCAAGGCAATCTCGCGCTGGGAGAATCCGGCATCGGCCTGCAAGAGCAGACAGGTGCGATAGTTCGCCGAGAGTTCTGCCAGCGCCAGCCGAACCCGCTCTGACTGGCCGACCTGCTCTTGTGGGTCCACCAGGGCCAGAGACGGGACTTCGCGCGCGTGGTCGGCTTCGCCCCAGGGGAGCCAGCGAATCAGCCGGGCGCGGCGCAGGTGCATCCGCGCTTTGTTGGTTGCGATGCGATAGAGCCAGGGAGCAAAGCGTCGTTCGTCGTGTAACTCTGGTAAACTGCTCCAGGCAGCAATAAAGGTGTCCTGGGTCAGGTCGCGCGCTACCTCTGGGCTGCCTACCGCGCGCTCCAGAAAACGAAAGATGCGCAGATTGTAATGCTCAAAGAGCGTGGTAAAGGCGGCGCTGTCTCCGCCCCTGGCGCGCTCCACATAGACGACCATTGTCGCGTCGGCGCCCGGCAGCGGATAAGATGGCAGAT
Source organism: Ktedonobacterales bacterium (assembly GCA_036557885.1). GTDB lineage: Bacteria > Chloroflexota > Ktedonobacteria > Ktedonobacterales > DATBGS01 > DATBGS01. The sequence goes on from DATBGS010000094.1 coordinate 1,288, forward strand.
CTCCTACGATCTGAGGCATCGGCGCGTTCTCCTTTTCATATGATTTTAGAGGCCCTCTATTAAGGAAAGATGCGCGGGGCCGCCAAAATCCTCCAGAAAAGCCGGACAATTTCTCTTAGGGGGATTGCCTGGCAGCAATCCCTCTGGAGCGCGCACCAGATGCTGTGCTGGTTAGAGGGGGGTATGCTCGTTGTATGTCATCTGGCCCATTTGGGCCTGTATCTTTCCGCCCCATTCTTTAAACGTGCCGCTGAGGAGGTTGTTGCTGTCCATTGTCCCAAGGTTTCTGGCACGCTCATCCTTAGACAGAGAGCGCTCCTAAATAAGCCAGGAAGAGGCGTTTGCGCGCCTCTTCACCAGAGCAGGAGCGGCACCGCGTATGCCAGCCTGGGGCAAAGGTTCTATAGAGCTTTCGAGCACTGCCATCTTGCCAGGTGGGGAGCGTCAAATCTCGATGTGATAGCGGCTGTAATCGTTGGGGTCCGCCAGAACGGGCACATCATCACCAGCCTTGTAGCGCGGGTGACTGGAAAGCTCGTCGCTGGAAAAGGGGTAGCTCATTCCTGTAGCCGTGTTGGTCCAGGTGCCAACCACGATGTAATAGTGGTGCGTGTGCCAGATTTGATTGGGCGGCGTGCCAGTCGCGGTGTGCCGGGTCTTGTGCTGGATGTCTTGCACCGTTGCCAGAATCCACTTGCCGTTCCGTCGCAGGTCGTCAATCTTCGCTTGTTTGGCAACAGCGCTAAAGATGGCGATGCCAAGCACTACAATAGCAAAGATGATGAACAAGCCCAGGAAATCCATAGATCACGCTCCTTGCTGAAACGGTCAACCAGTTGAGCTATCCACCTTTGGAAGGCTGCCACCTCTCTTACGAATGGGAGGCTGGTCTCGTTGTAACACAAGCGCGTGCTATACTTTTCTCTAAAGAATGCAGCCAGAAGGAAAGGACACTCCGACATGAATGCCGTTGAATGTGTGGGGCTGACCAAGCTCTACGAGGGGCAGGTGCTGGCGCTGGATGATCTGACGCTGGAGATTCCGGCGGGCCTGGCATTTGGTCTGCTGGGGGAAAATGGCGCGGGCAAATCCACGCTGGTGCGGCTGCTGCTGGGCTTTCTGACGCCAACGGATGGCGAAGTGCGCGTGCTGGGCGAGCGCGATGTGACGCGGGCGCATCCGCGCATTGGCTACGTGCACGAGCGGCCCATCTTTGAGCCGCGCTTCACGGCGCGGGAATACCTGGGCTATTGCGCGGAGCTTTCGGGCTTGTGGGGCAGGAAGAAGCGGGCGCGCGTGGGCAAGGTGCTGGAGTGGGTGCATCTGGAGGAGGCGGCAGACCGGCGCGTGGGCGGCTATTCCAAGGGCATGTTGCAACGCCTGAGCATTGCCCAGGCGCTGCTCAACGACCCGGAACTCTTGATTCTGGATGAGGTGACGAGCGGCATTGACGCGGGCAGCCAGTGGGAGGTGCGCCAGATGATCGGGGCGCTGCACGCGCAGGGCAAGACGGTGCTGCTGTGTTCGCATTATCTGGCCGAGGTGGAGGCGCTGTGCGACGCGGTGGCGATCTTGCGCAAGGGCACGCTAGTGCTGACGGGCAGCGTGGAGACGCTGCTGCGCAGCCATGAGGCAGTGGAGATTGCCCTGGAAGAAGGGACGCAGGCGCGCGAGGTGGTGCAGCGGCTGGGCCTGGGCGACGTGGTGAGCGAGACGCGCGGGGCGCTGCTGCGCCTGCCCGCCAGCGCCCAGCCAGAAGTATTGGCGGCGCTGGTGGCTGGTGGCGTGCCAATTCGCTCGCTGAATCCGCTGAGCCAATCGCTGGAAGAAGTGTATATGCGCGCCACGCGCCCGGCTGAAGAGGCGGCGGGCGTGGCGTTCTCGTGAGACACGGAGCCTGGCGAATAAATTCGCGGCTAGGGGTGTGCCGCCACCAAGTCCCTCTTCAGGGACCCCCTACCCCAGGCTTGCGAACAATGGTCTTAACCCGCGCAGGCGGGTTTCGCCGCCGTGCCCCTGCTTTGAGGGGTGCCCTTCTGCCTTAGGGTGGCCGAAGGCCCCTAGCCGCAGCTTGCCCCTTTGGGGATCTTTAGTCGCCAGGCTCCGTTGCAAGCGCCAATGTTAGTCTTTGCAACGGTTCGCCGCCGGGGTCGGCGGCGCTACAAGAAGGAGAACCTATGTCCTCACCCATCGAAGAGGCGATGTTTGCGGGGTGGGCGGATTATCAAAGGCAGCTTGCGAAGATTGTGCGCGGGCTGACGCCGGAACACCTGGCAACGCGCCCGGCGTCGCAACTGCGCACGGCAGGCGAAACGCTGACGCATCTGGTGGCGTGCCGCGCCGATTGGTTTTGCGGGGTGCTGAAGGAGGGCGACGAAGAAGATGCCCTGCTCGCCAACCTGGACCACTCTGGCGAGCCGGTGCGCGGCGGCCCCGAACTGGCCGACGGCCTGGAACAGACCTGGAAGATGATGACCGATGCCTGGTCGCGCTGGACGCCCGCGCAACTTGTCGAGCCGATTGTACTGCCCTGGATTGGGCCGGAACGCCCGGTAACCCGCGCGTGGGTCGTCTGGCATGTGCTGGAGCACGATCTGCATCACGGCGGCGAGGCTACGCACGCGCTGGGCATGGCCGGGCTGCATGTGCGGATGCCGCCAGGACCGGATGATTAGCCATGAAGCAAGAGAGGCTTACTCCATCCTCGGTAGCCGCGCCACGCGCCAGCGGGCTTGCCGCGCTCTGGCGGCTGCCCGCCGTGACGGTGGCGCGCTTTGCTCTGCGCAGCTATCTGCGCAGCGGCTGGCTGTGGGGCGAGGTCGTCTACGTGCTGGCGTTCTTTGGGGTCTTCTGGTATTACCCCAGCGATGAGTCGTATTTCTTCAGCGTGGCGGGCGAAGGGCTGGGCGTGCTGGCGATTGTGGGAACCGTCGTGCTGGTGCGCCGGGCGATGAGCGCGCGGGTCTATCTGACGCTGGCACGGCTGCCCACTCGCGCCAGCCTGACACGCGGGCTGGCGCTGGCGACGGGCGCGGTGCGCCTGCCTATGCTGGTCTTGCTCATGGGGCTGATTCTCGGCTTGCACCGGGTAGATCATACGTCGGCCTCGGATGTGCTTTTGGGCGGGCTGGGCATGCTGGCAAATTCGGTGGTCGTTTCCACACTGACGCTGGCGCTGTGCTCGCCAATGGCAACGCGCACCATTCGCATGATCTTTCTGGTCTGGCTGGTGGCGGCGCTGGCAAGTCCGCTGAGCGCGGGCATCTTTGAGGCGACGCTGCGCGTGGCGCGCTGGCCGATCTTGCCGCTGGCTGCCGCGTCTACGCTGGGCACGCTGCATTCGCTGGCCTGGTATGACCTGTGGCCGCTGCCAGTGCTGGCGCTGTATGTGTTGGGGCTGGCGTGGCTGGCGGAACGCTGGCTGGCGCGACGCGATTTGATCTTGCATTAGGGGCTATTTCCCATCCACATATTTCATGGCGGCTTTTGCCAGGTTCAGCCAGCGCGCGGCATGATCTGCCGGGACGACGACCCATTCTTTCATCGGGCGGCCCATGCCGGGGTCAAAGAGCTGCGCGCCGGAAAGCGCCAGCGCCTCGGCATGCGCGGGGCTGGTGAGCTTAAAGACCATCGCTTCTTGATAAAATCCGGCATAGGCTTTGCCAAGTTCATTCTTCAGACAGGGCATGCCAAACATTTTGCTGCTTTTACTGGGGGATGAGGCAACCATTTCGTTGACAACGTTGTCGTATTCGGCGCGTGGGGTGCTGGGCATACGTTTCTCCTCGCTTTCTTCAACTGCCTCCTCAGTATAGCACAAATGTTCTATACTGCGCCCCCGCCTTTTTTGTTATACTTCCTTTTGTATAGCGACTTCTGGAAAGGACATTTGTTATATGACGGTAACACTGAACCTGGGATTGCTGCTGCTGCGCGTGGTGTGCGGGCTGACGCTGGCGGCACATGGCTCGCAAAAGCTGTTCGGGTGGTTTGGCGGCTCTGGCTTTGCCAAGCAGCGCGAGGGCATGGCAAAACAGGGCTACAAGCCGGCCTTGCTCTGGGCTTTTTTCGTGGTGCTGGGCGAGGTAGGCGGTGGCCTTTCGCTGGCGTTTGGATTGCTGACGCCGCTGGGCGCAGCCGGGATAGTTGGCTCGATGGTTATGGCGATCTTCAAGGTGCATTGGAAAAACGGCTTCTGGAACGGCAAGCGTGGCATTGAGTTTCCGCTGTCGCTGCTGACAATTGCCACTGCCATTGGCATCATGGGGCCGGGCGACTATTCGCTGGATGCGCTTTTGAACATCGCGCTGCCATCGCCGCTGCTCTTTGGCATCCTGGCCGCTGCTGCGGTGGTGGTGGATAGTGTTGGGATGCTGATGACGCGCCCGACGGCTACTCCAGCCAGCCCACCCAGCCCGGCCCCGCCTGGTCCGGCTCAACCGGGCACCGCGTAGCGCGTGCATGCCTGGCGCGGGCCGCCGCCGCCGTGCCCCTGCTTTGAGGGGTGCCCCTGCTTTGAGAGGGTTGCCCGGCTTGCCCCCTGTCAGGGGCGCCACGAAAATAACGTGACTGGCCGGAATGCAGGGGCGCCGATAGCGCGTCGGCGCCCCCGGGAGCACTCCTCAACAGCGAAGAGCGCCTGCCAATGCTCCCCAGGCCAATCAATGCTCCCCAGGCCAGAACAGCGCTGGGCAATGCCGCGCTTTTTCCGAAAAAGCGCATCAGCAATTTTCCAGAGGTAGCTTGCAAGCGGCATCCCCAGAGCGCTGTGTTTTTGAGCGTGTGGGTTGCGTGTGTCCTAGAGGACTTACGCGCCCTGGTTACAGCGGGGAAGTGGCGGGAAGCACCAGAGGTAGTTTTGGCGCCTCCCGTGTTTAGAGAGGGAAGTTGAAATGCCTGGCTGGGCAGCGCTATGAGGGTGCTGGCCCCGAATACCCCAGGGTGCGCGCCGTCTCGCGGGCTTTCCGCGCCTCATCTGCCCGGCCCAGCATTTCCAGCGTGGTCGCGTAGTTATACCAGCCAATGCCGTTGCTGGCATCCATTTGCAGCGATTGTTTGTACGCGACCAGCGCCTCCTCGAAGCGCCGCATGTTGAGCAGGGCGCTGGCCTTGCCATGCCAGGCCGGGCCATCTTTGGGGTCGAGTTGCAGCGCCTGCTTAAACCCGGCCAGCGCCTCCTCGAAGCGTTTCAGACCGAGGAGCGTGTTGCTCCAGCCATACCAGGTGTGGTAATCATTGGGCACCAGGCGCAGCGCCTGCTGGAACGCTGGGAGCGCCTCTTCATAGCGTTCGAGGGTCCAGAGCGAGTTGCCCTTGCCAAACCAGGCCAGGGCTTCGTTGGGGTCCAGTTGCAGCGCCTCCTCAAAATTGGGAAGCGCCTCCTGGTCGCGCTGGATGGAGTGCAGCGCGAGGCCCCTGACCGCCAGGCCAAAGGCGCCGGTCTGGTCTATGCGCAGCGCCTGCTCGAAGCAGAACATGGCCTGCATGTCGCGCCGGGCGTACCAATAGGCTTTGCCCTCGGCTATCCACTGCTCTCTGGTCTTGTTCCCTTTTGGTTTCTCTGGGGTACTCATAGACACCCTCCAGGTGACGTAATGTGCCGCAAGCATTGTAACGGAACGGCGCTACAAGTGATTCGCGCGCTTTTTCGCGGGCTTGCTGATCTGCTCAGGTATTCTACCGCTTGTTTGGCTCGCGTGTCAATCGCGTGGGCGCACTAAAAAAGCGATGTAATTAGGGCTGATTCTGTCCGCAATGGCTGCTATACTCTCTTAATAAACAGTTTGAAAGGAGAAGAAAAGCATGAAGAACACGTTTGTGTTGCAGTGGGGGCATGGCCCGGCGTGGGTGCCGGGGAAGACCGTCCGCGAGCAGCCCTATTGGAACGAGCACGCCGACTTTATAGACCCAATTTTTGAGCGCGGGATGATAGTGCTGGGTGGCCCATTTGCGGATGGGTCAGGCTCGCTGCTGGTGCTGGAAGCGAAGGACGAGCGCGAGGTGCGCGAGACGTTTGCCGCTGATCCGTTCGTCACCAAAGGCGTTTTTGTGATGCAGAGTCTGAAGCAGTGGACGCTCTTTCTGGATGCGCGGCGGGTTGGGGCTGGCGGTTAAAACCGCTCGCCACGATTGCCCGGCGGGGACGCCAGGGGTACCCCTCAAAGCAGGGGCAGGCAAGGGTTGGCGCTTGCGTTTACGGCTGGAATGCGCCTATGATCTGAGGGAAGCACAAGCAATTCATCAGTGAGAGGAGCAGCAGGAGTGACGACGAAACACCCCCAGGCGCCAGCCATCTCTGCCACGAACCCCACGCCTGATCTGCAAGAATTGATTGCCCAGGCGCGTGCCGGGCGATGGCTGGAGCGGGCGCTGCTCTTTTCGCTGGTGGTGCATGGCGTGGCGAGCGTGGGCAGCGCGTTTTTGCTGCTGCCGGGGACGCCGGGCGTGCCAGCGGACGTGGCGGCGCGCATGGCCTATGTTGCCAACCATCCCGTGCTCTGGTGGGTAGGCTGGTTCCCCTGGCATTTCGCGGCGCTGGCAAATCTGCTGCTGGCGGTGGCCCTGCTGCGCACGCGCTCGGTGGCGCGGCTCCCCGCTGTGCTGGCGCTGGTCTTGACGGTGCTGGCGATCATTCCCGATCAAGGCGGGCAGTTTGTCTGGAATACGCATGGCGTGGCGGTGGCGCAGGCGGGCAACGTGGCAGATTATCTGGCGTTTGAAAATCAGGTCTTTGCGGCGATTGGCGGCTGGGCCTCGATTGGGTATACGTTCGTCGGGCTGTGCTGGACGTGGTGTTTTATTTCGGCGGGCCTCTGGCGGCGCTGGCTGACATGGTATTCGCTGGCGCTGTGGGGGCTGTTTCTGTTTGTGAGCATTACGCCGCTGGTGCCCGCGCTGCGCGCCGTGCCAGGCATTGTGACGGTGGGCACGGCGGTATCGCTCGCGTTGTTCCTGCTCTGGCTGACGGTGGTGCTGGAACTGGCGCTGCGCCGCTCGCGCCCGGATACGCCCTCTGGCCGCTACGCGCTCTGGCTGCACCCTGAGCGGATTCTGGGCCGGGGCGATGATCTGCTGGCGAACAGCCGCGTGGTGCGGCGATTCTGCGAACTGCTGCCGGTGGTGGCGTTTGATAGCAGCATTACCGATGTGATCTATGTGAACTATGTGACGGAGGCGAGCCAGCTTGAGCCGCTGGTGCCGCCGGGCCTGGAGTTGCAGCGGGTTGGCCCGGATGGGCGCTACGCGGTGTTTACGTTTCTGGTCTATCGGCATGGGCACTTTGGCCCCCGGCTGCTGGGGCCGCTGCGTCGGGCGCTGATGCCTTCGCCCATCCAGAGCAACTGGCGCATCTATGTGACCGACCCGCGCACCGGACACCGGGGCACCTATTTTGTGAGCACCGCCGTCAACAGCACGTTTGTGGGCGTGATGGGCCGGCTGATGGCGGAGGGTCTGCCGCTGCATATCTTTGAGCGCGCCCGGCTCTGGAACACGGGCGACGGCACGCTGTATCTGCGCGTGCAGCCCGGCGCGGGGACGGCGCCCGATGCCGAGGCGCTGCTGCGCTTGAGCAACGAGCGCCCGACTTCTGGCGCGTGGAGCCTGTGCTTTGAGAGCTACGAGGCGATGTTGGCGTATGTCGTCCCGCAAGATCGCGCCTTTTCGGTGCAGCCCTGGCACGCGCGGGTCACGCGGCAGGAGATTCAGCTTGGCATTCCGCTGGAGGCGTGCCAGCCGCTGGAGGGCGAAGTAACCTCAGCGACGGCGCGGGCGCTGGTGGGCGAATCTACGCCATTTTGCTTTCGCGTGCCCAGCGTGGCGTTTCGGTTTGACGAACAAGTCTATGATCCCCTGTAGCTATCAACTCCAGATACCGTCGAGGTAGTGCAGCGTTTTGCCGTTTTCGCCAACGCCCCAGCCTTCGGTGCGTGAAATCATGGCGATGGCGTGCAGCACCACCTGGGCCGGAGAGGACACCTGCTCCCATTGCCCGTTGAGATAGTGGAAGATGACGCCGCCCGCGTTGCTGTTGCCTGCGGCCCAGCCCTCGCTGGGCGAAAGCATGGTGAGCGCGAAGAGGGCCACGTCGCTGCTGCCAATTTGCGTGGGCTGCCAGTGGCCGCTCTTGTAATGCAGCGCGTTGCTGCGCTGCGCGGCCTGCCCCACTGCCCAGAACTCGCTGGAGGAGGCCATTGCGATGTTGTACACGTTAAAGCCAGCGTCATCCACGACAATCTGCCAGTGCCCCTGGGTGTAGCGCAGCAGCACCGCGCCCTGGCTCATGGCCCAGCCTTCAGTGGAGGAGGCCATTGAGATGGTGTTGACAAAGGGCACCAGCGCGGAATCGGGCGCGAGGGTCCAGGTACCGTGTTGATAATGAAAGAAGCCGTCGTCGCCTCCTGCCCAGCCCTCGGTGGATGAGAGCATATAGAGGCTGGTCAGCGGCCTGGGAGTGGGGCTGGCAAATGGCACCCACGCGCCATGCTGATAGCGCAGGATGGTGCCACCGCTGCCCACAATCCAGCCGTCGCTGGCGGAGGTCATGGCAAGGCCGTCCAGTTCTGGTAAGGGCTGCGCTGTGTGATACTGGCTCCAGACGCCATTATGGAAATGCAGGACAACGCCACGAATGGGGTCGTTGCCAAAGTCGTTGCCCACTGCCCAGCCTTCGCTGGTCGAAACCATTGCAATCTGCTTGAAGATCGTCTGGCTGAGGTCTACTTCGCTCGATTGCCCGGCTTGCGTGGTGGGCGAGGGCGCCTGCTCAGCGGGCGTAGCCGATGCTCTGGGCTGTGTGGCGGTTGAGGAAGAAACTTGCCCGGCTTGCGCTGCGCCACAGGCCGTCAAGAGCAGGAGCAGCGCGCTTACCAGACAAACAGAGGCCAGGGATGCGCGAGGATGATTTTGCGGACGGTGAGGCATATGGCTCCCTCCCTGGCAGCGAGTGGCACACGGTATTGCCCCTATAACGCTCAGGCATGAGGGATTCTAACGCTCAGGCGCGTGAATCTGGCACAACCTGCTTTATGCGGCGCTAGCACCATTCATCATCGGCATATTCGAGCATCAGCCCCTTTTCGCCCATTGCCCAGCCTTCATCGGACGAAACCATTGCCAGCGCGTGCGGCACTACTGGCGCGGGCGATTCCACGCGCGTCCATTTCCCGTTGAGGTAGTGGAAGAACGCGCCACCGGCGCCGCTGCGCCCGGCGGCCCAGCCTTCGCTGGCTGAAAGCATAGCGATGGCATAGAGCACGGTGGTGTTATCGCCAATGTGCGCGGGCTGCCATTTGCCGTTCTGGTAATGCAGCGCGTTCCCCTTGGGGCCATTGCCTCCCACTGCCCAGCCATCGCTGGCGGAATCCATCGTCAGCGCCAGGGCATTGATGCCGGGGTCGTTGATGGCAACCTGCCAGCCGTTCTGAGTGGTGTAGTGCAAGAGCACACTCCCCTCGCCAATCGCCCAGCCCTCAGCGGGGGAAACCATTGCTATGCTGGAGACAGCGGGAAGCGGTGTAGTTTGCGGCACCTGTTCCCAGCTTCCTCCCTGATAATGCAGAAAGCCAGCGGTGCCTCCGGCCCAGCCTTCGATGTGCGAGACCATCGAGAGACTGGTGAGAGTGCCGCTCTTATCGCGGAGTACATAACCCCAGTCCCCATTGGTGTATCGCAAGATGGTACCCTGGTCGCCAACGGCCCAGCCGTTTATATCGGAGGTCATGGCGATAGCATGCAGCGGGGGAAAGGTGTAGAAGCCGTGATATTGCTTCCACGCGCCGTTTTGATAGTGCAGAATCACGCCTTGCGCCTGATTTGAACGGTCTACGTTGGTGACGGTGCCCACTGCCCAGCCCTCATTCGCTGAAACCATTGAAATGCTCGTCAAGGTGGCCTTGCTGATGTCTATATCGCCTGTTTGCCGCTGGAGGGCGACCGTCCCTGAGCCGCGGGGACGGATGCTGGAGAACGCAAATACGCAAATGCCAAATAAGGCTGTGACGATCACGAAGGTCACTAACGTCTTGACCCAACGCCAAGATGAACGTTTTGGGGGAGTGGGCTGGGGTGGCGTGGGCAGTTCTGGCAAATGCTGAGAGAAGTTGTTCATGCGGCAATCCGTCCCTTCTGAAGAGAGCACATGCAAGACCATCCATGCGGTTTTATAGTGAGACGCTGGAGGCGGGGAAAATGTTGCTTTTTGTTGAGATGAACGAAGGTGAGTGGTGTGCTATCCTGTTGGAAGCTGAGTCAGGATATTTAGGAGCAACCGATGCCTCTTCTCGCTCTTCCCGATGGGCAACTGGAATACGAAACGGCAGGCGCGGGCCGTCCGGCCTGCTTCACCCATCAATATACCGGCGTTTCTGTGGCTCATCCGCTGGCGGAGATGCTAACGCCTCTGTTCACCTGCTATGCCATCAATGCGCGGGGCATTGGCGCGTCTGGACCAGTGCGCGGTCCCGCCGACCTGGGGATGATTGGGCTGGCAGATGATCTGGAGGCGGCGCGGCTGGCGCTGAAGCTGCCGCGCTGGGTGGTGGTGGGCGCCTCCACCGGTGGGATGGTGGCGCTTCAATATGCCACGCGCCACCCAGCGGGGCTGGCCGGGCTGATTCTGGTGGGGACGGCGGCCAGCCAGCGCTTTGTGCAGGGCAGCATCTATGAACCCGGCCACCCCCGCGCCGAGGAGATGAATCGGGCGCGGGCGGCGCTGGCGACTGGCACGCCAGAGGGCATGGCCGAATGGCGCCGGGTGGTCTGGTCGCTGAGCGTGCTGGACGTGGAGCATACGCCGCGCCCGGCGGGGATGCGCAGCGCGTTTTCGCTGGAACGTTTACAGGGCTTTACGCGCGATCTGCCCGCGTTTGATCTGGAGCCGCTGCTTGGGCAGATTCGCGTGCCTACGCTGATTCTGGTGGGGCGACACGACCCACAGTGCCCGCTGGAAAACAGCGAGCGCATGGCGGCGGCCATCCCTGGCGCGCGGCTGGTGATCTGCGAACACAGCGGCCACTTCCCCTATCTCGAAGAACCAGAGGTCGCGCGCCCCGCGCTTGAGGAGTTTGCTCAGCGCCTGGGCGCGTGAAACAGGCAGCCTCCTTCTTCTCTGCCTCTGGCGCTTGATTTGCTCTCTTAGGGTATGCTAATATCTGAGCACACAGGTCAGATATTAGCATACCCTAATATCAACGCCCGCCTTATTTTTGAAAAGTATGCTGTGAGCGTCTTTTTAGAAGGAAACCTCTATGCAGGGTGTTTCTCCCCGCAGTTCATCTCGCCCGTTACGGCCTGTGACGGCCATTGCCTTGATAGCTGGCGCGTTGCTCGTGGCAGTCATGTTGATCTGGCAAGGCATCGCCGCCGCTGGCACCCCTGACCCGACCCTTCCCCATACAAGCGCGCCTGTCGCGGTGTTGGATGTTGCCGTGCTGGTCTTCCGAGAGGGGCTGGAATGCGTGCTGGTGCTTTCGGCCATCACCGCTGGTCTGATGGGTTCCCATCAGTCGTATCGCCGTCCGATAGGAGGCGGCGTGCTCGTTGGCTTCCTGGCGACCATCATGACCTGGTTTATCGCTGTTGGCGTGGTGGAGAGCCTGACCGAAAATGTGTCGGCGCTCTCGGTTCAGGCATGGACGGGGCTGCTCGCCATTGTGGTGCTGCTGATTGTGATGAACTGGTTCTTTCACAAGGTCTACTGGACGGGCTGGATTTCGTTTCAGAACCGCCGCAAGCGCGCGCTGCTGCAAGAAGCGACGGCTGGGGAGGCTTCCAGAGCGCGCCTGCTCTGGGGACTGGGGCTGCTGGGGTTTGTCTCGCTCTACCGCGAGGGCTTCGAAGTCGTACTTTTCCTGCAAAGCTATTGGCTTCAGTGGGGGAGCGCGGTGGTGCTGTATGGCGCGCTGGTTGGGCTGCTCTTGTCGGGCATTGTCGCGGTGCTGACGTTTGTGGGGCATCAGCGCCTGCCCTATAAAAGAATGCTGATTGTGACAGGTGTGTTGCTGGCTGTGGTGTTGTTCGTCATGGTGGGCGAGCAGGTCTTTGAGATGCAGCAGGCGGGCTGGATTGGCACCACGCCGATTCGCTGGCTGGGCTGGATGCCGGCCTGGGCGGGCACGTGGTTCTCGCTTTTCCCCAATATAGAGACGCTGCTGGCGCAGGCGCTGGCTGTGGCGCTGGTCTTGGGCAGCTATTTCGTGTCGCGCTACCAGGCAGTTGCGCTGCCAAAGCAGCGCGGGCTGGCGCCGTACCAACTACGTGAAGCGCCGCCCAGCGCCTAAGAATGCCTAACAAAGCCTCCAGGTAAGCGGGAAAGCATTGCATGTAGCCCCGGCCACCGTGCCGGGCAGCGTCCCCGGCACGGTGGCCGGGGCTACATGCGCGGTGCGCTCACTGCCCAGGCAACCTCTTGGCCCTGGCAACAGCCTGCTCTAAGGCGTGAAAAAGGTCGTTGTAGAGCTTTTCATGCAGCAGGTGCTGCTCTTTGCGGGAGTAGTTGCCTGGGGGGATGGAGCCAGAGACTTCGGTGCCGGTTGGGGTGTGCTTGAGGCGCATTTCTGCGGAGTAGAGGTCGTTGGCCCGCGAATAACGCGCTTTGCTGCGCCCGCTCTGCCGTGAACCGCTCGTGGTGCAGACAACTTCTGCCGGGTCCAGCGTAACGTTGCCCATGCTCCCTCTCTTGCCCCTAAGCCTTGCGTGCTGCGCTTCAGGCCGCCTGCCAGACCTGCACGCTCATATCGAAGCTGACCGAGGCGAGGCGTGTGCCATCAGGGGACCAGGCCACAGCGGTGACAAGATCATTATGGCCGCGATAGGTGAAGAGGTGGGTGCCGGTGGCCGCTTCCCAGACCTGGACTGTTTTATCTTTGCCAACCGAGGCAATGCGTTTGCCATCGGGGGACCAGGCAACGGCGTAGACGGCTTTCAGGTGGTCGCGGTAGGTGATGACGGTGGCGCCAGTGGTAATATCCCAGAGTTGGACAGTGCGATCATCGCCAGCAGAGGCGATCAGTTTGCCATCGGGGGACCAGGCAACGGTGGTGGCCCATTTGGAGTGGCCGCGATAGGTGAAGACATTTTCGCCAGTGTTGGGGTTCCAGAGTTGCACGCGCTTTCCATCGCCAGCGGAGGCAAGTAATGAGCCATCGGGGGACCAAGCGACAGCCAGGATAATGCCGGAATGTCCTCGACAACTGAGCACACTGCCGCCGCGTCTGGCATCCCAGACCTGCACCATACGATCTGGAATCCCGCTGCCGGAGGCGATGCGTCTGCCATCGGGCGACCAGGCAACGGCGTTGACGTAATCGGCATGGCCGCGATAGATCAACCCTTGCAGGCCAGTGGAGGCTTCCCAGATTTGCACGCTGCCATCCCAGGAGCCAGAAGCAATAAAGCGTCCGTTGGGCGCCCAGTCAATGGCGCGGACCATGCGGTTATGGCCGCGATAGGTCAAGAGGTGGTTTCCGCTCTCTGCCTCCCAGATTTGCACAGTACGGTCATCGCCGCCAGAAGCGATGAGCTTGCCATCGGGCGACCACGCAACGGTGCGCAGCCAATCGGTATGTCCGTTATAGGTCGAGAGCACAGCGCCGCGCGTGGGCGTTTCCACCCGCTTAGTATCCATTGTAACCCCCTCCCGCATGCGCAGTTCCACGTGATGAAGAACTGTATAAAAGCCAGCGTTTTTGGAGCATTCGCAGAGAGCATGCCTGCCCTTTGTCTCTCCTGTCGGTGGCTTTCCTATTATAGCGGTTTCCCGCCAATAACACTAGCACCTGTTTGCACGACTACTCTTCAGCCGCCGCTTCCAGATGGCTTTTGCCGAGGAGAAAGCAGCCACCCCTGGAAGAGATGAAGCCTGGCTTCAGCCTCCTCGCTGCGCATCGTTTGGTGGGGATACCGTTGTTTGTGCTCTTGCATATTTCCCACTGGAGGGCGCCGAAGCCTCTTCCTGACTGCATCAGAAGTGCTACGTATAGTATATCCCAAATGCTCTTTGTTTGTCAATAGCTTCCCTGCTCGCCTGCCCTGGAGAAAGAAACCGACTGGTTGGTCTTTAGTTCCCTGGCTAATTTGTGTCAATTTGCGCGCGCTGAAGCTGCCCGCTATAGTCAATGTACACGCTTTTCCACTCGGTAAAGGTATCAATCGCGCCCAGTCCAGCCTCGCGGTGGCCGTTGCCGGTGCCGCGCGTGCCGCCAAAGGGCAGTTGAATCTCCGCGCCGATGGTGCCCGCGTTGATATACAGGATGCCGGTGGCAACATCGCGGATGGCGCGCTGCACGCGGTTGATGTCCTGCGTATAGAGCGCGCTGGAGAGGCCATAGGCCACGCTGTTGTTGATCTGGATGGCTTCTTCCAGGCTGCCCACTTCAATCACCGAGGTGCAGGGGCCAAAGATTTCTTCCTGGGCCACGCGCATTTCGGCCCGCACGCCGCTGTAAATCGTCGGGCGGTAAAACGAGCCTTTTGCCAGTTCGCCCTCGCTGGCAATAGCGCCGCCCACCAGCACTTTGGCGCCCTCTTGCTGCGCAACCCGCGTATAGCCATCAATGCGCGTGATGGCGGCCTGGTTAATCACCGGACCAACATCGGTGGTTTCTAGCAGGCCATCGCCCAGGCGCAGCTTCTCCACCCGCGCCACCAGCCGATCTTCCAACTGCTTGCGGATGGCCTTGTGCGCGATGACGCGGCTGGCAGCGGTGCAGCGCTGGCCGCTGGTGCCAAAGGCGCTCCAGAGGATGCCATCCGTCGCCAGGTCAAGGTCGGCGTCTTCCATGACCATAATGGCGTTTTTGCCGCCAAGCTCCAGCGAGACGCGCTTGATCAGCTTTGCGGCTTCGACGTTGACTTCGCGCCCAACCTCGTTGGAGCCGGTGAAGGTAATCACGCTCACATCGGGATGCTGCACGATGGGCAGGCCAACCTCCGGGCCGGAGCCATGCACCAAATTGACGACGCCAGCGGGCAGCCCTGCCTCTTCCAGCAGTTCCACAAACTTGACGGCGCACAGCGGCGTGTCTTTGGCAGGCTTAAAGACGATGGTGTTGCCGCAGATCAGCGCGGCCAGGATTTTCCATGAAGGGATAGCGATGGGGAAGTTCCAGGGGGTGATGACGCCCACGACGCCAATCGGGTCGCGCACGGCCATACCGGATTTATTGGGCAGTTCCACCGGCGTGACAAAGCCAAAGAGCCTGCGCCCCTCGCCGCCCATATAAAAGGCCATGTCTATGCCTTCCTGCACGTCGCCGCCCGCC
Source organism: Ktedonobacterales bacterium (assembly GCA_036557885.1). Lineage (GTDB taxonomy): Bacteria > Chloroflexota > Ktedonobacteria > Ktedonobacterales > DATBGS01 > DATBGS01. Next base: position 16,548 of record DATBGS010000094.1, read on the forward strand.
TCTTTGAGCACCTTGCCCATCTCCTGCGTCATGCTGCGCGCCACGTCGTCCTTGCGCTCGCGCAGCAACTGCCCAAAGCGAAAGAGAATCTCGCCGCGTTTGGGCGCGGGCGTGAGGCGCCAGGAGGTGAAGGCGGCGCGCGCGGCGGCCACCGCGTCGTCTACATCTTTTTGGCCGCTTCTGGGGAAGAGGCCGATCAGTTCGCCGTTGGCCGGATTGCGGTCCTCAAAGGTTGCGCCGGAGTGCGCGGCGACCCAGCGGCCCTTGATGTAGTTCTTATAGGTGTGCGTCATCGAGATTCTCTCCTTCGTTGGATGCTCAGTTGCAGGCGACGAATCGCCAGCGAGAGAGTGCGATGCTCGGCGGAGGTGGTGGAAAAACGCGCCAGCATCTCTCGCAGCGTGGGCAGCACCTTTCCGCTGGTTTCGCCCAACGCCTGAATCACAAACTCATCATAATAGCGGCGCGTGGCCCGCAGCAAGAGGTCTTCTTCCTCCGCGAGGCTGGAGAGCGCGCGCAGGATGCGCAGGGCGACTTCGCGCGTGGCGCTGTGCTGCGAAAATAATTGCTGGCGTGCCACGCGCAGCAGACGCCGCCGGTCTTCATCGGTGCGCACCTGGGCATGCAGAGCCGACAGTGCCGCTGATGAGCCGTGTTCGGCAGAGAAAAATAATTTGGGCAGCGCGGCGGGCGTGGCGACCCGCCCCAGCGCGGCCAGGGCGTCGTCCTGAAGTTCGGGCTGGTCAAGCAGGGCCAGCGCCCCGGCTTCAGCCTGCGCGTCGTCGTGGTCGCCGCGTTGTCGCAGCAGGAGCAGGGCGGCGCGCTGCACCTCCGGGGCTGCATCGGAGAGGAGCGTGTAACAAAGCTGCATACAGGAACGATGATCGCGGGTGTCCAGCGCGGCAAGCTGCTGCTGGGCGGCGCCTTCGTCGGCCAGGATGGTCTGGCGCCAGGTGTTGGGGTTGGTGTCGGGCGCGTTTGGCATGCTCCGTTCTCCTGCCAGGTTTCGCTTGTGGAACAGCCTCTTCAAGACAGCACAAGGGCGATGGGGAAAGCTCATGATGTATCCGACACGATAACAGAGATGGCGCTGAGTGTCAACTGGCGAGCAGAATAAGAGCGAGCACCTGCTGATCATACCCTTCCACTCTCGTGGAACTATCTGGCGCTCCGCGTCGTCTCCCTGGGTAAGAAAGCGCAATACCTTTGATTTTATGAAAGGTGGGATTGCTCCCATGTCTTCCAGCGTGCTACGAGCCTGTATGCTGCTTGTTCTGCTCGCGTTGGCTGCCTGTGTCGGCAAGGGCACGGTTTCCTCGCCTGTCACCCCCAGCGTACCTGTTTCTGCGCAAAGCCCCTCCTCTTGCGCCGGTGTCCAGCCCCAGTTGCTGACGCTGCAACCACTGACCACCGTAACGCTCGCCCCAACGCCAACCTTCAGGTCGGGCCAGGCGCTGCCGCTGGGCGATCTTCGGATGATGACCGCCACGACTGGCTGGGCAATTGCTGGCGAGCGGCTCGTAAGGACCGTTGACGGGGGAGCGCATTGGCGAGACGTTACGCCGTCCGCCCTGCATGACGTGCGCAGCTTACTACAAAGCCGCTTCCTCAGCGACTCGGTTGGCTGGGTCTGGACGGTTCAGAGTGGGACGACCTCCCTGTTCAGAACGACCAATGGCGGCCAGACCTGGCAGCAGGGCGCAGTATTCCACAGCAGCGGTTATGTGAGCCTGACTTTTCTGAACGCGCAAGATGGCTGGGCGCTGGTGGATAGCCCCGGCTCAGCGGGTGGGACTGATGTTGATCTCTGCCGGACGAGCGATGGCGGGGTCACCTGGAGCATGCTCGCCACGACTGGCACAGCGGCGCAGCCTGGCAGCATCCCCGCCGCCGGGAAAAAAGGGGGCTTGAGCTTTCTTAACCCCTCGACTGGCTGGATGGGCAGATTGTTGGATTCAGAAACCGAGGTGATGGTGACGCATGACGGCGGGAGCACCTGGCAGACACAGCCGCTGCCCTTTCAGCAAGACGGCTCAGAGCATCTCTTCTACATCGGGCCGCCGTTCTTTTTTAACGAGCACGAAGGGGTGCTGTGGGTGAGCGTCCTCAGCCAGACTCAGCAAGCCCTCTCCCAGCTTCTGTATCTGACGCATGACGGCGGCGCGAGCTGGCAGAGCATCCCGCCGCTCGCCTATGATGCGCTCACCTATTTCAGCGATGCCCGGCATGGGTGGATGCTGAACAGAATGTGGGTGAACGGGGGAAGCTCTTTGCAGACGACACTTTCAACGACCAGCGACGGCGGGCAGCACTGGAACGCGCTGCCTGGCAGCGCGGCTGTTGATGGTATATCTGAGTTGGACTTTCTATCGAGCACGTTGGGCTGGGCACTCAGCCGGGCGTACAATGGCGCTGTGACTCTGCTCAAGACAGATGATGGTGGGCGAACCTGGGCGCAGGTGACGCCACTGCTCCTCTGATCACTCCTGCCTTTTCACCCATGCTATTCAAGAGATCGGCGGCCTGTCCCTCTAAAGGGGCAGGCCGCCCGATTCTCAGCAACGTCTAATCTGGCGCTCAAGGGGCTTTCAGCTTCCCGCGCTATGCTGTGTGTAGCAACCGAAATGAAGCAAAGACGGGCGGTTGCGGGAGGAACAAAGATGAGACGAACCATCAGCAAGCGCGAGCGCTTCTGGATGCCGTTGGTGGTGCTGGCGCTGGCAGTGGCGCTGGCGCTGGGTGGCTGCGCGCGGCACAACGGCGCCAACAATGGCACCCCACCGAGCGGCCAATCCACCAGCCCCGGCCAGAGCGCGGGCGACAGCGACTTGCAGCAGCTTCAGCAGCTTGATCAACAGACGCAGGATGATATGAATAGCCTGGATAATGACCAGAATAATGCCAATCAAAATGCGGGCGATGACCAGGAGACACAACCATGAAGACACTGAAAACCCTCTTTTCTAAGCATCTGATGGCGCTTGCTTTGGCGGCGGTGGGCGTGGCAGCCCTGGCGGGAACCGCGCTGGCCGCGCCTGCCGACGCGACGCCGACCCCCACGACCAAATGCACGACGGTGGCCTGCGTGCAAAAGTTTGGCGACGCCAAGATTGACGAGCGGCTGGCCGCGCTGGATAAGCTGGCGGGCGAGGCCAACAGCCACAAGGGGCTGACCGATCAGCAGCGCCAGACGATTCTGAGCGATGTGAAGACCAACAAAGACGGCCTGAACGCGCTCAAGTCCAAGCTGGACGCCGAAACCGATATGGACGCGGCGCGGACGGATGTGAAGAATATCTACGCGCAGTTCCGCATCTTTGCCGTCGTGATTCCGCGTGACCGGGGCGAGATTTTGCTGTTCCACGAGCAAAACGTGATTGCAAAGCTGACCGCAGGCAACGACAAGATCACCGATGCCATCCAGAAGGCCAAGGACAAAGGCGACGATGTGACGCAGTTGCTGGCGCTTCAGTCCGACTACAACGCGAAGCTGGCCGACGCGACCAAACAGGCCAACAACGCGCAAGGGCTGATCTCCAGCCTGACGCCTGCCAACTATCCTGGCACGAATGACACGCTGAAGACCTACCGCGACGACCTGAAGGCCGCCCACGACGACATCAAGGACGCCGCCAAAGACCTGCACCAGATCGCGCAGATACTCAAGCAGGATTTGGGCAAGGGCAAGTGGCTCGCTTCAGGGGGTATACTCTCGATGACTCTTCCGCAGATGCGTTCTGAGAACGAGAGGATACCCCCATGCTGGCAAAACAGCGATTGCTCGAACGGCTAGAGGCGATTGGCGCGGCGCTGCGCGATTCCGGCACGGCGCTGGCGCTGCTGGGGCTTGGCTCGGCTGGCGCCGAAACCGAGCGCATGGATGCCTATTCTGACCTCGATTTCTTTGTGATCGTCAAACCTGGCTACAAGGCCAGCTACCTTGCCAGCCTGGATTGGCTGGCGGCGGTGGCTCCGCTGGCCTATTTCTTCTTGAACACCGACGACGGCTACAAAGCGCTCTTTGCCGATGGCATCTTTTGCGAGTTTGCCATCTTCGAGCCAGACGAACTCGCCAACATCCCCTTTGCGAGCGAGCGCGTGATCTGGCAAGATGCTGCCTTTGACGCCAGCCTGTGCGCCCCGCGCCCCAGGCAGCCCCGCGAACCCACGCAAGAGTTTTTGCTGGGTGAGGCGCTGACGAATCTGTATGTGGGGATGGGCCGCGTGCTGCGCGGGGAGGTGCTGTCTGGGACGCACTTCATCCAGGGCTATGCCGTTGACCGCGTGCTTGACCTCACCCGCTTCATAGAAACCGCGCAGGGCGCGACACTAGACCCCTTTGCCAGGTCGCGGCGCTACGAGCAGCGCTTTCCCCAGACGGCGCAGCACCTGCCCGACTTTCTCCAGGGCTACCGCAGGAATGCGGAGTCGGCCCTTGCCATCCTCTCTTTCCTCGAACAACACTTTGCGGTCAATCCTGCAATCTGCGCGGCCATTCGGGAGCGGTGTATACCCCGGTAAGTTTGCCCGGCTGGGACAAAGATGATACATTCTTCTTGTTACGAATGGAAAGGAGGTAGCTCCCCTGCTGAAAACGATCCTTTTCGTGTGCGTGGTGTGTGCTGCGCTGGCCCTTGGGCTGACGCTCACCCATGATCTTGAAATCCCTGGCAAGCAGCAGTTAAGTGGGGCGGAATGGTTGAATGTCCAACATAACTTCTATCTTGGATTTGCCATTGTGGGCGGCGTGGCGGAAGTGTTTGGCCTGCTCTCCTCGCTGACGCTGCTCTACTTGCTCCGCAAGCAGCGAGGAGCCGTTGTCTTGACGCTAATTGCCGCGCTGAGCTTTGCCGCAATGCTGGCCCTGTTTGCCCTTGGCAACAATCCACTGAACCAGCAGATTGCGGCATGGACGCCACAAACGCTGCCTGCGAATTGGCGCGCAACTCGTGACGCCTGGGATGGCTTCCATGCCGCCAGTTCTGGTTTCGCTGCTCTGGCGCTCGCCGCCTTGCTTCTTATGCTGCTGTGGAGGACGCCTTTCCCCTCGAAAACGGGAGGTCTCACCTGAAAAGGCAGGAAGGACGGCGCTACACCCACCGTATGGGCACTTTGCCTGCCCATTCTTCATCGGAAACGTAGGTGCTGAGCGATTGCGGAAACTCGCCCGCTTCGTAGGCGCTGACCATCTCCGCAAAGGGCGGCGCGACCTCGAAGTTGGCGAAACGGTCCGGCAGCAGCGCCCGCAAGATGACCGCCCGCAGCATCAACGGCAGGCGCACTTTCTTGAGGAAGGGCTGGATGGCTTCGGGATAGTCCACGTTGGCGACAAACTGCTCCTCCCACAGTTCGCGGAAGACCTGCCGCAGGCAGACCTCGGCAAACCAGCGCCCGCCAATTTCGCAGAGACGCCAGCCAAGTTGATGCACGCGCAAGAGCGCTTCGGCCAGCGCCAGATGCTTTGCGCGCCACGCATCGCGCCGCTGCCCCTGGTAGTCTAACTGCGCGGCCCGCGCCAGCCGATAGACTTGCCGCAGATCATTTTTCAGCGGCTTATACGCCTGGATGCTGCGCGCCATGTCCACCTCGTTCTGATCGTAGCGATACTGCTCCAGATCGGCTCTGGCGTAGCGGTTGGGCTGCTTCCCCCTCAAAGCAGGGGCACGGCATCCGCCCAGGACGGGCTTGTGCGCCGCGCTTCGGCTGTTTGCCATCTTCAGGAAGCCTTCCAGCACGTAGTGCAGCAAGGTCTGGATGGAATTGGGCTGTTCGGGCAGACCCAGATCAGCGAGCGAATCCAACAGTTCGGGGTCGTCGGTGGGCAGATCATCCGGCGCGCCAATGAAGACATACGAGGAGAAGAAGCGTGCGAGGGTGCAAAATGCGACGGTGGGCGGAATGGTGGTTGCGGGGCCTGCGCCAGTGGTCATGTAGATGTTTCTCATAGGGGAGCACTCGCTTTCTGTCCCTGATGGGACGGCGTGAATGTGGTGCCCCTCGCGCCCTGCTGCTTGCAGCGCCGCTTCCCCGGCAGGGGCGCCGGGGCTACGAGCGTTTGCTGTGCCCCTGCTTTGAGGGGTAGCCCCGGCCACCGTGCCGGGCAGCACTGCAAGCAGGCCCCGCTGCCTGGGTTCCCAGGCGCGGGGCCACTTGCGCATTCCGCCATCACTGGCGGAAAATACACAGCGGCCCCGCGCCTGGAAGATGCCGGGCGCGGGGTGAACATGGCGCGGGGGAGCTTAAGGCTGACTCGCGTCCGTTGTCCAAACGGTCTTCAGTTGTCAAGGTACGACGCCCCAGGCAGAGGGGGCAGGGTCGCCAGGACTTCAGGCGATTGCTTGTAGTATAACTGGAAATGGTCGAGTTGTCAAGACATTTTGGAGCTAATTTTTATGGATTTTACCGAATTGGTACTCAAGCGCCGCATGGTGCGGCATTTTACGCCGGAGCCAGTCGCGCTGGAGGTGATCGAGCGCCTGCTGGACCTGGCGCGGCACAACCCCAGCGCCGGGTTCACGCAGGGGCAGGCGTTTGTTGTCGTGACGCAACCCGACGTGAAGAAAGAGATTGCGCGGCTGTGCGGCGAAGATGAGGGCTATGTCGCGTCGGGCTTCCACCCGTTCATCTCAGAGGCGCCAGTGCTGGTGGTGGCCTGCACCAACGAGGCCGCCTATCATCGGCGCTATCAAGAGGCGGATAAGGTCAACGAGGATGGCAGAGAGATTGTCTGGCCCGTCCCTTACTGGCATATGGATATTGGCTGCGCCGTGATGATTTTGCTGCTGGCGGTGGTCAATGAGGGGCTGGCGGCGGGCTTTGCGGGCGCGCACGATCTAGACGCGCTGCGGGCGCTGCTAGGCATCCCGGCGGAGGTGACGCCGGTGGGCGTCATTCCGATTGGGCATCCCGCGCCCGATAAACGCTCGCCTTCGCTGAAGCGCGGGCGCATCTCCGACAGCGCGTATATCCACCGCGAGGGGTGGTAATTGCCCGGCTTTGCCCGGCAGGGACGCCGGGGAATGCTGGCTTTCTAGTCCGCGTGGGCGGGGTCTTCGGGGGCCAGGGGCAAGGTAAACCAGAAGTTGGCCCCTTTGCCAGGTTCGCTCTGCATGCCGACCTGCCCATGATGCAGCGTCACGAGGGTGCGGCAGATATACAGGCCCAGGCCCATCCCGCTCAGTGCGCCGCGCTGCGCCTTGCTTCCCACCGTCCGGTGAAACCGCTCCCAGAGGTGCGCCTTCACCTCCGGGGAAAGCCCAGGCCCGTGATCTTGCACCCAGACGCGGGCGCTGCACCCCTCCGTTCGCAGCCCAATCTCTATTGGCTGGTCCTCTGGCGAATATTTGACGGCATTGGTCAGGTAATTGGTGACGACTTGCCCAATGCGGTCAGCATCTGCAACGACGGGAACAGGCGCGGCGGGGAGGTCGAGTTTCAGGACGCGGGTTGAGACGAGCAGCTGCTGATGTTCGACGGCTTCTCGGACAACGGCGGCCAGATCGCAGCGCTGCGGGGAGATTTCGAGCGTATTGGCCTCAATGCGCGTGACATCCAGAAAGTCACCGATGAGCCGCTGCTGGACGCTCACCGAGCGCAGCGCTTCGCGGAGCGCCAGCGCCACGTTGTTGAGGGAGTTTGTGGCTTCCTCCGAATGCCTGCCCTTCTGGAGAAACCGCTGCAAGCGTCGCCCGGCCAGTTCAATGTTGCCTTTGGTGACGGCCAGCGGGGTGCGCAGTTCGTGGCTGGCAAAAGACACAAAGTCGTCTTTGCGGCGCTCCAGTTCTTTGCGCTCGGAGATGTCCAGAACGACAGTGAGCAGCAGGCTCCGCTGCTCATCAAAGAGCACAGCGCCCACCATTACAGGAATCTGGCTGCCATCTTTGCGGATATAGGACTTCTCATAGGGGCCAGCCACCCCGGTTGCCAGCAAGCTCTGAATGGCCTGAGCATCGGCTTTCTTGTATTCGGGCGGGGTCATGGCATCCCAATTGACCTTGCCAGCCAGCAGGTCTTCGCGGGTGTAGCCAATCATCTTTAAATACACTTCGTTGGCTTCAGACACTTTCCCCGCGAGGTCTTCGACAGACAGCCCGACAATGTTGGATTCCGCCAGCCGCCGAAAGCGCAGGTCGCTTTGTCGCAGCGCTTCTTCGTTTCTGCGCAGCGCCTGTTCTATGCGGCGGCGCTGGGTCACATCGGTAAACATGCCCAGCGCCCCGACGATCTTTCCCTGGCTATCGGGGAGCGGGTTGGTATTTCCCATCACCCACACTTCGCTGCCATCCTTGCGCAGAAAACGGGTGTCGAAGGCTTCCGAAGTTCCATAGAGATTGTGGCGAATGCGCTCCAGGTGTTCGCCGCGTTCTTCGGGAAAGACGAACTCGTAGACGGTTCGCCCCAGCATCTCGGCAGGGGTGGTACCCAACAAAGCCGCCATGCGGTCATTAGCATAGAGCGTGTGGGCATCGGCATCAATCAACCAGATACCTTCGATTGCCGTTTGGATCATCGCGCGATACCATTCCTCTGGTATCTTCGGGCTTGCTTTTTCTGGTTCGTGGCTGATCATGGTTCCTCAAACTCGCTGTGCTGTTCAAGAACCCCAGTGCTTTTTTGTTTCTCATCATTATTTGTGCCAGGAAATCACTGTGCCCTAGCAGTTGCGCCTATAGCTGGTGCAGCGTGATGGAGCCGCTTTCGGTCTGAAGAATGATGGTGGAGCGCGGTGGGGCGCCAACGTCGCCCCGTGCCTCCGCGCCAGAGCTACCGGGCTGCACCTTCAGATCGGGAAATTCCGAGGTAATCGGGCCGCTTGCTGTGCTGGCATCCACATGGAAACTGGCATCTTTGGAGAGCCGGAGATCAATTGAGCCGCTCTCTGCTCGAAAGAGAAACGTGCCGCTTGGGATAAGGGTGCCCTGGAAATCAATCGAACCGTTGCTGGCCTGAAAAGACGAATTGTCGGTGGCGCTCACATCGCGTACATTCATCGCGCCGCTGGTGGTGCTGAGCGTCATCTGCCCCTTGAGGTTGCTTCCCGTGATGTCGCCGTTGTCCGCCTTCAGGGTGAGCGCCCCGGCCAGGTTATCGGCTTGAATGAAGCCGCTGCTGGTATGCAGTTGGATGGTGCCGGTGATGTCGTTGGTCTGAATGGCGCCGCTGTTGACGGTGATACCTAGATTAGACTGGCTCGGAACAAAAATGTCAAATTCCAGCGTGCTATTGCTCAAGAACGCGGAGATGCCCGTCTCATTGGCAGTGATGAGGAGCGTGTTGCCGCGCTGGGTGTAGCTGACTGGCAGCAAGCTGCTATCGCCCAGAAAGACATATTTGTTCGTCACCACGCTCACCTGCCCTGGCAAGCCGCTTTCGATATGCACGCTGCCGCTGGCGATATTCATCACCAACAGGGGAACGCTGCTTACGCTGAACAGTTTGCTCTCGCTGACCGTTCTATACAGGGCGAGAGAGGCCACCGCGACGACACCAACCACGACGGCAATCAGCAAGGTGAC
>DATBGS010000095.1:0-21396 GCA_036557885.1 Ktedonobacterales bacterium
GTCTCGCCCGTGTTGGCCAACATCTACCTCCACGAACTCGACCTCTTCATGAAGGCTCTGAGAGAACGGTTCGACCGAGGCAAGAGGCGCAAAACGAACCTCACCTACTACCGCTACACCGAGCAAATCCGACGCCTCAGACAGCAATGGGACACCCTGAAGGGAAAGGAGGAAGCGAAGCAGGCGCTTCAGGGAGTCCAACGAGCACTAAAAACGCTCACCCATCGCCGTCGGCACCTCCCAAGTGGCGACCCGTTCGACGGCGAATATCGAAGGCTCTCTTATTGTCGCTACGCTGATGATTATCTCATCGGGATCATCGGCTCACGCGCCGATGCGGAAATGGTCAAGCAAGAGGTCCAACAGTTCATCCAAGCGACCCTCAAGCTGAGCATTGCCGAAGAAAAATCGCATATTCGCCACAGTAAGGAAGGCACCACATTTCTGGGATACCGGGTGAAAACGTACTCAGGGCACCGCGTGGTGAAGGTCAAACGAGAGACCTGCTACATCACCAGTAAGTCGGTCTCTGAACGATTCCAATGTCAGATTCCCCCGGAGAAGCTCCAACAATTCTGCACGACCAAACGGTACGGAAACTACGCCACGATGCAGTCCAGGCACAAAGCAGAATTTTTGGAACTGAGCGACGCCGAAATCATTCTTGCCTACAACGGGGAACTGAGGGGCTTGGCGAACTACTACGCTCTGGCACTGAATCACAAACGGGACATGAGCCGATTGGAACGCCTTTGGAAAACCAGTCTGTTCAAAACCCTGGCAGCGAAGCACAAGACCAGCGTCACCAAGATCGCTGAGCGCCTCAAAACCAAAGATGGCTATGCCCTGGTTGTCAAAGAGCAGGACAAGACCCGGGTCATCCCCATCTTCCGACTCAAAGACCTCAGACCACCCCGACCGACTGATCCCGAGCTGGATGTCTTACCCAATGTCTACATCTGGACGCTCAGCCGTTCTGAGGTCATCAAACGGCTGAACAGAAGGCAATGTGACTATTGCGAGACAATAGAAGGGCCAATTGAGGTCCATCATATTCGGAAGCTGAAAGACGTGGCGGAGGGAAAAGCCCTCTGGCAGCAGATGATGGCGGCAAGACGCCGAAAAACGCTGATGCTGTGTATCCAGTGCCACCATTTGCTCCACGCGGGAAAACTGCCTGATAGAGAGTATCGCAAGCAACAAGTAAGGGGAGAGCCGTGTGCTGGCAAACCAGCAAGCACGGTTCGGCGAGGGGGTGACGGGTGACCCAGCAATGGGCAACCGCACCCTACTCGACACAACGATGATAACAAACGCCAATTCGGCCAGGAGTAGGCGTTTGGGGGGGAACGGAACAGCAGGTCGTGTTCAGCTCACCAGAGGTGCTGCCACCGCATCTGACAGAAATCGAACAGAATGAATGAAGGTGAGGACGCTCCCACGTGAGAAGCCATTGGAGTCAGTGTCAAGGCGAGCAAAAGAGGCGCTTGGGAAAGGTGAAGCAAGCAAATGAGCAGGCATAACACCACTTTGTGTTCCATTACTCCCCAAACGCCTCCATCGGCTGGTGGCTGAGTTGGACAGCAGCGGCTGTTACGCCACGGTTTGGCAGTTTTCTGCTGCTCGGTGTCCTTTCTGCCTCTGGCAGCAGCGCTGGGAGTATAGTAGGTTTTATGCAGCACCATGCGGTGCCATGCTGTGCAAGCGATTCTAGGAGGAAGAGAATGCCACGCCAAGGAATCAACTGCCCTGACCTTGCTCCACCCGTGGGACCCTTCTCGCATCTGGTGACTGCGGGGGAGGCCCTCTATCTTTCGGGCCAGGTGGCGCAAGACCCCACCAGCGGAAAACTCATCGAAGGGGATGTGGCTGCTCAAACGACGCGCATTTTTGCCAATCTTCAAGCGGTCCTCAAAACGGTGGATCGAGATCTGAGCCATGTTGTGCAGGTCCGGGTGTTTCTAACGGATATGGCCGATTTTGCGGAGATGAATGCGGTCTACGCCCGCCAGTTTGAGGCGCCTTATCCCGCGCGGACGACCGTGGCCGTCAAAACGCTGCCCTTGGGGGCACGGGTCGAACTGGAATGTGTGGCCCACTAACCGCCACAGGCGACTCCTCAAAAGGGCAACTGACCCCTTCACCGTGTCCGGATGGCAGTTACCAGAGAGCGCCTGCCAGCGCAGGCGCTCTCCTGGAGAGCGAGGAGATACGATGGGACAGCCTATTACCCAAGTGGATGCGTTTACCACGACCCCCTTTGCGGGCAATCCAGCGGCAGTTTGTATGCTGTCCGAGCCAGGAAATGAGGGGTGGATGCAGCAGGTGGCAAGCGAGATGAACCTGGCCGAGACCGCCTTTCTCTATCGGCAGGAGGATGGCTTTCATCTGCGTTGGTTCACGCCTGCCGTGGAAGTGGACCTGTGTGGGCATGCCACGCTGGCGAGCGCGCATATCCTCTGGGAAGAGGGCCATCTCCAGCCGCAGGAGCAGGCGCGGTTTTACACGCGCAGTGGGCTCTTGACAGCAGAGCGGCAGGGAGCGTGGATCACGCTCGATTTTCCGGCTACCCCGACGATCCCTGCCTCTGCACCAGCCGAGCTAGCCCAGGCGCTCGGGGTCGAGTTGGCCTCCGTCGGCAAGAATCAGTTTGATTATCTGGTAGAGGTGGACTCCGAAGAGACTCTGCGTGCCCTCAAGCCAAATCTGACTCTGTTGGAGCGTGTCCCGGTACGCGGGGTCATTGTCACCAGCCGAAGCAGTTCACCTAACTATGATTTCGTCTCGCGGTTCTTTGCGCCCAGAGTGGGGATTCCCGAAGACCCAGCCACCGGCTCATCGCATTGCACGCTGGCGCCTTTCTGGAGCGAGCGGTTGGAGAAAAGCGAACTGCTGGCCTATCAAGCCTCGCCGCGCGGAGGGGTCTTCCGTCTGGAGGTCAAGGGCGAGCGCATTGCCATCGGCGGTCAAGCCATCACCGTCCTGCGCGGCGACGTATTGGCATGAGGGCCATGGCATAGCGCCGGTCTGGAATGCCTCTCCTCACTGGAGACCATCTTCAAACGCTGACGGCCAGAGCACCCCGCTCTTTCCTCTGGTGAGGTCGCTCGAGGCCGTTGATCGCTTCTGGTGGTCGAGATGACACCGCACAGGCCTGGCAGCCCTATTGAACAACGAGAAATGAGCAGTGAATGTTGAAAGGAAGGCTGTGATGGAGCCTGATACACTCAGAGAGCGGTTTGAGCACCTGACCACCGCTCACCTGGCCGATGCCTGCTTGCGCGCCGCTGTCCCTGTCCGGTGTGCTCCGATGCCCCTGCAGGCGGTCTTATCCGGGAGCCGCATAGCGGGCCGGGTCTGTCCTGCCCGGCACGCCGGAAGCGTCGATATTTTTCTGGAGGCAATCGAGCACGCAATACCAGGCGATATCCTTGTCGTGGACAACGCCGGGCGCGTCGATGAGGCCTGCGTTGGCGATCTGATCGCCCTGGAAGCTTTGGCCGCGGGTCTTGGCGGTCTGGTGATTTGGGGGCTCCACCGGGATACCGCTGAATTGCGAACCATTGGCTTGCCGGTGTTCAGTCTCGGCTCAATACCCACCGGACCCCAACGGCAAGACCCACGTGACGCCCTGGCACTGAGATCAGCAACGGTTGGGGACTGGACGGTCTCGCGGGAGGACCTGGTACTGGGCGATAACGATGGGATCCTCTTTCTCCCCGCCGCGCAGGTTGAGGACCTCCTGAGGACCGCAGAAACTATCCGTGATACCGAGTGCCGCCAGGCCGAGCGCATCCGCCAAGGTGTCTCCTTGCGTGCCCAGGTGCGGTTTCAGGACTACCTGGCGCAGCGCCAGCAGACACCAGCCTTGACCTTTCGCCAGCACCTGCGGACGGTTGGCGGTGCGATCGAGGAGTGAATCAAGAGGTATTTCGGAGCATCATGCGGCCACTTTTCCAGGGTGTTGAGCCAGCATCTTCGGAGAGAGCGCAAAATCGCCCAAGTTGGCCCGACAGTCTTGTCGGAGCATGCTCTCTAGCTGTTATTACTCGCACTGGATGCATCTATTGATGAGCTGTGGCCGCATTGACACGTACCTCGGCTGTGGCCGAGGCTGAGGTCGCGCTGCTGATCGAAGATGGCTGGCAAAAGCGCGGCTGGGCAAACGGTTGATCGCTCGATTGGCCAACGAGGCCCGACGCCATGGGGTAGAGACTTTCAAAGCTTACATACAAGGAGAGAACCGTCGAGCCTTGCGATTGGCCGGGGCGCTGTTTGCCACCGTGCAGCCGCAGTGGTATGGTCCTGAGTGCCTGATCCAGGCGCCGATCACAACGCTCAGAACGGAGGGCTACTGGGGAGGTGACTGACGGCCTCCCCAGCGATTCGACGAACTGTCATGAGAAAGGAGAAGGTGCCTTCCCCTTTTCGTAAAAGGAGAACGCACCGCACACCGGGACCATGCCTCTTCCACCCTGGTTGCATTTTTTCCAACGCCCCTTTCCCAGCGCCAATATGCTCTTGCTGGCGGGCGCACGTCCGCTGCTGGTTGATACGGGCTTTGGCAGCGATGCTGATGAAACAGAACATCTGGTTCGCACGGCAGGCATCCCACCGGAGCGCCTCGCCCTCATTGTCAACACCCACTACCATAGCGACCATGTGGGCGGCAATCATCAATTGCAAACGCGCTACAGCGTGCCCGTCGCGGCCCATAGGTGGGACGCGGCGATGATCAACCATCATGACCCGGAAGCCTGGAGCGCGCGCTGGCTGGATCAACCGATTGCCCCCTATCACGTCGATCGCGCGCTCTCAGAGGGGGACGAACTTGATGTCGGCGGCGTGACGCTGCAGGTGCTGCATACCCCAGGGCATACTCTGGGGCATCTCGCGCTCTACGAGCCGACGGAGCAGGTCTTGATTGCGGGGGATACCGTGCATGCCGATGACCTGGCCTGGATTGGCTGCTTCCGCGAGGGAGCAGGCGCACTGGAGCGAGCGATGGAGACCGTCGAGCGGCTGATGCGCCTGAAGGTGCGCGCGGCCTTTTCTGGGCATGGACCAGCCCACGAGCACTTTCAACACGCGGTCCAGAAGGCGCTGCGCCGGTACGAGCAGTGGGTGCATGCGCCAGAGAAGATGGCCTGGCACGCCTGTAAACGCATCTTTGCCTATCGGCTGATGCTGGTCAATGGCCTGCCCGAAGCCGACGTCGATCCCTACTTGCTGCGCTGCCAGTGGTTTCTCGATTACAGCCGGGTGATGTTTAGACAGGAGCCAGAAGCATTTATCCAGACGTTCCTAGAGGAAATACTGCGTTCAGGTGCTGCCGTCTGGCACGAGGGGCGGCTGGTGGCACTGGCGCCACATGGGCCGCCGTCGGCCACCTGGCTGGCTGAGCAGCTCCCGCCGGGCTACTGGCCGCCCCAAGACGCGCAATAGGCTGGTAGAGGGCATTTCACTAGAGAAAGAGGAGCAAAGAGCGCATGCTAGCCACAAAACGTTTAGCGGCCCGGATCCCTTTTGCAACACATTTTCATCAAGAATAGTATGCGGATGAGATCACCTCAACTTCGCCAAGCATCCTATCATGGAGAACATATGAGCAGCAGCAACGCCGCAAATCCCCCTGTGCTGGCTACTTCCCTCGTCCGGACGAAATAAAGGTGTAGTGAGAACTTTTGAACCAGGTATTTGTGGCCGATACATAAAGTAGCCAGCACAGGCACCATATGAGCAGATACTCATCATCAAGAGCGGAGGAGCATGACAGGGGAAGTATGAGTTCGGCCTCTTCAACGAAGAGGGGGAAAACGAGCAAAAGCTGGAGAGAAGTGGTATAATGTAGAGCGCAAGTACACAGGAAGTTGGCCCCGACACAATAGCCCGCTTGTCACGACTATTTATCTTTTCGCGGTGTTGATGCCCGTCGGTTCCACCGCCAGCTTACTCCAGCCCAGATACCACCTGGCTCCAGACGTTTATCATCACTTCTCGCGGGTTCAACCCTCGCCCTCTACTGTCCCACTTGGAGAGTCTCAACCCAGGTGACATCAGAGGTAGCTGGTGATCACGGATTCGGCCCCTTCGGTTCCGTCCCCTCTTTCGGATGAGATCTCTCGTAGTTCCCCTAGTTCCCTTGCTGACGTTTCTCTCGCACAACTGCTTTTTCTTTCTCCGATGAAGGGAGTAGCAATGACAGGAGTTCATACCTACCCGCTACTGGTCGGCACGCCAGAATCACAATCCACCACCGCTGCGCAAAGCGCATGGATCTAGCCGCTGACCGAGACCGAAGTAGGCAAGAAATTGCACCAGGCTTCTGGCAAGGCAAACATCCTCAGGAGTGGCGCTGAAACACACTCGACCCACGCACCAATAACTCCGGCTGAAAGACGACTTGCTGATGGCTATGCTGCTCAGGATGCTGTGTTTCCTCCAGAAGCAATTGTGCCGCTTTGTAGCCTAATTCGTATTTTGGCTGGCGAACGGTGGTGAGCGGGGTCAAAAGCACACTGGCAAATTCGACATCATCATAGCCTACAATCGCTATATCCTCTGGGATACCTATGCCTCGCCTGGTCAGACTGCGCATCAGCCCCAACGCCAGCAAATCGTTGGCGCAAAACACCGCTGTTGGAGGCTGCGCATCAGACAAGAGCAACTCCGCGCTGGCTTCGCCTTCGACAGTTGTTTGGCTATGCAAGCTAACATTGATTACCGCGCGCTGTGGGTCCAAGCCAGCCTGTTTTATCGCATGCAGCACGCCCCGCTGCCGATCTGCCACCTGGCGCAAAGTGAGCGGGCCATGCACAAAGCCGATGCGCCGATGCCCCTGGGCGAGCAGGTGCGAAGTTGCGAATTCTCCGCCGCGCACATCGTCCACGGCGACCGAGCAAAGTTCATGGGAACGGCTGGGCCGATCAAGCAGCACCACCGCAATGCCTCGATGCCGCACACGCTGGATGGACGCCTCCCCGCTGCTGACTGGCGTGATCAAAATACCCTGAACCCGCTGTTCTTCCAACGCCTGAAGATAGCGCTGCTCTTTGAGCGTCGAATCATCGGAATTGCACAGGATCACGATAGAACCCGCTGCATTGGCGGCATCTTCCACGCCACGCGCAACCTCCGTAAAGAACGGGTTCGACACGTCGAGCACGACCAGGCCAATTAGGGGGCTGTGCCCAGCGCGCAGTTGCCGCGCCGAGCCATTGGGTACAAAACCGGTCTCGGCTATTACCTGTTCCACACGCCGCCGGGTTTGCTCCGCCACCAGATGAGGACGATTGAGCACATTGGAGACGGTGCCCAGAGAAACCCCAGCCAACCCTGCGACACGCCGAATATCAGTCATAAGGGGTGCAACCTCTCATTGATGGTCCTAGTTTAGCACATCCTGAGCATCTCTGCGAATTCTGGCACTTTTCTCAAAATTGGGTGCCAAACCTCTTGACAGCACCCCACTTCATCAGTATACTTGTCTCTAATGAAACGTTTCAAGTCTTCAATGAAACGTTTCAGCGTTTGTTCCAGCAGCATTCACCTCTACAACGCGTGGCAGATTTGCCCTTATGATACTCTCCAATGCAGAGGAGGAGACTGCGGACAATGGATGTAACTCACGCGCCCACGCACCCGCTCATCGAGCTACGCGACATTACCAAGCACTTTGGCGGTGCCCAGGCCCTGCGTGAGGTCCATTTGACCCTGTATCCCCATGAGGTTCACGCCCTGGTTGGCGAGAATGGAGCTGGCAAGAGCACTCTGGTGAAAATCCTGGCCGGGGTGCATACCCCTGATGCTGGCACGATGCTGGTGGATAGCACTCCAGTGGTGTTACATGCCCCCAATCAGGCCCAGCGGCTGGGCATCTCCGTCATCCATCAACATCCGACCCTCTTTCCTGATCTGGATGTGGCTGAGAATGTCTTTATGGGCCGTCATCCGCTTGGTCCCCTGGGACAAGTGGATTGGAAGCGCATGTATTCGTCGGTGGATGCGCTGCTGGCAACGCTGGGTGTGCAGTTTACAGCGCGTACTCCGCTGCGCAGCCTTTCGGTAGCCGATCAGCAACTTGTGGAAATTGCCAAGGCGCTCAATGTCCGGGCGCGGGTGCTGGTGATGGATGAGCCAACCGCCTCGCTCTCCTCGCGCGAAGTCACCGAGCTATTCAGCATTGTTCGCCGCCTGCGCGAGCAGAACGTTGCCATCCTATTTGTCAGCCACCGGCTGGAAGAAATTTTTGAACTGGCCGACCGCATCACCATCTTTCGAGACGGCGGGTTTGTCTTCTCCGCCCCAACAGCCGAACTCACCCCTGACGCGGTGATTCGCTACATGGTGGGCCGCGAGATGGCAACGCTCTTTCCCAAACAGGCGACCACACTAGGGGCAGCGGTGCTCTCGGTCAAGCATCTGAGCCGCGCCGGGAAGTTTCGGGATATTTCTTTCGAGGTACACCAGGGCGAGATTCTGGGCCTGGCCGGGCTGGTTGGCGCGGGCCGTACCGAGGTGGCGCAGGCGCTCTTTGGGATTGATCGGCCTGATAATGGCGAGATTCAGCTGGGCGGTGAACCAGTGCAGATTGATTCGCCCGCCAAAGCCATGCAGTTGGGCCTGGCCTATGTGCCGGAAGATCGGCTCACTCAGGGCTTGATCCTGGAGTTTCCCATTCGGTCAAACATCACCTCGCCCATCTGGCAAAAGATCAGCCGTTGGTTCGGGCTGCTCGATTTTGCCCGCGAGCGCAGCATCGCGCAGGATTTTTTCCAGCGTTTGAGCATTCGCGCGCAAGGCATCAATCAGCGCACCCAATCGCTCTCTGGCGGCAACCAGCAAAAGGTGGTGCTGGCAAAATGGCTGACCACCAAGCCAAAGCTCTTGATGCTGGATGAGCCAACGCGCGGGGTGGACATTGGCGCCAAGGCGGAGGTACATCGCATTGTCTCAGACCTGGCCGCAGAGGGCCTGGCAATCATTCTGATTTCAAGTGAACTGCCTGAAGTGCTGGGCATGGCTGACCGCATTCTGGTCATGCACGAGGGCCGCATCACCGCCGAGTTTGACCGCGCAGCCGCCACCCAGGAAAACGTGATGACCGCAGCAACGGGGCAAGTAACCCATGGTAACTGAGACGATGACAACCGAGCAGGAAGGCCAGCGCGCGCCCTCTGCCGTAATTAGGGTGACGCGGCGCGTGGGGCAGGTGCGCGAACTGGGCCTGCTGGTGGTGCTGCTGCTCATCTTTGTCGGGGTGGCTGTGCCAGAGCCGCGCTTTGTAGCCGTCAATAACCTGCGCGACATCCTGCTCTCCGTCGCCATCATCGCGATTGTGGTGGTTGGCGAGACGCTGGTGGTGCTCACGCGCAACGTTGATCTTTCGGTCTCGGCCATCATCGGGTTGGTGGCCTTCGTTTCTGGCGACCTTTTTAAACAACACCCAGGTATCAGCATCGCAGTAGTCATCGCCATTGGCTGCGCGATTGGGTTGGGGCTGGGGCTGCTGAATGGGCTGCTGGTCAGCTACGGGGGCGTGCCCGCCATCGTAGTCACGTTGGGCACTCTTTATATCTATCGCGGGCTGGATTACGCCATTGCAGGCGGGAAGCAGATCAATGCCTTTGATGTGCCGGACCGTTTCTTAAACCTGGCAAGCGATACAGTTCTAGGCATTCCGCTGTTGATCATCCTGGCGGCGGTTATCGCCGCCATCTTCGCGCTTTTGCTGCGCTATACCCGCCTTGGACGCCAGGTCTATGCCATCGGCAGCAACCCGGAAGCAGCGCGGCTGGCGGGGATTCAGCGCAATCGGCTGGTCTTGCTCACCTTTGTCATTTCCGGCCTGCTCAGCGGCTTTGCGGGCATCTTGTGGGCGGCGCGCTTTGCCACTGTGGATGCCAACGCGGCCACCGGCCTGGAGTTGCTGGTAGTGGCATCGGTGGTGGTTGGCGGGGTCAGCATTTTGGGCGGCTCAGGCACCATTCTGGGCGCCATGTTGGGGGCTATCCTGCTTGCCACCATTCAGGACGCGCTCAACATCCTCAATATCTCGCCCTTCTGGTTGCAGGCATTTTATGGAGCCGCCATTTTGCTGGCCGTGATGCTCGACACGCTGATTATGCGTCGGCTGCAACGCTCGTACCTGACAAGGAGGCTGTGATGAGACGCGCCATCAGGCTGATCAGTCTCTGGGAGGCGCTGCTGGTCGCCCTGCTCCTTGGGGCAGTCGTGTTGGGGTCGTCGCTCTCGCCCTACTTCCTCAACAGCAACAATCTTTCTAACGTGTTGAGCGATCTGAGCGAGAAGTCGCTGATGATTCTCTCAATGCTGCTAATTATCATAGTTGGCGAGATTGATCTCTCGGTGGCCTCCATCCTGGGGCTTTCTAGCGTGGTGCTGGGCGACCTCTGGATGCACAATGCTCCCCTGGCGGTCTGCATCGCTGCCGCTCTGGCAGTAGGAACTCTGGCTGGCTTTATCAATGGTCTGCTGGTGACAGCTTTGGGGCTTCCATCTCTGGTAGTGACGCTGGGCACGCTGGCGCTCTATCGGGGATGCGCCTATATCGTGCTGGGGCAGTTGGCGGTGAGCAATTTCCCCGACGGGTTCACCACCTTTGGCTTTGGCTCTATTCCTGGCACGCTCATTCCCTGGCCCTTTGTTATCTTTGTGGTTTTGGCAGTGATTGTCATCCTTGTGCTTCATGGTAGCTGGATTGGGAGGCAGCTTTACACCATCGGCAACAATCAGGTGGCGGCGCGCTTTGCCGGCATTCGCGTCGCGCGCATCAAATTGATCTTGTTCACCATCTCTGGGTTTATCTCCGGGCTGGCTGGCGTCATCTTTACCGCGCGGTTTTCAAGCGCCCGTGCGGACAACGCGCTTGGATTCGAGCTTGACGTAATCACAATCGTGCTGCTTGGTGGCGTCAGCATCTTTGGCGGGCGAGGCACGCTGCCAGGCGTGATTATCGCTCTGTTTGTCGTTGGTATTCTCAGAAATGCCGTTGCCTTGGCCGATTTCCCCACCGAAACACAGAGCATCATCGTCGGGGGGCTGCTTGTGCTCTCGGTGCTCGGCCCCAATGCCATTGTGCGCCTCCAGAACTGGCTCACACGCAAGCGCGTCTTTGCAACCCTCATCACCTACGTACAAAGGAGCAGAACATGAAAGCAGCATTCCTTCGGACCTGTGGCCTGGGTGTCCTCCTCTTGTCGGTGCTTCTTCTGTCTGCCTGTGGCAGCGGCGGTGGTGGCACTACTGCCGCAACCCTGAATATCGCCTTCCTGCCCAAAGCGGTCAATAACCCCTACTTCGATTCCGCTGCCGCTGGTGCCCAAAAAGCGGCAGCAGAACTCAAAGGGCAGTTTAAGCAGGTTGGCCCATCGGATGCCGTCGCGTCGGAACAGGTGCCCTACATTCAGACGCTGACGACCCAGGGAGTGAGCGCCATTGTCATCTCGGCGGACGATGCCAACGCGGTGGCGCCCGCGCTCAAACAGGCGATGGCAAAAGGCATCAAGGTTGTTAGCTACGACTCCGATACCGCGCCGGACGCCCGCGCAATCTTTATCAACCAGGCAAGTACAGAAGATATTGGACGCAGTGAAGTGGACGTGCTCGCCAGCCAGATCAACAATACCGGCCAGATTGCGATCCTCTCGGCCACCAGCACCGCCACGAACCAGAATGCCTGGATCGGGTTCATGCAGGACGAACTCAAGAAGTTCCCAAACATGAGCCTGGTCAAGATTGCCTACGGTAACGATGACGACCAGACCAGCTACAACGAAACCCAGGCGTTGGTGCAGGCATACCCTGATCTGAAGGGCATCATCTCGCCAACGACGGTGGGCATCGCGGCGGCGGCGCGCTATCTCAAAACCGCCGGGCTATCGGGCAAGATTGCGCTGACGGGGCTGGGCACGCCAAATTCGCTGCGCTCCTATGTCAAGGATGGCACGATCAAAGGCTTTGAGCTGTGGGATGTCGGCCACCTGGGCTACCTGGCTTACTATGCCGCTGCGGCGCTGGTGCAGGGCAAGATCACTGGCAAGCAAGGCGAAACCTTCACGGCTGGCACACTTGGCACCTTTACGATTGGCGCCAACGGCGTCGTACTGCTTGGCCCGCCCACCGTCTTTGATGCCAACAACATTGACCAGTTTAACTTCTGAGATTCGCTCTTCCCTCCTCGTGCAGCGGAGGGACGGTCCTCCGCTGCACCCTTTAAATAAAGGGGTTGGCCACCATGCAGCGTATTGCCTTCACCATGCGTATACGCCCTGGGACGCAAGAGGAGTACCGGCGGCGGCATCAGGCGGTCTGGCCCGAATTGTTGGCTGATTTGAGCGCCGCCGGCTGTCACAATTATTCAATTTATCTGCGGGGTACCGAACTGCTGGCTTATATGGAGGTGGACGATTTCCCCACATTTCTGCGCAAAATGGCAGAAAGCCAGGCAGATCGTCGCTGGCAGGCGCATATGAGCGATATTTTAATTCGCGATCTGGAGGGCGCCACCGGGTTTCCTCCAACGCTTGAAGAGATCTTTCACCTGGACTAGCACCTGGCTCCGCGAGCAGTTTGAGGCGCAGCAGTTTGAGGTGTCAAGAAAGAAGACCGCTTTCAGGCTCCAACGGCAGGGAGAGAGAAATGCACACATCCCGTTTTAAGCTGGTGCGCGATGCGTTGCAGCAGCAGGGCATCGCAGTTGAGACGCTGCTACAAGCCATCCAGGAGTTTACGATTGAGACGCCCTCCTGGGGCTATGGCAACTCAGGCACCCGTTTCAAGGTCTTTCCCTGGCGCGGCGCGGCGCGGACCCTCTACGAAAAGCTGGCCGATGCGGCTCAGGTGCATCGCTTGACGGGCGTCTGTCCCAGTGTGGCAATCCATATCCCCTGGGATCAGACCGATGACTGGGTAGCCACCCGCCAGCAGGCAGCAAGCCTGGGTGTGCGCATTGGCGCGGTCAACCCCAACCTCTTTCAAGAGGATGCCTATCGTTCTGGGAGCCTCTGTCACCCCCATCAGGCGGTGCGGCGGCAGGCCATTCAGCATGTGTTGGACTGCATTGAAATTGCCAAAGCAACCGGCTCAGACATCATTAGCCTGTGGCTGGCGGATGGCACCAACTACCCTGGGCAGGATGATTTTCGGCGGCGCCGCCATCGCCTGCTGGAAGCGTTACAGGAAATTTATGCCGCGCTGCCGCCAGGCATGCGGCTGCTCATCGAATATAAGTTTTTTGAACCAGCCTTCTATCACACCGACCTGCCAGACTGGGGCACCTCGCTCTTGATGGCGCAAAAGCTGGGACCACAGGCCGAGGTGCTGGTGGATACCGGACATCATCCACAAGGGACCAATATCGCCGCGATTGTGGCACAGTTGCTGGATGAGGGGCGGCTGGGTGGCTTCCATTTCAATGATCGCAAATATGCTGATGATGACTTGATCGTCGGATCGCTGAACCCCTTTGAACTGTTCACGATCTTTTATGAGTTGGTGTCAGCACGGGCCGAAGGCAGTATCTCTGGCGGGCGGGTGGCGTATATGATTGACCAATCCCACAATATTGAACCCAAAATTGAAGCCATGATTCAATCGGTCATCAATATTCAACTGGCCTATGCCAAGGCGCTGCTGGTGGACCGCCAGGCACTTGCCAGCGCGCAAGAGGCGGGCGATGTGCTGGCCGCCTACCGGGTACTGCGCGATGCGTTTGAAACGGATGTGCGCCCGCTGCTGGCTGAGGCACGCGCCCGCAGGGGGCTGGACCCTGACCCCATTGCAGCCTTTCGCCGCAGCGGCTATGCCGAGCGGGTGGCAGAGGAGCGTGCTGTGGCTGCTGTCACCAGCGGCTATCCGGGCGCGTAGGGCCAGAAGGAGAGAGAACGCATGACAGCTTTGGCAGAAGATGGGGCGGTGGCAAATACACTGAAACAACTTGTGGCGCGCTCGCAGAGGCTGGGGGCAGACCGCAGCATCTGTAACTGGGGCGGTGGCAATACCTCGGCGAAGTCAGTAGGGCAAGATTATCGAGGCCGGGCGGCGCGCGTCCTCTGGGTCAAAGGCTCTGGCTCCGACCTGGCAACCGTTACCACCGGCTCGTTCACCGGGTTATACCTCGATGATCTGCTGCCGCTGGTTGAACGGGAGCGCATGAGCGACAGCGAGATGGTGGACTACCTAGCGCACTGCTTCTTTGAGCCGGGCCGTCCGCGCCCCTCCATTGAAACACTACTGCATGCTTTTCTGCCCTTTGAGCATATAGATCATACCCATGCCGATGCCACCAACTTCTTTGCCTGCGCGCTGGATGGGCAGCAGCTGGCGCGGGAGTGCTTCGGCGATGCGCTGGTCTGGATACCTTATCGTCGTCCCGGATTTGGCCTGGCGCGCGAAGTAGCGCTGGCGATGCGCGCGCACCAAGAAGCCAGGTTGGTCATTCTGGAAAAGCATGGACTGATTACCTGGGGCGCAAGCGATGCCGAATGCTACGCCAGCACGCTTGAAACGATTGGGCAGGCGCAAGTCTTTGTGCAACGCCGCGTGGGCGGAGCCGCCTTTGGCGCTGCGCGCGTACCGCCGCTGCCAGAGGACGAACGGCACACGATTGCGGCAGCCGTTTTGCCCAGTTTGCGCGGCCTGGTTTCTGCGGAAAAGCGGGCGGTGCTGCGCTTTGAGGATGCGCCCGATGTCCTGGAGTTTGCCAGCAGCCAGGATGCGCCGCGCCTGGTGCAGATTGGTGCGGCCTGTCCCGATCACCTGATGCATACCAAACCCTGGCCGCTGCTTGTGAATTGGACGCCTGATCAGGGTCAGGAGGCGCTGATCAGCGCCTTACAGAGCGGCGTGACCGCCTATCAAGCGCGCTACCAACACTATCTCGACGAGAACGCCGGACAAAATCTCGACCCGGATGCCCAGGCCCCGGTCTATCGCTCCAGCAGCGCTGCCGTTGATCTGTCGCCGCGCGTGGTGCTGATTCCGGGCGTGGGGATGGTGACAACGGGCAAAGACGCGGGGGCGGCAGATGTCAGCGCGCAGCTATACCACCGGGCAGTCGCCGTGATGCAGGGAGCCGCAGCCTGCGGCGGCTTTATCTCCCTGACGGATGCCGAGAGCTATGCCGTCGAATACTGGCCGCTGGAGCAGTATAAGCTGACGCTGGCCCCGCCAGAGCGCGAGTTTGCGCGCCAGGTGGCGCTGGTGACGGGCGCGGCGGGCGGTATTGGCTCAGCCATCTGCGCGCGGCTCGCGCGCGACGGGGCGCAGATTGTAGCCGCCGATATTGACCTGGACGGCGCGGAAAAGCTCGCGCAAGACCTGTGTCGCCAGTTTGGCGCAGGGCGGGCCGTGGCCGTCAAAATGGACGTGACCAGCGAAGAAAGTGTGCGGGCTGCCTTTGAGCAGGGGGCGCTGGCATTTGGCGGACTGGACACCGTCGTCAATAACGCGGGGCTGGCCTCCAGCGCGCCCGTCACCCAGACGACGCTGGCCGAGTGGAACAAGAACCTGAATGTGCTGGCGACGGGCTATTTCCTGGTCTCGCGCGAGGCATTTCGGCTCTTGGAGCAGCAGGGGCGCGGCGGAAACCTGGTGTTTGTCGTCAGCAAAAATGGTCTGGTGGCCGGCAAAAATGCAGCGGCCTATTCCACTGCCAAAGCCGCCGAGGTCCATCTGGCGCGCTGTTTGGCTGAAGAAGGCGGCTCGCTGGGCATTCGCGTGAATGTGGTCAACCCCGACGCGGTACTGGCTGGCTCGCGCATCTGGAGCAGCACCTGGCGGGCTGAACGTGCGGCGACCTATGGCATTGCGCCGGAGCAGCTTGAGGAACATTATCGCAAACGCACCACGCTGGGAGTGAATATCTTGCCCGAAGACATTGCCGAGGCAGTCGCGTTCTTTGCCTCGCCCACGCGCTCCAGCAAAAGCACCGGCAACATCTTGAACGTTGATGGCGGCGTGCCTGCTGCCTATCCACGCTGATTGCCTCTCCACGTACCAAGGGGGTTGCACATGAATACCCGCGCGGTGGCGGCAGTGGACCTGGGCGCCGAGAGCGGGCGGGTGATGCTGGCCCGCTTTGATGGGAGCGCCATCACCCTGGAGGAAGCGCACCGCTTCCCCAACCGCCCGGTGCGGGTGCGTGGGCATTTTTTTTGGGATGTGCTGGACCTGTGGCGAGAGGTGCAGGCCGGGCTGCGTCGGGCAAAGTCAATGGCGGGAACGCTCGCCAGCGTCGGCGTGGACACCTGGGGCGTGGACTACGCGCTGGTGGATGAGCAGGGGTTACTGGTGGGCCAGCCCACTCACTACCGCGATCAGCGCACAGTGGGGATGCTGAAGCAGCTTGAGAGCAGTATAGGCCGACAGATCATCTATTCTACAACGGGCATTCAGTTTCTGCCCATCAACACGCTCTACCAACTGGCGGCACACGCCAAAGCGCAGCCCGCGCAGCTTCAAGCGGCCCATCACCTGCTGCTGATGCCCGATTTGCTGCATTGCTGGCTCAGTAGCGAACACGTCGCGGAGTTTACGAACGCCACCACCACGCAGTTGGTTGATGCACACACCGGCCAATGGGCGCCTGCCCTGGTGGCCGCTATCGGCTTGCCAGAGCGCCTGCTTCCACCAATCGTTCAACCTGGCACCATCCTGGGGCCGCTCTTGCCTGAACTGGCGGGTGACCTGGGGGCTGGAGTACAGGTGGTCCTGCCTGCAACACATGATACCGGTTCGGCGGTGGCTGGCATCCCTGTTGCCAGGCAGAAGAACTGGGCCTATAGTAGCTCTGGCACCTGGTCGCTGGTCGGGTTAGAACTGGCACACCCGCTGATCACCGACGAAGGGATGCGCTCCAACTTTACCAACGAGGGCGGCATCTTTGGAACCACACGCTTCTTGAAGAATGTGATGGGCCTCTGGCTGCTGCAAAGCTGCCAGCGATCCTGGGAAGCGGCTGGGCATCCTCATCCCATCGCCCCACTCTTGGAAATGGCGGCAGCAGAGCCAGCCTTTGCCGCGCTGTTTGATCCTGACGACCCTGGCTTCCTGGCGCCTGAGGATATGCCCACTGCTATCGCCGCCTGGCTTGTTGAGCATAGGCAGGAGCCATATCGTTCGCCCGCCGCGTTTGCACGTGGCATTTGCGAAAGTTTAGTGCTGCGCTCGCGCCAGGTGCTGCGAACCGCAGCACGGCTGGCCGGGCAATCGGTTGAGGTGCTGCATGTGGTAGGCGGCGGCTCGCAAAACGCTCTGATGAATCAATGGCTGGCTGATGCAGCGGGGATTCCGGTGGTGGCCGGGCCAGCAGAGACAACGGCGATGGGCAACGCGCTGATGCAGTTGGTGGCGCTCGGTGAACTGGCAACACTGGACGAGTTGCGCGAGGTGGCAGTAAGTTCCTCCACCCCACACACCTTTGAGCCACGCCTGGCGGAAGAGGCGCGCTGGGAGGAAGCAGCGGCCAGGCTCGCCCAGATCACGGCTGACTTTGCCCAGAAATGAGGCGATATGCGCGCAGCCCTCTTTATTACCTGCTTTAATGACACCCTTTTCCCCGAGGTCGGCATTGCCACCACGCGCCTGCTGGAGCTACTAGGCTGCCAGGTGGACTTTCCCCCTGCGCGGGCTACAGGTGGGCGAACGCCCTCTGCGGTTGCTGCGGGCGGTGCGTGATCTTGATCTGGTGGACCTGCCCGACGCCAACGAATGCTGCGGCTTTGGCGGCGCATTTGCTATCAAAAATGCTTAAACTTCGCAGGCCATGCTGGCCGATGCGGATGTGCCTGGCACATCTGGCTGCCAGCGGCACTCGCAATTGCACGGGATGAACCTTCTCTGAGCTATGAAACGCTGGACACGCTCGACGGGGTGATTACCGGGTGCCGGGTTGGGGATCGCCCAAACGGGGACGATTGTACTCGACGGCAGCGCGTACCAGGGCCGGAGAACCCTCTCATTGACACCCGCTGTGTATCTCTGTATGGTGCGAGCTGAGCAAGTGGTAGACCTGGTACTGGAAGCCATCACCATCTTACAAGCCAGCGCCATTCGGCCATTAACCTTCATTTCCGGCCCATCCGCCACCAGCGATATTGAACTGAGCTGCGTAGAAGGGGTACATGGCCCTCGCACCCTGGTCGTCTTCTTGCTCCAGCCAGAGAACGGGCCAGGGAGTCCCTCAACCAGGCACGGAAAAGCTGCCGTCTCCCAGGGAGGCAAAGGGTGATACCAATTTGAGTACGGGGCTGCTGTTACGGCGGCTATGTGATCATCCTGGCTCCTTCAGACCAAATGCCCCTCTTCTGCGCGTGCATGGCTCCTCCGTGCTGTCGCCAGAATGCGCCGGACCGCCTCGTACGACACCCGATAGCTGCGTGCCTGTGCTGGCTAGTTTTGTTATCCAGCTGCAAAAAGAGCCTGTCCCTCTCGCTCACACTCCCATGCTCCTATTCAGTGACGAGATCTACCAGCACAGAGGAACATCCGCTTGGATGTTCCATAGCAAGAGCGGATGAAGCAGGGGAGTAGGGGCCAACGTTCGACCTGTTCGCAGGAGAGGCAAGGGTGATCAAAGCAACAGAACGAGCAAAAGCTGGGGAGAAGTGGTAGAATGAACCGCACGAGCACCAAGGACAAGCGGCCCCAACACTAGAGCCTGCTTGTCACAACAATTTAGCTGGTAGCGGTGTTCATGCCCGTCGGTTCCGCCGCCAGCTCGCTTGCTTTGAAGTCAGACAGCAGCAGGGTTCATGCTCTGCTGCTTTTGTTTTCTCCGCAATCCGTATGAAGATGTGTGACACGACTGCCTGCTAGCTTGGGACCGTAGTAGGAGAAAATTCTCTACACGTCTTTTTATCCCCTTAATCACTCAAACACGTTGGGCTTTTCGCCTGTGCTGGCTACTTTCTTCATCCGGGCAAAAAAGAGGAGAGTGCGCACGATGGAACCAGTTAATTGTGGCCGATGAAGAAAGTAGCCAGCACAGGTCTTTCGTGGACATCCTTTTCCCATTGCCAGGGGCTCCTGAATAGTTACTCCTATTGACATAGAGCGTCTGCCTATCTCTTCCCTTTCCCACAAAAAAGGCGCCCAGGTTTTTTGCAAACTCTAGGCGCCGTACCAGCGGTTGGCGTAAGAAGCCGAGGATTGCGCCTCAGCGAGTCGCTTTGAGCGTTCCAGGATACATCTGCCTGGTTACAAAGGCAGAACAGTTGGTTGGCGGCGTTCAATGCGATACAAAGGTACCTGAGGCAGCACGTCGCCTTGTGGACTCAGTTCATAGATCGCTCCCTCTCGGTTCGCCTCTGGGGGAACCAGGTACACCGACAGGTGAACGCTCTGGGGCTGATGGGCCTGAAGCCAGCGCAGGAGTTCCCCCGCCGTCCACTCATCGCCTGCTCCCGTCAGCAGATATTCCTCGCCCAGACCGGCAACCGCTTCCAGGCTGGCTTGCGGGGTGAGGTGCTCCGGCTGGGGTCGTACCGCTGATGGCGCTTGAACTACCCCCTGATCGCGTCTTTGAAGCCCTGCCTGTGGTGCTGGTGGGAAGGAAGGCCGCCTGGCTTCCTCACTCAGCGACCGAACCGGCGGGGACTTCCAGCGCTCCAAGTGCAAGTCCTCTTTGGCCAGGCTCAGGGTAATCCCCCTGGCCTCCCGCTGATGAATGACACTGCGTGGCAGAAACACTTTATGGCTCATGAGCCAGCCTCGTTCGACGACGAAATAGTCCTGGCTCAAGACCGAGTGGGACACGCGCCCCACTTTGTCTCCGTTTTCATCAAAGACGAATGTGCCCTCTTTGAGTTCCTCCTCCATCAAGCCGTCATCGTGTGAATGGTTCAACATACCAAGCAGCTCCTTTCTTAAGAGGGGTCAACCCGTTTCAAGCGGGTGGTGGTGCTGCGCCTACCAGGAGTGGAGTTTGGGGGCGTGAGTCTGAACGAGGGAGAGCACCTCCTCCAGATCAAACGGCTTTGAGAAGCTGGCTCGCACGAGCGCACTGCTGGGACTGGGGGTGTTCTGTTGGGAGGCCCACTCCGCCGACATGGCAATGATGGTGTTGGCCTCAGCAAGCTTGGGATGCTCTTCCAACCACCGAATGACTTCCAAACCGCTGATTTTAGGCAGCCGCATATCCAAGAGGATGACAAAGCCCCCCTCGTGCTCCAGGATGGTGAGGGCATCTTGCCCATCGCGTGCGATACGCACGGTGTACCCTGCATTTCTGAATACGTCGCAGAGGAGGAGCCGAATCCCTTCGTCATCCTCCACCACTAACACCTTACCCATCAGAGCGGATAACCTGTTGGCTGACGCCGTTCAATGCGGTAGAGGGGAACAGCCGAGAGCACTTCTCCGTTGGCATCTACCTGACAGATGGCTCCAGCGCGGGTGGGCTCTGGCGGCACCAAGTAGACGGGCATCTCCAAAAGAGTGGGGTGGGTAGTTTGAAACCAGTCCAAGAGTTCCTTGGCGCTCCACTCATCGCCTGCACTAGAAATGAGGGCGCCCTCCGAGAGAAGCATGAGGGCTTCCAGGCTATCTTGCAGGGTCAGGATAGTGTGATCGGGTGGCATGGGAGAGCCTCCTTTGGCCGATCAACCCGAAAGGCGCGCGTTCCTCTCCTGCGCGTACATTCGGCTTGAACAGGTACAGGTGCAAGGGGTTTGCTTGCACCTCGCCTCTCGTCCTGCTCCTTAACTGGCGCGTGCGCGGCGGGCGACTTTCCGGGTGTTGGTCACCAGGTCTTGGACGCCTTTTTGCATTTGGCCGTTGAGCCGATCTGCCGTGCGCGCACTTTGTTTGCGCCAGGTCTGTGCCTGGCGGGTCATCTGCCGCCGGAAGGACCGATCTTGGCGGCGGGAAAAGAGCACTGCCAGAGCGGCCCCAACGGCCAGCCACAGCGCGACCAGCGCCATCCGAAGTTTCATGCTATTCTCCTTTCCTGAGGACTTCCAGGGAAAACGCCGCACTCTGTATGCCAACGGAGATGCTCTTCTGCCAAGGTGTTGAGCCACAGGCAAAATTACGCATCTGAAGTGCAACGCCCGTAATATGCGAAAATAGCATCCGGAGTGGTGAATCCTGGTCCCATCGATCACCGCTCTGTCGTTTATCAACGACCCCTCCTTCCTCCTTCCCGCCTCACTAATGATATGATGGGTTCCTCTCATCACTCACCATTGCAGGGGGACCTATGATTTTCAGGGTGATTGCACATCTCTTTTCGGCCCTGCTCGATTTCCTCAGCCTGCTTGCTCGGTCGGAACGAGAGAAAGATTTGGAGAATCTGCTGTTACGCCAGCAACTTCGCATCTTGCAGCGCACGCAAACTCGTCCTCCTCGTCTCTCGTGGTGGGAGAAGCTGCCGCT
>DATBGS010000096.1:0-4554 GCA_036557885.1 Ktedonobacterales bacterium
CTTGGCTGCATGAAATCCCCGGCCAGGGTTCGCACTCGCATTGGTTGAATGGAGTCCCTGGTGGACCAGTGCCCCAAGCCTCCATACCCACCAGAACCGTCCTGTGCCAAGACATCCAACCGTTGACGGCGAATCTGAGCCAAGGCCACAAGATGCTCGCAACACCCACGACATGCGCAATGAGTTCGCCGAAATATTCCAGCCTGTTCTTAGCGTCACCCGCTAGCTCAACAGAGAGGGGAAGCAGGTCAGAGCGAAGAGAAATGGAAGGAATGAAAGGGAAAAAGAGAAAAAGGAGCGTGGAGAGGAGGGGCGATCAAGCAAAGGAGACAGAAGAAGCCGCTCGGAGAAGCAGGCAGCCTGTTGAAAAACTCTCAGCCTTACCAGAGGAACTACACATTTTTCCCCTTCACTTCGGTCGAGAGATCAGCGTCATCTGCCTCTATTGGCTAGACCGATAGCTATCCCAACGACGAAGATAGTGGTCCCTATGGCAGTTCCTACACCGGGATTGTGGAGTGCTACCGCAATGACTGCTCCCAATCCCACTCCCAGTGCAGTGGCAAGGCCCAGAATCGGGAGAAATAGCCTAGATCTATTTGGAGGAGTGCGATCGCCCATGAAGACACCTTCTTTTCTGTTGAACTTCCCTCGATTGAAGCAAGAACTCACCCTATCTTACCATTTTCGCTCCCTGTTTGCCATTGGATTCTCCGCCACTGCCTCCACTTTTGCCTTTTTCAACAGACTGCAGGCTTCTCCGAAGAAAAGGATGGTTCACGGCTTTCGGAGGAGGCGTTAGACGGTGGCCAGGCAGAGAAAGGTCACCAGGCGGTCTGGAATCCCGAAAAGGGTGAGCGTAATCCGCTCCTCCTGATCTGTTCGAGCATTGCGAGCCAGCCGCTCGTCCCATGATAAGCGGTAATGCGCCCGCTGAGCGCGAGAGATGATCGGTGGGGAAGAAGCACCGGTTCTCTTGAGGAGCGGTTCAATCCGAACCTCCAGATGCTGGCGATGCAGACGCAAACACGCCTGTCGCTGGTGGCGTCGGTTCCAGTCACGCCAGAGCAGCGGAGCCGATCCCACTGCCAGGGGGTGGAGCAGGACGCTCACCTGGCGCGGTTTGGTCGTTGCGCTGCCGCTCCATTGGCATTGCTCCCGCAAAGGACAGGGGCGACAATCGCGAATGCTGGCGGAGTAGACCACCCGCAGACTGCCATTGCGTTCTCGGCGGCGTTCCTGAGGAACCAGCACGTGATCTGCTGGGCATCGAAGCGTCCCATCGGGTTGGAGAGGAAAGTCTGCTCCGGTGAAACGGCCAGCTTTCCAGGACGTCGCGGTAGCAGGTGGAGCATATCCAGATTGGGGAGCTGAGGAAGCAGGTGAGGTCGGAGGCGCGGATACGTGCTCGTGCGGCGCTCTTAGGGCAGGTGCAAACTCGGTGGTGCGCACCGGTTCAGGGGCAAGTTGGTGCCCCAACTCCAATCGTAGGTTCCAGGTCCACTGAGCCACGATCTGCCAGGCTTCCTGCCCCCAGGCCGAGTGGCTACACCAGCGGTCTGGCTCAAGCTCCTGGTCTTCGTCCTCTAGCGCCGTTTCAAAGGAACCGCGATGCAGGTAGAGCGACACCACATCGGAGGCAGTGAAGGTACGCTGGGGCAGGTTGGAGAGGAAGAGTTCATACACCATTCCGTCGCGGATGCGCCCGACTTGCCGTTTCTTTTTCTGCTTCGTTGGGGCTGGATGAGTTGCCACAATGAGGCGGACGAGGGGACCGTTCTCGTTCAGGTGCTGGTCTGGACAGTCGTAGAGGGCGCGACAGATCCCGCTTTCCGCGCTGCTCAGTTGCTGGGCAGCAGGCAGGTGCAAGCGAGCCTGAACTCCGGCGAGATCAAGGAGGCCGTAGTCTTTGCCTCGCGTGACATATGAAAAGCCGCCCAGATCGGAGATGACTGCCCCTGTCCCATATTGACCATCCAGACGCACCAGTGTTCGCTCTTCAGGAAAGCTGTGAGCCTTGACATAGGTTTGGATGGCGGCCTTCGCCCGACGCAGTTCCTCGCGATACTGTCCGTTGCCAGGGTTGCCAAAGCTGGCCGCCCATTGATGCGTATGCATCTGCAAGACGGTTGTACGGGTACGAACGACCTCCCCTCGCTTGCGTCCGGTGTAGCCAGGCGCGCAGAGGGGACGCAAACGCCGCTGTGGGGCAGGCCGATTCGGCGTCTGAGGGAGCGCCCGTTGTCGTGCCGCTTCTCGTGTGCCGTCAACATCGAAGACGAGCCAACGGCTCCCCTGCCGATCCCACAGTCCGGCTGCGTACTCCTC
Organism: Ktedonobacterales bacterium; assembly: GCA_036557885.1. GTDB lineage: Bacteria > Chloroflexota > Ktedonobacteria > Ktedonobacterales > DATBGS01 > DATBGS01. Next base: position 2,329 of record DATBGS010000096.1, read on the forward strand.
CGTGGAAAGGCGGCGAGCCTGCAAATCCTCCAGAAAGAGCGTCCGCAGGGCTTCGACCGGTTCTGCGGGCAGCGCGGCTAAAAAGCGGCTGAGCGTCGAGGCCGCAGGCAAGCTGGCGCGTCCGAACAAGGCCATGAAGGGGACCGCAAAGGGATGCACGGCCTCGTAGAACGCTTCCAGGGTCCGCTCGCCGCTGATGGTATAGCCGAAAAGCACGGCGAAAAAGTCCAGCACGTCGTAGCGTCCGAACCGCCGTCGCGCAAAACGCACGCGCTCGTAGATTTTGTTGAGGATTCCTTGTTTCTGAAGGTGGGATGCCACCAGAGCGACTTCGCCCAGCCAGGATGGGGTCGCAGGCTGCGCCTCCGCAGAGGTCTGGATACGGACCGATTCATCGGCGATACTGATCATGTTTGCCTCCTTGATGGGAATCTTTGGTTCTTCCCTTCAAAGAGGCACATTTCTCTGCTTATTTGCTACAAGGTGCTAGCTCATTGCGCATGTCGTGGGCAACGCCACAGGTCTCCGACAAAGTGACGGCTGATCTCTCTGCTCAAGCTGAGCGAGAAGCAGCTGCCCCAGGACAACCAATAATGCAACCTCCTCCAACAACTCTCTCCCCACCTACCAGAACTCCTGGTCCCCCGGTGGGCTATCCGCCGTATCCGCTCCCCGCTGCGCCAGTGCCACAAGGGCGACCCCGCCGAAGCACGCCTTGGTATGCCTGGGTGCTTGGGAGCTTCCTTGGGTTCTTGGCGATAGGGGGACTCGTGCTGGCAGTGCTCTTTGGGCTGGTGGCGGCTGGGGTGATTGGGGTGCTCATTGCTCCTGAAGTCTCACAGACTCGGACCCATGTTTTCAAAATGAGCGGAACCCCAAGCCTGACGGTGCAAAATACGACTGGCACCATTCAAGTCCTGCCTGGTGCAGATGGACAGATCACGGTTCAGGTCACGAAGCGGGCGAGAGATGTCTCCACGTCTGCAGCGCAGAACGATTTGGATGCCATGACCATCACCATGACCCAGAATGCCAACACCCTGAGTATCGATGCCCGGACGAACGTGACCGGCCTGATTAAACAGCTCAAAGCGGATCTCGTGCTTACGGTTCCTGCAGCAGCGAATCTCCATCTAGACGAGGTGGCAGGCACTATTACGGTGAGTGGGACCACAGGCACATTCTCTACTCATTTGACGACGGGAACCATCGAGGTACATAACGTCACACTTACTGGCAATGCCCAGCTTTCCACTATCACGGGCAACCTGACTTTTGATGGTGTACTCACGAATGGTGCTTCGCTCACCGCCACCGTGACCACCGGAACGGCCTCGCTGACTCTCCCAGCAGAGACTTCAGCTCATCTAGATGCCAGAGTGAATGTTGGTGCGATCAGCATCTCAGGATGGCCGATCACCGTGCAACGCCAGGTGACTGGAGCTAGCGCTGCTGGTGATCTGACCCCCAATCCCAGCGGGATGCTGACGGTACAAGTGACGACCGGCGATATTCATCTGACGGCCAGATAACCGTACAAGCCTGCGCTGTGCAATAGACACACCTTTGATGTGTCACAGCGCCATTGCACAGCGCAGGCAGCTCCAAAAGTGAATTGAGACGTTGAAAGGAGAAAACTTCATGTTTGCGGGGCTATTTCAGAAGATCCATGAGGCGGTCACCGATCGGGCAGCGCATACGTTCCTCGCCACCGGCACTCCCACTATACATGTTGGCAATGCGGTGGGGAGTATTCACGTGGCGCCAGGACCATCTGGACAGGTACAGGTCGAGATCATCAAAACCGTGGCAGACCTTTCCGAGGAGGCGGCACGGCGTGCCCTGGAAGAGATGACGGTGACCCTGACCCAGGAGGGAGATACCTTTACAATTGCTGCGCCAGCCACGTGGAGCCTCAACCCTCTCAGGAGCCAGAAAATTGACCTCATCTTGACGATTCCTCCGGAAGCCGCCTGTCACCTGAAGCAGGACTTTGGGGCGATTGTGGCCAGCGGTATTACCGGGCATCTGGAGGCCAACTCGAAGGCAGGAAACATCGAACTTTCCGGGGTCAACGTTGAAGGCGACTCCCGTATAGCCGTCACGTCTGGGAATGTGACGATGAGCGGAACGGTGCGCCCTGGGGCTTCGTTGGAAGTCGAAGTCGTCACTGGGAATGTGGTGATGAGTCTGCCTCACGACACACCAGTGCATCTGGAGGCACAG
>DATBGS010000097.1:0-40201 GCA_036557885.1 Ktedonobacterales bacterium
CGCTTCCCCAACGCCCGCGTATCAAGGCAACACTCGTTCAGCAGCATCATCTGCTTGAGGCACAGGGAGCCGTGCGAGGCGAGAACGTCTGGCCGCGCCAGTATACGATTGATGGCCTCTCGCTGTCGTTGCATCTCGCGCCGCCATCTCCACCTGGGATTGGAACCGCTTTATTTGGGCTGATCTCTCGCCTTGATGCTTCGCAAGCAACACTTGATGGTGTTGAAGTTCACCTCCTCCCGACTTCCATCACTGACCAACTGCTGCCGCCAGCCGCCAAAATAAAACTAAATAATTTCATGTTTCAGCATATCCCCCCAGGAAGCTATGAATTAGTGATTGCACTCCCAGAAGGAATTGTACTCATCGAAGACCTGGAACTGCGGCTTTAACTATTTATGGATGCAAAAACATTCGTGGCCGGCCTTTTGCCCCTGCGTGGCGAGGCAGCCGAAACCTACATCGCCGCCTGTGCAGATCAGGTAGATGATCTTGATGCCGTCGCAGACCTTCTTAAAGACGAGGCACAAGATCAGGATGCTCGTGACCTTGAATCCTCAGAAAACATTGCCTTGCAGTTGTTGGCCCTGGCTCGCTGGACACAGAGTTCTCGCCACTTTGCGCTGGGCTGGCTGGCGCTTGGGAACGTTTGCCTTCGCCAGGGCCGCAATAGCGAAGCGGTTTCCTACTTTGAGAAAGCAGGGGAGATGTTTCAAGACTCAGGCGATGAAGTTGGATGGGCAAGAACTCGTATCAGCTACCTCTGGAGCGCCTCTCAAATTGGCCGGGCTGAAATGGCGCTTGAGCAGGTGGGCCGGGCGCAGGAAATCTTGCAGCGCTACCACGAGGACCGCCGGGCGGGTGATCTGGAAATTGCAATCGCATTGACGCTGGAAAGTATCGGGCGCTATCCAGAAGCGCTAAGCGCTTTTGAGCGTGCCCTGGAAGTCTATCAACCCAGAGACTCCAAATTAGCAGCCCATCATCGGGCGGTGGTTCTGGTCAACAAGGCTAAAGTGTTGGCAATGCTTGGGGATTTTCCTGGTGCGGTAGCATGCGAGCAAGAGGCGTGGTCCATCTTTGCCGAGCAGAGAGAATTTCTGCGCGTCGCCTGGATTGCCAACGACCTGGCCGCTGATCAGGCGCATCTGGGGCAATACAGCGCAGCACTCCATCTGTACTATCAGGCGCTTGAATATTATCAGCACCATCCAACGCTTCGCAACTGGGAAGCGTTGTGTAAATTTAACATGGCAGACTGTCTCCTGCATCTGAATCGCGTACCTGAGGCATTGCACCTGGCAGAACAGGCCATCTCGATCTATCGCACACTGGATGAAACCTCTCACTTTGCCTGGGCGCTTGTTTTGCTGGCCCGCGCGCAAGCCGCCTGCGGCAATATCCCTGGCTCTCTTAGCTCCTTGACAGAGGCTTATGAACGTTTTGAGAGTGTAGGAGCAGTGGCCCATAGCGGACTGGTTCTGCTGGCCCAGGCAGAATCCTTGCTCTTAATGAAAGAGCACGAGAAAGCGTTGTTTACAATTGAGCAGGCACATGCAATTTTTTTTCATTTTGGGATGAAAGCCTGGCTAACTGAGGCCAATCTCCTTACCGCCCGCATCCACGAAGCTAGCGGGAACCTTGCCCATGCAGAAATGACCGCCTTGCAAGCGCGTGAAGAGGCCAGGAGTGCTGAACTCCCCTGGCTGGAGTTTGGCGCAGAGGTGCTCCAGGGAAGGCTGGCCCAGCATCAGGGGAATATCTTACAGGCGGAGCAACACTACCGGGCTGCGTTATCCCTCATGGAAGGGCTGATGACCTGGCTCGTCCGTGACCAGCGGAGCACCTTTCTTACCGATAAAGAACCCGTTTTCAACGCCCTCATCAGCCTGGCACTCCAACGCCACGACACGAATAGCGCCTTGGATATTTTAGAGCGGCTGCGATCACAGGTGCTGAGGGAATATCTCACCCGTTCCTCAGAAATTCGACTGAGAGCAACCGACCCTGATGAAGCGCGCTTTTTGGCAGAATTGCAGCAACTCCGGCAGGAGCTTCAAGGCTACATTGCGCAAATGGCCGCTCTGGAAAAGCGCGCGCAAGAAACGCCACAGCTTGTCTATGAGGGCAGCTATCGTGGTTCCTCTCCAATAGCCGAACCGCTGACTCCACAGCAAGCGCTCATTCGACACCTTCACGAGCAACAGCGCCATTGCGAACAGCAGATCAACGAATTGTTAGAACGAGCCTTCCTGCACAGGGAAAGCGCTCGCTTTGCCCTGCTGCCCAAGCCTGGAGCGAATCACCCAGAACACTCTGCGCCCAGGCATGCCCTGGTGGAGCGCCTGTCCGCAGGATTGCCGCCAGAAGGCACCCTCCTGGAATACTGCTTCCAAGGCGATGACCTGCTTATTTTCATCGTCAAGGCTGGTCAACACCACGCAAAACTGGAGAGAGTCTCAGGGGTCGTGCCACAACTCACACAAGAGCTGCTTCCAGTGTTCCGTGCCAATATTGATATGGCCGGGCAATTGCTGCTCAGGCAACCGGGCGATCCTGGTCTACATGCCATGTTGGAAGCAACTATCCAGGGTTGGGGTCGCCAACTGTATGATCTGGTGTTTCAGCCAGTTAAAAAGCACCTTCCACACAATGGGCGGTTGCTGATCGTTCCCTATGGCCCTCTGCACCTGCTGCCTTTCCACGCACTGTACAGCGAGCAAGGCTACCTGATTGAACAGCATGAGCTAAGCTACTTGCCTGCTGCTTCCATGTTTCTTCTTCAGGCAGCCTCACAAGGAGACGAGAGGCGCAAACATCCGGGCAGCCAGAACGCGCTTGTGCTCGGCTATGCTCCCAGTGAAAAGCTCAAGCACATTCTGACCGAAGCCAGGGAAGTGGCAAAATTGATGGGGGCACAACCCTTCACAGAAGACCAGGCCACGATTGCGCAATTACAGCAAAATGGTGGCAAAAAAACTATTCTCCATCTCGCCGCGCATGGCAAAAACCGGGCAGATGCCCCAGACTTCTCTTACCTTCAATTGGCGGATGGGCGACTCAGTATGGTTGATGTGTTTAATCTGGAGCTTTCGGCTGAACTGGTCACGTTAAGTGGGTGCGAAACCGGGCTGGTGGTCATTGGCGGGGGCGATGAGCTGCTTGGGCTGGGGCGCGGCTTTCTGTATGCTGGGGCGCGCTCGTTGCTCATCAGCCTTTGGAATGTTGAAGATGAAAGCACCGCAGAACTGATGGCTTGCTTTTATCAAGGATTACTGGCTGGCAAGTCGCGCGCTGCTGCTTTGCGCGACGCCCAGCACGCGCTGATAGCATCTGCACACACAGGCAAGCACCCCACATCCTGGGCGCACCCCTATTTCTGGGCACCCTTCCGGCTCCTGGGAGAAGCCGGCCCCATCCCTCTCGCCTGAGAGATCGTCTCCTAAAATTTGCCCACACACCGTTCTTTAGTTGTAGCAATGGCTGCTTTATTGAGGAATCCCAAAGGATTGATCTTTCTTGATCTTTCATCTGTTCTCATGCTTGAGTTTTCTCAGACCCACAAAGGAGCGTTTTCATGCCTGCCTCTTCAGATGATCTGGCGTTACGAGCGCCTCTTCCTCCGCGCAATGGAGAGATTGCCGAGTCTTTCTACTGGTATCCGAATGAACTGGCAGTAACGGTCCAGGCTCCCAAGCCACCCACGTTGCGACAACTCCGCGACCTCAGCGCACGGCTCAATCGTTTACTTAGCTGCATTGGTGTCAGCATGCTCCCCTTTTACTCCGGCGGCCATCTCGTCTCACGCACTGGGATGCGCGAAAGCTCCGCCAGGAAACAAAGCGCTCCTTCGGCAGAGAAAGAGGAAACCATCGAAATAGCAGAGGTAGAAGCGCTGGAGATAGAAGTTGGCGTCACCCCAATAGCCATGAAGGTTAAAGCCAGCCTGTATAAGCGTTGGGAGAAAGAAGTGCAGCGGTGTGGCGAGGTAGAGCGCTTTCCAGGCGTCCACCCCTTTGGCGAAGGCCCAAAGGGAATAGCTATTATCTTTTACGCCTTGCGCACCCACCACCGCAGCCCAGGGGCACGGCATGACGTTGTGCAACTTGCAGTAGATTTGATCAACCAGAACCTCTCCTTGCTTGCGCCTCGCAAAGATGATGCCAGGCTGAAAGCAGGGACTGATGCTTCACGACCATTAGATAAAGTCCTCAAAGGTATCAATCGCGAAGACCCAAACGAACCAGCACACCAGGAGCCATTGCGCGTGCTGGCAGCCATGCCAAACTGGTTGACAGCCTCGCTTGCGCATGGAGGACAGCCACCCACTGGTCCTGGCGCCCCACCAATTGAGGCGAACCCCATTTTGCGCGGCCAGTGGGAATTTAAAGCGGAGCCTTTCAAAAACCTGCTGAAAAAAACCAAAAACGTCAAAGACAAGGTGACAGTCATCATCTTCGACACCTCCTTTTCAGGCGGCGCAGACGAGATCAGACAACACGCGGCAGCCTTGCCCAGCGCCCAAAAGAACCACCTGCTCAAGCAAATCCTTGCGGACCTCGACACGGGCGCGCTGACCATTGATACCTCTATGACCGCTATCAGCGACAACTTTCGTGCTGGCCTAGATGAATATGGGCGTCCCTATGGCTATGACATGGTAGATCATGGCCTCTTTGTCGCTGGTATTATTCGTGGCATTCTCCCCGCAGGACAGGCAAAAATCGAAGTCATTCGCACCCAGAATGATTACGGGTCCGGCGAGATGGACCTGTTCCTGGGCGCACTTTATGCCGTCAGCAAGCATCCCAACCCTGACCATATCGTCCTGAATTTAAGCCTGGGCGTGCTCCCTCCGATGGAAGACCTGCAAGACATCTGGTTTGGCCCAGAGCATTGTTGCCAGGGAACCGATGTCAGTACCACCTTGCAAACGGTTGATCTCTTGCAACTGGGAGTACGCCTGCCAGTTCAGCGTCTGGTCGAAGAGAAAGTCGTAATCGTGGCAGCGGCAGGCAACGATTCCTTGGGGAAAACTCCAGCGCACCGGCCCCGAATTCCAGCTTGCTACGATGATGTGCTGGGCGTTGCTGCCCTTGACGGCAAAGGGGAAGCCGCTGCATACTCCAATCGGGCCAATATCCTGAGTTGGGGAAGTGGCATTGCCACCTTTGGCGGAGAGCAGCCGGACGATTCTACAGAGACATTAGCAATGCTTGCTCGCAAACAAATCGCATCTTCCGCAGAGCCAGACGCAGTAGAAGGTCTTTACCTTTACAAAACATTCCCGCCGCTGAGCGCCGATGCCACCAGCGCCTTGGCCCCGAATCAGGAAATAAACCGGTATGGCAGCGCATGGTGGTCAGGTACCTCCTTTGCCACGCCCATTGCCAGCGGCCTGGCTGCACATTACATCCTTGATGGGAAGCGTGGGCAAGCGGTAATCAATGCTATCCTGACCGATCTGATCAAAGCCAACGCACTCTATGAGCCTCGTCTTCAAGCACCAGTTTTGGAGGTGCAAGAACTGCGAGACGGAAGATAGCTCTTCATACAACAGCCGCCCTTCCTGTGGTAAACTATAGGGGTGTTTTTCGGTTCCGCCACAGGGAGGGCCGCTATGTCTATCACCAAAGAAGATACTGCCAGCCTGAGCGCCAAAGTCTACGCGCTAGTGAAAGCCTGCCCACAGGGGCGCGTCACCACCTACGGCTGGATTGCGGGAGCGCTGGGCTATCCGCGTGGCGCGCGCATGGTTGGCTGGATTATGGCTGCTACCCCTGCCCACCTGAACGTCCCCGCCCAGCGTGTCATCAGCAAAGACGGCACCCTGACCGGCGCGCGTGCCTTTGGTGCGCGTGACCGCATGCGCACTCTGCTGGAGGCCGATGGCGTCACCATTGGCGAAGACGGGCGCGTGGATATGCAGCGCTACGGCTGGGACCCACAGCGCGACCTCACCCCAGATGAGGTAGACGCCATTGTTGCAGGCGCCAAAAATCTGAAAGCCAGCCCACCAGAAAGCCTGATTCGCCAGCTAAATGACGACCCGGCTTCCCCTTTCAAAGAAACTCCTGAACAACAGCCTTCCCTCTTTGACGATCAACCGGAGTCGTAGCACAAAAGGCGAGGAGCGCCCTGCCGACCTGCTCCTGTCCAAAGGCACATTGACAGCTGAATAACTCGGCAATATACTCACATTGCGGTTCCTTGAAGGAGCGCAAATGCGCCCCTAAAAGTGCCAACTACAGGCATGCTGTGCTGACAGGGCAGGAGAAGCGATGGATGCTGAATTACAGGTAACGGCGCAACTCATCGAGCGGGCAAAGGTTCCTGAAGAGGTCTTTGGCACGCTCAGCGGAAACCAGGCCGACGCGCTCAAGGGTGTGTATCGTCGCCTGTCCAAAGTCGTGCATCCTGATCGCTACACCGATCCTGATGACCGCGCCAGAGCAGATCAGGCGTTTCGCGCGCTCCAAAATCTGTTGGAGCAAGCCGAAGAACGAATTAAATACGGCATGTATGGCGATGGCTCAGCAAGCGCAGCGAAGACACCGCCTGTGCTGGTGCGCAGCAAACGCCGCGATTATCTGGTGCAGAGTGAAGTCTTCGCCCAGGGCGACCTATGCAACCTCTACCACTGTAACTTTGACCTGGATGGCAAAGCGCTGGCTGGCGTCTTCAAGGTCGCGCGTGACCCCGAAGATAACGATCTGGTGAGCAACGAGGCCAGCATCCTCAAGCATCTTGCGGCCAGCAAAGAATACGCAAATTATGCGCCTTATGCCCCCCGCCTGGTAGAATCATTCGACTATCGGGATGGGCACTCACCCGATGCGCGCAGAGCCAACATCCTCGCGCTGGAGCCTGGCGACTACTATTCTCTGGAAGAAGTGCGGGCTTACTATCCGCAGGGCGTCAACCCAAAGGATATGGCCTGGATGTGGCGACGGCTGCTGATTGCCCTGGGCTTTGCGCAGACCAGTGAAGTGATTCACGGCGCGGTCTTGCCCGCGCATATCCTCATTCAGCCAGAAAATCACGGCCTGGTATTGATTGATTGGTCGTATGCCGTCCGCGAAAGCGGAACCTTCGAGACGATTCCAGCAATCAGCATGGCCTATGAGCAATGGTATCCAGCAGAAGTGCTGGCGAGAGAACTGCCCAAACCCGGCACAGACCTCTACATGGGCGCCGAGTGCATGATCTACCTGCTGGGCGGCGACCCGGTAACGGGCACCATCCCAGACACCGTACCAACACGCATACAGACTTTTCTACGGGGAACCGCGCTCAAGGGGCAGGCCCAGCGCCCGCAAAACGCGCTTGTCTTACTTGATGAATTTACTGGACTGTGCGAGTCCCTCTGGGGACCGCGCAAGTTCCGCGAATTTTATATGCCGAAAAAGTGATGCGTTACAAGTGATACGTTCAGCACCGCAAAAGGAGAACCTTCATGGGAAGCGGAACCTGGTCAACTGATACCTACTCGCTGCGCGAGGAGATGCGCAAAAAGAGCGGCAAAGACCCGTTTGCCTATTCCGCCAGCGCCACCTCTGACCCTAACGGCCCACGCGCTCACCCCACGCTCGACCCTTTTGGCGTCAAGAAGCGCGAAAGCTGCGACAACGCGGAGCACCCCGAATCAGTGGCTATCGTCGTATTTTTTGATGTCACCGGCTCCATGCTGAGCATTCCGGTTACTCTGCAAAAGAAGCTCCCCGAACTGCTGGGGCTGCTGCTGCGCAAAGGGTATGTAGATCATCCCCAAATCATGTTTGGGGCGATTGGCGACGCCACCTGCGACCAGGTGCCGCTGCAAGTGGGCCAGTTTGAGTCCGATAACCGCATGGACGAGAACCTGGAAAACATCGTGCTAGAGGGCGGCGGCGGCGGCCAGAAGCGCGAGTCCTACGAGCTTGCCATGTATTTTGTTTCGGAGCACACGGCCATTGATTGCTGGGAAAAGCGTGGGCACAAAGGCTATCTGTTTATGATTGGGGATGAGATGGCCTATCCTGCTGTCTCCCGCGCCCATGCCAACAAGCTCATTGGCGATGGGCTGGAGAAAGATATGCCGCTCAAAGAGATGCTGAGCCGCCTGCGCAAATGCTACGAAGTCTTTTACATCCTCCCCAAGAGCGCCAGTCATGGCGGCGACAAAGAAGTGCTCGCCTTCTGGCGTCAGCTTCTGGGCGAGAATGTGCTGGAGATTGACGACGAGGCCGCCGTCTGCGAAACCATCGCGCTGACCATCGGCATCCGCGAGGGCCGCATTGATCTGGATGATGGCGTGGACCATCTCAAAGAGATGGGCGTCACCGACGATAAGGTGCTGGTCTCCGTCTCCAAGGCGCTGGCGAAACTCCCCGGCAGCAGCGTTCCAGCCACCAGCAGTGGCGCGGGGCTATCCGGGCTTTCCCCAGACGACCCTGCCAGCGGAAATCCGCCCAAATCACGGCGCTTGTAAACGGAGGCGCATCGGGGAATCCTGCAAACAATCAGGATTCCCTTTTTTCGTTGGGAATACTCATGAGCACTCCTGAGCGACAGGCGCTTCTCATTGCTGATCTGGGCTACGGCGACGCGGGCAAGGGCGGCATCGTTGACTATCTGACACGCCTGCATCATGCCCACACGGTTGTGCGCTATAACGGCGGCGCGCAGGCAGCCCATAACGTCGTCGAAAGCTCCGGCAGGCACCACACCTTTGCCCAGTTTGGCAGCGGCACGTTTCACCCCGGCACACGCACGCATCTCTCGCGCTTTATGCTGGTCAACCCACTCAGCATGCTCAAAGAAGCGCAGCACCTTGAAAGCATCGGGATAGCAGATGCCTTCCAACGCACCAGCATTGATGCCGCCGCGCTCATCATCACGCCGTTTCAGCAATCCGCCAACAGGCTACAGGAAATCGCGCGGGCCAGCGGCAGGCATGGCAGTTGTGGCATGGGCATTGGCGAAACCATGTCCGATTATTTGCGCTGGGGAGAGCAGATGCTCTTTGCCGGGGATTTGCTCACGCGGGCCACCATACGCAACAAGCTGCGCTTCATACGCCAGGCAAAACGCCCCTTGCTTGAAGAAATACACCATGCGCTGCCGCACACCGAGGAGGTTATTCGGGAACTCAGAACATTTTCTGACCTGGAGATAGTGGAAGATTGCACCGACCTTTTCCACTATTTCGCGCAGCAAGCAAAGATTGTAGATGAACGCTACCTTGGCAAGTTGTTGGAGGAACCTGGCACCGTCATCTTTGAGGGCGCGCAAGGCGTGCTGCTGGATGAATGGTACGGCTTTCATCCCTACACCACCTGGAGCACCACCACCTTTGCCAATGCCGATCAGTTGCTCAAAGAGCAGGACTATGTTGGGAACAGCACCAGAATTGGCGTGCTGCGCGCCTATGCAACACGGCATGGTGCTGGCCCGTTCGTGGCAGAAGACGCCATGCTGACCGCCGCGCTGCCCGATGCCCATAACAGCAACAACCCCTGGCAGCAGACATTTCGAGTGGGGTATTTTGATCTGGTCGCCACGCAGTACGCGCTGCAAGTTGCCGGGCACGTAGATTGCCTGGCCGTGACCAACCTGGACCGGCTGGCGGCGCTTCCAGATTGGAAAGTCTGTGCAGCGTATCAGTATCAAGGCGATTCAGCAGACGACCTTGCGCGCTATTTCGAGGTGGAGGGAAGAACAATCAAGCGGATCAAAATGCGCCAGCCGCCTAATTTAGCCCATCAAGAGCGGCTCACCACCCTGCTGAGTGGCTGTGCCCCCCTCTATCAGTCTTTCATCCCGGCACACGCTGGCGTGAGCGCGCACGAGGATACTGCCAGGTATCTTGCCCTGCTGGAACAGCACCTCAAGGTTCCGGTTGCCATAGCTTCCTCTGGGCCAACAACTAGCGACAAAGCGCTACTGCAAGCCGGGGCCATCCATGCGCCGCTTTGATGCAACATGCTATAGTTTTTATAGAGAGAAGAAGTAAGAGCAGGCAAGGAGGCAGAGGCAAAGCCAGGTGAGAGCAGATGCGTATTGACCCCATCCGCTTAGTGCGTTGGGCAACCGGAGCCAAACTTCCCAATGCCATGCCCATCAGCGATACCACCCCAGACCCCGGCATTATGGGTCCAGGCTCAGTAACGTGGCGCCTGCATCACGAGCAATGGCTGATATTTGGAGGCGCGCGCGCCTTTTTGATGCAGGCGGCCCATCCGAAAGTAGCCCAGGGAGCCATTGACCACAGCGCCTACGCCGAAGACCCGTTTGGACGTGTCTTTCGCACCGTGAACGCCATGACGGTCCTGCTTGTCGGGACAACGCACGAGGTCAATGCCACCGCCAAACACATCAATCGCCTACACGCCACTGTCCAGGGCACACTCAAGCACAACACCGGGCGGCATAAGATCGGGGACCATTACAGCGCGATAGAGGTCCAGCCGCTGCTCTGGGTCCACGTTGCCTTTGTAGATAGCATGCTCAGCGCCTATCGCGCCTTTGTGGGGCCGCTTTCACCAGCCGATTGCGAAGACTACTGGCAAGAGTCCTTACGCTACGCGCGCCGTCTGGGTCTGACCGACGCCGTACTCCCGCCTACTTACGCTGCGATGGAAGCGTATATCCGCGAGTCCATCGCTTCGGGCGAAGTCGCCGTTGGCGCCGAGGCCACAGAAGTAGCCAGGACGGTCCTGTTCCCGCCTCTGCCCTGGTATCGTCGCCCGCTCTGGGCGCTGGTGCGCCTGACCACCTCCGGGCAACTGCCACCAGAGATTCGTCAAGGTTATAAGCTGCCCTGGCGCTGGTATCATCGCCCTGGCTTCAAACTGATCTGCGGTCTGTTCCGCCTGCTCAGGCGTCTTTTCCCTGGCTTGGTGAGTTATTCTACTCTTGTGGCCTTTGCCGAGCAGCGAGCGCGAGGCGAACTCGCCGCGCCCGCACCTGCCAGCACTCCTGGCCCGGTTGGCGGTTGATCATCTAAACCCATCTTGAAGGCATCGCTCTTGCTGCTGCTACAGGGGAAGATTTCGAAACTGTACAAAGCAGAAGGAGCAACACATGAGTACAATTACCGTAGAGGCGAGCCGAATCATTAAGGCCCCGCCAGAAACCGTCTTCAACCTCCTCGCGGACTACAACAAACGCCAACAGCTACTCACAGATAACTTCCAGGATTGTGCTGTTGAACAAGGAGGGCGGGGCGCAGGGACCATTTTCCGCTACCGCTTCCGAGCGGCGCGGCGCGAACGCGACTATCGCATGCAGGTCACGACGCCACAACCAGGCCGGGAACTGCGCGAGCAAGATACAAACTCGTCGCTGGTGACAACCTGGGCAATCCGTCCTACTGCCCAGGGCCTGGAAAGCGATGTCACCATCACGACTATCTGGGAAGGCAGCGAGGGCATTGGTGGCTTCTTCGAGCGCACCTTTGCGCCTGGCGAGCTAAAACACATCTATGAAGTGATGCTTGATCGCCTGGCGCTCCTGGCTACCAGCGGCGCGGGGCAACCGCAGCCTGTTGGCTAAGCAGGTTCCGTAAGCTGATTGGAGCGCGGGCGTGCTGTCCGTGCTCCAATCAGTCTCCGCTAAGGATATTGGAAGCCGTTCCTGCCTGATGTTTGCCGCTTCAACGTCCAGAACAACCAGTTGCCCGCTGCCACACACCCAACTACTTCCCAGCCCTCCCTGCCCAGACCTGTCAGGGTGCTTACCACTTCTGCATAGCTGCCAGCCAGCTTTTCTTCAGCGCCGCCCGGCAGATTCACGCGAAGATTATTGACATCCCACAGCCACTCCATCACTGCGTATTCCCATTGCTGCATCGCATTACCTCCCTTGATTGCTCTGTGCTGCTCGCCACATCATAACAAAAGGCAGCAACCCGGAACATTGACACATTCATTTTGAGGGGCTAGACTGCATTTAGAACCAATGCCTCTTCCTCATCCCTATTGCGTCGCACTGGCGCACGCTTCTCTAACAAGGGGGTTGCTTTCGTGATTACTGCTACGCAAGACGCGCCCTTCCAGGTTCTGGACCCAGAAGGGCAGGTTGTTGGCCCCGTTCCCGCGCTCTCCGATGATCGCTTGCTGGCGCTGTTCCGCTGGATGTGGCAGGCGCGCACGCTCTCCAACAAGATCATCGCCCTGCAACGCCAGGGCCGCGCCACAACGTTTGGCTCGCTCGTTGGGCAGGAAGCCGCTGCTGTTGGGCTGGCCGCTCCGCTCCAGCCGCAAGACTGGCTGGCGACCTCGTATCGTGAGCTTGCCTCGCATCTGGTCAAGGGCGTGCCGCTGCCCACCATGCTCTTCTCTTTCCGGGGAAGCTCGCGCGATCATTACCCGGCAGAAACGCACTGTCTGCCCATCCAGATTGTGATTGGCACCCAGATGCTGCATGCCGTTGGCCTGGCAATGGCCGCCAAAATTGCTGGCGATCCAGTGGTTGTTGTGGGCGCCTGCGGTGATGGCGCCACCTCAGAAGGCGACTTTAACGAGGCGCTGAACTGGGCAGGCGTCTACAAAGCCCCAGTGGTGCTGGTCGTGCAAAATAACGGCTGGGCCATCAGTGTTCCACGCCACAAGCAGAGCGCGGCGCAGACTCTTGCGGCACGTGGCGCCGGGTTTGGCGTGCCTTCGCGCCTGGTGGATGGCAACGACATTCTGGCGATGTACAGCGCCATGAGCGACGCCGTTGACCGCGCCCGCGCTGGCGAAGGGCCAACGCTTATTGAGGCGCTGACCTATCGCATTGGCGCACACACCACCGCCGACGACCCCACGCGCTATCGTGACCCCGCCGAGGTGGAAGCCTGGAAAGCCAAAGACCCCATTGCCCGCTTCAAGCATTATCTGGTGGGGCGCGGCCTGACTGATGATGCCCGCGAAAGCGCCATGATCACCCAGCTTGAAGACGAGATTAACGCCGCCGTCGAAGAGGCCGAGGCCATGCCGCTGCCCTCGCCCGAAAAAATCTTCGACTGGGCCTATGCTAATCCCTTCCCACGCATCGAAGAACAGCGCGCCACCCTGAAGCATTACTTAACAGAGTAGTCATATTCCGCGTGATTTTTGAGTCTTACTTGTTGGTTGGGCAAACTTTTCGCCCGCACCCACCCATCGTGCTTTGCCTACCCGCTGCACGATGGGCGTCTCTCGCAAGCAGCCCGATGCAAGCTGCTATCTCACGGTGACAGGGAGACACGGGGCAGGGGGCGTGATCGCTGCCTCAACCATCTACCAGGAGAGAGCAGCATGCAATCTACAATGGTTGAAGCCTTGAATCAAGCGCTGGAACTTGAGCTTCAACGGGATAAGCGCGTCGTGCTCCTGGGGCAGGATATTGGCCCCAACGGAGGCGTTTTCCGCGTCACAGAGCATCTACAAAAAAAGTTCGGTGAAAGCCGTGTCTTTGATACGCCCCTTTCCGAATCAGCCATCATCGGCAGTTCGGTAGGTATGGCCGTCTATGGCCTGCGCCCGGTTGCCGAGATTCAGTTTGCCGGATTTCTCTTTCTCTCCATGAGCCAGCTTGTCACTCAGGCCGCGCGCATGCGCTTTCGCAGCGCGTGCGCATTTGGCTGCCCGCTGGTTATTCGCTCGCCTTTTGGCGGCGGAGTCCGCACGCCAGAACTGCACTCCGATAGCGTGGAGGGCGTCTTCTTGCAGACGCCTGGCATCAAAGTCGTGCTGCCCTCCAACCCCTACGACGCCAAGGGGCTGCTGGCTGCCGCTGTTGATGACCCCGACCCGGTGCTGTTTCTGGAGCATATCAAGCTCTATCGCTCGTTCCGCCAGGATGTGCCCGAAGAACGTTATACGATTCCCCTGGGCAAGGCCAACGTCGTGCGCGAAGGCACCGATGTCTCGCTCATCGCGTATGGCGCAATGGTCCACACCGCCCAGGAAGCCGCCAAGAAACTGCATGAGCAGCGTGGCGCCAGCGTCGAAGTGATTGACCTGCGCACCATCTGGCCGCTGGATGAGGCCGCTATCGTCGCCTCAGTGGAAAAGACCGGGCGAGCCGTTATCGTCCACGAAGCGCCAAGGGCTGGCGGGCTGGGCGCCGAAATCACCGCCATCATCAACGAGCGCTGCCTCTATTCGCTGCTCAAGCCGGTGGAGCGCGTGACGGGCTACGATGTGCCTTTCCCGGTGCCTGGGCACGAAGATCACTACGTTCCCACTGTCCGACGCATCAGCGACGCGCTAGAGCGCGTGCTGGCCGAATAATTCCATTGGGGAATGAGGAAACAATGTTAGAATTCAAACTCCCCGATGTGGGCGAGGGCATACACGAAGCAGAAGTGCTGCGCTGGCTGGTCAAGCCGGGCGATCAGATCAAACTTGATCAGCCAATGGTCGAGATTCAAGCCGATAAGGGGCTGGTCGAAATCCCTTCGCCCGTTGCAGGAACCGTCAAAGAAATCCGCGTGCCGCAAAACAAGATGGCTCGCGTTGGCGATGTGCTGATCTTGCTCGACCCGCAAGGCGGCTCGCAGAAATCCTCCCAGCCTGCGAAGGCCGCCGTTGCAGCACAGCCCGCGTCCGCAGCTTCCAGCGTGCCCGCGCCCTCCACCAACGGCGCCCAGGCCACCCAGCGCCGCGCCCAGGCTGCTCCGGCAGCGCGTAAACTGGCCTTTGAGCTTGGCGTCAATATTGACCAGGTGACAGGCTCTGGCCCCGGCGGGCGCATCACAATGGAAGATGTGCGCACGTTTGTTGCTAAGCCACCTGTACAGACCACGCAAGCAGCGGGAGCAGAGTCCGCGCAGGCGGACTTATTGGCCGCCAGGCCCTTAGGCGCGACTTTAGTCGCCAGCCAGGGCGAGTCAACCACCACCGAAAGCCGCGAGCCGCTGGCGGGATTGCGGCGACGCATTGCCGAGCGCATGGAACTGGCCTGGCGCACTATTCCTCACGCCACCGCATTTGACGAGGCCGATGGTGCCGCGTTGATGGCCCTGCGCCACGAGCTTCAGCCCAACGCGGAAAAGCAGGGCGTCCACCTGACCTATCTGCCGCTGCTCATCAAGCTGCTGGTGCGCGTGCTCAAAGAGTTTCCCATCTTTAACGCCAGTCTGGACGAAGAACGCCGCGAGATCGTCTACAAACGCTACTATCATATCGGCCTGGCAACCAATACGCCTGACGGCTTAATTGTCTCCGTTCTGCGCGATGCCGACAAGCGCACCTTGCTGGACCTGGCACGCGAGGCGGCGCGGCTGACCGAGGCAGGGCGCCAGCGCAGGCTCACGCTGCCAGAACTGACCGGCAGCACCTTTACGCTCAATAACGTTGGAGCGTTTGGCGGCGGCGGGACAGGCGTGCCCATCATCAACCCGCCAGAGGTCGCAATCCTGGCCGTCGGCGCAATCAAGGAGCGGCCCGTCGCGCGGCAGGGCACCATCATTGCGCGGCCCACGCTGCCCCTGTCGCTCTCGTTTGATCACCGGCTGATAGATGGCAGCGGCTCCAGCGCGTTCATGCGCCGGTTCAAAGAATTGGTAGAGCAGCCCTCGCTGCTGCTACTAGATAGTTTATAAGAGAGGCATATCAGCATGGTTGTTGGTGATGTTGCCACAGCGGTAGATGTGCTCATCCTGGGCGCAGGCCCGGCGGGCTACGTCGCGGCCATTCGCGCCGCGCAGCTTGGGCGGCGGGTCACAATCGTTGACCCAGGCCCGCCAGGGGGCACCTGTCTGCATCGTGGCTGCATCCCGTTGAAAGCCCTTGTCACAGCCTCCGAGCGCTACCACGAAGCACGCACCGGCCTGGAAAGTTTCGGCATCAAGGCTGAAGGAGTCAGCTATAACTGGTCGCAGGTGAGCGCGTGGAAACAGGGCGTCGTCACTCGCCTGAGCGA
Organism: Ktedonobacterales bacterium; assembly: GCA_036557885.1. Classification (GTDB taxonomy): domain Bacteria; phylum Chloroflexota; class Ktedonobacteria; order Ktedonobacterales; family DATBGS01; genus DATBGS01. Next base: position 15,874 of record DATBGS010000097.1, read on the forward strand.
TGGCGTCGCCAAACTCCTCAGCGGCAACAAAGTGGATGTCGTACACGGCACCGGCTGGTTTATCAACGACCATGAAGCGCGTGTGGAGGGCGAACACGGCTCGCTGCGTTTCACTTTTGATCGCTGCCTGATCGCCACAGGCGCCGAAGCCAACCCGCTGCCAGATATTCACTTCGATGGCAAGCGCGTGCTGACGCCAGAAGACGCCCTGGCGCTGCAAGAGTTCCCCAAGGCGCTGACCATCTTTGGCAACGACTATATCGCCCTGGAACTGGCAACGATCTTTGCGCGGTTGGGCGCGGGTGTCACGCTGCTGCTTCCCGGCGATACCCTCTTTGATGGCGTAGACCCGGCAGCGCTTCGGTTGGTACAGGCTGGACTCAAGGCGCTTGGGGTGCAGATTGTCCAGCATGCCCGTCCTCTGGGCATAGCTGGTGAGATCTTGCGCTACAGCACCGGCGAATCGGCCAATGAGCAGCAAGCGCCGCTGCCCTGCATTCCATCGCTGGGGGCGCGTCCGCGCCTGGCAAATCTGCACCTGGACGCGGCAGGTGTGAAACGCTTGCCAGATGGCGGGCTGGTCGCCAACACTTCTGGCTGCACCAGCAACGAGCGCATTTATGCCGCTGGAGATTGTCTGGGGGCGCCAGCTCTGGCCTCGATTGCTATTAAACAGGCCAAAGTCGCAGCGGAGGCCATGAGCGGGGCGCGTGTGCAATACGCGCCGCAAGCACTGCCCCTGGTGGTTCATACGCCCCCGGAGCTTGCCACCGTTGGCCTTTCGCCCCAGGCCGCCGAAGCCGCAGGCTATAAGACAGTCGTGGGGCGCTTCCCGCTGGCCGCCAATGGTCGCGCGCTCACCCTGGGCACGAACGCGGGACAGGCGCTCATCGTCTCTGACGCCGAAAGCGAGGTGGTGCTGGGTGTCACACTGGTGGGGCCACGAGCGGGCGATCTGATCGGGCAGGCAACGCTGGCGATAGAGATGGGCGCCACCCTCACCGATCTGAGCGAGATTCTCTACGCCCATCCTGGCCTGAGCGAGGTAGTGCTGGAAGGGGCAGAATCAGCGCTGGGCAAAGCCATTCATATCCTGGCAGCCACGCCAGCAAAGGCAAGCAGATGAGGCTACCATTGCTTGTTTATCACCGCAGCGAGAAAAAGGAGGAGACGAGCCAGAGGAATTATCCCTATACAGCGACCTTTCTTCATGGTACAGTACCGGCCAATTATCTTTATAGCAGAGGCTAAAGGAGCAGCAGCATGGCATCGGTCGAGTTTGAGCATATCTACAAACGCTTCAACAAGGTGGAAGTGGTCCACGACATCAACCTGAAGATACGCGACCAGGAGTTTCTGGTGCTGGTCGGTCCTTCTGGCTGTGGCAAGAGCACCTGCTTGCGCATGGTCGCCGGGCTAGAAGAAGCTACCGAAGGCACGCTTTGGATCGGGGACCGCGTTGTTAATGGCCTGGACCCCAAAGACCGCGATATTGCAATGGTCTTCCAGAACTATGCCCTCTACCCGCATATGAACGTCTATGACAACATGGCATTCGGCCTCAAGCTGCGTGGCACTCCCAAAACCGAGATTGACAGCAAGGTGCAAACTGCTGCGGATGTGCTGGGCCTGGGGCACTTGCTGAAACGCAAGCCCAAAGAACTCTCTGGCGGCCAGCGCCAGCGCGTGGCCCTGGGACGCGCCATTGTGCGCGACCCCAAAGTCTTCTTGATGGATGAGCCGCTTTCCAACCTGGATGCCAAGCTGCGTGTGCAGATGCGCGCGGAGATTGCGCGCTTGCATCAGCGAGTGCAAACAACCTTCATCTATGTGACCCATGATCAGACCGAAGCAATGACGATGGGTGATCGCATTGCTGTGTTGAACGCGGGCAAGATTCAGCAGGTGGGCGCCCCCAACGACCTCTACGATTATCCAGCCAATCAGTTTGTGGCCGGGTTCATCGGCTCGCCCGCCATGAACTTCTGGCCGGGGGCACTGGTGGAGCAGGGCGATGGTGGCTTGTGGCTGCGGCTGGGAGAACTAGGCTCGCTCAAGCTGCCAGAGAGTGTAGCGGTGCGCGCGGAAGGCTACATTGGCAAGCAAGTGACATTGGGTATCCGCCCCGAACACCTCAGCGAGCAAGCGATAATGGGAGAAGGGGAAGAACTGGGTCGGACGCTGCCAGTGAAGATCGAAGTGGTAGAACATCTCGGCAACGAAGTGCTGCTGTATGGCGCGATGGGCGAGCGCTCAGTCGTGGCGCGCAGCGAGGCGCGGAGCCGGGTGCGCCCAGGCGATGAGGTGCTGCTGCGCGTGGACCTGGACCGAATACACCTCTTCGACCCGTCCGACGAGCACTCCATCACTTCCCGCCCTCCTGAAGCGGCAATGGCTCCAACGTTCGAGAATGGAGCTTCTGTCAGCCGGAGTGAGTTCGTCGAAGAGGTCGTGGAAGTCAAAGAAGAAGTCGTGGAAACCGAAATTGTAGAAACGGACGAAATGTAGCCTGTAGGAGCGCTGTTCAGGCGAGTTTGACAGTGGGCGAGAGGCCCTTCGGCCACAGTTGCCGAAGGGCCTCTCGCTGCGTTTCATGTGACTGAATAGGGGCGAGCGTTGCGCTTTGGGGGCGCAAGGCGTACAATGGATGCAGCCTCGCCAGATGGGGACTAGTAAACAGGAGGGTTTGTGTTTGCTCTTTTGCTCGCGCGGCTGCACCTCTGGCTGACTCAGGCTGCTGTCCTTGGCGCATTGGTTTCGCTTGATACGTTAAAAAACGCGCTGACAACCCTGGGCTATCCAGCGGTGGCGCTGTTCATCATGATCGAAAGCTCTGGCATTCCGTTCCCTGGCGAAACCATGCTGCTGCTTGCCTCGTTTTACGCTGGCACCACCGGCCAGTTGAACATTGTCTGGGTGCTGGTTGCCTGCGCAATTGGCGCCATTCTAGGCGATAACCTGGGCTATCTTGCAGGTCGCTACGGTGGGCGCCCCTTTGCCCTGCGCTTTGGCAAATATCTCTTCCTCAAAGAACATCACCTCGATCAAGCCGAAAAGTTCTTTATCAAACATGGCGATAAGACCGTGTTTTTTGGCCGCTTTGTGGCTGTCCTGCGCGCCTGGGCCGCGTTTCTGGCTGGCGTCAACCGCATGCGCTGGTCAAAGTTCCTGGCCTACAACGCTGCTGGCGGCATCTGCTGGACGGTCATTATGGGGCTGTTTGGCTACTTTGCGGGGAAGATCGTTGGCAACAACTTCGATAAGATCGAAAGTCTGGGCCAGGGCTTGGGATTTGCTGCCCTGGCAATCGTCGTGCTCCCGGTGATTTACTTCATTGTGCGCGCCCGCCTCCGCAAGCGCCGACAGCTACGAGAAGCTGCGCTAGCGCTGGCCCAAGAACCTTTGCCAGAAGAAGAGGCGCCTGCTACCCAGGTGAAATAGCTTGCACCGCTAGCGTCTTACTGGTTCTGCGGAGACGGCCCGGCAGGGACGCCGGGGCTACAAGCAGCACTACTTGTAGCCCCGGCGTCCCTGCCGGGCCATCCTTTATGTTCTCGCGGTCCACTCCACCAGCATAGCGCTCCAGGTGAGGCCAGCGCCAAAGCTCAGCAGCATGAGCCGCTGGCCCGCGTGGATGCGCCCTTCGGCAATGGCATCGCACAGCGCCATTGGGATAGACGCCGCAGAGGTGTTCCCGTAGCGGTCCACCGTCACTACCATCTTTTCCATCGGCACCTTCAGCCTGCGCGCAATTGCTTCGATGATGCGCAGATTGGCCTGATGCAGCAGGAACCAGTCAATCTCTTCCAGGCAAGCACCCGCTTTCTGCAACACTTCCTCAACGGCTGGTGCCGCAATCAGCGTGGCAAACTTAAAAACCTCTTGCCCCTGCATGCGCACATATTGCAAGCGCTGGTCTAGCTCTTCATGGCCGATGGGCCGTGCCCCGCCGCCCGCAGGCGCCCAGAGAATGTCGGGCTGCGCGCCATCCGAGCCAAGCATCCAGGCGCGAATCCCGCCCGGCTCCTCCCTGGCCGAAACAATGGCCGCGCCCGCGCCGTCGCCAAAGAGCACGCACGTCGAGCGGTCTGTGTAGTCTACATAGGGCGAAAGATGCTCCACGCCAATCACCAGCACATGTCGACACGACCCGGCACGCACAAACTGATCTGCCACTGTCAGCGCGTAGAGAAAGCCAGGGCACCCGGCCTGAAGGTCCAGCGCGCCGCAACGCGCCCCCAATGCGTGTTGAATCAGGCACGCCGTTGAGGGGGTGCGATAATCGGCGGTGCAGGTACCCACCAGAATCAGATTAAGCTCGCTCGCAGTAACCCCTGCCTGGGCCAGTGCCTTGCGCGCGGCGTGTGTTGCCATCACCGAGGACGTTTCCCCTGGCGCGGCGATGTGTCGCTCGCGGATGCCTGAACGCGAGACAATCCATTCATCATTGGTTTCTACTATGTCGGCTAAATCGGCATTGGTGAGGATGCGTTCGGGGACATATGACCCCCAGCCGGTAATGTGAGAAGAGGGAAGTGACATCGTTGGCACCTGGCTTTCTGAAGAGGGTTGCTGAAGTATAGCACACGCAGAGCCGCCCGCCCTCATCTGTTCTTCAGTTCCAGGCTCCAGCCGGTCTTTTCCAGAAACGCGGCCTGCGCCTGACCAGATGCAGCCTCATCCAGCGCGCCCTCATACGTCGCTACCACCTGAAGCTGGTCCATGTGCAGCGAAGGCGCCCCGCGTAGCTGCACGCCCGCTGGGAGCAGGCGCCGCACTTCAGCTTCCAGCGCGCCGTGATTGGTCGCCGGATAGATTTCGATATGCCAGCCGGTCTGCTGCTCCATTTGCGTAAGCTGCGTTTGATAGTGCTCTTTTGCCACCGCCGGAAAATTAAAGCGCAGCGTCAGCGTGCCAGCCGCGCCGTCAATGCCAATCTTATACAGCCCGCTTTCGCTGCCCAATGTCTGACGAATCAACTGCTGCGCCGCGTTCTGCTCCATTCTGACGGGCCGCGCGCCATTTGCAGCGGCACCGCTCGTAGCCCCGGCCACCGTGCCGGGCAAGGCCGCCATTTCATATTCTAACTGCCAGCCTGTCTCTTCCTTGAATTGCTGCTGCGCTGTCGCCCGCGCCTCCGGGCTTGCCATGCCTAGAATCGCCAGGCGCACCGTCTGCTGCTCCAGCAGAAGCGAAGGCGCCTTCTTGAGGGTCAGTCCCTCCGGCAGCACGCGCTGCGCCGCCTCCACCAGCGCGCCCTGGTGCGGCTTGGGCGAGATGGTAATCTCTACGCCCGCCTCGGCTGCGGCTGCGGCAAGCGCCCCGGCATGCTGCGGGCGGGCCACGTCGGGGAATTGAAAGGCCAGCGTCACTTCGCCGGTTTGCGGGTCAATGCTGCGCCGATACAAGCCAGGCGGATTCCCCAAATGGCGCTCCACCACGCCCATAATCCAGACCTGATCGGGCCGCTCAGCCTCTGCCGGGTCGTCCACCGCCTCCTGCCAGTGCGGATTCAGGCTGGTACGCGCCGGTTTCGCCTTATCCCAATAGGGCGCCTGCTGCGTAAACAGCCGGGGATGCCGCGCCAGCACCAGTGCCAGCGCCAGCCGCTCAGTGATGTCCTCTGGATTGAGGCTAGCCAACGGACACAGTTCATCCAGCGTGTAGGCGTGCTCGGCTTCCATCTTGCGCGCCAGATCACCCAGCGGCACGCGGCGGCGCAGCGCTTTTGCCCGCTTGATCAGATCGGCAAGCTGCTCAGGGATGGTTTCAGAGTCCACGCCATGCGGCGGGAACGCTCCAACAATCTGCGAGATGGAGAGCAAGGGGTGCCGCGCCCGCCCGCGTATTCCCTCCGGCCATTGCATCAGCACCCTGGCAGCGCGCTCCAGACCAATGCAGCGCCCAATCTGAAGACCCATTAGCGAATCGTTGATCAGCACAATCTGCCCGGCCAACATCGCTTGCAGATTCGCTTGAGGCGAAGCGCCCTCGCCGCCTCGCGTGGCACGCTGGCGCACCTGATAAACGCCGGGCAGCGCCTCCGAGGGTGAAAAGAAGTTCTGGCCCTGCCCCAGCACGTTCTGGATAGCTTGCTCGTGCTCGTCGTCGGCGTCGCCATACCAGATCAAAGCCAGTTGCCGCGCCGTCACCGTCTCCAGATCAGCCACACGCGACACCGCCGCCCACAGCCGCACCGCCTGTTCCAGATCAAACGCCACACCCAGGCCAATGCCCTGCGGCAGTTCTTCCAGAGTGGCCGCCTGTACCCCCGGCGTCCCTGCCGGGGCTACGAGCGGGCTTGCGCCCTTCGTAGCAATCTCATGCTCGCTGCTGTTCTCCGGCAAGAGGATTTCCGCGCCTACCAGCCGCTCTTGCAGCGCCGCGCGCGCCTCTGGGTCGCCATGCACCAGCGCAACAGTGGCGGGCTTGAGCAGTTCCGCCAGCGCCGCCAGTTCGCCGCCGTCAGCGTGTGCGCTCAGGCTATATTTCGCCACCTGGCAGGCAACCGGGATCTGCACCCCATTCAGTTCCAGCAGGCCCGTCTTATGCTCGGCCAGGTCCAGCAAGCGCTTGCCAGGCGCTTCCTCATCCTGATAGCCGGTAATCAGGATGGAGGCTTCGGGGCGCGAGGCCAGGCGCTGCGCAAACCACGCGCTGGGGCCGCCGGTCAACATGCCGCTGCTGGAGACGATGCAGGCGGGCGAGCCAGCCAGAATCTGCTCGCGCTCGCGTTCGTCCTGCACCATCCGCACCGACGGGCCAATAAACGGGTCGTAGCCCCGGCGAATCTGGCGCTGAAGCGTGGGCGTCAGGGCTTCGGGAATCAGCCGATACGTGGCGCAGACACGGCGCACCAGCCCATCTACCCAGATCGGGAACGGCGGAATCTCGCCTTTTTGCTGCGCCGCCTGCAAGACCAGCAGAATCTCTTGTGCCCGGCCCAGCGCAAAGCAGGGCACCAATACATGTCCACCACGCGCAATTCCATCTGCCACACCCTGCGCCAGCCGCTGTTCTTCGGCCTGGCGATTGGGGTGCAGCCGCGAACCATACGTGCTTTCCAGCACCAGCAGATCAGGATGGGCCACGCGGGGCATACTCGCGCCAAGCACCGTGCGCTGCGGCGTCACGCTGACATCGCCAGAAACGACCACCGCCCCATCCGGCGCGGTAAAGCCCAGGCTCACCGCGCCCGCCACATGCCCGGCGCGTGTGGCCTCCACCGTCACGCCTGGCAACTGCGAGAGGGTCATACGCTGATCGGTGGGCAGCGGGCGCACCTGCTCCAGCATGCCGGCCACCAGCCGTTCAGGATACAGCGGCGTCTCCAACTCCTCAGCGGCGCGTTTACTCATAATTTTCAGCGCGTCGGCCAGCATCACTTCCATCAGCAGCATCGTGGCGCGCGAGGCAAAGATGGGCACCTTCGGAAACGCCTGATGTACCAGCGGCAGCGCGCCGATATGGTCGGCGTGGGCATGCGTCACAAAGATTGCCTGCACCTGCTTGCCATCCAGGAGCGCCAGATCGGGCAGTGGGTCGCCGCGCTTATCCACGCGCACCCCGGCATCCACGACAATCCAGTGCCCGCCCAGGTGCAGCGCCAGGCAGCTCGCACCAACGCCATTGGCCCCGCCAAGAAAGACCACCTGCATGCAGCAACTCTCCCTCTGCTTTGTATCTCATCGCTTTTGCCCTCACTATAGCACAGGCAGCGGGATATTGCGCCGCCTGCTAGCAGAATGGCGCTCTGTTTGTGGGGATACCGTAGATTTCGTAGATTTCGTAGATTTTCCTCCCAGGGTGATGTAAGGGGTGCCATAGATTTCATAGATTTTGTAGATTTTTCGGGTTATGAGAGAGAACCTAGTAGTGATTCCCTTGAGAAGTGTAGCGTCTGTAGCGTCTTTCACCGTGAGGTAGGGTTATCTTTCTATTTTCATCTATTGATGAAGAAAAATCTACAAAATCTATGAAATCTATGGCAGTAGGAATACGCCACTTCTCTTTGAGAAGCAAGATGCTATAGATCCCACAGACCCTACGGTATCTCTCATTTGCTATGCTTAGAATAACGCTGTTACCTACAAGCAAAGGAGCATTTTTATGGAACGCAAGAATATCGCCACCGGCACGCCATGGGAACCGATTGTTGGCTATTCGCGGGCAGTGCGCGTGGGGAACATGGTGCATGTCGCTGGCACCACCGCCACCGACGACAACGGCCAGGTGGTGGGCAAGGGCGACCCCTACGCCCAGACGATGCAAGCGCTGCGCAACATCGAATCCGCGCTGCAACGGGCGGGCGCCAGCCTGAAGGATGTCGTGCGGACACGCATGTTTGTGATTAACATCGAGGATTGGGAGCAGATTGGCCGGGCGCATGGCGAGTTCTTCCGCGATATTCGCCCGGCAGCCACGATGGTGCAGGTCAGCCGTCTGATAGACCCGGATATGCTGGTGGAGATTGAGGCCGACGCCATCATCAGCCCATCATGATGAGGAAGGCTGCATCTGCTGGTTCTGCTCGCTCAGGTGACTCAGCAGGCGATCTGTTGATTCCTGAAGAGTGGTCAGGCGCTCTGGCGGTGGCTCCTGCTCCCCATAGCGTGCCTGCTCATAGGCGGTGGTAAGGGCTGCCAGATCAGTCAATACGATGGCCTCTGACGACGGCAGTGCCACAACCAGCCGCTCGGCAAGCTCCTGTGGCGTTTCCTGCGCGCGCCTGCCCAGTCCGAGCGCGGCCACCTGCGCCAGCATCCGACGATAGAGCGCGCGCACCGACGCAGCAGAGAGGCCATCGCCACTGCCTACACCCTGCGCGCCTTGCCGCCGAAAACGCGCTGCTAGCCCAGCAAACAGCCCGCGCAACTGCGCACCCAGCAAGCCCATTGCATCCAGATTTTCGCGTTCTTCCTCGGCATTCACGGTATCCTGCGGCCTGACAGCAAGGAGGGCGCGCAGCAAGAACGCGAGCAGCACAACCACCGCTACCACAATCAGCGCCCATCGCCCAATCGCCAACCAGTCAGCCGGTACTCCTGGTGGGTGAGTATTTTGGGGCAAAGGCTTGCCTGGCGGTGGTTGAGGCGGCTGTACCGGCTGCTTTCCTGACGCGAAGAGGGAATACAGCGCCTTCACGCCCAGGTAAATCAGCAGATAGATGCCATAGAAGATGTAGGCCACAGCGATTACCAGCCACCCCAAGACGGTCCCAACGGCATCAACGAGCGGCTGAAGCGCCGCAATCAAGACCTGCAAAGTCTGATACGAGAAGATCAGTTCCAGCGCCAGCAGCAGCAGCGCCAATGCCCCGCTTACCGAAAGCATCGCCAGTAACCAGCGCCGCAAGAGTTTTGGCGGCGGGCTGCCCGCCCCGCGACGTTCGCGCCGAATCTCAGCCAGCCGCGCCAGCGACAGGGCCGAAAGCCCCAGAAACAGAAAGAGCGGCAACAGCAGCCCCAGTTGCAGCGCTAACACGTCCCGTATCTGTGGAGGAAAGGCGCCGCTGAACACGAACGGGAGAATCAGCAGCGCAAACCCAATCTTGAAATTGCGCGAAATCAGATAATAGTCTTTTGGCTCGCGGGCCAGCGTCATGCCACGCAGCCAGAGCACAGTAAGCAGCACCGCCAGAGCGACCAGCGTCACCGCCTGGGTATCATCCTGCGTCAGACCATCCACTGAGGCGCTGAGCCAGCGAAAGCTCCACAACGGGCCGCTGGCCTGGTAAAAGCGAACATACCAGACCAGGCTCAGGAGCAGCAGCCACAAGACCGCCAGCAGGGAATTGAGCCGCAACCGCGACCAGGAAAGCGTCAGCAGCCAGCGCTCCAGCCAGAACACTCCTAGCTCGATCACTAGCAACGCCCAGACAGGCAAGAGCGCCTGTGTCGGGTCATTGGCTTGCCAGGCCGCGCCCAAAATGAGCAGCGCGCCTATGGGCACGGCCTCCATCCCAACCGCGCCAAGCGGCAGGGCCACCTCCTCAAGCCAGAAGGAGGGGCTGCCGATGCTCAACTTGCCCGCTCTCGGCAGCGGGCGTTTGCCCTTGAAACTGAGCCATGATTTCATGCCAGGTTTCCTCATTTCCCAGGCGATAGACCAACACCCCAGGCGGCGCCTCCACAGGCGCGTCGCCCGCCAGCAGCAACGCCACCTTCTGCCCAGGACCGCGCATCTGAAGCAGCATAGCGAGTAAGTCAGGGGAAACTGCCGCCGCGCTGCTCAACACAACCAGCGTTGCTCCAGCGGGCAGGCGACGCTGCGCAGCCGAGAGGGTTTGTTCCAGCGGTGGGCCAAAATACGCGATCAGGCGGGCCAGTCCTTCCAGCACGCGCGTCAACTGCTCCCGGCGGCTGCTGGCTGGAATGGTGAGCCTCGCCGCCTGGAACAGGCCCTGGGATGCCTCCATAGGGGATAACGAAGGCATGGCTTCGCCTTCGCCTACAGCCTGCAAGCCATTGGAGTAGACCCCGACCTCATAGCCCTGCTCGATGGCCCACGTCGCAATGGAAGCCGCCGCCGCAATCAGCAGTTCCACCAGGGGCGGATTCAAGCCCAGGATGGGGTTATCATACGCATTGATGTTAATAAAAAGCTCCAGCGTATAGGTCGTGCTGGCTTCGTATTCTTTGCTTTGCAGGGTCATGGCGCGGGCGCTCGCCTTCCAATGCACGCGCCGCAGCCCATCGCCAGGCAGCCAATCGCGCACGCCCACCACACGCGCCGGGTCTTCCAGCAGACGACGCGGGGCCGCGCGCTCGCCAAAAGGATGACGCGGTGGCAGCCCAAAGCGCTCAATTGGCAGAACCGGCGGATAGACCAGCACGGTATCTAGCTGCCTCCGCTCCTGCTCGCGGGTGAGCAAGCCAAAGGGATCGCCGCTCTCAAGCTTAAGCGGCCCCAGCGTGAAGACGCCGCGCTTCAGGCCGGGTATCTGATAGCGCCGGGTGACGCGCTGATACCACCACAGAGAGAAGGTATTAATGAGCACGACATAGCCGGTGCGGGCATCATGTAGCTCCACACGCCCGGTTGGTGGTGTCAGCGCTTCGGGCAGTTCGTCGCGCACCTCAATCCAGGGCAAGGGCAGCAGCTTCTGGTTTTCCAGGCGCACGCTCAGCGAGATAGGCTCGCCAAACATGACGCGGCTCTCTGCCAGATGGCGTTCGTAGACCACACCCGACAGACAAAAGCGATACCAGACCTCCGGCAGCGCGGCCAGAAACAACGCCAGCAATCCCGCCACAAAGATCAGCGCCTGATGGAATATCAGGCTGGCAACCATCAGGGCCAGGGCGACCCAATACCAGCGGCGGCGCGAACGCAGTTCCCGCTCGGAAGAAGAAAGATAGGCCTCTAAACGATGTGCCATGAATTTGTGTATCCTCTATCTGCCAATTGTGGTCAAGAGGCGACGTTATGAAATGGCCGGTTCCACCGGCACCGGCACCTCCTGAAGGATCTCAGTCAGCGCCTGCTCTGCGGTGCGGCCACGCAGCCGCGCCTGCGACGAGACAATCAGGCGATGCGCCAGCACCGTTGGCGCCAGCCGCTTGACTTCATCAGGCCGCGCAAAGGCGCGGCCTTGAATGGCGGCCAGCGCCTGGCTCGCGTGTTCCAGAGCCAGCGCTGCGCGGGGGCTGGCGCCCAGTTCCAGGGTGCTCTGGCTGCGCGTGGCCCGCACCAGATCAAGCAGATAGGTTTCCACAGGCTCTGCGACGGCCACCTGCCGTACCACCTGCTGAAGCCCCAGCAATTCTTCAGCAGCCAGCACCGGCTGAAGGTCGCTGAGCGGCTGCTGCTGGCGGAAGCGCCGCAGGATGGTGCGCTCCTCCTCCTGGGAGGGATAGCCCATGCGCATGCGCAGCAAAAAGCGGTCTAGCTGGGCTTCGGGCAGCGGGAACGTGCCTTCCAGTTCAATTGGGTTCTGGGTGGCAATCACCAGAAACGGGCGCGGCAGCTTCACTGTTTCGCGCTCCACCGTAATCTGCCGCTCCTCCATCGCCTCCAGCAGTGCCGCCTGGGTGCGCGGCGTGGCGCGGTTAATTTCATCCGCCAGGACGATCTGCGCCTCGATGGGTCCAGGGCGAAAGGCAAACTCGCCGGTTTTCTGGTTGTAGTAGCTGATGCCGGTAATATCCGAAGGGAGCAGATCAGGCGTGCATTGGATGCGCTGAAAGCTGCACCCCAGCGAGCGGGCCAGCGCCTTCGCCAGCACTGTCTTGCCCACGCCCGGCACATCCTCAATTAACACATGCCCTTCGCAGAGCAGCGCCACCATCAGCAGGTCTAGTTCTGCTTCTTTGCCAACAATCACCTGCCCGATGTTGGCGCGAATCTTCTCTGCTGCCTGCTGGAGTTGAGCCACCCCGCGATCAAGCATATGTCCTGATATACTGTTTTCTTGCTGCACGTTGCTTTTGTTCCTTTGGTTTGTGTTGTTGCACATCCATATTACTACCATAACGCCCGAATTGCCCGCTGTCCTGTATTTTCAGAAGAAGCGCAGAAATGATCTTCCAGAGGGAGAGCGGCTCGGATTGGTCTGGTCTGTGCAGCACTGGCAGAGGGGAATCACAGTCAAGCGAAAGAAGGTGTCCTATGCAGTGCAAGGAGCGGCTGGAGGGCTATCTCCAGCAGCAACACATCCCTTATCAGGTGCAAGAGCACCCCATCGCGTATACGGCCCAGGATGTCGCGTATCGGGAGCATATCCCAGGCAAGCTGGTTGCCAAGGAGGTGATCATCTACGCTGCTGGCAAGCCGGTCATGCTGGTTTTGCCCGCCCCGTACCGGGTGGATTTTGCTCGCGTGAAGCAGGCTTTAGGCACAGAGGAGGTTCGCCTGGCTGATGAGGGCGAACTCAGCCAGGCCTTCCCAGATTGCGAAGTGGGCGCCATGCCTCCCTTTGGCAATCTCTACCAGCTGCCGGTCTATGTAGAGCGAAGCCTGGCGGAAGATGAAACCATCGTGTTTCCGGTGGGAACGCACACCGAAACCATGAGCCTGAAATATGCCGACTTTGAGCGGCTGGTCGCGCCCACGCTCGCGGAATTTGCTCATCCCGCTCAAGCGGTGCAGCGGTAGAGCCAGAGATCACGAGTCAACAAGGGTGAGAGCGCGGGCTTTTCTAAAGCTGGATGGGTTGCCGAATGCGCAGCCCATCCGCTTTTTGTATACGGGCACATCTAGGCGGCGCGTGCTACAATGCTTTATAAGAACAGAGCAGAATCGAGAGCATGCGTGTATGGCAACAAAAGAAATAGACGCCACCTTGAATTTTGTAGACGGCATGGCCTTCACCGCCGTTGCCAACAGCGGCCACGAGATCCTTCTTGATTCCAAGTCTCCAGAGCAAGAAGGCACACGCGGGCCATCTCCGATGGAACTGCTGCTGATGGGCACGGCTGGCTGCACCGCTATGGATGTCATTTCGATTTTACGAAAAAAGCGCCAGCAGGTCACGTCCTATCAGGTGCGCATACATGGCAGCCGCGCCTCTGAGCATCCGATGGTCTACACCGACATTATCGTCGAACATATTTTCACCGGCCACAACATCTCCGACGCGGCGGTGGCGCAGGCCATCGAACTTTCGGAAACCAAATATTGCAGCGCCTCAGCCATGATGCGCAAGACCGCCAAACTCACCTCCACCTATCGCATCATCCAGGCAGAGCCAGCCAGCAGACAAGAATAATTTCCTGTCTGCCCGCGCCACTTAATATTTGTAAAAGTGCTGACGGGTTTCCTCTTCAGACGTCTTGTCTTTGAAGAAGCTGCTTTCCAGCCGCTTGACCGCGATGTAGGATGTGGCAAGCGTTGGCCCCAACGCCTCGGTGAGCACCGTATCGGCCTGGAGCGCATCCAGAGCGGCATCCAGCGTCTCCGGCAGGCGCTTAATGCCGCGTTTGGCGCGTTCCTCATCGCTGAAATTGCCGGGGTCAACCTCCACCGGGTCGCCGGGGTTGAGATTGCGGCGGATGCCATCCAGCCCGGCGGCAAACAAGCTACCCATCGCCAGGTACGGATTACCGCTGTGGTCGGCAGGCTTGAGTTCAAAATTGGTGGACTCAGCTTCGCGCCCCCAGAACTGAGAGGGGATGCGAATGGCGCCTTCGCGGTTATCAAAGCCATAGGCGGTATAGGCGGAACTCCAGAAGTGCGGCAGCAAGCGCCGATATGAATTTGGGCTGGCGCAGGTGAGCGCGAGTAGGCCGGGGAGATGCTCCATGACGCCGCCGATAAAGTGGAACCCAAGCGGGCTGATGCCGCCGCGTCCGTTGGGGTCATACAGGAGATTGCGCCCTTGCGCGGGCGAGCCAGGCGCTCCCCACAGGCTAAAGTGGATGTGCGCGCCGCTTCCAGCCTGATCTAAAAATGGCTTGGCTGCAAACGAGGCAATGACGCCATGCCGCCGGGCCACGCCCCGCGCCGTTTCGCGCACTTTAATCACGTTATCCGCCGCCTGCAATGCCTCGGCGTGCTGGATGGAGATCTCTTGCTGGGCAGGGCCAAGCTCCGGCATAAACTGCTCGACCTGAATCCCCTGTAACTCCAGCGCAGCGATGATCTCGTCAATGATCTGGGCGGAAGAGTCAAAGCCGATGCTGCTGTAGCACAGGCTGCGGTCAAATGGCTCATAGCCAGTTGGCGTTTCGCGGGCCAGGTAAAACTCGTGCTCTACCGTTGCCTGGATGGAGATGCCCATCTGTGCGGCTGAAGCGAGCACCCGCTTGAGAAAGGTGCGCGGGCAGGCCGCCCAGGGCTGACGGTCATGCTGCGAGATCATATCGCAGAGCATCATGCCGCTGTTGGGGGCGTAAGGCAGCACAACAAAGGTATTGGGGTCTGGCACCAGGCGAAACTCGCCCACTGGTCCCATGCCCTCCACAGGAGCCAGCGCGTCTACCCCCGCAAACGCCTGCATTGCGAGCGTTTGCCCGATGCCCTCAAACATGCGATGGGCCAGGCCATGTATATGCGTAGACTTGCCCCGGATGATGCCGCCATTGTCACAGTACAGAAAGCGTACCAGGCGCAGATGCGCCTCTTGAGCATGCTGGAGAACGGTCTGCGGGTCCATACCCACCTCCTTGCTTCAGGGAACACTTGAAAGAGTGTTAGTGAACCGTTACGCTGATCAGCCCCGGCGCTGCATCTGAATCACGGGCAGGCGGCGCTCAATATCGAATTTGAGGCAGCGATGCGCATCGCGCAGGGATTGCTCCACCTGCGCGGGAGTTTCGCCGCGCGCAAAGATAAAGCCCAGGTAGCTTTCGCCTTCGGGCAATGGCACAATTTGATTATAGAGCCTGGCAGTAATTTCAACGCCTTCGATACCGCTCACCGCTTTGGCCTCCTCCACACCATGCACCGCGCGCAACATGCCCGCCCCAGGAATGGGAATCATCATCACCCCAACAGCCTGCTGCTCCCGCTCCAGTGAAGGAATCTCCAGCCCGATAGCCTGGCGCAGGATAATCTCTTCCAGGCACATGCGGGTGCCAAACTGCAATATGGTCGAGCAAAGGCCACCAATAGAGCGGCCAGCAAGCTCCACCATCCAGGGGCCAGCCTCATTGACACGTAACTCTGCATGTACCGGCCCTTCGCGCAGACCCAGCGCTGCGGCGGCTCTGGCGGTGCACTCAGCGATGGCTGCCTGGGTCGCTTCCGGCAGACGGGAAGGTGTGACATAGATGGTTTCTTCAAAGAACGGGCCGTCCAGCGGGTCGGGCTTATCAAAGAGGGCCAGCACCTGCAACTTGCCCTGCGTAAGCAGCCCCTCCAGCGCCACCTCAAAGCCAGGGATAAAGCGTTCCACCAGCAGCGCAACATCTTCCAGCGCGTAGCCATCGGCCAGCAGCATGGTGCGCGTGCGTGTAAACGCGGCGACAAGCTCTTGTGGAGTGTTGGCGCGAATGACGCCGCGACTCCCAGAGAGGCGCAGCGGCTTGACGACGCAGGGGTATTCTACCTGCTCCGCCACACGAGCCGGGTCGTCGCTGCCAGCAAAATGCCGAAACGTCGGGATTGGAACGCCCGCAGCCGCCAGCATGCGCCGCATGACGTATTTATCGCGGGCAGCCAGCGCAGCATCCGGCGCGTTATGCGGCAAGCCCAGCGCGGCGCTGGCATGCGCCGCCAGGAGGCTGGCACTGTCATCAACAGACAGAATGGCATGCAGCGGTTTCTGGCGCGAATAGTCCAGAATGTCGCGCGTGGCGCACTGCACATCGGTAAAATCCAGGCCGAGCGGCATATGCCACAGGTCAGCCAGCGCCTCCGGCATATCAACCCCCTGGATCACCTCCAGATCAAGCTGCCGGGCCGCCTCAAGAAACGCCTCTGCCCGATAGGTTGCTGGGGAAAAGAGCAACAATATACGCTTTTTTTCTGTTGTCTCGTTTGCATGTGCTTGCTCTTGCGCCATCATCAGCCCTCACCTGCCCCCACCTGCCCCCGTGTTTTGGGGGTGTTTTGGGGTACCGCCCATACTCTCTCTCAGGCGGCATAAAAATATTGTACCACCAGGGTTCACCCCGCCAGCATTCACCCCTCAGAGCAGGGGCAGGCCGACTACTGTGCCCCTGCTTTGAGGGGGAAGCCGGTGCTACAAGCGGCCAGCAGCCCCGCCAGCACATCGCGCCAGGAAACCAGCGAAAGATCAATAACTGGCAGATGGCGCCACGCGGCAAACGCCAGCGCAAAACGACTTTCTTCATCGTCCTCGCCGGGCCAAACCAGAAGCAGCCGCGACTGAAGGAGGATGCCAGCAGTGCGCAGCAGCCGCAGACGGCTGGCGCGGCGCACCATTTGCCAGGGGCCAGCTTCCGGTGCGCGCTCTTTCTCCCAAAAAGCGTGCGCAGCCTCAGCCCATTCTGGGTGCTCATCAGGGTATTCTGCCCGGATGCCTGGCAGAGCGTGATTGTTGCCACGTGGGAAGTGCTGCCAGGGCAGGCAGGCGATCAGCCGGTCAGGGCTGCCGTGAGCAGCCCCCGTCGCAAAGGCGCCATCGGCCCAATCAGCCCACTCATCCTGGCTGGGCACGCCGGGCGTGGCACCAGTCACAACGGTATAGCCTGCACGCGCCAACGCCAGCCCCATCTCGCGGCACGCCAGCGCTGCTTCCGGCGGAAGCTCGCGTGAGCCGATACAGGCAATGCGCACCTCTTGCTCCCTTCTTTGCTCACCTCTCGGCCAGTTGAGAGGCGCACTGCGCAAGAAGCACGCCCAGGCTTCAAACTGACGCTTGCCAGAAAGCAAAATCATCCCTACAATGAACGAAGAAAGAAGAAAGATTGGATTGATAAGGATGAGCAGGTCAACGTCTGGAGGGCGATTCGAGTAAGCGGGAGGCGCGCCATGAAAGCAGAAACGCAAGCGCTCCTTGAACGCGCCGCGCAGAGCGACGCCGTGTTCTATGACACTGCTACCTTTTTGGATGCTGATCGGGCGTGGAAGGCCATAGCTAGCGAAGATACCACCTTACACGGCAAGACGGCTGAGGCGTTTGCGCAGTGGCTGCGCCGACGCGGACTTTTTCCCTACGCCGGACAGTTCGCGCCATTTCCCAACCACCCACGCGAGAAGCACTCGCTCTATCGCCTGGCCGATCTGTTCGCTTTGCTGGCACAACTACCCGCGCTTAAGGCAGAGTTTCTGGCATCAGAAAAGCGCCGCGCCACCGCCAGGGCCGCCCATCCACGCGCAGCCACGCGGCGAGCCGCGCAAACACGCCAGGCCAGCGAGGAGGCGGTTGCTGCATTTGATGCTGAAAGTCTGGCGCTGCTGGAGCGATTCCGCCGCCTGAAATATCCACGAGCGGCGGCCATTCGCGCCATTCAGCAGAAGCCCCGTGCCCGCTTGCTCGCTTTGCTGGAACGGGTTGAGGTTGGTGTGCAATCGGGAACGCTCGACCATCCAGCGGCATACCTGGCGGCTGCGCTGGCAGAGCGCCCAGGAGAAAGCGGCGGGGCCGCGTAATCGTCTACTGGTCCCAGCCCCGGCGGGCAATCACACGATCTGCCCAGCTTGTCCACTGATGCAGCAAGGCAATAGCTCTGGCGCGGCTGGCGTCATTGGTTGCCAGGATGATCGCCTGTCCCATCGTTTCGCCGCAGGTCAGCACGGTGCGAACGACGCCAAGATCAACCAGCATACTCCACTCAGCAGCGCTCAGACGGATGCCGCGCCGCGCCAGGTGCTTCGTGAGCCGCTGGCGATAGGTCAGCAGTGCCCGGCGCGTGTCCACTTTGCGCCAGTAGAACAGCAGCCAGAAGAGGTCGTAACTGGCTGGCCCGGCGGCGGCCAGCGCCCAATCAATCAGGAGAGTTTTGTTGCCCTCTCGCTGGCCCCGCGTGCCTCGTTCTCCGGGCCAGAGGCCCATATTCGGCGGCCAGACATCGCCATGCACCAGGGTGGCAGGCATGGCCGCCGCGCTCGCCAGAAATCGGTCTGGAGCGTTGAGCACGCGCTGGATGCGGCGGGCTGGTTCGGGCAGTGCATGCTTGAAGAACGCCTCCCATCCTGACTGAGCGGCTGCCAGATAGGGGTGAGTATCCCCGGTGGCACGCTGGACAGCGATGGATTCGGGTGAGAGCAGCAGCAGTGCCCGGTGGGGAGAGGCCAGCCCCAGGAACATATTGCTGAGGCGGACATCGTTCCAATAATGCGCGTGGAGCCGCGCCAGATGATCGAGCGTGAGCATTTGCTGGCCTGGAGATACCGGGAGAAAGCAATCTTCAAACCTGCCCAGCCACCTGCCAATGTCTGCCATGAGCAGCGCGCCCTCGCCAGTCTGGACATCGTAGGAAGCGGCCAGAGCGGGTGTCAGCAGCGCCGGAGGGAGATCATCCAGCACGTCAGAGCACCAGAGTTGCACCTCGCGGCAGAGGGTATCTCCGCTGGCGCGCATGAGCCAGCTTGCGCGAGGCGGCACGCGCTTGAGGATGAGCGAGAAGGCCATCACGGCTGGAGGGTGCCGGGCAGAGCTGGCTTCATACTGCACCCGGACTTGTTCCAGGTGCGCTCCAGAGACGCCGCCCTGCAATGGCTCGTGCTGTACCTGCGTCACGCGCAGATCACTTGAGGGATCGAGGTGGGCAAACGCCTGGGAGAAAAAACGATTCTCAGAGCGCCTGGCAG
Source organism: Ktedonobacterales bacterium (assembly GCA_036557885.1). Taxonomy (GTDB): domain Bacteria; phylum Chloroflexota; class Ktedonobacteria; order Ktedonobacterales; family DATBGS01; genus DATBGS01. Next base: position 35,032 of record DATBGS010000097.1, read on the forward strand.
CGGAGAGCACCACCGCCAGGTGCTCTGGCTGAAGCAGGTGCTCTGGCCGCTGCCAGACCAGCTTTTTAGGCTGGTACTCAGAGAAATCCATAGGCGCTAATGAATGAACAAGACACCGGGGCCAACCGACGCATAGCGATAATCCACACGCGCAAAGCCGCCACCGTTCCAGTAGAAATTCATCTCGCTAATCAATACCCAGCCACCCGTTAAGACCTGCTCCACATGGGCCACATGCCCCAGGCTGCTCGCGCCCTGCACTCCTGGCGCAAAGACAATGGTGGAATTTGCGGCTGGCGTCGAGGTTACGGTATAGCCACGCGCCCGCGCGCCATTGGCCCAGTTCCAGGCATCGCCTATTCCAGACAGGTTTTCATCTGGTCGCTTGTAGTGCGCCCACCAGGTGCACTGCCCAAACGAGCCTGCCCAGGGGTCGCCAGCAAAATCCTTCACAGCAAAGCTGGGATACCCCGGCGGGGGCGTCCAGCTTGAGTAGGGGCCGCTCGGTGCGCCCGGAGGCGGAGCGGGAGGAGCGGGCGGAGGCGTCGGCTTCAGCCTGCCTAATGGCGGCGGTGGCGCTGAGGAAGGCAGTTGCGAGCCGTTTTGCGCCAGGGCGCTATTTGCCGAAAGGTTCATGCCAGAAACGCCAACATTGTAGCCTGCCTGCGAATAAGAAGCTGCGTTCCCCTCCTGGCTGGCCGCCATGTCAAAAGCCATCGCGCCAGGGCGCACACCAGAAAGAGAAACAACGGCAACAACCAGCATGATCAAAGAAGCCAGCGCCATACCCAGGCGATAATAGAGCAGGAAGTGTTTTTTGGAAGCAAGTTCTTGTTTTTTCTTGGGGGCACGCCCAGGAATCAACAACAATGCGGTTGGCTGCTCGGCTTCGTCTTCAGCTTGAGCTAGCAAGAGATGGCCCGCAGCTTTTTGCCTGGCTGGTACAGAAGCGAACTTCCCAGAAGTGATCAATCCGCGCTGACTGATTGCTGGGAGACGGGGCAAGGAGAGCGAAGGCTGGATGGTCGTGCCTCTCTCCTCTTCATCCCAGGAAACATGCTCAGGCACATCAGGGAGTGGCCGGGTTGGGCCGCGAGTCGTCTTCGTATTCGAGCGAGATGCTGAAGTCGGCTGCGCAGCTTGAAGTTTGGCGCTCTCTTTTGCTGCCACACGCATTGGATGAACTCGTCCTTTCTCTGCCCATACCTCTATCCGGTTCTAAGACAGGTGCTACTACGCCAGCATGCTTGCTCTCAAGTCCGCGTTTGGCGCCAGCGGAACAGACACTACGGATACGGTATGAAACGCCGCTGTTTAGTTCTCCTTCTGGCAAGAAGCGTTCCCTTGCCTTGACAGCTTTTTTGCCCCCTGAAAGAGGGGAAGCACAACACAGGGCAGTATGCCACATGCGTGCGTATTTTCCTGCGTAAAGTCGCTCTCTTAGGACTTATTGGCTGGATGAATGACCTCAATGCAAGATTCCTGTGGAAATGAAATGCCTCTTGGTTGGATAACCCGTCGAGAGCATGAACTGCTTAGCGATTTGGAGTATTTCGTTTTCCTTCACTTGGAATGGTCACAGCAGATCATTGACATCCGTGAACAGTTTCCGCTTCCCCTTCAGGAGACACGTGCCATTGCTAAAACCTGCGGCTTTGCGCACCCCAGAGGTCGCGGCAAGGACGAAATTGCACCTGTGACCACCGATTTTGTGATCACGCTCTTGACCGAGAAAGGCGCGGCGGATCAAGCGCTAGCTGTTAAATATGCCAAGCATCTCGACGATAACCGAGTGGTTGAAAAGTTAGAAATTGAACGGCGGTACTGGGAGAGCAAAAACATTGATTGGAACTTTATGACCGAGCACGACATTTCGGAAACCGTGTGGCGGAACGTGGAGGACCTCCATTCCTACCGAGAACGGCGCTTCCTCTACCCATTGAGCGACCGCGAAGTCAGTGACATTTCCATTGCCCTGACGCAGCGCATTGTTCAGCCAAATGCGGTCCTGGCAGAGGTTACTCAGGTCTGTGACAATCTTTTCCACATGCCCCCTGGTACCAGTACCAAGGTGGCCCGCCACTTAATGGCCAACCGTATCTGGCAAATCGACATTGAATATCGCATCAACCCTCGTCAGCGGTTGGTCTTTCTGGAGTCTCCACAGATTGCTGCTATCCTCGGAAGCGAGGCTGCTGGATGACGCTGCGCATCAACATGCTCATCGAATGGACCGAAGAACCACAGGCCTCAAAAACAGAACGGGTCCTTTGGATCGATCCTTCCAGAACCCAGGCGATGGTCATTTCCATCACTCCACGCAGTTCAGACCGGTCCCGCCACAAACACGAGCATCTTCTGCCGTTCTCCCGCCAAGTTCGCGACATCGAATGTACTTCCGGTGTGGCAAGAAGCAGGCATCCCCAGAAGAGCACGGCCCAAAGCGGGGTCGTCCCAGTAAAAAGAGCAAGCGCGAAGAGCGTCCAGTTGGAATCAATCTCACTGAGAAGGCGCGCGCGCATATTCGAAGCGGCCTCAATCGGTTTTATATCAAGCAACACCTCCCTGTGAAGGAAGCCTATTACTGCCCGATGGAGACGTATTTTAAAGTCGGCGACGTTGTGCTCGAAGATGGCACACTGCGGCCTATCTTGCCAAGTGTAGAAGAGCTTCCTACATTGGATCAATTCTATTCGGTTTATCGAGAAATACGGGATGAGAAAGAGACGATTATTGCCCGCGAAGGGGAATCTGCCTATCATCTCCACCACCGGCCATCTACGGGGAATTCCACCTTGCAAGCCTCAGGTCCTGGCGCATTAACACAGCTGGATAGCACGATCGGGGATCTCTATCTCGTCAGTTCCTTTGATCGCAGCCGCATTATAGGCCGACCTGTCATCACGCTGGACATTGATGTCTTCACCCGCCTCATTGTGGGTTTTCATGTCAGCTTGAATGGCCCCAGCTGGGAGACGGTGATTTTAACGCTTGAAAATATGAGCGCTGATAAGGTAGCCTTTTGCCAACGATATGGGATTCGCATCGACAAAGAAGATTGGCCTGTCCAGGGTTTAGCCCAACGGATTAAGGGAGATCGTGGAGAACTACTCACCAAACAAGTCAGAAATGTAATCCGCAGGCTAGGAATCCATTTGGATCATAATCCGCCCTATCGCGCTGATTGGAAAGGAATCATCGAGGCAGCTATTCGCTTAACTGATGAGCATCTCATCGATTGGGCGCCTGGACATATTCATTTGACCGATGATGAAAGACGTCGGCGAGACTATCGGCTGGATGCAGTCCTAGATATTCATCAATTCAGGAAATTGATGATTTTGTTTATTTTAGATCATAACCTGTGAAGTGCTCTATGAGTTGACCCTTGGCATCCCTGATCTGGCTATCAAAGTGTTCATGCTGTCTCAATATCGTGCGATAGCGCTCGGAAAAGAAGAAATCGACGTTGAAGTCATCCGCTCAGTAGTCCTGGATAGCTTCCGCTCTATAAACGGGATGCTTGCTGCTGTGCGGCGTGGTGATCTCAAAGAATTGCAAGAGATAGGGGATATTATCCTGCTCGAGGATACAGCGATCCTTGCTGAGTGGCAGCGACGGCTCCAAAAAGGCCAGCGCATAGGGACGACAAAAGCCTCAGAGAATGGTAGATCGTCGGGTGGTGAGGAAGTCCCCCCGTTAGAAGAGCAACCGGGGGGAGAGAAAGCGCCAACTCAAATCATAGAAACACACAACAGGGAGCAAGTGGCTAGTATAGAGAGCACCGAGCAAATTGCTATTAAACAAGAGGAGAGAAATGAGGAAGAGGTGCGCCCCGAAAAGGCTTCCACAATCAGCAAGCGGGAGAAAACAAAATGTGATTCATCTTCAAGCCCAACGGAAGCGACGGTAGTCTCGAAAGCTCCCGTTGAAAAGGTTGGGTTGTTGGCCGCCTTGCAGCGGGCCAGAGCCAAAAAAATACCAGGGTATCAAGCTATGGCTGAAGCAGGGTATGCCAGGCAATATCGCTCGTTCTACCCCGAGTTGCAGCAACCTAAGCGAGTACCCTGATAGTTGACAAGTCATTGTTCCAGCGGTGATTCATGCTGAGAGCATGTTTCGCAGGGCAGAGAGGCGACCGCATGAGCTACTCGTCTTGAGCAGCCGTTCGCGTCGGCTCAGGAACTCGAACTCAGGCGTGCCTCGGACACAATCGGCTGGAAGAGTTCAACGGGGTTGCCAGAGGGATCTTCCAGGAGAATCTGCTTGCCGCCGATGCCAGTAACAATGTCGTTGCGGAAGTGGGCTCCCGCCTGGCGCAGCCGCTGGACCGTGGCGGCGAGATCGTCGACTTCGAGGGCGAACCGATTCCACCCACCAGGCTCAGGCCTGGTGCCGTCGGGCATGGATTGTCCGCCTCCGCCGGAAGGATTGGGGGCGCTGAGCACGAGGCGCAGATCGCCCCGGGAGAGCATCGCAAAGGGGGGCGCCGGGTGCATCACGAGCTGGAAGCCAAGGTGCTGCGTGTAGAACGCAATGGCTGCCTCCACATCATGGACAATATAGCGGACTTGAACGGTGGTCATACCATGTTCCTTCCTTCTTTGCTCTCTCCTGATCAAGGAACTGAAATATCTGTTTTTAGCGTACCAGAACACCAACCGAGGCGTCAATTCACGCCAGATCGGCGCCGGGTGGAGAGCCCTTCTGAACCCAATGCCACACGATGCTGCTCAGACCGATTCTTGGCTCGCTGCCCTGCCAAACATGCTCTGAGAAACGTGGTCAGCCTCACAGGAGGGAAGAATCCATGCTGGATGAGCAACGTATCCTGGCCGATGTGAAAGCCAAAACAATGCCTTCTTCTTGGCTGGTCCTGCGCGGCAAGCGCTGGTGCGCGCTCAGGTACTCCGCCTTTGCCCACGGGATGCGCAACGAGTTATTGAAGCGCTCTCCCCTGATTTAGAGGGTTCAAGCGTCGCAAAGCGGGGTACTACGCGGAGGTGCGGGAGGCGTCCCAGCGGGATCACCTGACCGGCCTTCAGCCTGCGCGTGTCTCGCCTAGGGCCTCGGCGATGGCCTGCTCTAGCGAGAGGGCACGCCCGGCGGCGAATGCCGCCGCCCACACCGCTTCGCCCAGCGCGGCCCGCGCCTCTGCCACCGCCTGCTC
>DATBGS010000098.1:0-7871 GCA_036557885.1 Ktedonobacterales bacterium
GCTGGCTTGCTTCTGTATAGCCTGCTGACCAATTACGAACTGGGCATCCCTGGCATCAAGTTTATCCCGATGGCCTATCATCTCATCTTTGACTTTGTGGCCTGCGTCGTGCTGGCGATTTCGCCCTTCGTCTTTGGCTTCTACGATGCGAACAAGCCAAATCAGTGGCTGTCCCATGTGGTGCTGGGCGTGGGCGTGATTCTGCTGGTGCTCGTCACTAAAACCGTCTATCAGCCAAAGAAGGTTGCGGTTGCCGCGTAAATAACGGCGAGTTCCCGGCGCGGTGGCCGGGGCTACAAGCGACTGCCTGTAGCCCCGGCCACCGCGCCGGGAAGCGTTACAGGCGCAGCGCCTCATCCAGCGGCAGGCCGACCATTTCCAGCAGCTTGAGCGCGTTGGTGGACGTAGCGATGCCGGGGCGCAGCTTATAGTCAAAGGTCATCTTCAGCCCCTCCGGGCTGCGCGTAAATGTCTCGGTGAAGTGGACAAGCTGGGCGGTGCTGGCGATTTCTGGCGTCTGGGCCAGCGTCAGATCATGCGTGGAGACGGCGCCCGTTCCGCCCAACGAGAGCAGGTGGCGCACGATCTGGCGCACGGCAATCTGGCGCTCGGCGGTGTTGGTGCCATGCAGGATTTCATCCAGCAAGAAGAAGGGCAGGCGCTCGCCAGCAGCGCTCGTCTGTGTGGCAATCGTCACGACTTCTTTGAGGCGCTGAAGTTCGGCCATGAAGTAGGAGACGCCCTGCTCCAGCGAATCCTGCACGCGAATGGTGGTGGCAAGCGTGATGGGCGGCAGGCTGAGCGCGTCGGCGCAGACCGGCCCGCCCGCCTGCGCCAGCGTGATGTTGACGCCCAGCGCCCGCAGCAGCGTGCTCTTGCCCGACATATTGGAGCCAGTGACGAGCAAGAACGTCCCCGGCGGCCCCACGCTGAAATCGCTGCCCACGCAGGCTGCTGGCGCCAGGAGCGGGTGGCCCAGGTTCGCGCCATGCAGCGCTGGCTCGTCCGGCGTGATCGTGGGGAAGGTCCAGGCCGGGTGATCGAAGGTGAGCGTAGCAAGCGCGGCCAGCGCCTCCATTTCGCCCAGCGCCTCCAGCCAGGCGCGGGCGTGCTTGCCCGCCACGCGCTGCCAGCGTTCCAGCAGCCAGAGCACGTGGAAATCCCAGAGCGTGAGCCATTGAATGAGAATAAAAAACATCATGCCGCGAATATCCACCAGCGGCATACGCCGCACCAGGCGGCGCATCTGCTCATCGGCGTGCAGCCCGCCCGCCGAAAGTGTGGCCTGGAGGCGTTGCAGCAGCGGCGCGGTAAACGTCTGGCCGGTGATGATCTGGAACAGGGTGGCATAGGCGCGGTAGGTTTCCTGGCGCTCCGAGACTTCGCCTATGATATGGCTGGGCGCGCGCCCCACCGTCTGGCAGAGGCCGATATTGACGGGCAATACGATGAGCCAGTAGGGGAAGCTGAACAGCCCGACGATCTGCGCGACGATCAGCCCCAGCGTGAGCACGGCCAGCGCCCGGCTCAGCCAGACCAGCCACGTTCGTGTCGCCAGCCAGAGCGGGCTTTCGGCCCATTCCAGAAAGCGCTCGTAGCTGGCCTGGGTCGTCTCGATCAGCCGCCCGCTTACGGCCAGCGAATCGCGCAGACCCACCAGCGGCGCCAGTTCCGCGACGGCTTCCTGTCGCTCTTGGATGGTTGCTGGCAGGGCTGGCTCCAGCAGCCAGCCCTGGAGCGTGTTTTTCCCAACAGGCGTATTGGGCGTGTGCAGCAGATGTTGCAGCGAGGCATGCCCCAATAGATCAAGGTCGGCGGCCTGGGAATGCGGCGTGATGGGCGTGGGCGGCGGGCGCAAGGGCAGCCTTGACCAGTCGCGGTGCAGCCGACGCAGCCCTTCGTCGTTGATCTCCCACAGCGTGTGATAGCGCCGCTCGATCTGGTTCAGGCGGCCCAGGTTCACATAGGCCACGACAAAACCTAGCGCAAACACGGCGGCAAGCAGATACAACGGCAGCCCGCCGCGCCAGAGGCCCAGCGCCAGGCACAGCAGCGCCGCCAGCACCAGGGCCACATTCAGGTTAGCGTTCAGGTCGCTGAAGCGGCGATAGCGCTCGCGCAGCGCGGCAAATTGGACGCAGCGCGTTTCATAGATAGCTTGAGGGGAACTCGCATCGCTGGCGCGTGGATGTCGGGCCGCGAGGAGATCAGCTTGCATGCAGGGTGCTCCTGTTGTATGATTGCCTATTGCGTGGATAGCTCCGCGCTTTTGTTATATCACCTCACACCAAGAAAGAGGCCAGACGTGTCAGCAGCAATTCTTAACACACCATCTACAAAGAATGTACGCAGCATGGGCGAATATAGAGATGCCCGCTGCCTTGATGACATGCTAGGAGTTGCTGCTTGTTGTTTGCAGAACGCTTTACCTGGGAGGCGAAGACCGTCTATCTGATTCTGTCCAGCGCCTCCGCCTTTTTCTTTACCACGATTGTTACCCTTAATCTCGTCTACCAGTTGGAAGTGGCGCACCTCAGCCCGCTGCAACTGGTGCTGGTTGGCACCGTTCTGGAAATCACCGCGTTCTTTACGCAGGTACCCACCGGGGTGCTTGCCGATGTCTATAGCCGCCGCCTGGCGGTGATTGTGGGCCTGGCGCTGATTGGCGCGGGCTTTCTGCTGGAGGGGTCCATCCCCCAGTTCTGGGCTATTCTGCTGGCGCAGGTGCTCTGGGGAATTGGCATCACCTTTACGGATGGCGCGGACAGCGCCTGGATTGCCGATGAAGTGGGCGAAACCCAGCTTGGCCCGCTCATGCTGCGCGCCTCGCAGGTTAGCCGCGTGGGTGGGTTGGTGGCTATTCCGCTCAGCGTGGCGCTGGGCAGCATTCGGCTCAATCTGCCAATCTTGCTAGGGGCTGGGCTATATGTGGTGCTGGCCGGGCTGCTGCTGGTCATCATGCCCGAACGCGGCTTTCAGCCCACGCCGCGCGAAGACCGCACCACCTGGCAGACAATGGCCGCGACGACCAGCAACGGAGTGCGTCTGATTCGCCAGCGCCCCATTTTGCTGACCTTCCTGGGCATCACAGCGTTTTCTGGGCTGTTTAGCGAGGGCTTTGATCGGCTCTGGACGGCACATCTGCTTCAGGATTTCAGCTTTCCGGCGCTGGGCAATTTCAAGCCGGTGATCTGGTTTGGCATCATCAGCATTGGCTCTACGCTGCTGAACCTGGGCGTTACTGAGGTGCTGAAGCGTCGCCTGGATACCAACCGCCACCGGGCGGTGGCAAATCTGTTGTTTGCCTTTACCGCGTGTCTGGTGGTGAGCATCCTGGGCTTTGCGCTGGCGGGCAATTTCTGGGTGGCGCTGGCGGCGTTATGGTGCGCGAGCGTCTTCCGCAATACGCAGGAACCCATTTTCCGTACCTGGCAGATACAGCGCATTGACCCAGCGGTGCGGGCGACGGTGCTCTCGATTGATGGGCAGGTGAACGCGCTGGGCCAGATTGCGGGCGGCCCGGCGGTGGGCGCGATTGGCAATGCCTCGCTGCGGGCGGCGCTGGTCGTGTCGGGCGTCATCCTGTCGCCCGCGCTGCTGCTCTTTGCCCGCGCCAGACGCCAGGGGACGATTGCGGCTGCACCAGATGAGGTGCCCGGCGTGGCTGTGTCGCTTGAAGGAGCGTCAACTCTGGACTAAGGAGAAGCGCAGATCAAGGTCGCCAACGTGCAGGGTGTCTCCGTCGTGGAGTTCGTGTTTTTCAAACGGCGGCAATGGAACGCCATTGAGCCGCGTGGGGTTGAGCGCTTTGAGGTCTTCGACGAAAAAGTGCCCGCCCTCTTGCAGAATGCGAGCATGGCGCCGCGATACCCGGCGCGTGTTGTCCAGGTTGGTCAGATCCACCTCTGGCGGGCTGAATTGGGAATCCAGCCGCCCGATGGTGCTGTGCACTTTCGTCAGATAGACCACCACGCCATTGGCGAGAATCGTCACCTGCGCCCGCAGTGGCGGCGCGTCGAGGTGCATCTTGAGCGCTTCCAGTTCCTGAATATACTCCTGCGGCGTCTGGAAGCGGGCGGCTGGATTTTTTGCCATGCCTTTATGGATAAACTCTTCAAAAGCGGGCGGTATGTCCGGGCGCAGCGCCAGCAGCGAAGGCAGCGGGCCGTTGATGTGCATGCCCAGCACATCCAGCACATTCTTGCCTTCATAGGGCACGCGGCCCGTGAGCATCTCAAAAAACACGCAGGTCAGGGCGTAGAGGTCGGCCCGCGTATCCACGTTATGGCTATCGCGCACCTGCTCTGGCGAGGCGTAATACGCCGTACCCATAAAGGTGCCGCGCTCGGTGAGCGGCGCGGAGTTTTGGGAGCGCGCCAGCCCAAAATCCGTCAGTTTGGCAAGGTTGCCCGCTGTGACCAGAATGTTTTGCGGCTTGACATCGCGGTGGATCACCTGCTGTTGGAAGGCCACGTGCAGCGCCTTGGCAATCTGCTCGGCAAAATCGAGCGCGCGCTCCGTCGGAAACGCGCCGCCAGCGACAATGCACTGCTTGAGCGTGGCCCCATCCACATATTCCATCACCAGGAAGTAAATGGTGTCGTCCAGGGCGTATTCTATCAGGCGCACGACATGCGGGTTTGCCAGGGTCGTCAGGATTTCTGCTTCGCGCTTGAAGCGTTTGAGCAAGTCTTCCTGAACGGCCACGTCTGGCTTGAGCACCTTGACCGCAAAGATGCGATTGGACAAGACATCGCGGCCAATAAAAACGGTTGCCATTGTGCCGCTGCCAATTGTGTCTATTAATTTATACTGACCCTGCCTGCCCTTGAGAATCCGGTCCCGCATCTCGCGCCTCCCCTGACCGGCGAGAAAAATGTATGGATGCTGACAAATCATAAGAAAGCAATAATCACATGACTATAATATCAGGCTCTCTGAAATCAGGCAATTCCCCAAAATAAAGAACGTGCAGAAACCAAAATCTGTTCCATTGGAGAGTGCCACCCGGCGCCGTCTCTGGGGTCAGCGAGCGGACCGCCAGCAGCGCGGGCCACCCGCGCTGCTGGCAAGCGCTACACGCGGCGGCTGGGCATCTCTGGCAGAAAGAGCGACTCCAGCGAACGCCAGGCAAACTGCGCCAGCAGCTCGGCCACGCGCCGCGCTGCGCGGCGCTTGTTCATTTCGCGCCGCAGCCGCGCTACGACCTCCTCCAGGCGCTTCAGGCGCAGCTTGATGGCCTCCTGGCGCAGCGTTTCCGTCTGCTCCTTCAATGACTCTGGCTCGCTGATGCGCGGCACCTCCAGCACGCGCACCAGTTGCTCCACTTCGGTCTGAAGCACGGTCAGCGTGCCTTCTGGCTTCCAGGGCAGCAGCGGACTCGCCCATAAGCCCGGCAGGGGATGTTCCAGCAGCCCATGCCCGGCGCGCAGCGGCATGGCGTCTTCCCAGTCCAGCCAGACCCAGTGCTCCTTGCGCAGTTCAATCACGGCGTTGATGCCCACCAGCAGCAAAGAGAACAGATCAGTGCAGGTATCCAGCGTGGCAAATCGCTTTGTCCAGGCGCCATCCGTTGCCGAACGGGGGTCTATCTGCGGGAACGGGGCCACCTTGCCCAGCGTGGGCGGTGGGCGCTTGAAGGGGCGCTCCAGGGGCGCCAGGGTATCGGGGACGGGCAGATAGACCGGCTCCGAGGGCCAGAGCGCGTATGGCGGAGGAAAATGCTTCGGGGCTTCCTTGGGCGGAACCCAGGGGCGCGCGGGGCGCTTCGACTCTTTTTTCCGTTCGGGCCACGTTCGGCGCTGGCCGGGGGTGTCCTCCGGCCACGTCTTGACTGGACGCTCGCGCCGACTCCAGGCATTGTAGCGCGTCTGGCCGGTGGGGGCTGGCTCCTGTGGGCGCGGTGTGCGCGCCCGCTGTGCCGCAGGCGCCCCTTTCGGGGGACGGCCCGGCAGGGATGCCGGGGCTACAGGGGAAGGGTTCCTTGTAGCCCCGGCATCCCTGCCGGGGAGCGCCGGGCTGCTCTCCACGTTAGTCGCAGGAGCCGACGGTTCGCTCTCGCCACGATTGCCCGGCACGGTGGCCGGGGCTACGAGCGCTCCGCCTGCCGTGCCCCTTTGTTTTGGGGTAGCCCCGGCGTCCCTGCCGGGGAGCGCCGGGGCTACGGACGAGCCGCTTGTAGCCCCGGCCACCGCGCCGGGGAGCGCTGCGGCTACAGGGCTGCTGTCACCGGTAGCCTCGGCCTCCTTGATGGGGAGGCCAGCAGCCACCCGCTCATAGACGAGGCGAATCTCTTCCAGGCGCTCCCGGCGGCGCTGCTCGAAAGCATCCTGGCTGAAGTCCTCCGGCGGCCATTTGGGTTTGGGGCGCGGCGACCAGATCAGGCGCTGCGTGCGCGGGCCTGGCGCGGGGGTGGGCTGCTGGGCGGAAGAGTCGGCGGGGTCGTGGTGAGCCTGAGACATCCTGAATCTCCTTCTCCCCTGGGCAGGGGGCAGGCAGCACGACGGCCACCTCCTGCGCAGCGCTGCTCGCTTCCCAGGCGGACGGTCATGGAAGCGGGGCATGGCCCCGGCCCATATGGGCGTTGCCTGGCGCGATGAGCGCTTGTCGTTGAGAGGTGGCCGGAAGAGGGACTTTCAGAATGTCTTGCGGCTTGACCTCTGTCCTATGCAGAAGTTGGGTTAATTGGCGTGGCCTGCTTCTTAGGCGTGGTCACGCTGGCCGTGATGCTGAGCACAAAATAATCGAACTACCGATGCACACATACGCGCATCGTGAGCGTCCATCAAGGAGGCTTGCGACAAGTATAGCAGAGATTTTCCGAAAAATCAAGGGGGCAGGATGGGTAGCGCCAGCGCCCCGTCACTGTAGCGCCGCCCAAAGCAGGGGCAGGCCGACCCCGGCGGCGTATCGTGGCAAGCACCAACGTTTTGCGTTGAACGACGGGGCTGGCGGTTGAAAGCCGCGCCTAAGGGCGTTCCGCCACCAAGTCCGCCTGCGCGGACTCCCAACCGCCCCCTCTGGCGCATCGGTTGGCCTGAAGGGGGAGGTTGGGAACCTGCGTAGGCAGGTTTGGTGGCGGAACGCCCTTAGGCGCGATTTTAATCGCCAGCCACCGCCGCCGAGATTGACTGGTGCTCTATACTTGAGGGAAAGCAAACACTAAAAAGCGGGTCTTTGTAGCTTTTTGGAACAAGCCTGTGCCAATGCACATTCCCTCTTGCGGAGACGCCTTGCATGAATGACCGTGACCGTTTTGACAGATTTACTGAGCGGGCCAAAAACGCCCTGAACTTTGCCCAGGAAGAAGCGATACGCCTCGACCACAACTACATTGGTACTGAGCATTTGCTCCTGGGCCTCATTCATGCAGATGGGGTTGCCGCAGCGGTTCTGAGCAACTTCGGGGTGGAACTGAACAAAGTTCGCGGCGCTCTTACGTTTATTATAGGTAAAAGTGATCGGACTGTCTTGGGGCAGTTTGGCTTGACCCCACGAGCCAAAAAGGTCATCGAACTGGCGGTTGATGAGGCTCGCCGCATGAATCGCTATCATATTGGGACGGAACATCTACTGCTGGGATTGATCCGAGAGGGCGAAGGCATTGCTGCTGGCGTCCTGGAAAGCCTGGGTATCAACTTGGAGAAGGCACGCCGCATGACCATCAAAGTTCTCTCCGCTCCGAATATGCCTCAGCACAGCCCCATCAACACAGTCTATAAGGAATCTGGCCGTAGTACAACTGCATCTGCGCCCCCTGCCAGGAACACTGTATTTATCAGCTACAGCCATCAGGACAGAGAACACCTCCTGCGGCTTCAGGTGTATTTGAAACAGCATAAAATCGCCAAGGAAAGCTTCGACCTTCCCGT
>DATBGS010000099.1:0-24464 GCA_036557885.1 Ktedonobacterales bacterium
GCCGCCTGTAACTCATCACCCGCGCCGACCACTGGCAACCCCACACCAAAGGCCAGCGTTTCGCCCACCGCCACGCCGCCCGCGCCAACCAGCACGCCGCGCCCGGCGCCAGCGCATTTCACCACGAAATTGCTGCTCCAGGGCAGCGCCCGCCCGGATGATCTGGCCTTTGACTTACAAGGCAATATCCTGTTTAGCGATTTTTATGCTGGCACGGTCAGCCGCCTGAACGCCGATGGCTCCGTGACGGTGCTGCTGCACAATATCGCCGGGCCGGAGGGCATTGTCATGCTGGCCGATGGCACGCTGATTCTGGCCGAACAGAAAACCAATCGCATCCTCACGATTGCGCCCGGCAGCACCACCCCCACGCTCCTGCGCTCGCTGCCGGGGACGCCCAGCACCGCCAGTTGCAAAGATGGGGTGGACGGCATCGCCTACGACCCCATCACCAAAACCGTGATTGTGCCCGACAGTCCAACGGGCGAGGTCTATCGCCTGAGCCTGGATGGGCAGACGCTCACCCTGCTGGCATCGGGCATCGTGCGGCCCGTTGGCGCGGTGGCGGATGCTCAGGGGAATATCTACGTGGCCGATGAATGCGGCGGCGCCGTCGTCAAGATTGCGCCGGATGGCACCAAGACCAGCCTGGGCGGTTTCGGCATGCCTGATGATGTCGCCTTCGATCAAGAAGGCAACTTACTGGTGACTGACCTGCGCCCCTCCATTCATGCCCTGGTGCGCGTCAACCTCCAAACCGGCCAGCACGAAACGCTGACCAGCACCGGCTTGTTTGAACCGCAAGGGCTGCTGGTCACGGCGCAGGACCATATCATCGTCTCCGATGACGCGACCAATATCATAGAAGAGCTTATCCCTGCCTGACCTGCCCCATGCTATACTGGAGGTAGAAACCATCAGGCAAACAAACCAGTGCTGTTTAGGAACAGCAAAACGAAGGATATACCGCCATGTCCGTCTTGAACCCTCGCTTCTTGTTCTTCTGGCTGGCCTATTTCCGCAACAAAGCCCCCTGGGATACCGGCATCAGCCCGCCGGAATTAGTCGCCGTCATAGAGGGCGAGCACAAACTGCCGCCCGGCAAGGCGCTGGACCTGGGCTGTGGCACCGGCACCAATTGCATCTACATGGCGCAGCATGGCTGGGATGTGAGCGGCGTGGACTTCATGGCGCGGGCGCTGGAGCGTGCCAGCCGCAAGGCTGCCGCTGCGGGGGCGCAGGTCAAGTTCTATAAGGGCGATGTGACGCGCCTGGGCACTCTCCCCTTGCGCGGGCCATTTGATCTGCTGCTGGACCTGGGCTGTTTTCATGGCCTGCCACCGCAGGGCCAGGCAGCCTACGCGCAGGGCGCGGCGGCGCTCAGCAGGCCGGGCGCCGTCTTCTTGCTGTATGCGTTCACCCCGCGTATGCAAAAAGGGCGGCAGATGGGCGTCACGCCGGAGCAGGTCAAAGCGATCTTTGCTCCAGCGTTTACCTGCGAGCAGGTGGAGTTTGGCAAAGACGAAATCTCGGCCTGGTATACGCTGCGCCGTGTGGAGGGTTAGCCCAAGATGGAACAACAACCTACACCCCCTACTACCCCCAAATCGCGCCGTTGGCTCTGGCTGGCGCTGACCGTCGTGCTGCTGATTGCCGTGTTGGGTGGCGTTGTCCTGGCAGTGCCTCCGCTGCGCCAGTTTGCCTTCAATCTCGCTGGTCAGCAAAAAGGCCAGGGAACGCCGACGCCCACCGGCCCCTGGTATCTGGCGGGCGGCGGCGCGTGTGTGAAACTCCCCGCCACGCCGCCGAAACAGATCACCAATGTGCGCGTAAGCAAAGACTCCTATCTGGCGCACAGCGAGCCAGAGATTGCTGAAAATCCCCATAACCCGCTCAATCTGGTAGGCGGCTCCAAGTTTTTTACCGACCCGGCTCATTATCGCTTCAAGATTGGCTATTATGCGTCATTTGATGGCGGCTGCACCTGGACCGATGGCGGAATCTTCCCTGGCTACGCTGACTACGAGCTTACCTCAGACATCAGCTTTGCTTTTGGCCTGCGCAACGACGTGTATGCTGCGGTGCTGGTGGATGGGAAGGTAGACAACCCCGACTTTAGCGGCATTGCTGTTTCGCGCTCAACGGATGGCGGTAAGACCTTCCAACTGCCGACGCTGGTGCATGCCGACCCCAACGGCGCGACCTTCAGCGATAAGCCCTGGATTGCCATAGACACGACCAGCGGGCCGAATGCGGGCGATGTGTATATTGCCTGGAACCTGGATGATAACCGTTCTCCCAGCACCCCCATCTATTTTTCGCGCTCCACCGACGGCGGCCAGACGTTTTCGCCGGGCGTCAGCATTTCCGGCGCCTCTTCCCTGTGTCGTTTTGGGGAACCAGCCAGCGGTGGCCTCACCTGCGATTCGGCGCTGGGCGCTATTCCCGTTATCGAGCCGGATGGCAGCATTGTCGTGACCTATGCCTATTATGATCCCAATAACCCTGCGGCAGATCACGGCCAGGATGAAGGCGGCGACAGCGGCGACCAGGGGTTTGTGGGTGGGCCACTCGCTGCTAACTCACCCCAATTCACCTGTCGGCCCCTGCCACCATCAAGGGCCGCCCATACCCAACAGTTTGTGGTGCGCTCAGCAGACGGCGGCCAGACCTGGAGCACGCCCGTAGATGCCGCCGAGGTCTACGATCTGCCCTTCCACTTTAACAATAGCTGTTTCCGCAATTTCTCACTGCCCGCTTTTGCCGCCGACCCCACAACGGGCGAACTCTACCTCACCTGGGCCGATGAGCGTTTTGGCGATTCCGATATTCTGCTCTCTACCTCCAGCGACGGCGGCCAGACCTGGGGCGCGCCGGTGCGCGTCAACGATGACCCCAAGGGCGATGGCAAAGATCAGTTTCAGCCGCAGGTCGTGGTGGCACCCAACGGCGTCGTCAGCATCATGTTTTTTGATCGCCGCGACGACCCGAACAATTTCCTGGTGGATGCGTATCTGGCGCAATCTACCGATGGTGGTAAAACCTTCTTGCCCAATGTGCGCGTGACGACGGCTTCCTCCGATCCCTCGGTGGACGCACCAGTTCCAGATAGCAACGGGCCGGTCAACTTCTTTGGCGACTATCAGGGGCTGGCCGCCGACAATCAGTTCGCGCATGTCTTCTGGAATGATACCCGCACCGGCGCCCAGGAGATTTTTACCGCCGCCATGCCTTCGGTGCAGCCAGCGAAGTGACCCCTATGGATAGTGATATGCGCATTCGCCCCATGACCAGCGCCGACATCGAGCCAACTGCTCAAGCGGTGCTGGCTGGCGGCTGGCCGGACCTGCGGCAGTATTTTCGCTTCTACACCAGCCACCCGGCCTGTCGTCCCTTTGTGGCCGAAATCAACGGGCAGATCGTTGGCACCGCCAACGGGACAAAGAGCGGCACTGTCGGCTGGCTGGGGCATATCTTCACCTCGCCAGACTATCGGGGACACGGCCTCGGCACAGCGCTGACCGAGACGCTGATGGCCGACCTGACCGAGCGCGGCTGCGCATCGCTCCTGCTTGGCGCGAGCGAGATGGGCCAGTCCATCTATGCGAAGCTGGGCTTTCAGGTGGTCAGCGCCTATTATTATCTGAACGGCCCGTATCGTGAGGCGTCTCCCTCTTCAACACGCCTCCAGCCGTTGACTTCCGCTGATCTTCCAGAGCTTTGCGCTTTTGATCGTCAGGTCACGGGCGAGGACCGTGCCCATCTCTTCCAGGCGTTTCAGGAAAGCGGCTGGATTACCAGAGTGGCGCAAACCGGCCAGATGACCGGCTACGCGGTGCTGGCCCCCTGGGAGAATGGGCCGGTGGTCGCGCGCGACGCGGAGGCCGCGCGCCTGCTGCTGGAACAGGTGAGCCGCGCAGCGGGCGACGAGCAAGTCTTTGCGGCGCTGCCAGCCGAAAACGCGGCTGGCTTAACCCTGTTGGAGCAGGCAGGCTTTACCATCTCTCGACGCATCCCGCGCATGCTCAAGGGCGAGCCGGTATGCTGGGAGCCAACAGCCCTCTGGCGCATTTTTGGGCTGTCGCTTGGCTGAGCTTCTGGAGGTCAGGCGGAGGCGGGCTGGGTCGCTTTCTGACATTTCTCCAGCAACGCCTGCACCTGCTTTAGCCATGCCCCGTAGGGTTGAAGGTTTGCCAGGGCTGGCGGCAGCGCCATGCCCGCCCGCTGATAGAGCAGCACCCCGTCGCGCGCAATGTTAGCAACCAGATCAGGCGAGAGGTCGCTGATCTGAAGATCGCTGACCAGGGAGGCAAACGACCATTCATCATCCGCGCTAATGGCCTCTACAACCAAAGCAACCCCTCGATAGGGCTGATCTCCCAAGTGGAGCGAGTCAAATTCCTTGGGGCGCTGGCAGAGGATCAACAAATCGGCATCGCTGGTGCGGTGTGGGGTGAGCCGGGCAGTGGAGCCGAAGAGGATAAGAGCACAGATATTCGGGTCATGTGCCCGCACCAATTCAACCAGCAAATTCATCTGATTGATGAGCGTGGGATAGCCACGCAGATAGAGTTGAGCCGTTTTGACACGGGGCATACGGTTACTCCATGCTAGGGATGTAGACTCTGCGCCCAGCCTTTGATTGTTGCCAGATACAATCTAGCGTCAGCAGCACCTGCACTATCAGTTCCACTGCCATAAAATGCTCTGGTGCGAAGTCGCTCCAAATCGTTCCAGGCTTGCTGAACGATACCCGGCGCTGCTGCCTGTTTGAGCATAGATGGATGCTTGCTATGAACATGTCCAGCTTGCTCATGGTTGATTCCTGCCCATTGCATACCAGCGCAGACAAAATGATGGGCAGCGCCCTGGCAATTGCTGACAATCGTCTCGCTGTGGGTGGCCGGGTCAAGCGTGGCCTGCTGCTGCTCCAGATGCTCACCTCTGCTGTAATGGCCCGGTGCTTTCATCTTTCCCTCTTTCTCCAACCTCCTCTATAGTATAACCCATACTGTGCCAGAGCGCGTTATCTGCGGGTCGTATTTTACCAGCGTGGTCTGTTGAGAAATAGCCCTCTTCCAGAAAGCAGCCCAGGGCCATATTGGTTCTTGTCCCCTGACCTCCCCTCTGTTACAATTGCGGCGCCCACGTGCAAGCCAAATCATGCAGCGCCGTGAGGCATGAACGTGGAGGAATCAATTACATGGCAGCATTTGATAAAGAACTGGTGGCGAGCCAGGCGCGTTCAGGCATCATGCCCGATGATTGGAAACTGTTTCCGCTGGCGCGCGGCGCCGCCTTGCGCAACGTGCTCAGTGTCGGGCTGGTTGGCCTGTTTGCGCTGGGGATGACGGTCTATCTCTTTATTTCTCAGACAGCCTATGTCCCCAAGTTTCTGCCCGATAGCTTTTTTAGCAACAGCGGCATCGCCACTGCTTCCATCATTGAAAGCCTGCTTTTTGTGGCGCTTGGCCTCTGGCTCTTGGTCGTGGCGGCGCGCTGGATGCAGGCGTACAACAACACCCAGTCGTATTTCATCGTCGTGACGCCCGATGGCTTTGCCGAGGTCAGAAGAGAAAAGGTCAAAGGGGCTGCCTTTGCCGAGGTCGCGGCGATTCGCACGAGAAGTGGCTTCTTCGGGCTGGAATTCATCATTCAGCGGCGCTCTGGCAGGCGGTTTGCGCTGGAGGTCGGCAAGAACTACGGCCCGCCGGGTGAGGTCTTGACCGCCTTGCAAACCGGGCTGCGCGCCGTCCAGAAAGTTGACGCCTAGCAGCCATTACGAGGGCGGCAAGAGCGTTTCCAGCGCTCCGCCCACCACAACCGTATGCCCGCTGGGCAGCGTGGCGTCGGTGGCGGCTGCGGCAATCGCCTCGCCCATTTCCTCGGCTGTTGGCAGCTTCCCCACCTCACCCAGCCGTTGTTTTGCCAGGCCGGGCGCTTTGCGCTCCAGCAGCTTTGGGGTAATCGTGCCGTCAATCAGGTCGCCCGTCACCACCAGCAGCCGGATACCGCGCTGGGCGAGCAATTCCTGCCGCTCGCGCAGCGCCTGCTCGCCAGCATGCTTCGTCTCCGCAATGGGGGTGTAATTGGGTAGCTGCTCCACTTTGCCGTACAGGTGCGCCCAGTGGCTCGTGACAAAAACGACGCTGCTGCCCCTGACCATAAGGGGCAGCGCCCGCTCCAGCATCGCCAGTTGCGCGTCGCGGTTGATGTGCATCGGGTAGTCTGGGTCGGCGGCCAGCAGATCACGCTCCAGCCCGCCGGAGGCGTTGAGGATGAGCAGATGAAGCTGCCCACCCCACTCCCTCAGCGCGGCAAAAAGGCGGTCCTGATCTTCTATGCTGGTAATGTCGCTTTGCAGCGCCAGGGCGCGTACCCCTTTGCCGCTTGCCGCCGCCTGCACCTCATTCGCCCGCGCCGCTTTGTTGCGATAGGTGATCGCCACATCATAGCCACGCGCCGCCAGCGCCAGCGCCGCCGCAGCGCCAATCCCACGCGAGCCGCCCGTAACCAATGCCATTGAGCGTGCTGCCAGGTGTGCTGTTGTTCCCATTGCTTCGCCTGTTCTCCTGCTACCACCCCATCGCCAGCCCATCGGCGCGCGGGTCGGCGCCGCCCGCCAGCGTGCCATGCGCGCGGTCAATCACAATCGCCTGCGCGTGGCCCATTGAAGACGACCAGCCGCCCTCAACCTCCAGCTTGTGCCCCATGTTCGCCAGCGCCTCTTGCGCCGCTGCCGGGATGCGATCTTCCATTGATACCAATTCTGCTCCTCCGCCTTCTTCACCCGTATAGAAGCCGCTGCGCCAGCGTGGGGCGCTGATGGCCGCCTGGGGATTCATCCCAAAGTCCAGCATGTTCGAGATCATCTGCACGTGAATCTGGGGCTGCGCGTCGCCGCCCATCGTGCCCATCACGATGACGGGCTGCTCATCCTTGAAGACCATTGCGGGCGTCAGCGTGTGCATCGTGCGTTTGCCGGGCTGGAGATAATTGGCGTGGTTGGGGTCCAGCGAGAAATACGAGCCGCGATTCTGCAACAGAATGCCTGTGTCGCCCGCCACTACGCCGCTGCCAAAGCCATAAAACAGGCTCTGAATCAGCGAAACCGCGTTGCCCTCGCCATCCACCGCGCAGAGATAGATCGTGTCGCCTTCGCCCGGCATGCCTGGAGGCACCTGCGCGGCAGCGCGTTTGGGGTCAATACGCGCCCGCTGGCGTGCCGCGTACTCTTTGGAAAGCAGCTTCTCAACAGGAATCTGCACAAAATCGGGGTCGCTGATATAGCGGTCACGGTCAGCAAAGGCGAGCTTTTTCGCCTCAACCAGCAGGTGCAGATACTCCGGCGTCTGGTGGCCCAGCCCGCTCAGATCGTAGCCGTCCAGAATATTCAGCATCTCCAGCGCGGCTAACCCCTGGCTGTTGGGCGGAAACTCATACACCCGATAGCCGCGATAGGTCGTGCTGATTGGCGCGACCCAATTGGAGCGATGCGCGGCCAGGTCTTCCGCCGCCAGCCAGCCGCCGTTGGCCTGGCTATACGCCGCGATTGCCCGTCCCACTTCGCCGGTATAAAAGACATCACGCCCGCCCTCGGCAATCGCGCGCAGCGAGCGCGCCAGATTGGGCTGCTTGAAGCGCTCGCCCGCCTGCGGTACACGCCCATTGGGCCGGAAGATCGCCGCCGTCGTCGGGAATTGATCCAGCAATGGACTGTTCGATTCAATCGCCTGGGTAAACTTTTCGCTGATGGGGAAGCCCTGCTCGGCGTATTCTATCGCTGGCTGGAAGACCTCGCGCCAACTCAGCCTGCCACGCTGCATCAATTCATCCCAGCCATCCACCGCGCCCGGCACCGTCACAGCCATCAGTCCGTAGCGCGGCACCGCTGTAAGCCTGCGCTCGGCAAAGGCGGCTGGCGTCATGGCTTTGGGCGCGCGCCCGCTGGCATTGAGCGCCCGCAGCGCCTGCGCCTGCTCATCCCAATGCAGCGCGAACAGATCGCCGCCCACCGAGCACCAGCGATGATACACTACCGTCAGGGCCAGATTTGCGGCAACGGCGGCGTCAATCGCATTCCCACCTTTCAGAAGCATGCGTACTCCTGCCTGCGTTGCTAAATAATGGGGGGTTGCCACCATTCCATGTGTGGCGTAGGTGGGAAGGATTGGATAGGCGCTCATCTATGCTGCTCCTTTGATACAACTGCTGCGAACTCTAAAAACTCTTCTGCTCATGTTATACTGCACAAGAGCAAAATCGCACCAGTTTCTGCTCTGCTGTTTGAGCCGCTGGCTCGCATCAAGAGTGCCTACCCTATCAGGAGTGATCATGCCCGCTGATAATAATCTCACCTCTCCCTCCAGCCCTCAATCGCTCAATTTTGACCGCGCCGCCGATGCCTACGACGCCACGCGCGGCTACGCGCCCGATGTGGCCGAGCGCATCGGCGCGGCCATCGTTGAGGCCGCCAACGCCCAACCAGAGACACGCTTTCTCGAAGTGGGCGTCGGCACCGGGCGGATTGCGCTGCCCATTGCCCGGCGCGGCTATGACTATACCGGCGTTGACATCTCCGAAAAGATGCTGGACCAGCTTCGGTCCAAGGTGCAGCGGCTCCAGCAAGAGGCAGCCAGCGCGTCTGCTCCTCCGCTGCGCCTGCAACTCGTCACCGCCGATATGAGCGAACTGCCCTTTCCTGACGCCTCGTTTGATGTCGTCGTAGCTGTCCATGTCTTCCATCTGGTGAGCGCCTGGAAACAGGCGGTAGATGAGGTGCTGCGCGTCCTGAAGCCTGGCGGCTTCTTTTTGCACTGCTGGGATGAGCACATTGGCGCGGGCGACCACCAGTTGCAGGACCGCTGGGTGGAGTGTGTGCGCGAAGTCGGTGGGGAAGTGGGCATCCTGGGCGCGCCGCGTCGCTCGCTCGTGAACGATTACGTGCGCGAGCGCGGGCTGGCAGTAGAGACGCTGCGCACCGTCACCTGGACCACCGAGGAAAGCCCCAAGGACGGCTTTGACTATATCGCCCGGCGCACCTGGTCGCGCACCTGGCTGGTATCGGATGAAGTCTTTGCCGCCTCCATCCGGCGCCTGGAAAGTTGGGCCATCGCTCACTACGGCCCGCGCTACACCGTCCCGCAGCCCCAGAACCAGCAGTTTATCATCAACCGCGCCCGCCGATAGCCTGATCTGGAGAGAAACCATGAGCAAGCGCAGCACCTTTGCCAACACCTGGGTCAACCAAACCGAACTGGGCAAGCATTTTGGTATAAGCGCCGTTGCCGTTGGCAAAAAGCTCGCAGAGCTTGGTCTGCGCGGAGCAGACCGCCAGCCAACGGAAAAAGCAGTAGCAGAGGGCTTCTGCCGCTCTACTCCCCTCAAGGACGGGACGCCCTTTTTTCTGTGGAATAAGAAGAAGGTTTCTGCTTTGCTGCGTTCTTCTGGAGCGCAGCAATTGAGCCAGGAAGATGCCGAGGCATACGAAACCGCCCGCGAGCTTATCGCCCTGGACAAAGAGGCAAACGAAACGGGCATAGATAAGCTCTTCTACATCTTCCTTGATGAGATTTCAACGAAGGATTACCCTCGCATCAATCACTGGCTGGGACAGCTTGGCTCCAAGACCAGGCTGGGAGAGTAAGCCTACAGCCTGACCCGCCTGCCCTCTTCCGACGAGTGCTGTGCCGCCTCCAGTACACGCTGCACCGCCAGCGCGTCAGCAAAGGTGGGCAGCAGGCTTCCCTCGGCAGGGTGCCCGGCGTGAATGGCGGCGGCCAGTTCATCCAGCAATGCCACAATCATCCCCTGCTGGCCGGGTTTGCCCCGTAGGGCGGCGATGTAGTTTTCGGGGATTTCTAACTTGCTCAGCGCCTGCTCGCCCGCTTTGGCGCCCCACAGTTCGCCGCTAAAGCCTTTGAGCACCAGCGTGCCCTTGCTGCCATACAGTTCAACGCGGCTCTCCCCGGCGCGCGTCACGCCCGAAACCGTCACTACGCCCAGCGCGCCGCTGGCAAAGCCCAGCGTCACCACAGCGGTATCATCGGCATCCACTGGCACCATGTGCCCAGCCTGCGGTGAAAAGCGCTCTGGCACCATCACGCCCAGCCGCGCATCCACGTCGGCAATCTCGCCGCACCAGAGCCGCAGCGCGTCCAGATAGTGCGAGCCAAAGCCCGCCAGCATGCCACCGCCCGCCTTGCGCTGCGAAAGCCACTTATAGGGAAAGCCATGCGGGTCTGCCAGCATCCCGATCAGCACATCCGCCCGCGCCAGATACATCTGCCCCAGATAGCCCTCGCGCACAAGCTCAGTCGCGTAGCGCCGCGCCGCCTGAAAACGCAGCTCAAAATCCACCGCGCCAATCTTGCCGGAGCGCTCGGCGGCAGCCGTGAGCGTCTCAGCCTCGTGCAGGTTGCGCGTAAAGGCCACCTCCACCAGCGCGTGCTTGCCATGCTTGAGCGCGGCCATCACCATTGGGGAATGCTGTTGGGGAGCGCTGGCAACGCTCACCAGATCAACGTCCTCTCGCTCTACCAGATGCTCGTAGCCCGCAACGGCGCGCGGGATGCCAAACCGGTGCGCCGCTTCCTGGGCGCGTTCCTGGTGACTGGCAGCAATCGCCACGACTTGATAGGCGTCGTGCGCCTGAAAAGCAGGAATGTGGGTGCCTCCAAAGTTCACCCCGATCACGCCTACGCGAATCTTTGCTGCCATTGCGCTGCCTCCTCTCTATGGCTTTTTGGGCTTCATCCCCAACTCCTGCATCTCGTATTCCAGCGTCTCCGGCAAGCCCTCCTCCAGCGTGCGCGGCGCGTAGCCCAGTTCGCGCCGGGCTTTCTCGTTCGTGCCCAGATAGCTCACGCCCCCGCCGCTGCGGATACCTTCAGCCGTGTACAACTCTGGCAGCGGGAACACGGCGCCAACGGGCGTCATCAAGGCCGCCGTTGCCTTCATCATCCAAACCGGCGGGTGCATCCCAGGCGCCCGCACCCCCGTAACCTTTTCGGCCAGCGCAAAGGCTTCGATAAAGCTGTACTTTGGCCCGGCAATGATATAGCTTTCGCCCGCTTTGCCTTTCTCCATTGCCAGAATATGCCCGCGCGCCACATCGTCCACATGCGCCCAGCAATAATTCGTGCCTTTGGGCGTCATGGGCAGCTTCCCGCGTAGATACGCCACAAACGATGTGTGAATGGCGCTGGCATCCCCTGGCCCATACACCAGCCCCGGCTGCACAATCACCAGCGGCAGCCCGGCCTGCATCATCGGCAGCGCCACCTCGTAATGCGCCTTCCATTTCGTTCGGTCATATTCGCTGAGATGGGAACCGGTATGCTTATAGCTCTCATCCACCACCAGCCCCTTCGTATCTGAAAAGACCGCCAGCGTGCTGGTATAGACCCCTTTGGCAATGCCAAGCTCCTTCATCATCTCCAGCACATTGCGCGTGCCGCCCACGTTGATCGGCTCGGCCTGGCTCTTGTCCCTGGCGCCAATTTTATACCAGGCGGCAATATGAAAGACGCCATCCACGCCCGTCATGGGCGCGCGCAGGCTCTCTTTGTCGGTAATATCGCCCTCATGCACCTTTACACCCAATGCCACCAACTCCTGCGCTTTGGATGGTGTGCGCGCCAGCGTGACGACCTCATGCCCCGCCTCAAGCAGTTGCCGCGCCACGCGCCCGCCAATAAAGCCTGTCGCGCCAGTCACAAAATATTTCATTTTGTTTCCCCCTTTTCTTACGGTAGAGGCTCCATTTCTACATGATCTGGGTAGAGGGTTGTGAAAAAGTTATGGAGCGGCTCGCCGTGATCTTGGAGCGTTTGAAGAATTGACACTCCCCCGGATAAATCCAGGGGGATTCTTCGTTCATCCAGCCCGCTTGCGACGTGCTCTGGCGAACACGTTCGTAGAGGCGGTCTGTCCCGAAGCGTTCTGCTCTGGCGTACCAGAACCCGTTCCCGCTTGCCCAGCGGTACGGCTGTGCCCTGCGCTCGCAGGCGCGCAACCGCCAGGCGCGTTATATTCTCGTCAGCGACGATCTTCATACTGTAGCCTGGCTGCTTGATGTCGTGTCTTTTGCCTGGGCCAGCAACTCAACAATATATTTGAGTGCAGCCTGGACCTGTTCGCGGGTCAGGTCGTGCTGCTCCATGATGTCATCTATGGTCATCCCTGCGCCCAATTCCTCAATAATCAATTCAACAGCGATGCGTGTCCCTGCAATTACCGGTTTGCCGAATGCAACCTCAGGGTTTGAGATGATCTTGGGTTCGTTCATCGGGTATCTGCCACCTTCCTGTAGCCAGGCATTGAAGACAGCCTCATCTGTTCGCCAGAGCCGACCAACTTTACGTGCCGGAATTTCTCCTCGCTTCATCATCCGGCGCACCACTTCAGGGTGCAGACGCAGTGTCTCTGCGATGTCTTCTGGAGTCAGGGTTTTACGTCGCTCGCTCATTTCTTCTTGTCCCTCTGCCCCATCTTATCCTACCCTATCATATTCTGTCAAATTACACGCTGTGCAGCATCGGCAACCGTTTGCCCTGGCTGCCGGAGTGAGGCATAATGGATAGGGATACAATGAGTTGCTGAAAGGAGAGCATGCCTTGGAAGAAATCTTTGGAGAAGCGCTCATAGAGCTTGTCTGTGGGTTCATCGGGTGGCTCATTAAGAGGCTGTTTCTGGGCTTTTGGTGGCTTTTGAAGGCAGTGGTTCTTGGCCCCCGGCGGCTTATTTGCGCAATGATTGGAGGAAGAGGGGATGATCAAGCCAGCTTGCTACCAGCAATGAGTGATCAGTCTATCAGGCAACCGTTCGAGCCAGTTCAGGAGCAGCGCCGAGCCAGACGGCAAATCATTCCTCATAAAGCCAGGCTCCATCGCCAGTCTGGAGCCTTCAGGATAGCGCGGCAGGAGCCAGGAGAAACTGTGGGCCAAGAGCAGATACTATCCGCTCTTGGCCCGACTGAGAGGCTGATGGATTAGGATGCAGTTGTGCTTGGCGCCTTCTCCAGCGCCTCCGCCAGAATCTCCGCGATGTCCAGCACCTTGAAGCGCTCCTCCGCCTCCACGCCCTTAATGCCGTCCTCAAACATGGTGATGCAGAAGGGGCAGCCCGCCGCCAGCGTATCCGCGCCCGTCTCCAGCGCCTCCTGCACGCGCGTCTGATTGATGCGCTTGCCCACCTTCTCTTCCATCCAGGCGCGCCCGCCGCCGCCGCCACAGCAGAAACTCTTGTTGCGGTTGCGGCGCATCTCGTTCACACCGCTGCTGTTGATCACATTTAGCACCTTGCGTGGCTCGTCGTAAACATCATTCCAGCGCCCCAGGAAGCATGGGTCGTGGTAGGTCAGCTTGCGCGTATCAAAGCCTGCGGGCAGCTTGAGCTTGCCTTCGCTCATCAGCCGGTCAATAAAGACCGTGTGGTGGATGATCTCGAAGTTTCCGCCAAGCTGCGGGTACTCGTTGGCAATGGTGTTGAAGCAGTGTGGGCAGGCCGTGATGATCGTGCGATGCTTGGATGGCACCGCCACCGCCGTCCCTGCTGCACCATTGGTACTGCTGGTTGTCGCGTCGTTCGCAGAGGCATGTCCGTTGCTGGCGGCGCTGGCGCCATTCGCGGCAGCCCGCGTGTTAAAGCCGTAGCCGTTCAGCACCTCGATATTTTGCTGCGCCAGCATCTGCCACAGATATTCCTGCCCGATGCGCCGCGCCGGGTCGCCGGTGCAGCTTTCCTCTGGCCCCAGGATGCCAAACTTCACGTCTGCCGCCTTCAACACCTTGGCGAGCGCCGTCGCCACGCGCTGATTGCGCTTATCAAACGACGCCATGCAGCCCACCCAATACAGCACCTCCACCTCCGGGTCTTCGGCCAGCGTGGGGATGCCCAGGCCCGCCGCCCACTCTGCGCGGGCGTCGTTGCGCTGCTCCCAGGGATTCTGGTTGCGCTCCAGATTGTTAAAGAGCGAGGTCACTTCGGTTGGGAAGCTGCTCTCTTCCATCACCAGATAGCGGCGCATATCGTCAATTTTGGTGACATGCTCGATATTCACCGGGCAAATCTCCACGCACGCGCCGCAGTTGGTGCAGGCCCACAGCGATTCCTCTTTAATCACCCCGCCGACCATTGGCTCGTGCTCGGCTTCTTCTTTGGGCGCTGCCCTGGAAACCGGCAGCAGCTTCAGCTTGCCCAGCGGCGCCAACTTCTCTGGCAGCATCGGCGCCTTGTCCGAGGTCATCATCACCTCGCGCACGCCGGTAATAATCTCCTTGGGCCAGAGCGGTTTCTCCGTTGCCAGCGCCGGGCAGACTGTGTTGCAGCGCCCGCATTCGGTGCAGGCGTAGCCATCCAGCAGTTGCTTCCAGGTGAACTGCTCAAACGTCTTGACGCCGTAATCCTCGCGCTCCTCAATGTTGGGAATGATGGGCAGCGCCGCCTTGTGCCCATAGTTCTTAAAGAAGACGTTGAAGGGTGTCGCCATCAGGTGCAGATGCTTGGAGACGGGCAGATAGCACAGGAAGAAGAAGACGGTCAGCACATGAATCCAATAGAAGATATGCGCCCAGACCTGCGCCGCGCCCAGGCTCATTCCCGCCGTCGCGCCGCTGGCCCAGGTGCCAAACAGCGTTTGCTCTGTGCCCTCACTAGCGCGGGGAAGAAAGACATCATACGCCGATACCGCCGCCAGAATCACCGTAATCAGCCCCAGGATGATCGCGCCATCCTTCCAGCTATGCAACTGGCTATCAAGCTGCTTAGGGCGCACAAGAAAGCGGCGAATGGAGAAAACGACGACAGCGATAAAGACCAGCAGCGAAAAGGCATCTACAAAGGCGCTAAAGATGAAGCTGTGCCCCAGCAGCGGAATCGCTCCGCCAAACGCGCCCAGCCAGAGGTTGAGCGTGCCCAGCGAGATGATAATAAAGCCCCAGAAGGTGAAGAAGTGAGCAACACCCGGAATCGGGTCGCGCAGCACGCCGCGCTGCCCCAGCACCATCGAGACAAAATGGCCGACGCGCCTGGGCATCTGGTCAAAGCGGTTTTCTGGCCGCCCGGAGAGCATCAGGCGCAGCAGGCGGCGCACCTCCAACCCAAAGATCACAAACGCGCCAACCATCACAATCGCAAAGATGATCGTTCCAGCTAGCCCACCAGCGGGAGAAAAGTTCATACCAGCTTCTCCTTTATATCAGGCGCGTGACTTATACTTTATTCGCCAAAAAACGTTGCCCGCCATGTGGCCGATAGAGTAGTATGGGGAAAGCCGCGAAGTGGCGAGGCGAACGCCGTTGTTGCCCCTTAACTACGCTCATTCTAGCGCCACGCTTTGGGGCGTGTCAATGTTGCTGGCTGACAACTTTTGGCCGAGAAAGAGCACCTGCATGGAAGAGGAACCACGCCTCTGGCGGCTCAGAGATCACTATGCACTTCTGGCAGCCAGGATGAGAGAGGCGATTACCCGATCAGCCCGCGCAGCTTCTCCACCCCCACATTGCGCCCCGTCAGCACAACGGCCACCTTTTTGCCGCTGATGCCCGCAACGCGCCCATGTTGCAGCGCCGCAATGCCCACCGCGCCGGCTCCTTCCACCACCAGATGCTGCTGCTCCAGATACCAGGCCATCGCCCCGGCAATCTCGCGCTCTTCCACCAGCACCATCTCATCGGTGGAGCGCCGCGCCAGTTCGTACATCGCTGAGCCTGGCTCAATATTGCCCGCCAGCCCATCCGCCAGCGAATCCTGCACCTCCACCGTCACCAGCCGCCCGGCCTCAAACGCCGCGTGCATCTGCGGAGAAGCCGCCGATTGCACCCCAATCACCCGAATGCCTGGATTGATGGCTTTGGCCCAGCAGCCCATCCCCACCAGAATGCCGCCGCCGCCCACCGGCACCAGCAGCACATCCACATCCGGCACGTCTTCCAGAATCTCGACGGCAACCGTCCCCTGCCCGGCCATAACCTGCGGGTCGTTATACGCCGAGACAAACCGCTGCCCCGTCTCGCGGGCCAGCGCAATCGCCCGCGCCTCCGCCTCGTCGTAGTCCTTGCCGTGCAGCACCAGTTCCACCCATTCCGCCGGAAAGCGCCGGAGAGCGGCAATCTTGACTGGCGAGCCAGTCGTCGCTACCAATATCGTGGCGCGCACGCCCAGCGCACTGGCCGCCTGCGCCAGCCCCAGCGCGTGGTTGCCCGCCGAAGCCGTCACCACGCCTGCCGCTCGCTCGTGCTCGTCCAGCGTCAGCAGCCGATTCGTCGCCCCGCGCAGCTTAAAGCTGCCCGTCTGTTGCAGGTTTTCCAGTTTGAGATACACCTCCGCCCCGCTCTGCTGCGAAAGCAGCCCATCGCGCTCCAGCGGCGTGCGCCGCACGCGCCCCTGCACCCGCTGCGCCGCCGCCAGAATGCTGGCTGGTGTCACGGTTTCTTCGCTTGCCATTGTGGTTGCTCCAATTTGTCCAAAAGAGGCCGCGTGGCCTTGTTTTGCCAGCCTCGGCCTTAATGCCGGAAATGCCGCTGCCCCGTCACCAGCATCGCAATCGCGTAGCGGTTCGCCATGCGAATAGATTCCTCATCGCGTATCGAGCCGCCCGGCTGGATAATCGCAGTCACCCCCGCCTTGGCCGCCGCCTCCACGCCATCTGGGAAGGGGAAGTAGGCGTCCGAGGCCAGCACGCCCCCGCGCGCCCGCGACCCGGCTTTGTCCACCGCAATCTGCACGCTAGAGACGCGGTTCGTCTGCCCCATACCCACGCCAATCACCATCAGCTTCTTTGCCAGCACAATCGCGTTAGACTTTACATGCTTCACTGCTTTCCAGGCAAAGAGCAGGTCTGTCACCTCGTCCAGCGTCGGCTCGCGCTCCGTCACCACGCGGCATTGCACCTCTTGCTCCGAGATCATATCGGGCGTCTGAATCAGCAGCCCGCCGCTCACCCGGCGCACATCCATCTGCCAGGGCGCCACCTCGTTTTTGTTGCTGGCGGGCGGCCCGATCAGCGAATCGGTTGCCAGCAGGCGCAGGTTCTTTTTCTGGCTCAGCACCTCCAGCGCCTCATCAGTAAAACTCGGAGCAATGATCGCCTCGTAAAAGATCGGCGCCAGTTCAGCCGCCGTTGCCACGTCCACCGTGCGGTTAAAGCCAATGATGCCTCCGTAGGCCGAGATCGGGTCGCCCTGATGCGCCCGCTTATACGCCTCGACAAGCTGCTCTTTATCGCAGGCCAGCCCGCAGGGATTGGTGTGCTTGATAATCACCGCCGCAGGCGCCGTAAAGCTGGCAACCGTATTCAGCGCCGCATCCAGATCAAGAATGTTATTAAAGGAAAGCTCTTTCCCCTGGAGCAGCCGCGCCCCCGCGACAGACGGCATCTGCTGCGGCGTGCTGGGGAGGAGCGTCCCCGACTGGCGGCGCTGCGTTTGCTGCTCCTGGCCCTTGCTTCCTAACCCGACGCCCGCCTTCTTCCAGCGATAAAAAGCGGCCTGCTGGTGCGGATTCTCGCCATAGCGCAGGGGATATAGTTTCTCCAGCGCAATCGTCATCTCCTCTGGAAACAAACTGGCGTCTTGCTGGCGCAGATACGTGGCAATCGCTGTGTCATACGACGCCGTATGCTGAAACGCATAGGCCGCCAGCCTGCGCCTGGTTTCCAGATGCACCGCATTATGCTCCTGAAGCTGACGCAGCACCGTCTCATAGTCATCCGGGCGCACCACCACCACCACATCCTGAAAGTTTTTGGCCGCCGCCCGCAGCAGCGCCACCCCTCCAATATCCACCTGCTCCAGCGCGTCTTCCAGCCGCACCCCCGGCAGCGCGACGGTATCCGCAAAGGGATAGAGATTGCAGACGATGAGATCAATCGGCTGAATCCCATGCTCGGCAAGCTGCTCCATCTGGCCGGGTTCATCGCGCCGGGCCAGAATCCCCCCATGAATATGTGGATGCAGCGTCTTCACCCGCCCGCCTAAAATCTCTGGGAAGCCGGTCAGATCAGAAACCTGCGTCACGGGAAGCCCCGCTGTCGCAAGCTCTGTAGCGGTGCCGCCCGTAGCAATCAACTCCGTCCCAAGGCTGTGTAAGCCCTGAGCAAAACTTACCAATCCATCCTTCTTCGCTACACTAAGCAAGGCGCGCATAGCGGTGCTCCTTTCTGCCAGGGGAGAGCGCCTGATGGTGCGCAACAATCAACGAAGCAATCAGAACATAGGCCGGACTTTCATACATATTGGGGTTGGTGGGTCGTCTTGTAAGCAGCATTTTCATCATTACGCGGGCTGAGCCAGAGGCATCAGGCGCTGTTTGAGCCGTTCTGCCCGGTGCGGGCCAATATAACGTGCTGCTGTTGCCTCCACCTGTGGCAGGATTCGGGCCGTGAATGCCAGGGGGATTGAAGCGAGGGTGCTCAGCACGACGGGCGGACATCCCGCCTGGGTAAAGATACGCTCAACTAATGGCTCGGCCAATTCGCCCAGGTCTTTGGCTGCCGCCTGCACCAGCGTCTCATAAAACGCCTCGGCCTGGGTGGGTGGGCAGCGCTGCGCCAGCCCCATCTTCAGCAATCGCGCCGCAAATACCCGCGCCTGGAATGTGGGCAGCCCGCACTGCGCCGCCAGCGTAATTAATGGATCGCGCCCATTCATCACGCGCAGCAAATTCCACTGCGCTTCGCTGATCTGCATGGATTGCACCTGAAGCGGAAGCTGGGGCGAACGAAAGAGGAGAATCTGGAGCGTCGGCACCGTCTCTAAGATACTGGTCCATTCATCAATGCGGCGCACCCCCTCCAGCAGCAAACTTTCATTGGCCTGGGCGATGGTACGCTGGGTGGAGCGCACCGCCTTGTGAAAGCGAAACGTGCCCGCCCGCCAGAGGAACAGGCTAAACAGCGCCTCCTCTCCCTGCAATGGGCCAAGCTGCGCATCTATCACCTTGCCATCCTGAAAAAAGATCAGCCCGAAGGGGATTGCCGCTTGCCTGGTTTTGTCCTGCTGCTCATAGCCAATGGGCAGCAGTTGAAGCACCCCGCTCGCGTTGGTCATCTCACAGAGTTGCAGCATCTCCGTGAGGTTAAAATCTTGAAGCAGTCCTTCCACGCTCCGGCCTTTCTGCGGGTGCCGTTCTGCCTAGAGACAGGCCATCACACCCTTGCTGATGCTGCGCAGCGTAGGAAACACGCCGGTCCCCTCAATTGCTACTGCCTCAAAAGTAGGGACACGCCTCCGGTTCAGATAGCGGTCCAGCACGCTCACCGGGAGCGCCCCCGGCACATCGCGCTTGTTCCACTGAATCACAAAAGGAAAATTCCCCAGGTCTTTCCCCAGATGGCGCATATTCGTTTCAAGCTCAATGATACTTTGAAAATTTTCCTCCAGCTTATCGCGCTGCGAATCCACCACAAACACCACCCCATCGGCCCCGTTCAGGACCGCCACGCGCGTGCGCTCATATAAGACCTGCCCAGGCACCGTATACAGGTGAAAACGAGTCCGAAAGCCATTCACATTGCCCAGGTCCAGGGGCAGAAAATCAAAAAAGAGTGTGCGCTCCGTCTCCGTCGCAATCGAAATCAAATCGCCCTTGGCCTGTGGGGGAATCTGATGATGCACATGTTGCAAATTGGTCGTTTTCCCACAATAGCCAACGCCGTAATACACAATCTTACAATGAATCTCGCGGGCAGCGACATTAATTAACGCCATAAGCCCAACCTTTTGCACCGAAATCCACGTCTTATCTCTGTGTGGAAGCAACTCTCTAGGGAGGCATGTGCCCACTGCCCGAAAGAGGAGAGGGCAAGCGAAGCGGCCCTCGGAGTTGCCAGGCAGAAGAACCAGGGCAGCCAGACAGCCCAGCCAAAGGAAAGGCGGTTATTCACGGAAGAGGAGATCAATCGTATCTTCCACCGAGCTACGGAATTGCACGTTGACCACCTTCTCACGGATGCGGGTGCTATCCGTGCGAACGCGCTCCAGAACACGCGCAAGCTCGTCGCTGGTTTTTTTCGCCAGCACCTTCACCAGGCCAATATGCGTCAGTTTGTCGAAGACCGTGACCAGCAGCCATTGGTCAGCAATCAGGCTGGTATAAATACTCTCGTGGACGCCCTGTTGGAAAATCGCTTTGAAGTCGCTTTCGCCCAGCAGTTCCGCCACTTGTTTCGAAGACGAAAACGCGCCAGCCAGCAATGCGCCAAGCGCCGTTGCATCGCGCCGCACATTGCCCTGGCTCTGGGTGGTGATCACCTGCCCGCTTTTGTCCAGCAGCATCACGTAGCTTGCGCTCGTATCCTGCATGAGCTTCGCCAGCATGCCAGAGATCACCAAGAGTTCTTTGTCTGAGACGACAAGGTTTGAGAGTTGTTCCATCTCTCTGCCTCCGAGTAGCCGTTGCTGACGACATTATATCAAAACCAGAGGAAGCAGGAAAGTTGTTGCGGCGCCACGCGCCAGAGTAGCCCATTGTTCCTAGTTCGCCGGAGCAACGGGCCAGAGAAACACAAGCGAAAAGGCCGCCACCGGAAACCGGGGCGGCCCTGATGGGGCATCCTCCTGGAGGCGTTGACCATCACAAATGCTGACAGCGCAGGGAAATAATCCCCGGCGCAAAATGGTTCGCTTTCTGGAGGTACTCCTGCTCGTTTGCTTCGATCATCAACTTGTGCATTACGACCACATCACCATCAGGCAGCGGTTCGGTAGGTTGCAGGCATAATTCCATGACCGCGCAGCCGCGCTCATAGACTTTTACCAGCCCGCCCGCCCCAGGAATGCGATAGACCCGGTGCTCAATCGTTGGGCTGGGAACCTCAAGATAGCCAAACTTCTGGATTTGCTGGCACTGCCCCTCAGTGAGCATCTCGCGCATCAGCGCCTTGGCCCGGCTCTCTGCGGAAAGATGCTCACCTACCGAATCGCGCCAGCGACCCAGATTGCCATCTGATGATTGTGAGAGGTAGTAAATGGCGATTAGCAAGAACAGGAGCCAGATGCCCAAGAGCAGGCTGAGCGACTCCCACATGCCAATCAGCCTCCTACAACGCGGGGCACCATCACAATCTGTTCAGCCGTCTGGTCAAACCGCTCGATCCGCTGACTGGGTTTGCCAGACTCGACCTTGAAAGCGGTCGCGCCCCGTGCACGCTCTTCATTGAAGATGCGCTCAGCCTCACGGATGGCGGCGAGGGCCTCCGAATCACCAACTGCTGCTTTTTCGAGGTTCCAAGCCACTCGATCATCGCCGCGCCGGGACATCACACGCAGCATACCCATAACGATTGCCTCCTTCGGTAGAGTAGGATCCTACGCGGTCTGCCAGATTGCCATGAATACGAGGCACCCCATCCCTCTTGACGGGCTAGAAGCCCTGCGACTCTCCTTCATGTCGCTTCCATCTCAACGAGGTTGAGAGCAATCAGCTTCGCTTCACAGCGCACAACTTACGACAAAGTTTCGCAATAACTGTGCCATTGCCCAGCCTTGGAGGAAGGCTCAATCACTCCAGCCACCTCTCCCAAAAGCACCAGCGCCGGTCACAATGCGTTCATGAAACTCCTGTTGCAAACACCATGCCGCGCTGCGTCATTCTTGGGTGAAGCTGCTCGGAAATGAGAGCACCTGGCACTCTCAGTTCGCGCTACAAAAGGATACGCCGAGGGCTACATCAGCCAGAGTGTGGTATGCTGAGCCACGCCTACAGGGACGCTGAAGAACCTGCCACTAGCATAGCATGGCAACCCCTCATCAGTCAAGGGGATGAGTAATTCTTCTTGGTGGAGCGTTCTCTGACCCTTCAGGCTGCCCCCAGCCTGGCTGGACTGCTTGCCCGGATTGGTTGCGGCGCTGGTTTGCATTGGTCGGCTGGCTGGAACCAAGCGGCAGCAAGACCATAAAGGTGCTGCCTTCGCCCGGCACGCTCTCCACGCTGATGCTGCCCCGGTGCCGCTCAACAATCGTCTTGACAATCGCCAGGCCCAACCCCTGCCCGCGTCCGGCCCCCTGTCCCCGCGCCACCTGATAGAACCGATCAAAGATACGCGGCAGATGCTCCGGCGTGATGCCGCGCCCGCTGTCTTGTACCGCAATCTCCACGCCCTTCGCCCGCAGGTCCGCGCTCACCATGATGCGCCCGCCTTTGGGCGTGAACTTGATCGCATTCGTCAGTAAATTTCTGACCACCTGCTTGAGTCGTCCCTCGTCTCCGGCCAGCGGCGGCAGGTCTGGAGCCACCCGCACCGCCAACTGAATATTGGCGTCGGCTGCCAGCAGTTCCACCTCTTCCAGCGACTCTTTGATGATCGCCTGCGCGTGGGCCTGCCCAATCGTGAGCCGGAACTGTCCGGCGTCGGCCCGCGAGATTAGCAGCAGATCATCCACCAGCGCCGTGAGATGCTCGCTGCTGGAGCGTGCCCGGCGAATAAATTCGTGCAGCCGCTCGCTCAGTTCTCCGCCTACCCCCTCCAGCGCCAGATCAAGGTAGCCATTGATGGCATTCAGCGGTGAGCGCAGTTCGTGCGAAACCAGCGAAATAAAGCTCGCCTTCATGCGGTCCACCTCGCGCAAGGGCGTCGTATCGCGCGCAATGACCAGCGCCTGATAGCCCAGATCAGCCAGCACGGGCGTAATCGAAAGCGCCACCTGGCGCTTCTGGAGCGTGCCCGTGTTAATGCCTCCGCTGGCCCTGGTGCCAGAGGGAGAAAATTCAATCTCGGCCAGCGGCACGACCTTGCGATGTTGCAGCGCCGCGAGAATCATGCACCCCTCGCGACAGAGCGCGTGGCTCCCCTGCCCATCGCAGTGCAGCACCTGTCGGCAGAGTAACTGGCCTGAACTCTGTTCCTGCTGAAGGATGGTGTAAAACGACTGATTGGCTTCCACCACCTTCTGGCTGGTGTCAATCAAGGCAATGCCATCGGAACTGCTGGCAAAAATCGCCGCCAGCCGCTCCTGCTCCGCCTTCACCGCCTGATACAGCGCGGCGTTTTCCAGCGCCGTTGCAATGATGCTGCTCAGATTCATCATGGCGCGCAAGTCGTTGGAATCAAACGGCGTGGCGCGGGCCAGCGTCACCACGCCGCGCAGCCGCTCCTTAGAAAGCAGCGGCACCGCCAGCAGCGCCAGGTCATCCCCCGCCAGAAACGCCTCGGTAATCTGGCCCATCCCGCCGCGCTCCCCCGGCGCGTGCAAGACCGGGCGCAGCGTCTGCGCCACCCAGGCCGCCAGCGATTGTGGGTCGCTCAGCGGAATGCGCATATCGCGCAGCCGCGTGCTGCGCAGCCCCATCACCGCCACCACGCCCAGTTCCTGCGATGCCTCATCAAAAGCAAAGATCATCGCGTCGTCGCAGCGCACCAGCCGCCGCAGCCCGGCCACAATCGCCCGGAACACCTGGCGGGTATCAAGCGTGCTGGTCATCGCCCGCGAGACATCCAGCAGCGCGGCCAACTGCCCTGTCTGAAGCAGCGCCTCCTCCATCTGCCGCGCCTTCGTAATCGCAAAGACCGCCTGCTCCGCAAACACCTCCAGCAAGCGCAAGCCTTCTTCATCAAAGGCGCCCAGCTTCGGGCTGGAGACGGTGATCGTCCCCAGCAACTGCTGCCCAGAAAGCAGCGGCGTACACATCATGGAGCCAATCGGATAGCTTCCCGTCTCCTTAAAGCGTGGGTCAGTGGCAACATCCTCAATAATGGCCGCTTTCTGATTGGCTGCCACCCACCCTGCCACCCCCTCGTTCAGCCGGAAACGGGGACGACGCGCTGATCTTCCATCTTGATACAGCGTGGCAACCGTGATCAACGTGCTGCCTGCGGGTTCCAGCACTGCCAGCGAACAATTGCTCGCCTCAAGCAAAGCTGCTGCGTGTTCCACGATGCGATGCAGCGTCTCAGCCAGGTCTTTTGCAGATCGGTTGCCAGAGTGAGGAGCGGGAGCCGTGCCGTTCTGGTTGCCTTCTGGAGGAGGCGGCGTTCCTTCTTTCCTGCGCTCCTCAGCCCGTTGCCCTGAAGGGTTCATCATTCGCCCTCGCGTTGTTGCAGTAGAAAAAGTAGAGGAAGCTCGATGTCGCAGCCAGTATAGCACGGTGGGCACAGATCGTCAAAGCCGTCGCAGACCGCTTCGGCTCTGCCCTCGCGTGCTGCAAGCGGCCCCGATTGCTGAAACACCCTGAAACAAAGACCCATTTTTGTTGCGCTCGCACGCCGCGCCGTGATATACTCTCCTGGTGTCAGGTCAATTATCGGGTCTTGCGGTGGCAGAAAAGCAGACCCCGCTGGGAGAAATTTTCCGTGAAGAAATATAAAATGAAGACGCACAAAGGCACGGCCAAGCGGATCAAGATTACCTCAACCGGCCTTTTGATGCGTCAGCAGGCGGCCAAAACAAAATATCGCCGCAAGAAGCGCGGCGAAATCCTGCACAGCCTGCACCGTCAGGTGCCAGTTGCCGCTGGCGATGTCAAAC
>DATBGS010000100.1:0-11778 GCA_036557885.1 Ktedonobacterales bacterium
GCAGTACAGCGGGCGACAGCCTATTGGAACGCCCACAAGCCTCCCTATGTGTGGGGTCGCCGTCGGCGCCATCGGCTCCGCCGCAAGCCTGGGATTGCCGTGCTGCCCAAAGTGGCTTAAACTTGCCGGATGGACCACTAAAGTGCCTCGGCAAAAAGCTTCTTGAGAATGGGCGATGGATATGACCAAGAGCGGCGGGTTTCTTTAGTCACCAAGTGGGTGGGTTCGTCCAGGCACCGGAGAACAGTTTCAAATACACGTTGGGCCACAGGATACCGTTGGCCGTCTTCTCGTCTTTCACCTTGCCGCTGCGAGTATATCCCTTTTCATGCGCTGTGGTGCGCCTCCGGCGCATGATGTTTCAATAGTGGCACTGGCCCAATTTTCTCATCGTTTTCCTTGCCCCTTTTGCGCGGGAAGACGGGAGGCGACGTTTCTCGCTTTTGCCTCCCCCCTGTGCGAAGGGAGGCGGCATGTTCTGCTGGAGCGTTGCTCCTGATGGCGCTCAAGCTGTCGGAACGGCGAAGCGACGATCTGCTCGCCAGGTCAAGTTCACCACAATGCGCACCACACACACCTGGGGCGTCTTTACGCTGTAGCACACAGGAAGGAACCTTGAGAGCGCTTTGCTCCCGTGGGGCTCATCGCCCTTGCACCTCCCGTTCTGGGAAGACTGGCGAGGCAGCGACGGGGCGCGGAAGCATGATGTAACCTTTCGCGTATCTTTTTCTAAAGTACATCAAACCACCAGCGTTCCAGCGATGGCCGGACTCGAGAGGCAACATTATCTTAAGGAGGGATTTCCCAAAGCATACTGACCAACGAAAGGAGAAACTATGATGACCAGTAACGCGGCATGGTCGCTCAAAACGAACCTGCGTAAACTATGGGCCGACCACGTCATCTGGACACGGGAGTATCTAGTGGCGGCGATTGCCGCCACGCAGGATGCCCAGGCGGCGGCTACTCGTTTGCTGAAGAATCAGGAACATCTCGGCAACGCCATCGTGCCTTACTATGGGCAGGAGGCCGGGAATGGATTGACCGCCCTGTTGAAGCAACATATTCTGATTGCGGTGGATCTGGTCGCTGCGGCCAAGGCGGGGCAGCAAGAACAGTTCCAAGCGCACGACCAACGCTGGACCCAAAATGCCCAGGACATCGCTACCTTCTTAGCCGGAGCGAATCCCCACTGGCCTGCCCAGGACGTCGCCGACCTGCTCAACTTGCACCTGACCCTCACGAAAAAGGAGGCGGTGGCCCGCTTAACGGAACACTGGGAGGAGGATATCGCCGCC
Source organism: Ktedonobacterales bacterium (assembly GCA_036557885.1). GTDB lineage: Bacteria > Chloroflexota > Ktedonobacteria > Ktedonobacterales > DATBGS01 > DATBGS01. The sequence continues at coordinate 1,299 of DATBGS010000100.1, forward strand.
TTTGACGACATCTTCACCGAGATTCTGACCGTGTCGGACACCCTGGCCGAGGGTATCATCACCCAATTCCCCGAGAAGTTTTAAGGGGAAGGCCCGTCAGGGGTGATAGCGCTAAGCGTGTGAAACGCTGAACGCACGTCGAAGTCGAGGGGGTGCTGCACATGCTCGCCATAGGGCAACGCGCGCCAGACTTTCAGAACTTGCCTGGGGTCGACGGAGGGCGCTACTCGCTCTCTTCCTTCGCTGACCAGCCGGTCCTGGTCCTCATCTTCTCTTGCAACGGCTGCCCCACTGTCAAGGCTGAGGAGGCGCGGATGATTGCCCTTCAGGAAACCTATGCGCCTCACGGGGTGCAGCTGGTTGCACTCAACTCCAATAATGCCTATTTGTCCCCGGCGGATACCTTCGCGGAGATGGTGACCAGAGCGCAGGAGAAGCAGTTCAACTTTCCCTACCTCAAGGACGAAGACGGGAGTGTGGCCGAGGCTTTTGGCGCAATCAGTACCCCGCATATTTTTGTGTTGGACCGCACGCGCATCCTGCGCTACAAAGGGAGGATCGACGATGCGCGCGACCCGGCGCAGGCCACCTCGAGTGACCTGGAGCAGGCGCTCTCGGATCTCCTCGCCCACCGGACCGTGCGGGTGCCTGAGACCAAGCCCTTTGGATGTGCAATCGTTCGCTAAACAGGCCTGGCGTGCGTTGACCGACACCGACCCCAGGGATTATTTCCAGTCTCAATCCCTGGCTACTTCTCCTGGCAACGCCCGCCACCTGTGAGGAGGAAGAGCAGGTCGAGATCCTATTACAACCGATTGGTACCCCTAGAGAGGGACGCTGGGAAAAAGAACGCATGACGCGGGGGCAAGAGAGGCTGACCCCCGTACTGACCAGCAGCAGCCTGCTCTTCGAGCAGGCTGGGTCGTTTGTGTGGAGTGCATGCAGGCGTTCATGGGGGTGGGTCAGCCACGCCAGGCCGCCAAGCACGCCTGCATGAACACCCTGCGTGAACAGCGCATCGCACGTAGGAGGGACATGTGGACAAATTTGTGCCCATCGGGCAGGCATCCGACATTGGCGAGGGCAAGCTGAAACAGGTGCAGATCGCGGGTGCCAAGGTCGCCATCGCGCACGTCGCTGGTAGCTTCTACGCATTGGGCGACACCTGCACCCACCTGGGCTGTTCGCTCTCAGCGGGCAAGCTTGAAGGGACGGCAGTGACCTGCCCGTGCCATGGCAGCCGGTTTGACGTGACCAGCGGTGCGGTGCTCCGGGGGCCCGCGAGGAAGCCGGAGCCCAGCCACAGGGTCGAAGTCCGCGACGGCGCGCTCTGGCTGGAAGTCTGATGTCTGAGACGTTCGTCACCCCTCTCCAGTGGCCGCCGCCGCCAGATCTGTGTGCCGTTCCTCCTGTTGGGCGGCCGAGAAGCGCGGGGCGGTGACAGGGGGCATGGCGACGATTTGCCACGCCTGTAGCAGCAGCGGCAGGGTATAAGTATCGGCATCTGGCTCCTGAACGGGTCGCACCATGGGGAGACCATTCCAAAACGGGGGCACAGCGCATGGCTGTTTTTAAGAAGGTGCCGGACGCTCCTCCAGGAAGGCGAACACCACACAGTTGATGGATGTGGGAAGGAGAGGTCATCGAGCTACCTGCGCTGGAGTGGCTGGGAGCTGCTCCTTTTTCTTGCTGCTGCTGGTAGGCCAGAGCAGGAGCCAGCTTACAATCAAGCAGTATGCCTCCGTTTTAGAATGCTCCCCAGGTACGGGGTTACTCATGGGATACTTCGGAATGCTGTTCTTGTGACAGCAAAGGGCGATGGGAGAGGGGTAGAACCTCGCCTTCTCATGCGGCAAGCGAGACGCGCTTGTAATCGGCCGAGAGGAGCCACCCACAGAGCATCGTAGTCTGTTCGTCATCAAACTTGTGAGAGATGATCTGCTCGCCTGAAACAAGGGAGTCTCAGGCTAAAGTAGCTGCACCAGAAGAGGAGATCATCAGTCAGAGCCATCATAGTACCCACGAAAGCCAGCTAATGACTGGACTGGGGGAAGGGTGGCAGTTACACGTCCTTTCCTTGCTCCTGGGTCAGCTTTGCAACTGCTTGAAGCGTGGTGAGGGCATCGTGGTGCTCGGTGGCCTCGTGCTGCGCTCGGAGGTGTTCAACGCGACGAGAGAGTGGTTCGGCCTGGTCGTGTTTCCCTTGCTCCAGGTAGAGCGCGGCCAGGCTGTTGAGGGTAAGCATGAGGGTGGGGTGGATGGGCTCCAACTGGCGTTCACGAATCTGAAGCGCACGCCTGAACAGGACTTCGGCACGCGCAAAGTTCCCCTGCGTCTGCGCCATCTTCGCTAGATTCTGGAGGGGATAAGCGACCAAGGCATGGTCTGCTCCCAACACCTGCTTCCAGAGGTGCAGCGCCTTAAGGGAGAACGACTGCGCATGCTCGTAGCGTTCCTGCTCTCGGTAGATCTCGCCCAGATTGTTCAGCGCATAGGCCACATCTGGGTGCGTGAGTCCCACCGTCTGTTCCCAGATGGAGAGCGCCCGCTGATAGAGTTGTTCGGCTTGCTCGTAGTGCTGGGTCGCTTGCAAGACGGTGGCTAAATTGCTCAGAGTCATGGCAACTTCGGGATGCTTGGACCCCAACACGCGCTCTCGAAGTTGCAAGGCCCGCTCGTACAGGCGCTCGGCTGGCTCATACTTCCACTGATTTCTCCGCAGCACCGCCAGGCCATTGAGCGCCCGCGCCATTTCCAGCGGCTCGGCTTCCTCCAGGGGTTCCCAGATCTGTAATGCGCGCTGGTACAAGAGTTCAGCTTGTTCGCTCTTCCCGCGATCGGCGTAGAGGGCCGCCAGCCCAGTCAGCAGGCGTGCCACCTCGAGATGGTGCGGTCCCAAGACCCGCTCACCGAGGCTGAGCGCGTGCTGAAACAGCGCTTCTGCTTGCTCGTAGTCCCCCTGGTGACGGAAGAGGGTGCCCAGACGAGCGAGAGAGGTGGCGAGCTGGGGATGGTCTGCTCCCAGGGCCGGCTCCTGCTTGTCCAGTGCCCGTCGAAACAGGGCTTCGGCTTGCTTGTACCGGGCGCGCTGGAACAAATAGTCTCCGGCTTTCTGGCACAACTCGATGTCCTCTTGGCTGTACCCTGCATCGGCGCTGGCCGTGGTACAGGCCAGGACATGCGGCAGCAGACGCTCGCATTGCGACCAGGTGGTGAGCTCCACCTCTGGGAAAACCGCATGCAGCATGCGTCCTACTCGTTGGCTCCAGAACGCTCGTTCAGCGGACTCCATCTGATCCTGAAGCACCGCTTGCACCAGCCGGTGAAACGAGAACGTCTGCGTTTGGGGATGCCGGGTCAGCAACGAAGCGCTGCGCAACGCCGCCAGCACCAGGTCAAACTGATAGGGATCAGCCACCACTGGACCCAGGACCGGTCCAAGGTGGGCGGCTCCAACCACGAACATCTCTTCAGGGATCGCCTCAGGATGCAGGAAGGCACAGGTCTTGAGGAGAGCACCTGCGGCTGAATGCGTGCGTTCGACCTGTCTCAGGGAGAGCAGCAGGGTGGTGGTCACTGAGGCCGCATGTGCTCCCCCATGCGTTCCCCGGCGCGCGAAAACGTGCTTACGCTGATGCAGGCAGCGCTGGAGGTAGTTGGCTATGCTGCACCCTGTTTCCTCAATATACGCCCCGGCCTGGTCCAGGGCTAAAGGCAAGCCCTCCAGAAGTTGTACTACCTCGGCTGCGGCGGAACGCTCGGAGCGTGTGAAGGTCATCTCTGGGGAAGACGCCTGATCGGCGGCAGGAGCGGGCCGGCGCGTGCGGCGCAACAAGAAAGTAACGCCCTCCTCGCTGCTCATCGGTGGAAGCTCAATCGGCTCTGCCAGGGGACCGCAGGTCGGGTGGCGGGTCGTCACCAAGAGCGCCCCCTGGTGAAGGGGTGGCAAGAGAGCTTGCAGCAGGTCACCATTTTCGAGGTTATCTCCAATTAGCAGCCACCCTGAGTTCTTTGCCAGCCAGCGCTGCACGGCCAAGACCATCTGGGTGCGCTCTCGTGCCAGACGCTCGGGAAGCTCCAACAGGTCTGCTATCTGTTGGATACTCGTCATCAAGCTTTCGTCGTTTTCTGCATCGAGCCAGAAAACGGCCTGATAGTCCCTGGCGTAGCGGTAGGCATATTCAATGGCCACCTGGGTTTTGCCCATGCCTCCCAGGTTCCAGAGCGCACATGCCTGAGGCAGGGTCGGCGTCTGGTCAGGGTGGAGACGGGTATGCAACAGTTTCAGCACGTCCTCGCGCCCAGTAAAGAATCGATTGCGGGGAGTAGGGACGTTCCACCATCTTCTCCCCTCGAATGAGCGAGCAGCAGTTGCAACACTTCTCTGGTCAGAAGACCCCTCTGCGGCTGGGCTGGCACACTCCGTGGTAGCGGGAAGCAACCCAAGTTCTTCGGCACTCTTGCCAAAGAGCGTGCAGAGTTTCACCCGAAAATAAGCGCTGGGCTGATGGCTGCCCTTTTCCCAGCGCTGGATGGTGAGCGTGGTGGCGCCGAGGTGCTCAGCCAGATCATGTTGCCGCCAATTCCGCTGAATCCGCTCCTGCCGCAAGCGGTGATTCGCTCGAAACGTCCTTGATGGATGCATCCGATGCTCCCTTTCATCTTCCAGAAAGCCCACAACTCTCTTTGCTTCTTTCCATTGGTATTAACGTGCGAGATGCTACTTTGCTGCAAAGATGATAGCTCGATGATAAGCAATGATCTTTTTTGCTGAGCAACTGGTGAGTATGCTTGAGAACGGGAACGAGCTTCCCCTCCTTGGTTTAATGGAGCCAGGAGAAAAGGTACTTCGCCATATGAGGGAAGGAAATTAATGAGCAAATTGGTGCGTATGTTTCTCTCGATCTTCGTGCTCGCTTTGGGGTTGTGCTCTAGCATGCTGCCCGCTGTTGCGCAGCAAGCAGGGCAGGCGTTTTCTCAGCGAATAGGCGGCAACTCAGCATCAAGCGCAGGCACGTCCACGCTCTCTCCTTTTACGACGCAGCAGTCGAGTGGAAATTGGTCGGGGTGGGAAGTGGGTAGCGGCGCAGGGAACGGATTTGAAGCCGTGATAGGGGAATGGAATGCGGAATGCGTCAGTGGACCCAATGACTCACACCATCAGTTTGGCAGTTGGGTTGGTCTGGGAGGAGATTTCAACCAATCCTTAGAACAGACAGGCATCATCTTACGAACGGATGGGACCTATCGGATGTTCTGGGAATATGTCTATCCTGATAACACCGGGCCCGCTCCTACGATTGATACAACGGATGTGGTCAAGTGTGGTCAGCATATCAAGGCCTGGGTCCATCTGGGTTCCGCCTATTGTCCCAATGGCGGATGGGACACCTACATCCAAGATACAACTACCGGCAAATTCTTGAATCATGCCTGTGATGCCAGTAAACCGCTCGGATATGAGTCAGCGGAGTGGATCGACGAGCGCCCACTGGTCGGGTGTGGACTCACTCAACTAGCTGATTTCAACTACACCAGTTGGTCTGACGTTCAGGCTCAGGCGAAAGCTTCAGGGGCCGTCTTTCACGGCCCGAACAGTTTCGCAAACACCAGATTGGCGATGCAGGATTATCAGGGTGGACCCTATCTGGCGTTCCCTGATGCGACAGTCAGCAGTAATAACACCTTTACCGACCGGTGGTATGGCGCTGGGACGTATTGCTGACGTGGCCCCGGGAAGATAAGAGCTGGGCAACTGGCGAGCCTGGCTGAGAGAGGCTTTTCCTGTAAGAGAATCCGCAAGCGGGAAACACACTGACAACCTGCGGCCTCTGGTGAAGCACCAGAGGCCGCAGGCGGTATGCTGGGCTTAGAGCTAGTCTGGCTAACTCTGGTTGCGGCGCAGATGGGCATTGCGTGCCTGGTGCATCTGCTCGTAGGCTTCCTGGAACCGTCCCTGCTCGGCCAGGAACTTGCCATACTTCTCGTGCGCTCGCCCCACTAAGTCGGCATCCTCTGTCTGCTGGAAGATCTTCAGTGCCTTCTTGAAGTCACTCTCGGCGGCTTTGGCATCCTTCTTGGCTTCGAGTACCGCCGCTGCTGTCAGATGCAGTTGCCCTTCGGTGCGTTTGTCTCCCGTCCCAGCAACAATCTTCAGCCCCTCCTTCACCGCCTTCAGCGCTTCCTCCTGCTTGCCTTGCGCCAGATAGAGGTCGGCATAGTTCGCCAGCGTCAGCCCGCGCGTCGTCTCATCTCCCGTGCGCTCGGCTACCGAGAGGCTCTGTTTGAGGTTGGTTTCCGCCTCCGTGCGCCACGTTGCACGATAACCGCGTAACGAACGGGAACCGTGCCACTCACTCTAAGAAAGTGAGGAGAAGGATTGTACTCCATTGCAGGGGAAGTTCCCTGTCGGGGAAAACGGCCATATCCCCGAGGCTGAAGCTACTGCATGCGTCTGGGGCAGCTTCTCCAGAGGTATGAAGCCAGTTAAAGTCGTAACCCAAGTACCCTACGTCCTACGGGATAGGGGGAAAGTGGTGCGGGCCGTCGTAACCCTCATGGTGACGCGAGGAATCCCTGTCTGAAGCTCCGTCAAGGCCCACTCCCCGAAAGGGGTGCCCGTCAAGGGAGTCTGGTGCTGGCTATCTGTGGAGGTTCGATAGCCAACGGCATGTTTGCAAGAGCAGGCCAGGTGCAAGACCAATTGACCGTTACCCTTGCATCACACCGACCGGAGTAAAGGGGACACCTAAAAGGGTGAAAATAAGACAGAGTGCAATTCAACGTGGGAAGGTGCGTGCGAGGAGGTGGATCTGCACCGAGGAGACGTACGCGCTGGCAGCAGCCCGTAGTAGCGTTGAAGTGGGGTAATACCCATGGAGCGAAGGGGCATAGTCAACCGGAAGAGAACGTCACTCACTTTCAGTCGGAAGCCAGTTAAACAGCTAACTCATAGCACATCACGAACTGTTCGGGAGGACTATGAAGGTTCACAGATTGAAAGTACAAACGGAAACCCAGTTTCAAGCGGTCCGTGATCTGATGTACCAGGAGGCGAAACGAGGCAAGCGAAATTTTTACGGACTCCTCGAACTCGCCACCAACCCGGTCACCATTCTGACGGCCATTCACACCATGAAAGCCAACACGGGGAGCAATACCCCAGGGAGTGACCGACAAAAGATCAAAGACCTACTCGAGCCTAGACTACGACACCGTCATGCACCAGGTCCAAGAGGCGTTACTCCAGTACCACCCGGCACCCATCCGGCGAGTCTGGATTGACAAACCGGGCAAGAAGGGCAAGCGGCCCCTGGGCATCCCGACGATCATTGATCGCCTGGTCCAGGAAGTCGTGAAACTGGTGATTGAGCCGGTGCTGGAAGCCCAGTTCTTCGACCACAGCTACGGATTTCGACCGATGCGAGATGCAAGCCAGGCCCTTGCCAGAGTACACCATATCCTCTGGCAAGCCAAATGTACGTACGCGGTAGAAGGAGACATCCGAGCGTTCTTCGATTGCGTGGACCACAACCTCCTCTTGAAGAAGTTGTGGAAAATGGGTATTCGGGACAAACGCACCCTCATGCTCATCAAAAAGCTGCTCAAAGCGGGCATCCTCCACGAACGCGAAGTCAACCCACTCGGAACTCCGCAAGGGGGAATTTTAAGCCCTTTGCTGGCAAACGCCTATCTCAATGACTTTGATTGGTATATCGCCCAGCAGTGGGAACAGCACCCCAAGCAAGCCCAGTACAAGACCAAATGGACCGCCTTCACGAGCATGGCAAAAACAGGGTATCCCCGCTACTACCTGATCCGGTACGCCGATGATTGGGTGATACTGACGGATACCCTGGAACACGCCCAGCAGATGAAGCACCTGGCGAAGCACTTCCTCCAGCACAACGCGCGGCTCGAACTCTCCGAAGAGAAGACCCTGATTACCGACGTCAAGCAGGCCCACCTGACCTTCCTGGGCGTCGAAACCAGAGTCAGAAAGTCCCGCAAGGGCAAAGGGCAAGTGACCTACTCTCGCCCCTCAGCGAAAGCCATGAAGCAGGCTACCTTGTCTCTCAAGAAGCAGGCGCGAAAAATCAGGCTCGCTTTCCACCGAGACAGGACTATCCAGGAAATGCTGCGATACAACGCCATCGCGGTCGGTATCGGCAACTACTGGAGCATGACTTCAGCGGTCTCACGCTGCGGAGGGAAGGTAGATCATCGGCTGTGGTACGGACTGGACAAAATCTTCATGCACCTCACCGGCTCAAAGTTGGGGCAATTTCACTTGAGGAAAATCGCGGCAGACCAGACCAGCAATCTTCCGGTACGGCACACGGGGCACAAAACTCGCGTGCCCTACCTGGAGTTTGAGGGCTGTGTGATCGGACTGACCTGTCTGGCATTCAGCACCTATCAGGAACCGGCTCCCAAGAATCCCAAGGAAACGCCGTTCACGGAAGTAGGACGCACCGGCTGGGAAACGCGAACGAGCAAGCACCTGAGGAAGATGCGGCCCGATCACATCACGATGCTCGATGACCTCACGATCCGGTCTTACGGCAACAAGCAGAGCAGTGCTTCAAAGGAGAAGCGTAACTTTGAATACTACATGAATCGCGGATATGCCTTGAATCGCGATCATGGAATGTGCAAAATCTGCGGTTGCCTGCTGACTAGGGAAACCCTCAACACCCACCACAAACATCCGAACCTGCTCCTAGAACAGGTGAACAAGGTACACAACCTGGTAAGCCTGTGTCTCGTCTGCCACGACCTGGTACATGAAGACGGTCCGAACCCATTTATCCCAGGGTCAAAGCCCTACAAGAAACTGGAAACCTTCCGAGAGCAAGTGAGAGCGATTTAACACGGGAAATCCGGTTGATGGAACGCCGTATGACGGGAAACTGTCACGTACGGTGTGAAGCGGGGGAAAAGGGGGAGATTACATCAAACCCTTACCTATCGCTATTCAAACTTGCCCAACTGCACCAGGATTTGTCCAAAGAGCGAGCGTAGTTGGGCGGAGAGCACCACATTGTCCTGGAGCTCCTCGGCCAGTAACGCCTTCTGCACACTCATCCGCGCCCGAATGAGGTCGCCCGCTTCCTGGTGAGTCAACGTCAAGCCCCAGTAGATGGCGGGCTGCGCCAACGGGTTGACGACCTCGTTCACCTGCTCTTTGGCCGCGTCGTACAGCCTCGCGGCCTCCTGATACCGCCCCAGCAGCAGATAGTCGTGGCCCAGCGCCACATAAATGCGCAGCTTCAGTTCGGGGTCGCTCACCATCCCATCCGTGACCGCTTGCAAGCCACGTCTATGATATTCGACGGCCAGTTCCACCTGCCGCAGTTCAGCGTACGCGCTCCCCAAAGCGAGCCGCAGCTGCTCCGCCATCTCAGCCAGGTGCCCCCTCTGCGACTGCGGTGCCTGCGCCCGTAGCGCCTCGGTCACGCTGAGTCCCTTCTCCAGGGTGGAGATGGCCTCGTTGTGGAACTTCTTCAGAATCAGCGCCCAGCCCTTGAGCCAGTACCAGCGAGGCCGGTGCAGGGCCGCGAGGTCTTCGGGGGGCTCCTCCGTCCCCACCAGCTTGAGCGCCTCGTCCTGCTGTCGTTGGCGCAGTGCGTACTCCGCCTCCCCAAGCAGCAACACTACTGCGTCCTCACGCGCCTGCCGGTGCTGCTCAGAAGGAGGGAGAGCAGCACTCTCCGTCAGCATGCTCAGATCGGCATCGCTCTCCCCCAGGAAGAAGGAGACAGGTAGACCCAGGCGGCCCGCCAGCACGCCGAGCGCCTGCACCGAGGGGACCATCTTGCCTCGCTCCACCGCGCTGATATAGCTCTTGAAGTACGTATTCTCCGCCAGTTGCTGCTGCGTCTTGTTGGCCGCGATGCGCGCTGAGCGCACCCGCTCCGCAATCGTCGCGGTGTCAGCAGGCGAATACTTGCTAGGCCGTGTCGCTTTGCCCGGAGGCGCTGGCGCCTCCTCGGTGGCGGGGGTTGTGGATTCGTTAGCTTGTTGCATGGTGCTTCCCTAGTCCAGAAGCGTCCTCCAACTCGCGGGGTTCACCTCACAGCCGGAGGCAACCCTGAACCAGGCTCGTCCTTTCTTCTCGCCTTGGGGCCAAGTGGAGAAACAGAAGCGTTGTAGTCCCCTCCTTGCTGGCAATGTTCACCAGCAGGAGAGTACATGCAGGATACCTCTACAGGAATCCTCTGTCAAGTTCCTCTGGAGGCACGGGACAGAAGTCCCTGGACTGCCCCCCATGCACCGGACCAGTGGCTCAAGTCAACTCAGCAACAGATCGCACCTGAGCGGCTTCAAACTCAGCCGGTGGCAGATAGCCTAAGCGAGAGTGCAGCCGCTTGGTATTGTACACATCCTCAATAAACTGCCCAAGATGGGCTTGGGCATCAGCCAATGTCTGATACTCCTTCAGATAGACCTCTTCCTGTTTCAAGGTCTTGAAGAAGCT
>DATBGS010000101.1:0-6880 GCA_036557885.1 Ktedonobacterales bacterium
TTTCTGGCGAAGTTGGAGGACTATCGGCTGCGCAATCTGATGGGGCTGGAGATGGAGCGGCTGGTGCGCATGCTGATGCGAGAGAAGCTGAGCAAGCGCGACGAGCACCTGGAAGAGGCGATTCTGGGGACGGTGCGGCGACTGGGCGAGGCGTATCGCGTGTGCCTGGCGCGGTGGAAGATGCAGAAGGCGCGAGAGGCGTTCTCGGCGTGCCTGGACGTGGTGATTACGCAGGCGCAGAAGGCGGTGCACCTGATGCGGATGCTGGCGGCGACGCAGGAGCGCCTGGCACGCGAGACGGCGCAACAGCAGGCAGCAGGTGGCAGCCAGGGATAAAGCGAGAGGAGCGCGAGAGAGCGAGTGTTATTGCGTTCGCTCCTTCTGCTTTCTGGTAGTTGCGTCCTGCGAGAAAGAGTAGTTCCTCAAGAAGCGCCTGTTGCGTCTGGGGTGCTCTAGCTCCCATTCGGTTGGCAAAAGGTAGAGCAGTGCGCCCAAAAAGAAGATCAGCCCTCCCAGTAAGGCGCCCGGAGTGATCAGGGCTTTGCTGCGAAAGGAGAGATCATTCCAGCGCGCGCCAAAACGCGAGATGATCAAGCTCAGCACGGCCAGGGCAATCCAGATCACGCTCATATACACGATTGCTTGCGTGTGCCGACCAGCCACCCCCAGTACAATCCCGGCCAGGATAGAGATGAGATTGCCCAGCCATATCCAGGTGTGGCGGGGTTCCTCAGAGGTTTCCGTTGCCAGGGCATCGCTGCCGAAGGAGTGCTCCATTGCGGAGAGATGCACTGGTGGAGGGGCAACGTTGCCGGTGTAGCCTTCGGGGATTTCCGCGTTGCACGCGGGGCATACTTCGGTGATGTCGTTGATGTGCGCGTAGCAGCTTGGGCATGTTCGCATGGCTGACCCCCTTGTGGTACCGTTCGATCTGCCAGTTTCGACGGCTGGCGGCGCTTGTCAGGTATGAGTGTACAGTTATTCCAGGGGCAAAACAATCTCCAACCAGACAATAAGGGAGTGAAGCGGTTCACACTGAGGTTTGACAGCTTGCGCCCGCCAGGATTCTGCGTATAGCCGACAATGAGGGGAGGACCATAACGGGCTGGCGGTCAGGTTTGCTGGTAGCCTGTGGTGGCTTTGCCACAGTCGGCGCAGAGAAAGGCATAGTAGATGCCTTCGGCGTGCTCTACGATGTCCAGGGTTTCCAGTTGCCCCAGAAACGTCATGCGACGCTGGCAGCCAGGGCAGCGCGGGTACTCGGCATCCTGCACCCATTCGGGGTAGCCGCCAAGCTGGGAGATGCCCCTGCGCTGATAGGCGCCAATCGTTTCGTAGGGCGTGCGGCGCTGTGGGCCAAGCACGAGCTTGCCCTTTGGCAGCGGTTCTATTTCCCAGCCCTCGTATTCGATTTCAGGCTTGCTGGGATTGCTGGCGCTCCAGTGCGAGCCGCCGCGCAAGTCTACGTCGGTGATGATGGGGTCAGGACAGCGCTCGCACATGGCAATACGCAGCCGCTCGCCGCGCACGCCCAGAAAGGCCAGCCGGGGGTCGCGCAGGTCCAGGTCAAACAGGGTGGTGAGCAGCAAGCCACACCAGCGGCAATGCTCTTCGCTGCGCTCGATGACCCCCACCGGGCCAGGAGTGGCTTCTGGCGCGGCGTGCTTGGTTGGGATGAGTTCGTAGGCGGTTGTGTGACACAGATTGCGGCGCTTCCCGTCCTCCGTCAGTTCCCATCCGGCAAGCAAGGCGTACCCATGCGGAGGAATGTAGAGCAGCGAGCGCCAGGTCGGAGGAGACTGGCGCCATTTGTGAAACTGCGCCTGCACCTGCTCGTCGCCAATCCATGCCAGCGCTTCCAGAATAGTGCTAAGCGCGCCCAGGTCTTCGGCTTTTTCTTCCAACAGCAGCAGCAGTTGATCGCGTGTCGTGGGGTCGGCCTCGCAATGCTGGCTCCTCCAGAAGAGTTCGCGTTCGATGAGTTCACTGTACAAGCCCTGAAGCGCGCCAGGGACAAGGTTGGCGACACGCAGCAGCATGCGCTCAGTCAAATACTGGCTTCTGTACCTGCCCGCGTCAAAGAGATCCAGGGCGTACAGCGCCACCGCGCGCCCTTGCTCTGGCGAGAGGCGGCGATAGAGCGCAAAGAGCTGTCGCTCGCGTGCCTCTTGTTCTGCGCGCATATGCTGTGTGTGCTCTGTCCAATGCTCGTGGAGATACTGCTGTTCTTCTGGCAAGAGGTTGCGTGGGTACCACTCCAGAGGCAGTTCCAGATTGGTGATGGTTTCGACCAGATCATCCATTGCCATGCCCTTTTCTTCTTCTTTTCTCTTTGCGGCGGCCATTTCTGGAAACGGCAGGGTATGGCAATGACATGGAGTAATTCACTGGATGCAGCGTTGTTGTATCCTTCTTCCAGACAATGAAGAAAGCGCTTGCCGCTTATTCTGGTTGCTGGAGGAAGCTATGAGCTACCAGTTTCGGCCCCAAAAGCCCACACTCAGCGAGATGAGAATGCGTGCTTCTCCTGCCAAACGATGGCTGAGCGAAGGGCAACGCTGTGAGGAGCAAGGGCGCTATCCAGAGGCTCTGGCCGCCTACGAGAAGGCGCTGGAACTGGACCCAAAGAACGCCTGGATATGGGTTTGGAAAGGAAGCATGCTGCTGGCGCTCAATCGCTTTGAGGAAGCCCGCAGTGTGTTTGAGCAGGCGCGGGTGCTCAATCCCAAAAATGCGGTGGCCGCCAGCGGAGCAGGAACGGCCCTGGCTTCCCTTGGCCGGTGGAAAGAGGCAGTGGCTCCGCTGGAGGAAGCGCTTCAACTTGACCCCAAAGACGCGGCTGCTGCATATCACCTTGGGGTTGTGCTGGCGAAGTTGAAGCGCTACCCAGAAGCGCTCGCCGCATTCGAGCAAGCGCTGAAGTTAGATCGCACCCTCGTTGATGCCTGGGTGGGAAAAGGAGCGGCGCTCTATACCCTCAAGCGCTATGTAGAAGCACTCGCGGCTCAGGAGCAAGCTATCGCGCTGAATCCGACACTGGCCCTGGCCTACCTGAACAAAGGCAACGCCCTCTTTCGACTGAGGCGATATGAAGAGGCGTTGGTTGCGTATGAGCGGTCTATTACGCTTCATCCAGCAGAGAGAACAGCTTATTACAACAAAGCACGCATCCTCTGGAGACTCAGGCGGTATAAGGAAGCAGCAGCCGCCTTGCGGAGGCTCCGCTTGCGTTAAACAACAGGGCAGCGCCATGTGCCATCCAGATTTGTGCTACGCGAGGACTTCTCCTCGCAGGGCGCGGGCCAGTTCAAAGGGGTCGCTGGCGATGACGCTGCTGCCAAAAAGCTCCATTGCGGCCACGTCTGAGGTGCGCGCCAGCGGGTTGCCGCGATCCACAAAGCGCGCCATGAAGGGGAAGCCCTGCCAGGCAGGGTCAGGTGTCGCGTCTGCTGGCATGGGCGGACCAAAGGCGGCGACGTTAAAGGTGAGCGTGCCGAGGCGACGCAGGGCGACATCGAGGGCGCGGGCGATTGGCGCGGCTAGGCGTTGCAGGCGCTCGGCCCAGGGTGCCTCTGGCGCGGCGTTGACGGGGAGAATGAAGAGCACTTCGCGCTCTTTGATGGGCGTGAGCGAGGCCAGCAGGACGACTTCGCCCGCGTCAGCGGCCAGCCCCAGCGCGCGATGGGCGGCAATCAGATCAGCAAAGTAGTCGCCGCCGGTTTCGCGCCGGTAGCGCTCGGCGGCTGCGCGCAGCCGTTCCACCCCGGCGTGGGCCATCGCGTGGCTGAGGGTCATTTGTGTGTGGCCGTGTATCTGCGAGCAGCCCGCGCGCCAGAGGCAGTTCCAGAAGAGAAAGAAATGGCAGGCTTCGGGTGTAATCGTGTCGGCGGCCTGCGCACGCTCGGCCCAGCGAACACCAACGTCAAAGATGTCTGCGACCAGCGCCGCGTCTATCGCCAGCGGGTTGTGCTTGCGAAAGACGCCAACGGCGTGCCAGCCGTCGGCTTTGGCAACATTGCTGGCGGTGACAACGTGCGTGCCCTCGATACGCCCAAAGGCGTCTCTGGTGGTGCGCTGTTCCAGGTGGCAGAAGTCGTCGCCGCGTATTTTGTCGTAGCGAATGGCGCGCACCACTTCAGTGGGGATTCCGCCAGGCCCGCGCTGCGTGAAGCCGCTGTTGGGGCGGCGTGAGCGCAGCGGGTTGATGGTGGCGCCCTCGAAGGTCCAGCGGTTCATCACGCGAACGACGCGCTGCCGCTCTGCGGCTGCAACGGAGCCAAAGGTTTCCGCCAGCCAGTCGTGCATCTCGTCTGGCGCTTCCAGCGCGCCCTCTTCCGCGACGACTTGAAAGAGGCGGTCAACGAGGGCGCGCTGCTCCGGTGGCAGGTCCGCAATCAGCGCGGGCAGGTCGGTGATGGTTGGCGCTGTCATAGAAGCTCATTGCCCCCAATCGTGCAGGAGCGCCCTGGCCGCGTTGTGCCCTGGGGCGCCCATGACGCCGCCGCCTGGATGCACGCCTGACCCGCACAGATACAGTCCCTGCAAGGGTGTGCGATAGCGGGCGCATTCGGGCGTAGGGCGCAGCGAGAACAATTGATCGGGCGTGATTTCGCCCTGGAAGATGTTGCCCTCTGGCAGGCCGTAGCGCTGCTCGATGTCTACCGGCGTCAGGACTTGCTTGGCGATGATGGCGTCGGCAAAGTTGGGGGCAAACTCGGTCATGGTGGCGATGATGCGGTTTGCCATCTCCTCTTTGGTGGCTTCGTTCCAGGTCTGGTCTTTGAGGTGATAGGGTCCATACTGGCAGAACATAGAGATGGTGTGTTTGCCTTCTGGCGCGACAGACGGGTCGGTGGAGGATTGCATATAGGCTTCGATATAGGGCTTGCGCGACATTTCGCCGTGCATGGCGTCTTCGTAGGCGTTCTGCACCCAGTCGGGCGTGGGCGAGATTTCGCAGGAGCCAAAATGCTGCAAGCCGGGCGTGGTGCCAGGCAGAACGCGGAAGTTGGGCAGTTCTTTGAGCGCCACATTGACCTTGACGACGGCGCTTTCGGTCTTGAACTCCCCGATACGCTTGAGGAAATCGGCATCAAGTTCGGCATCGGCGCAGAAGCGCAGGAAGGTGCGCTTGGGGTCGGCGTTGGAAAGGATGGCTTTGGCGCGGAACTCTTCGCCGTTTTCCAGGCGCACGCCTTCGGCGCGTCCGTTGTGCGCCAGAATCTTTGCCACCGGCGCGTTCAGGCGGATTTCTGCGCCGTGTGCCTCGGCGGAGGCGGCCAGCGCAAAGCTGATGCGCCCCATGCCGCCGCGCACATAGCCCCACATGCCCTTTTCGCCGTTGACCTCGCCAAACATGTGATGCCACATGACATAGACGGAGCCGGGCGTCTTTGGCCCGATAAACGAGCCGATGACGCCCTGCCCGGCAAAGGCGGCGCGCAGGTAGTCGGACTCAAAATAGGAGGCGAGCAGATCATAGAGGGTGCCAAACATGAGCCAGCGGTAGAGTTCTTCATCTTCGCCCCGAAAGCGCCCGGCCAGATCAGCAATGGAGGGCGGTTCTTCCAGCAGGATGGGATTGAGAATATCGGAGGCGCGGTCAAAGAAGTTCAGGAATTTGGGGTAGGCGTCGGCGTCGTGCGGGGACAGGCGGCGGATGCCTTCGATGGTTTTTTCGGTGCTGGCGCGAAAGAAGAGGTAGTTGCCATCCGGGTAGGGCACGAACATCTGTGGGTCTTTCACGTAGGCGTCAAAGCCGTAGCGGTGCAGTTCCAGGTCGCGGATAATCTCTGGCCGCAGGAGGCTGACGACGTAGGCGCAGGGCGACATGGTGAAGCCCGGCCAGGGTTCTTCCAGGGTGCAGGCGCCGCCCACGCGGTCACGCTGCTCCAGCACCAGCACTTTTTTCCCGGCGCGCGCCAGATAGCCCGCCGCGACCAGCCCGTTATGTCCCGCGCCAATGATAATGGCGTCGTAGTGCCCGTTCTCTGCCATGCTACCTATCCTTCTCTTGTAGGGTGTTTAGAGCGTATCAGTGGATGTGAGCAGAGTATAGCACAGGGCGGGTTCTTGTAGCGCCACCCCCAAAGTTGCCTGGCGACTAAAGGTCGCGGCTAAGGGCCTGCGGCCACCAAGTCCGCCTGCGCGGACTCCCTGCCCCTATTCAGCCACCACTCGTGGCATGAGGGGGCTGGGGGAACCTGCGTAGGCAGGTTTGGCCGTGCCCCTGCTTTGAGGGGCGGCGATACGCCCTTAGCCGCGACCTTTAGTCGCCAGGCTGCTGATCGTAGTGGAGGATGCTGATGCTGTTGTCAAAGGTGAAGATGATGGCCCAGAAGGTGAGCTTTCCGTTCGCGCCTGCGACGGGAAAGAACGAGAGTATCTGGTTGGTCTGCGCTATCTCTGGGGTGACGGGCTGCCAGCTTTTCTCTCCAGGCTTCCAGGCGGCAATAATGAATGAGAGCGTTTTGGTGGGGAAGACGGCAAGCACCGAGCCATCGCTGAGCGTCCCGATGGGGCCGGTGGCCGCGTTGGGATACAGGCGACTATCACTGCTGGGGTTAGCAATCCCTGAAGCTGGCGCTTGTTGCCAGGTGTGGCCGCCATCGGCGCTGTAGATGATTCCAGGGTCGCCCTGAGCAGTCTGAGATGTAGGGGTTGGAGTACCGGTGCCGGGCGTTGCTGGCAATGTCGGGTTGTACTGTTGATACAGGTGGGCGTAGAGCACTGGCGCAGGCCCGTTCTGTGGGAAAGCCAGCGCCAGATCTCCCGCCAGAGCGGGAAGCTGGCTTACCTGGCTCCAGTGGGCGCCGCCGTCATCGCTGCGCCAGAGAAACTGGCTGGCGGGTGTGTAGTCGTTCGGGTCATAGCAGCCAGA
>DATBGS010000102.1:0-55446 GCA_036557885.1 Ktedonobacterales bacterium
GTGCGCGCCGTAATTACTGGTGCCTGGCCGGTGGGCAGCCTGGAGCAGTTCACCATTGTGGAGGATACCTCCACCGGCCAGATTGCCTCGTCGCTGACCCTGCTCAGCCACACCTGCACCTATGCCGGTATCCTCTTTAGCGTCGGCCAGCCAGAGTTTGTTGCCACCGACCCGGCCTATCGGCGGCGCGGGCTGATTCGCGCTCAGATGGAGATTGTCCATGCCTGGAGCGAGGCGCGCGGCGACAAGCTGCAAGTGATTGACGGCATTCTCAATTATTACCGCCAGTTTGGGTATGAATACTCCCTCGAACAGGTCTACGGGCGCATCGGCTTCAAATCCTACGTACCAAAACTCAAAGAAGGCGAAAGCGAACCCTTTCACCTGCGCCCAGCCACGCCCGACGACGCGCCGTTTCTCACCCAGACCAATGCCCACGCCCAGCGGCGCTATCTCGTCAGCGCCCTGACCACTGAACAAGACTGGCAGCGCATTGCCGCACGCTCCCAAATGGAAGACACCACACGACTGCTGCGCATCATGGAAACGCCAGACGGCGTGCCCGTTGGCTATCTGCTCTACGATTCGGAACTGCGCGGCGACCATCAGATCGTCATCCTGGCCTATGAATTGACGCCGGGAATCTCCTGGCATCTCGTCTCGCTCAGCGTGCTGCGCTATCTGTGCGCGGCAGGGGAAGAAGGTGCCCAGCGCGAAAACAAAGCCTTTGGCACTTTTCACTTTAGCGTCGGGCCAGCGCACCCTGTGCATGAAGCCCTGCATGACCTGCTGCCGCGCACCGTTGGCCCCTACGCACTCTATATCCGCATTCCCGATCTGGTCGGCTTTGTGCAGCATATTGTCCCTGTGCTGGAGCGTCGGCTGGCCGAGTCCGTCATGGTGGGGCACACTGGCGAACTCAAAATCAGCTTTTATCGCTCCGGCCTGCGGCTGGTCTTTGAGGGTGGCAAACTCACCGGAGTGGAACCCTGGCAGCCAGCAGTGGAGGATGGCGGCATGGTCCAGTTCCCCGATCTCACCTTCTTGCAGATTTTGCTGGGCTACCGCAGCCTGGAAGAACTGGAATACGCCTTTAAGGATTGCGCCCACCAGAGCGACGAGGCGCGCGACCTCGTGCGGGCGCTCTTTCCCAAGCAAATCTCCTATATCTTTTAGGAGACACCAAAAGGAGCAGTCATGAACAAGATTGAGCGAGTCAACGCCGCCGCGCGCGGCGAAGCGGTAGATCGCGTCCCGGTGAGCATGTGGGGGCACGATTACCAGCGCGAGTGGACCCCGGAGGGGCTGGCCCAGGCCATGCTCGACAACTACCGCGCCTACGACTGGGACTACATGAAGGTCAACCCCCGCGCCAGCTATCATGTCGAAGACTGGGGCGCCAAGCTGGTGCCTTCCGGCAACGCCAATGAGGGGCCGCGCTTCACCGACGTTCCCGTCAAAGAGCAGGGCGACTGGCGCCGCCTGCGCCCGCTGGACCCCAATAAAGGCGTACTGGGCGAGCAGCTTCAGGCGCTCAAGCTGATTGGCAGCGAACTCAAAGGCCAGGCGTATTTCATCCAGACCATCTTTAACCCGCTCTCCGTCGCCAAATATCTCGTTGGCAACACATTTGAGCCGGTCCAAACCTCGATTGAGGATAACCCCGGCGCGCTCAAGGCCGCGCTAGAAGTCATTACCGAAACCTTCATGGCCTACGCCCAGGCCACGCTGGAGGCGGGCGCCAGCGGCATTTTTTACGCTACCACCGGCTGGGCCAGCACAGACAAACTGACTGTAGACCAGTACCGCGCCTTTGGCATGGACTACGATCACCGCCTACTCGAAGCATTTAAACGCGCGCCGTTCAACGTCCTGCACAACTGCGGCGACCATATCATGTTTGATCTGCTGGCCGACTACCCCGTCCACGCTATCAGTTGGGCCGCGACCTTTGCGGGGAATCCAAACCTGGCGGAAGGTAAGGAGCGCACCAAAGCAGCGGTGATGGGTGGCATTAACGAAAAAACCACGCTGCTCAAAGGCTCAGCGCAGCAGGTCGCAGATGAGGCGCACGCCGCCCTGGAACTGACCGGCGGCAGGCGCGTATTGCTGGCGGGCGGCTGCTCTATCCCGCCCGCCAGCCCCAAAGCGAACTTAGAGGCAGTAGTTCAGGCGGTGCGGGGCTGAGCGTAGGTGCTCGTAGCCCCGGCAGGGTCGCCGGGGCTACAAGCAAACTTTAGGAAAGGTCGAGGCTGCGCAAAAACTGCTTCATGCCCTCGGCCAGATCGGGGCGTTTCAGCGCGTAGGCCACCGAAGTCGTCAGCCAGCCCAGCTTATCGCCGGTATCGTAGCGCGTACCGGTGAACTCATAGGCATACACCTGCTGCTCGCCCAGCAGCGCGTCAATCGCGTCGGTCAGTTGCACCTCGTTGCCCCGGCCCGGCGCGGTATTCTCCAAAATACCGAAAATCTCCGGCGTCAGGATATAGCGCCCCACAATTGCCAGGTCCGATGGCTCGCGCCCCACTGGGGGCTTCTCCACCGTGCTCTGCACCTCCCAGGTGCGCGGGCCAATCTCCTTGCCGCCGATAATGCCGTAGCGCGACACGTGCGCGCGGGGCACATGCATCACCGCCAGCACCGACCCTTCGTATTTGTCGTAGACCTCCATCAACTGTTGCAGGCAGGGCTTGCCGTTATCTACCAGATCATCTGGAAGCATCACCCCAAACGGCTCATCTCCCACCAGGTCTTTGGCCTGCAAGATGGCGTGCCCCAACCCGCGCGGAGACGGCTGACGGGTAAACGTCACCTGGGCCATATCTTCGATCTTCCTGAGCGCATCCAGCGTTGTATAATCGCCCTTTTGCTCAAGCATACGCTCCAGTTCTGGCGAAGAATCGAAGTGATCCTCGATAATGCGCTTGGTGCGGCTGGTGATCACAATCACATGCTCAATGCCAGAGGCTACCGCCTCCTCGATAATGTACTGGATGGAGGGCTTATCAGCCAGAGGAAGCATTTCTTTGGGGGTGGCCTTGGTTGCGGGCAGCAGGCGAGTCCCTAAGCCCGCTGCCGGAATGACTGCTTTTCGTATTCGCATAGCTAGTTCCTTCATATACAAGAGTATGTTGCTGGGCTGGCGGCTGACCCGTGCGCCTTTTTGCGCAAGTGGCGGGCCACGCGCTGTTCTGCTGAAGCGCGCATACCAGCAGGCAGCTTTGGCAGGAGTCAGGCATACTGCTCGAAAGATGCCAGGTGACACTATTGTACGCTACACGAGCATGGTGAGCGAGTGGGGCAGCCCGAATCAACTACAATACGAAGGCGAACCGGGCATGAGTTGCACGTTGCTGGGATTGGTCGGATCAGGCTGGGCATAATGACAGCGTTCCCCACGCGCCAGCATCGCCTTTGCCAGCGAGATGAAATAGTCGCTCTGATCTTGCTGATTGGCCGACGGCACCGCTGCAATGGTGATCACTATACTGAGATCACGCACAATCAGTTCAAAACTTTGGTCGGTTCCTTTTGGCACCAGCAGAAACGCGGTGAATGCCTCTTCCCCCAATGGAACGCTGGTCATGTTTTGAGAAGCCAGCGTCGTATCGCGCTGGAAATAGCGATGCGCGTTCTGGTACGTATCGAAGCGATCTATCAGAACCACAAAAATGAATTTGCCGTTGCCGTCGCGGATGACCGATGCCGCGCTGTACACGCTGCCATAGTTCACCGCGTCGCCAAAACGATAGAAGCTGCCCTGGGAGCCTTCATGTTGTTGATAATCAGCGCCACCCTTCATGGTGTAGATGGGATCGGCAGTCTCGCCTCTCTGCAAATCACCGCCCTGTATCCTAAAATTGAAGCCCTGGAAGATATAGCCGGGTACGGCTGTGGCGGTGGGCGAGGGCACGCTGGTTGCCGTTGCGGTGGGCACCGCAGGCGAACCCTGAGCGATGGGGGTCGAGGCCGCTTTGCTGCCAAACCACCCCTGCGAAACACCAAACGCCAGAGCGCCGCCTCCGCCAAGAATCAGCACCACCGCCAGCGCGACGAGTATCGCCAGATTCGTGCGGCTCTTGTTGCCCGGTCTGACGGGTGGCGTAGGCGCTGCGCCTGCTGGAATACGCCGCTGCTCATTGGGCAGCGTTTGATCATACGGTCTATTCAGGCCAGTGGTAAAGGTTGGCGGATACGTGGGCGGTTCAGGCAGGGCTGCATTCCAGCCGCCAGGCTGCGGCGTTGCGGCCCAACCGCCGGGCTGCGGCGTGAGCGGGGGCACAAGCGGCGTCACAGCGGGCGCACCAACCGTCGCTTGAGGTGGGGCGGTGAGCATCGTCGCCAGATTGCTCACATCCAGGGCGGTCCCCAGCCCTGTCACCACCCCTACTGGCTGCATGCCAGCCGCCGCCCGCAATGCCGCCACCATTTCTGCCACCGAGCCATAGCGCTGATCGGGTGACTTTGCCAGCGCCCTCAAGACGACTGCCTCTACCGCTGGCGGAATGGCCGGGTTGATGCTGCGTGGGTTGGGCGGCTGCACCTGCGCCTGCATCATCAAAAGCTGCACGGGCGTGTTAGCCGAAAACGCGGTGCGTCCCGTCAAAAGCTGATAGAGCATCATCCCCAGCGCGTAAATATCCACGCGCCGATCAATCGTCTGCCCCAGCACCATCTCTGGCGCGGCATATTCCGGGCTGCCCACAAACGCCCCGGTATGCGTCAGGGTGGCGCCACTATCCTCGCCCTGCACCACGCGCACAATACCAAAATCAGACAGCAGCGCGCGCCCATCGGGGCCAACCAGGATATTGGCTGGCTTCACATCGCGGTGAATCAGGCCGCGCTCATGCGCGTATTGCAGCGCCCCGCCAATCTGCTCAACCAACGCCACCGCTTCATTGAGCGGCAGCATGCCGCGCTGCCCCAGAAGTTCGCGCAGCGTCCCGCCTTGAATCAGCGGCATCACCAGATAGGTCGTGTTGCCCTGCTCGCCAAAATCATAGACCGAGACAATATTGGGATGATTCAACTGCGCAATGGAGCGCGCCTCGCGCCGGAAGCGTTCCAGATAGCCGTGTTCCTGCGAGAGCGCCGCCGAGAGCACTTTAATGGCAACTTCGCGTCCAAGTCGCGGATCGCGGGCGCGGTAGACCTGCCCCATACCGCCTTTGCCCAGCAGCGAAATTACCTGATAGGGGCCAAGAGTTGTTCCTTCCAAACCTGCCAAGAGATGCCTCCTCACCTCACCATCGCACTGGTGAGCCAGGAAAATGTGGATAAGTCCAAAGATGGCACCCCGTAGACAGGGCGTGCCTGCTCTTCCCATTGTACCAGATTCGCTCCCTGCTGGCACAATGAAAAAGATAACAGGCAAGATGTTGAAAAGCTCTCATCCCGGTGCTGCGCGGCTACCCTTGCGAGCACATCGCAGGCGCGCCGGAAACCGGCTTGAGGTTCGGGGTAAACTGGCATTGCTCGCCGCGCCGGACCAGCGCCTGCGCCAGCTTCAGGAAATAGCCCTGGAAGTCCTGCGGTGTCTGCGTTTTGACGCTGGCAAGCGTGATCATCATATTGCGATCCCGAAAGAGCAGCCGATAGTGGGTCTGGCCGTCTACATCTGTCGCCATCCCAGCTACTCCCTGCTCACCAACCTGGACCTGCGCCGCCTGGGGAATCTGTCCCGCCTGGTAGTTGAAATAGCTCTGCGCATCTTGAAGCGTGTCAAAACGGTCAACCAGCACCACAAAGCGCAGCTTCCCGTCCCTATCGTTCACCGCCGTACCGGTGCCAAACGCGCGCCCAAACTGCGTGGCGATGCCCCCGCGATAGAGCACACCCCTGGCGCCTTCCTGCTGCTCATATTGGGTGTTGGGAATATCCCTGGGTGCTTGCAGGGCATCGCCCGGCTGGAGGTCATGCTGGGTGAGTTGAAAAAATTGGGCCATGTAGACCGTGTTAGCAGGCAGCGTGGCACTGGGTAAGGGTGAAGGAGCGCCGCTGGTTGGGGTGAGCGGCGAAGGAGCATTGGTTGGAGTGGGCGGCGCCAGCGTCAGTAATTGTTGAATGCGCTGTTCCCCCAGCGCCTCTACGACCCCAACAGTCAGCAGCACCACCACCAGCGCCGCCATCAGCGCCATCCAGCGGCGGCCCGAACGTGGCCGCTCCCTACGCTCCAGGCCAGGAGCCTGCCCCGCCACGCTGACCCGCACGGACGTTCTGGGCACCGTCAGCGCGTCGTTGCCTGGCAGTTCCTCCCAGGCGTCCCAGGCTGCATTCCCCTGTCCGCGCCTGCCAGATACAGAGCGGTCGTTGGGGCGGCGGGCTGGCCGAGCAGCCCCAGACGTTTTGCCCACCGCCGGGTATTGCCCGGAATCCTGGGCCACGCTGCCCAACAAATGCAGCCAGGGTGCCGCTTTATCCAGCGCTTCGGCAAACCTGGCGGCAGTCTGAAAGCGGCGGGCTGGCTCTTTCGCCAGTGCTCGCAGAATTACCTCTTCTACTGCCGGAGGAATGGTCGGATTCAGGTGGCGTGGCGCGGGTGGCTCCGCATAGACCTGCTTATACGCAATCGCCAGCCCATCGTCATCGCTAAAAGGCACCTGCCCCGTCAAAACTTGAAAGAGCACAATGCCCAGGGCATACACATCGGCGCGGCGGTCTACTACCTCGCCCCGCGCCTGCTCTGGCGCCATATATTCCGGCGTGCCAATGCCCATGCCGTTCTGGGTCAGCCCCATATCGTGCGTATCGGCAATGGCGCAGGCAATCCCAAAATCCGCGAGCAATGCCCGCCCGCCTGGGGCGAGCAGCATATTGGCTGGCTTGACATCGCGGTGGACCAGCCCATGCTGATGCGCCTCGTGCAGCGCCAGCGCCATCTGCGAAAGCACCGTCAGCGACTCGCGCAGCGAGCACACGCCCCGCTGCACCAGCCGATCACGCAGCGTGCCCCCCTCGATCAGCGGCATCACGACATAGGTCACGCCGCGTTCTTCACCAAAATCAAAGATGGGCAGGATATGCGGATGATCTAGCCGGGCCGCCGCGCGCGCCTCGCGCTTGAATCGTTCCAGAAAGCCCGGCTGCCCCGCCAGCGTCGGAGAAAGTATCTTAATGGCAACTTCTCGCTCCAGACGTGGATCAAAAGCGCGATACACCTCCGACATCCCCCCGGTGCCCAGCAAAGATTGCAACCGATAGGGGCCAAGGGCTGTAAGTGTGAGTTGGCTCATCAGTTCCTCTTTCCGTTTCGCTGTGCCTCCAGACAGACCTCTCACACGACGAAAAAAGTATAGGAAAGAAGTGAGGATTACACAAGAATGATGGTACCTTCTGCCTATATCCTCGTTTTTATAGCGGAATAGAGGCAGAAGACACCGAAACAAGCGCCTGGGTTTCCATCTACGTTATAATAAAGAGAAAGCTGATCAACGCAGTGCCCCATCGCGGCGCGGCGCAGACCGGGAGCACAGGGGAGCAGTAAAACAGCGTGGACCCACTTTTTTGGATACTATTTGGCGTGGTAGCCGGGTGCCTGATCGGAATCATCATCTTGTGGCAGCTCGAAACCCGCGCCGAAAAGCAACTGGCTGCCCAGGGCGACAGAGACTCCTCGGCCAGTTTGCCAGTTGTGGACCCGCGCGCCGAATTGGAGCGCATAGATACCCGCCCGGTCCCAGCAGCGACGCTTGCATCAAGCGGGCTAAAGGCTGCGCCGCCACAGCCGCATCGTCCCATTGTCACACTGCGCCAGCCCGCGTCAGTACCACCTGAAGCTGAGAGAACGCCAGTGGTCAGCTTTGTTCCGCTGGAAGACCCACGAGAGATGCAACAGCCTCCTCCTCCTCTGGAAGAACTCCCTCTCCTGAAGCAGCCTGCCACGTTGGTATCGGCAGCAACCCTGGAGGAGCTTCCTACAGGCAAGCTCCCCGGCCTGCCAATGTCTCTCCAGCCAGCGGCCGGGCAGCAACAGGGCAAACCAGGCACAGAGACAGACACGGCGAGCAGTTCAGCGCCAGCACCAGTCCAAACAGACGCGCAGGAAACTGACGCCACCGCTCCAGGGCGCTCCCGGCTGCGCCTGGCAGAACTGGCGCGCGAGCGCGTCTATCTGGAGCATACGCTGGAGGCCAATCAGATCAAACTGGAGGAACTGGAGCGCGGCCAGGCACTCCCTGATTCCGAAGAGAGCCTGGCGATAGACGTGCTACAAAGTGAGATCGTCCGGCAGCGCCAGCGCCTTCAGGAGATTGGCGCGCTGGAGCAAAATTATCGTCAGGCAGAGGCAGCCTGGGCGGAGCAGGTGAGCGAGCAAACCGGACAAACAAGCCAGCAGACGCCCAAAGCCTTTAGCGCCCGGCGGCTATCGCGGCCACGCGCGGAGCGAACAAGAGTTGAATTGCCAGAAGAAAAGGATTCAGCACCTCAGCTACCTCCTGGTTAGAGAGCAGAAATGGAACGTTGAAAAGACCATCGTTGTTGCAACGCGCCAGCCCGCACCACTCCCCTCAGCCCCTCCTGCACACGCTTGGACGGGGCTTCATCTCCCTGCGACACCGCAACTTTCGCCTGTTCTGGTGTGGGCAGCTTATCTCGTTAATTGGCACCTGGATGCAGGGGCTGGGGCAGCAGTGGCTGGTCTACGTCCTCACCGGCTCCGCGCTTGAACTGGGCATTGTCAGCGCCTGCCAGTTTTTGCCGGTGCTCTTTTTCTCGCTGTATGGCGGCGTCGTGGCCGATAGATTGCCAAAGCGCGCGCTGCTTATTTTTACGCAAAGCGCCTCGCTGCTGCTGGCGCTCATCCTGGGGCTGCTCACCTGGGCGAACGTGGTGCAAATCTGGCAGGTGTATGTGCTCGCCTGCTTGCTGGGGATTGTCACCGCCTTTGATATGCCCGCGCGCCAGGCATTTATCGTCGAGATGGTGGGACGCGAAGACCTGATGAACGCCATCGCCCTCAACTCCTCGATCTTTAACGGCTCGCGCGCCCTGGGGCCAGCCATTGGCGCCTACGTGATTACCTGGGTGGGCATTGCCGGATGTTTCTTCATCAACGCGCTCAGCTTTGTGGCAGTCATCATCGGGCTGCTGATGATGCGCCTGGCGCCGCCACTATCGCAGCCCAAGGCAGAGCGCCGCAGCGCGCTGCGGCAGATTGGCGAGGGATTAGGCTACATTCGCAGCGACCAGCGCGTCTTGCTGGTCTTTGTACTGGTTTCGTTTATCTCCATCTTTGGCATCCCAACTTATACCACGCTGCTGCCCATCATCGCAGACCGCGTGCTGCACATGCAGGTGACGGGGCTGGGCGCGCTCTCCACCGCGTTGGGCACCGGCGCGGTGATCGCCTCCATCTCCCTGGCCTATACCAGCAGCGCCCGACAGCGCCGCCTGTTCCTGGTGACTGGCTCAGTGGCGTTTTCCAGCCTGCTCACGCTTTTCTCGCTTTCCAGCAGCTTTGGTCTCTCGCTGGCGCTGCTGGGGGGCGTGGGGCTGTGCGTGGTCGCCACCAACGCCACCGGCAACACCATCATTCAGTCCTACACCCCAGACCATCTGCGCGGGCGCGTGATGAGCGTCTGGGCGCTGGTGCTGGTGGGGCTGGCGCCCATTGGCAGCTTTCTGGTGGGCTTGCTGGCTGAATATACCTCGGCTATGCTGACGGTGCGCGTGGGCGCGCTGATCTGCCTGGCCGCCGCTGTGGTCATTGTGCCACAGATGCTCGGCCACGCCTGGCCGCTGCATCGGCATGCTGTGCTGCTGGCAACTTCAAAAGAGCCTGCCGAAACCTTTATCGAAACACCCGCAGCTCTTGATCTCACACACAACGAAGTGCCCCAGGCCGGGGATTGACCGGCAGTGCGTGGAAAGGAATAGAGGGGATGACCCAACGCAACCGTAGAATTGTTACCTTTGCTGTGATGATGGGTACGGCGCTGGCCGCGCTGGATGTCACCGTCGTTAGCACCGCCATGCCGACGATCATCGGACATCTGGGCAGCTTGAGCCTCTATCCCTGGGTCTTCTCGGCCTATCTCCTCACCAGCACCATCAGCATGCCCATTTACGGCAAACTCTCCGATATTTATGGGCGCAAGCGCATGTTTGCCCTTGGCGCCACGATCTTTTTGATCGGCTCAGCCCTGTGCGGTACCGCCACCAGCATGCCCTTGCTGATTCTGTACCGCACGCTGCAAGGTCTGGGCGCGGGCGGCGTCCAGCCGATGACGATGACCATCATTGGCGATATTTACAGCATGGAGGAGCGCGGGCGCATCCAGGGGCTATTTAGCAGCGTCTGGAGCATCAGCAGCATCGTTGGCCCGGCAGTTGGCGGGCTGATGACACAGTATCTCTCCTGGCGCGGCATCTTCTATATGAACGTACCCTTTGGCATCATCTCCATTTTCCTGCTCTGGAAATACCTGGATGAAAAGCTGGAGCCGCGCCGCGTGCGCATTGATTATCTGGGCACGGGCCTGCTCTGCATTGGCGTCACGGCGCTGCTGCTCGCCATTCTGGAAGGCGGCACCGACTTCCCCTGGGATTCGCTGCCCATTCTGGCCCTGTTTGGGGTCGCCGCCTTTTGCGCCGCCCTCTTTATCTGGCAGGAGTTTCGCGCCCCCGAACCGATCCTGCCGCCGCCGCTCTTTCGGCGGCGCATCATCAGCGTCTCTATGTTTGGCTCGGTGCTGCTGGGCATCCTGATCGTCGCCATCCCCTCCTATCTGCCGCTCTACGTGCAGGGCGTGCTGGGTGGCACGGCGCTGGTGGCCGGATTAGCCGTTGCGCCGCTCTCGGTGCTCTGGCCTGCGGGCAGCTACCTCTGTGGGCGGCTGGTGCTGCGCCTGGGCTATCGCGTCAGCGGTCTGGCGGGCGTGGTGCTCTCCATGCTGGGCATGGCGCTGCTCATTCCGCTGGGCTGGTTCAACCTGAGCACAACGGCCCAGGGCGCCTGCATCCTCATCGGCACAGGAATAGCCGGCTTTGGTATGGGCACCATCTCGCTCACCTATCTCCTTGCCGTGCAGAACAGCGTCCCCTGGAATCAGCGCGGCGTCTCCACCGCCTCCAGCCAGTTTGCGCGCAGCATCGGCGGCGCGGTGGGCGTTTCCGCAATGGGCGCAGTGCTCAACGCGCAGCTTGCGAGCCAGCTTCTGGCGCAGGGCATCAATCTGGGCGCCATTGCCGACCCAGGCCAGCCAGGGCAGAGCCTGACCGTCAGTTCCCTCTTGCGCCCGGAAACCCGCGCCGCGCTCCCCGTTGATCTGGTGGCGCGGCTGGTTGGGCCGCTGGGAGATGCGCTGCACCTGGTCTTCCTGATCATTGTGGCAGTGGCGATAGCTGGATTGCTGGCAGCGTGGTGGCTGCCAGGCGGGAAAGTTCTCCCGACAGCCGAAAGCAAAGAAGGGCAAGCCGCAGCACCAGTTGAGGCAGGTTCGCTGGCGGCGGAAGCCACGCTGTAATGGGCGCTTGCAAACCTGGCTGGCGGCTCGACATCTGTGTTATACTTCAACTGAAGGGGTAGGAGAAGCGGCACAATCTTTGCGCACACAGGCGCTACCTGGGCATTCCCCTAAAACTTCTGGCGCGTCCGTTCGTAGTATTCACAGAGCTATTTTTGTAGGGGACGAAGAAGCACGATGCCGAGTATCTGCCCAAAGTGTGGGATGTACAACCGAGACAGCGCCCTCTTTTGCAACCAATGTGGGACGCGATTGGTGCTGTCCTCCGCCTCGGCACAAAGCGCTGCTAATGTGGTCACAGCGTTCAAGCAGGCCGATGACCCCGCCGCCACCTTGATCAAGACGGCGGCCAATGCCGACCCACGCATCACCAACCCCGTCATGCCAGCAGTTTCCGGCATCATCTCCTATCCTACTCACGGCACCGGCCTGCTGCCGCCTGATACCCTTATCCACGAACGCTACCAAATCGTAGACAAGCTGGGGCAGGGCGGCATGGCCGCTGTCTACAAAGTCAAAGATTTGGGCGACAAGCGCGGCGGGCTGCGCGCCATCAAAGAAATGGGCCAGGCGTCGCTCAAGGACAGCGAGCGCGAGCAGGCCATCGCTAACTTCCATGCCGAAGCCGAACTCTTGCGCAAGCTGGACCACCCCGGCCTGCCCAAGTTCTACGAGCAGTTTGAGCAGGATGACCGCTACTATCTGGTCATGGAATTTATTGACGGCGAGACGCTGGAAACCCGCCAGGAAAAAGCGGGTGGCAAGGCGCTGCCCGAAACCGATGTGATGGAGTGGGCCAGGCAGATTTGCAGCGTGCTCACCTATCTGCACGAGCGGCGCCCGCCCATCATCTTCCGCGACCTGAAGCCCGGCAACATCATGCTGAGCAAAGATGGCAAGATCAAGCTGATTGATTTTGGCATTGCGCGCATCTTCCGGCGCGACAAAACCCACGATACACAGGTGCTGGGCACGCCCGGCTACGCGCCGCCAGAGCAATATGGCAAGGGCCAGACCGACCAACGCTCGGATGTCTACGCGCTGGGCGTCACGCTGCACCAGTTGCTCACCGGCTATGACCCCTCCTCGACGCCGTTCTCGCTGCCGCCCATCCATTCGCTCAATCCCAATGTCTCCCCACATCTTCAGGTCGCCATCGAGAAGGCCACCAAACTGAAGCGGGATGAGCGCTTCGAGAGCATCCCCGATATGTATACCGCGCTCTTTGCTCCGGGCGGCTTTGTCTTTCGCGGCGGCCAGCGCGCGGGCAACGTGGCTGAACTGGTGGCGCTCAGCCGTCAACTCACGCTGGAGGCGCAGGAGCATCTCTATGCCGGGCGCTACGAAACCTGGCTGAAGACCATTGGGGAAAAGAAGCTGGCGAAAGTCGCGCAGCGCATCCAGAACAAACAACCCAATCGCCAGCAAGGGCTGGAGGAATTTCTGCGCGAGGCGGCCCCCGGCACGAGCAGCAAAAGCGCCACGATGCCTCCAGGCGCCACCATCCCCAGCATTCCGGTCACGCCCGTTGGCACCGCTGCCACCGCCAACGCCAGCGGCATTGCGGCGCTGGAGGTCAGGCCCGGCAGATTGGACATCGGCCAGGTCACAGCCGGGCAATCTGGCGTCGCCTCGTTTACGGTGGGTGGCACGGGCGGCGCAGCCGTCAGCGGCGAAGTCAAATCGTTGTCTTCCTGGCTGCATGTAGATCACACGCGCTTTGATGGCCCAAGCACCGTGATCGAGGTGCGCGCCGACACTGCCTGGCTCCCAGGCGCCCAGGCGCACCAGGGCACGCTCCAGATTTCCAGCGGCGGCCAGAAGATCATCATGCCGGTCAGCATCGAAGTGGTGGGGACGCTTGCCATTCCGCAAAAAGGGCCGCAGGCCCGCCAGCTAAAAAGCATCCTGAAGCACACTGCGCCGCCACTTAAACAGCCAGAAGTGGTCAAAGAAGCGCTGTCCGCTATGATGGGCGTTGGCCTGCCGCTGGCCGTCTTGCTCGTCACCCAGCGGGCGATCACCTTTCCGCAGTTGAGCCTGCTCTTTGCCAGCCCGTTCCTGCCCCTGCTGCTGATGGCCGCCGCGCTGCTCACCACGTCGGGCGCGCTGGTGGGGCGCTGGGGCGCTGGACTAGGAGGCCGCGCCCTCACCAGCGCGATCTGCTCGTTTGCAACGCTTGGATTGGTGGCCTTTGGCTGGGCCAACTGGCTACAGCCACAGTTCCTGGGGGGCGTGCTGGAGCCGGAGGCGTACTTAATCACCGCCATCATCGCCTGCGCGCTGCTGGCTGCCATTGGCGCTGTGCCCGCCGTCAGCGCGGCCCTGCTGCGCTTCTTGAGCGGGCTGGCGCAGCGCGCGACAAAGCTGGTCTTTGTGCTCTTGCTGGCCCTGGGCGCCTATGTGGGCTATCTCTCCACCAGCCAGTTTGCCCTGGCGATTCTGCATCCCATCGGCATCGGCGCGGGTCTGCTCATCGGCGCACTCTTTGCCTACCAGGTCAATCTCTACGCCCGCCGCGCCCGCAAGCAGCGCCAGCCCGCCAAGCCCTGAGCAGCCAGATGATGGAGCCAGCGTCGCCTGCCACGCCCGCCAGTTCGCCTGCGCGCGTGCCCTTGCTGGTTCTGGCCGGACCAACGGCCACCGGCAAGACCGGCCTGGCAATCGCGCTGGCCCGGCGGTTAGGGGGCGAGATCGTCTCCGCTGATTCGCGCCAGATTTACCGGGGCATGGACATTGGCACCGCCAAACCAACCCCAGAGCAGCGCGCGCTGGTGCCGCATCACCTGCTGGATGTTGTCGCCCCCGACGAATCGTACACCCTGGCCCAGTATCAGGCCGATGCCCAGGCCGCGATTGCCGCCATTCACTCGCGTGGCCTGCCACCTTCGGGCGGGCGGCTTCCCCTGCTCGTGGGTGGCACTGGCCTGTATATCCGCGCAGTGGTGGATAACCTCGCCATTCCCCAGGTGCCCCCCAACCAGGAACTGCGCCAGCAGTTGGAAGAAGAGGCCGCCCAGCAGGGCAGCGCGGCGCTGCACGCGCGGCTGGCAGCGTTGGACCCACTCGGCGCGGCGCGTATTGACCCGGCCAACCTGCGCCGCGTCATTCGCGCCCTGGAAGTCGTGCTGCTGACCGGCCAGCCCTTCTCCGCGCAGCAGGGCGCGCGTCCCTCGCCGTATCGCCCTCTTTTTCTGGGGCTACACGGCCCGCGAGAAGTGCTCTACGCGCGCGCCGACCAGCGCGTAGATGCTATGCTGGCCTCTGGACTGGTTGAGGAGGTGCAGCGACTCATCGCAGCAGGCTACGACTGGCACCTGCCCTCGATGAGCAGTTTGGGCTATCAGGAAATTGGTAGCTCACTGCGCGGGGAGATGACCCTGGAGGCAGCGGTTGAGCGGCTCAAGTTCAATACGCATCATTACATCCGCCGCCAGCTTACCTGGTTCCACGCCGAGCAGCGTATCCACTGGCTGGATTGCACCGCTGATGACCTGGAACACCGCGCACTGGCACTGGTCGAGAAATGGCTAGCAGAGTAATACTTGTACCACCGGCATCCCTGCCGGGGTCTAGTCAGCTAGCCACTTGCCAAGAGGTTGTCCCTCCGATATAATCGCCTTAGAGAAGCGTATGAGAACTGCGCACGCATGGGCACCAAAGACATCATCGCTCGTTCAGAGTGGTTTTTTAGGGAGATGAGGACGCATGTCAGCACCGCCAGCAGGAGGGATGAGCATCATCCGGTTTCTTGATGGCCCGATGGCCGGAAAAACGGTGGCGCTCACCAAGCCCAGGCTCACGCTTGGCCGTGAGCCAACCAACGATATTCCCATCAACGACCCAGCCGTTTCGCGGCAGCACGCCGCGCTGGTGCAGGGCGGCCCCACCGGATGGATGATCGAAAAACTCAACCCGCAAAATATCGTCTCCATCAACGGGCGCGAGGTCACCCAGTCGCCCATCAATAATAATGACCGCGTGACGCTGGGGTCCGTCAGTTTTCAGTACCTGGGGGCGGGCGCGCTGGGCATGATGAGCACCATGAACTCGCCCCAGGGGGCCGCAGCGGTGGGCACCGTGCCGCCGGGCGGCGGGTATCCGCAGCCCGCCTATGCTCCGCAAGCCGCCATGCCTGCGGCAGTGGGCGCCGCCGCCAATATGCCCTCCTTTGGTGGCTCTGGTCCATCCTTTGGCCCATCGCACCCGCCCAGCAACATCCCACCTGGCATGCCCTCGTTGGAAGTCATCATCCACGAAGGCCGCGACGAGGGCCGCAGCCGCTATCCCTTGAATAAGCCGGTCATCACGATTGGACGCGAACCCACCAACGACATCACCATCCCTGCCGGGGTCGTCTCGCGCCACCATGCCGAAATCACCCAGCAAGGCAATACCTTCCAGATCACCGACAAAAACAGCGTCAACGGCATCTACTACCAGGGCCATCCCATCCACCAGAAGCCCCTGGTGCATGGCGATGTCTTGCGTATTGGCGACCAGAACGGCACGCTGATCTCCCTGATCTTTGACTCTGGCAGCGGCGCCTCGCTGGACCAGGCCATCCAACCAGCTATGATGCAGCACGCCCTCCCCGGAACGGGACGCGCGGGCGCGCCTGGTGGGGTTGTCACCATTGGCCGCATGCCAGGCAGCACTATTTTGCTCGATCATCCGGTGGTGTCGCGGCAGCACGCCGAACTGGTTTTTGACCCGCGCTCCGGCGCCTATATCCTGAAGGACAAAGGCAGTACCAGCGGTACCTATGTCAATGGTCAGCGCATCGGCGGGGGCGGCGTGCGGCTGGCCCCCGGCAGCGAGGTACGCATCGGCCCGTTCCGCTTTGTCTTTGATGGCTCCCAACTCACCCAGTTTGACGAGAGCAGCAACATCCGCGTAGACGCCTTCGACCTCTACAAAGTGGGCGATGTTGGCGGGTTCAAAAAGTTGTTCGGCAGCGGCAAACCCACCGTTTTGCTCAACCATCTCTCATTTAGCATCGCCCCGCGCAAATTTGTGGCGCTGGTCGGCGGCTCTGGCGCGGGCAAATCTACCTTGATGGATGCCCTCAACGGCTTGCGCCCGGCGCAGCATCCCAGCGTGGTGCTCTATAACGGCAACGACTATTACCGCAATCTGCCCGCGTTCAGCAATTCGCTGGGCTATGTGCCCCAGGACGACATCATCCACCGCGACCTGTCGGTGGAGCGCGCGCTTTATTACGCCGCCAAGATGCGCCTGCCCGATGACACCACCGATCAACAGATCGAGCAGCGCATAAAAGAGGTGCTGGCCGACGTGGAGATGACCCACCGCCGCAAGCTGCTCATCAGCAAGCTATCTGGCGGCCAGCGTAAGCGCGTCAGCATCGCGGTGGAACTGCTGGCCCGCCCCAGCCTCTTCTTCCTGGATGAACCAACCTCCGGGCTTGATCCGGGCCTGGACCGCAAGATGATGTTCCTGCTGCGGCGCCTGGCTGACCGAGGCCATACCATCGTGCTCGTGACCCACGCCACCAATAACATCAGCGCCTGCGATTACGTCTGTTTCCTGGCTGCGGGCGGCAAGCTGGCCTACTTTGGCCCGCCAGATGAGGCCAAGCGCTTCTTTGGCAAGACCGACTTTGCCGAGATTTACAGCGAACTGGAGCCAAGCGACGACCACCCCAACGCGCCCACCGATTGGGAGCAGCGCTTCCGCAACTCGCCCGACTACCAGAGGTACGTCGTGCGGCCCATGCAGCAATCACAGGCACTCACCCAGGCCGCCCAATCGCATCGCCAGACCACGCTGCCACGCCCTAAGCGCGGCGATCCGGTCAAGCAGTTCTTCCTGCTCTCGCGGCGCTACGCCGAACTGCTGCGCAATGACCGAGGCAACCTGATGATTCTCTTGCTTCAGGCACCGATCATTGCAGCCATCCTAATCTTCCTGACCAACAAAAACATCTTTAACCACTTCACCGTCCCTAACGACATTGACGCGCAAACGCCGCTCTTTATCATGACGGCGGCAGCGGTCTGGTTTGGGACGATCAACGCTGCGCGTGAAATTGTCAAGGAAGGGCCAATCTACAAACGCGAGCGCACCGTCAACCTGGGCCTCTTCCCCTATGTCATGTCCAAGGTGTTTGTGCTCACCCTGCTCTGTCTAATTCAGAGCGCGCTGCTGCTGGTGCTGGTGGGCATCAAGAGCGGCTACCCGGATTCGGGCATCCTCCTGCCTGCCCCGCTGGAGATGTACATTTCGCTGGTGCTGACCTCGGTTGGCGGCTTGATGATGGGCCTGGCGATTTCGGCCACCGCGCCCAACACCGACCGCGCCATGAGCATCGTGCCGCTGATCTTGATTCCGCAGATCATCTTTGCCGGCAACACCTTCAAGCTCACCAGCGCCACTGAATGGATTTCGTATATCATCGTCACGCGCTGGGGGCTGGTCGCGCTGGGCAGCACGGTGCATCTGCACTCCAACGTTTGTCAGGCGCCGGACTTCCCCGATCCGCCCTGTCCCACCAACCCGGTAACGGGGAAGGTCGCTGCGACGATCAACCCGACGCAGACGCCGGATGGCTTTTACGGGCATGATGTCGGGCATCTGCTGGGCGCGTGGGTCGCTTTGCTCATCCTAACCGCCGTCTTCCTGGCGATCACGCTCTACTTCCAGAAGCGCAAAGACGTGCGCCATTAGTGTATGCTTGTAGCCCCGGCCTCCGCCGTGCCCTTCTGTCTTAGGGTGCCGGGGAACGCCCCGCTCGCACCGGCAGGGACGCCGGTGCTCCGCGCGGAGCGCCCACCGGCTTTGTTCATGTCACTATGCTTCGGCTTCTATCGGCTCGGTGGATTCCACCACCACTATCATCTTGGGCGATTTGCCAGTGGAGACGCGCACCGGTATCTCATATGTGCCCACCGCGCGCAGCGGCTCCGGCATCTCGATGGAGCGGCGGTCAATCGCCAGGCCGTTTTGCGCCTTCAGCGCCTCGGCCACATCCTGGCTGGTGATCGAGCCATAGAGCCGCCCACCCTTGCCCGCGCGCGCCCGGAACGTGATCGTCACCCCGGCCAGTTGATCTGCCAGCGCCTGATGTGTTGCCTCGATCTTCTCTGCCTTGCGCCGCTCGGCAGCAATATGCTGCTTGAGATTTGCCAGCGCCGAGGGGGTGGCGGGCGTCACCAACTGCTTTGGCAGCAAATAGTTTCGCGCGTAGCCCTCGGAAACCTCTTTGACATCACCCACCTTGCCCAGCCCCTGCACCTCTTTTAAGAGAATCACTTTCATCGCTTGTTTCCTCAATCCTTGCTTGTATCCATGCTCACTGCGCGTGCAGTGGCGTCTTCTTGAGCAATCTTGTTGCGCACATTGCCAAAAAGTATATCTTTTATTCAGGTCAAGACGCAACTTGACACGCGCATTCTTTGCTCATATGCTCTGGTAGAACCGTAGAGAGAAGGGTATGCGTATGAGTGAGGCACCACTGGTTATCACCACCTTTAACTTCGACCCCACCGATTTTGAGCGCTTGCGCCAGGCCGCCGCCCCAGGCGAGGTGCGCTTTGTCACTGATCGCAATCAATTGGATCATCTGCTGGCCGACGCTGAAATCGTCTGCGCGTTCCAGGCCCCGGAAGATGTCCTGACGCGGGCGCGCAAGCTGCGCTGGTTTCAGTTCCCCGGCGCGGGCGTGGATAATCTAATAGGCACCGGCCTGCTCAACAAAGGCTGCCCCGTCGTCGTCACGACGGCTGCCGGGATTCACGCCATCCCCATCAGCGAATATGTGTTTGGCAGCATGCTGATGTTTGCCCATCGCTTTCAAGAGATGCTGCGCCTCCAAGAACAGCACAACTGGGCCTATGGCAGCCGCTGGAACGCGCTGCGTGGCACCGAACTCGCGGGCAAAACGCTGGGCATCATCGGCCTGGGAGGGATTGGCCGCCGCATTGCCCAGCTTGGGCGCTGCTTTGGCATGCACGTTCTGGGGCTGAGCCGCTCAGCCCAGGAGGACGCCAGCGACCCCGATGTAGACAAGCTCTATCCGGCCAGCGACCTGCGCGACCTGCTGGGCCTCTGCGATTATATCGTGCTGGCGTTGCCGCTCACCGCCGCTACCGAGCGACTGATTGGCGAGCACGAACTGCTCGCCATGCGCCCCACCGCATATCTCGTCAATATTTCGCGCGGGCGCGTGGTAGATGAGCAGGCGCTCATCCGCGCCCTGCACGGCGGCTGGATTGCAGGCGCCGGGCTGGACGTGACGGTGGAAGAACCCCTGCCCCCAGACAGCCCCCTCTGGGATATGCCCAATGTCATCCTCACCCCACACATGTCCGGCCTGACCGACCAGTATAGCTCGCGCCTGGCGGATACTTTCGCGGAAAATCTGCACCGCTATCGCGCCGGAAAGCCCTTGCTGCATGTTGTAGATGTCACCAGGGGGTATTGATGGCCCGAACCCGAAAATGTGAGCTACCCCATAGCGGTACTTTCATCTGCAACCTATTCTGTATCATCATCGTTAGATTAGAATGGAGGCGTGGGGTGACAGAGGGCAGGCCAGCGCTATTTGTTGCCAAAGGAGGAACAGTATGCCATTTCTTGGAAGTCATTGGTTGGATATTATCGTCGCTTTAGTGCTTTTTTTTAGCATCTGGCATGGCTGGCGCAACGGACTTCTTGTTGGTCTTTTTAATCTGCTTAGCATTCCGCTGGGCATCGCCGCCGCCTATTTCTTCGCGCCGGGTCTGGCAAAGTCTTTCAATATTTCGCTCACCTACATGTACGCCATCGTCTTCTTTGCCGCCGTCATTGCGGTGCATATCGTGGGCAGCGTCTTGCGCAAGGTGCTGAGCAGTGCTGTGCCATTTGCCAGGGAGACGGATAAACTGCTGGGCGCGGTGATTGGTGGCGTCAAAGCGTGGGTCTTATTGGTGCTGTTCCTGGTGGTCTGGGGCAACGCGCTCAGTTCCTCCACACTGCACACCGTAGCCTGCACTGCTGCTTCAGCCAGCCAGCTTGTCAACAAGAACGAGGCCACCACCGCCAGCACGCTGGGCAACTGGCAAACCGACTATAATACGGCGGTTGGCAACAGCATTTTTGCCAACGTCAACAGTTTTGTTGTCCCACAACACGTAGAAGCCAAAGGCTGCGGCAGCTAGCGCACAGCAACACACAAGGGCAAGGGGTGCTTCATGTCAGGCAATTACTCCCTTGAAGGCCGAACTCTTGGGCGCTATCGCCTGCTCAAGGGCATCGGGCAGGGAGGCATGGCCCAGGTCTATCTTGCGCAAGACGAGCGGCTAGATCGCCAGGTCGCCATAAAAATCCTGCCAATGGCGCTGGCAAAGGAGGGGAATTTCCTGGCA
This sequence comes from Ktedonobacterales bacterium, assembly GCA_036557885.1. GTDB lineage: Bacteria > Chloroflexota > Ktedonobacteria > Ktedonobacterales > DATBGS01 > DATBGS01. Next base: position 20,837 of record DATBGS010000102.1, read on the forward strand.
CGCTTTGAGCGCGAGGCGCGCTCCGCCGCCAAACTCCAGCACCCCAATATCTTGCCCGTCCATGACTACGGCCAGCAAGACGGCATCACCTATCTGATTATGCCGTTTATCTCTGGCGGGACGCTGGCCCAGCGCATCTCCCAGGCACGCGGCCCGCTGCCGCTGAACAAAGTGGTGCTCTGGACGGGCGAGATGGCGTCAGCCCTCCAGTTCGCGCACAGCCAGGGCATCATTCACCGCGATGTCAAGCCAGGCAATATGTTGATTGCCGATGGCGAACACATCGTCCTCTCTGACTTTGGCATTGCCAAGGTCGTGGATGATGCCGCCAACCTCACGATGGTTGGCTCAACGGTTGGCTCACCAGATTACATGTCGCCTGAGCAAGCCAACGGCGATCCCGACTATCGCAGCGACATCTATTCGCTGGGCGTCGTGGTGTTTCAGATGCTCACCGGGCGCGTGCCCTTCACTGCCGGCACGCCCGTACAGGTGATGCTGATGCACGTCCAGGCCAAGCCACCGCTGCCACGCAGCTTCAACCCGTCCCTGCCGCCCCAGGTGGACGCCGTCATCCAGAAGGCACTGGCAAAGCGCCCCGCCGAACGTTATCAAGCGGCAAACGAACTGGCCGAGGCGCTGCGGGATGCCTTGCAGGGCGTCATCGGCACGCCGCCCCCAACCAGGCCCCAGGAGCCTGATCTTTCCACACGCGCCGAACCACTCCCGACGCCTTTTGCCGGTCCACAGCAGCGGTACACACGCGGCGCCCCGCCTTCTCCGGCACCGGTGCCGGTCAAGCCGGCCCTGCCGCCGGTGGCCCCAACCAATCGCCCCGCGCCACAGCCACAGCAGCCCCCGCCTGTACGAGTCACCAGCAGACCCTATGGGCCAACGCCAGCCCAACCACAGCCGCAGCCACAATGGAATGCCCCCCGGCCTGCGCAGCAGGCATACCCCGGCGCCTATCCACAGCGCCCGCCCGTTGTCGCGTCGCCCCAGCAGCTTCCTGGCCCGGCCCCCAGGCGCCCCAGGCGCGGCCTGCGCGTGCTGCTGTTGCTGCTGGCGGTGCTCTTGTTCGTTGCTCTCTTGCTTGGTGGGTTGGCGCTCTTTGTCTTTACCCATCCAGGCACGCAGATTTTTGGCCTCTCCTAGCAATTCGTCACCTGTTGGACGCGCTCTTTCCAGAGATGCTAGAATGCGCCTGAAACGCATTTATAGCTTTATCTATGGGAGGATACTTCATCAATGGGTGTACTGGAGGGCAAAACCGCCCTGGTCTTTGGGGTTGGCAACCACCGCAGCATCGCCTGGGCCATCGCTCAGGCGCTTTCACGGGAGGGCGCGCGGCTGGCGTTCCCTTACCAGAGCCGCATGGAGCGCGACGTGCGCAAGCTGGTCGCTACGATTCCTGATAATCCGCTGCTGATGGAATGCGATGTCCAATCCGATGAGGAACTGGATCGCGCCTTCGCGGAGGTGGAAAAAGCGTTTGGTGGGCTGGATATTCTCATTCACAGCGTCGCCTTTGCCCCGCCCGACGAACTCAAAGGCCGCTTTGTGAACACTACCCGCGAGGGCTTCAAGAACACCCTGGACATCAGCGCCTATTCGCTGATTGCGATGGCAAAACGCGCCGAGCCGTTGATGCAAAAGCGCGGCGGCGGCAGCATCGTCTGCCTGACGTATATGGCGAGCGAGCGCGTGTTCTCCAAATATAACGTCATGGCGGTTGCCAAATCCGCGCTGGAGTGCAACACGCGCTATCTGGCCTATGATCTTGGTGGGCAAAACATCCGTGTCAACGCGATTTCGGCTGGCCCGCTCAGCACGCTGGCAGCGCGCGGCGTCCCCGGCTTCACGGGCATGCTTTCCGTGCAGGAACAAATCGCGCCGCTGCATCGCAACATCGAGCAATCCGACGTGGGCGAACTGGCGCTTTTCCTGTGCAGCCCGGCGGCGCGCAACATTACCGGCGGCGTGCATTTTGTGGACGCGGGCTTCAACATCATGGGCATGGCGGAGCCTGGCGAGTAGCCGCTGGCGCTACAAGCAGGAAAAAGCTATGCCGCTGCACTTTACGGTTCTGGGCGGCCCAGGCCGCGATAATGCCGTGTTTGTTCGCGTGGAAAGCGGACAAAAAGTCTCGCGCCTGCTCTTTGACTGTGGCGAAGCCTGCCTCGCGCAGCTTCCCATTGCCGAAGTGCAGGCCATTGACCATATACTCTTTTCGCACTTCCACATGGACCACATCAGCGGCTTTGACTCGCTCTTTCGCGTCACCTATAACCGCACTGTCAAGCCAAATCTCGTCTGGGGGCCACCGGGCGCGGGCCAGATCATGCAGCATCGCTTCCAGGGCTTTCTCTGGAACCTGCACCACGAAGCCGCTGGCTTCTGGGATGTCCACGACCTCTCCCCTGATCGGATTGAGGGCACACGCTTTTTCACCAGAGAAGCCTTTGCGGTGGCGCATCCGCTGCCGCCCCAGCCGCGCAGCGATGTCATTCTGGAAACGCCCGAATACAGCATCTCCGCCTATCAGATGGACCACCTCACGCCGTCAATGGCCTATCTGGTGCGCGAAAAACCACGCCTGAATGTGGATACGGAGCGGCTGGCGGCGCTGGGGTTGCGCCCCGGTGGATGGTTGCAGGCGCTTAAGACGCCCCGCGAAGGTGAAACGCCAACCATTGAGCTTGAGGGCCAGACTTACGCGCTGGCCGATCTGCGCGGCGAACTGCTCGCGGAAACGCCGGGGCAATCCCTGGCGTATCTCACCGACTTCCTGATGGATAGGACAGCGCAGGAACGGCTGGCGCGAGTGTTACAAGGGTGCTCGGTGATCATCTGCGAGAGCCAGTATCGCCAGGCAGACCACGAACTGGCCGCGCGCAATTACCACATGACGGCGACCCAGGCCGCAGAAACGGCCCGCCTTGCCAACGCGCAGCAGCTTGTCCTCTTTCATCTGTCTGATCGCTACAGACACGAGGAATGGACCGATTTGCTGGCAGAAGCGCGGGTCGTGTTCCCCAACACAAACTTCCCCGATGGCTGGATGGCGGGCAGTTAAAAATTGGCGCGCTATGTGCGCCTTTTTTGGAGGTGATTCGCCGGAAGAGGGCAGGACGACACATAAAGCGTAGCAGGCCAGACTATCCTGAGAAAGGAGCTCATCCTTGAAACTGGCCGAATTGCAAATCGTCAACCCCGATCCCAAGTATTCGCGGGCCGCGCTCATTGAACCCACGACCCTCGGCTATATCCACATCGCTGCGGAGGTGCATCCTCGGTCTGCGCCGTTCATGCCCAACAGCAGCGAGAAATCCAAACTTCTAGCACAATTGAACACCATAGGGCGTCAGCTTGAGCAGCTTGACACCGTTGAGAAGGTCAGCGTATTCGACGCGCTTGCCTTCGCGCCACCAAGCACCTATGCCAAAGAGCGGGCAGACTCGATTGGGCTTCCGCGCTTCGACATTGTCGTGTTGATCGAGGCGAAGTCGCCCGCAATCGCTCGCAATGTACAGAAGACCCCGGAGTTTCAGACGCTCATTGATGTCCTGGAGCGCAAAGCCAGGAAGATGCACGTCATCGTCGCGCGCAACGCCAAGCGAATCGCCGATGTAGACAAGACAGGGAAGGGGATCTTCCTCTTCAACTACTTCATCGGCGACAACACCAGTACCACGCTGGAACTGTGGGACTACCTGGCTGGGTGGTACACAGCAGAAACGGGCCTCGACAACTCTACTCTGCTGGTGCCGCTGGAAGGCGAGCGGTCGGACTATCTCGCCATCAACAACGCGCGCTGGGATGGAAGTCTGTTGGGTCTCTTCTTGGGTCAGTTCTCCAAGAAGAGTTTCCGAACCTACATGCTGGCAAACCTGGAGGCAAACCATGTCGGCGCCATGCCGGTCTTGTATCGGCTTGCCGACGCCCCTCGTCCACCGACAGCCCCAATGTTCGCCTGGGTAGTGGGAGCAGGGCTGGCGGCGCTGGGGGCGGGTTACGCTCTGCGGGGGATTGCTCCTCGCTGGTCGAAAAAGAAGGCGCGGCCTTTTGGGAGAGCCAGGGCGGATTACGTTCTGCGAGGGATTGCTCCTCGCAAGCTGAAAGCCACCATCAAGCGGAGGAAATGAGTCCCTTCCCCCAACACCCCTAAGCCGTTTACCTCTTCCGGCATTCACTGGCCTGCCCCAGAGGGGCAGGCCAGTGAAAGTTGCATCTGCGCCAGCGATGTTCTTTAATAAGAGGCACAAGACGTTGCACGAGTGGAGCGAACACCTGCCATGCCCATCCTTGCCGCCGCTGGCGCTATCCTGTTGATTTTTATCGTCCTCTGGGATGCTTTTGAGACGATTATCCTGCCGCGTCGCGTGACGCGCCGCCTGCGCATTGCCCGCGTCGTCTATAGCCTCACCTGGGCGCCCTGGGCGTCCTGGGCGCGCCACATGCGCGATAACAGCCGCCGCGAACTTTTTTTGAGCTTTTATGGCCCGCTGGCCTTGATCTTTTTGCTGAGCGTCTGGGTGGTGCTGCTGATTCTGGGCTATGCCATCATTCAGTGGGCGTTGGGGTCGGCGCTCATCACGCCGATTGGCACCGGGCACGCGGGCTTCGGCACCGATCTGTATATGAGCGGCACCACGTTCTTTACGCTGGGGCTGGGCGATGTCGTGCCAGATACGCCCCTGGCGCGCGTGGCAACGGTGGCCGAGGCGGGCACCGGCTTTGGTATCCTGGCGCTGGTGATTGGCTATTTGCCGGTGCTGTATCAAGCCTTCTCGCGCCGCGAGGCCAACATCACGCTGCTGGATGCGCGGGCTGGCTCGCCGCCCAGCGCGGGCGAGATGCTACGCCGCAACTGCTACCAGTCTGAGTCTGAAGCTATTCGCCAGCTTCTCAGCGAGTGGGAGCGCTGGTCGGCGGAACTGCTGGAAAGCCATCTCTCCTATCCCTCGCTGGGCTACTTCCGCTCGCAGCACGACAACCAGTCCTGGCTTGCCGCGCTCACCTGCTTGCTAGATGTTTGCGCGCTGATTATGGCGGGGATTGATGGCCTGCCCACCAAACAGGCGCGGCTGACCTTTGCCATCGCGCGCCACGCGGCGGTGGATTTGAGCCAGGTCTTTAACGCGCCGCCGCATACGCCCGAAGATGATCGCCTGCCGCCCGCCGACGTGGAGCGGCTGCGCAGCCTGCTCGAAGTGGAGGGGCTGATTTTGCACTGGGATGAGGCAGCCATCCAGAAGCTGACCAAGCTGCGCCACTTCTACGAGCCATATGTCCACGCGCTGAGCCATCATCTGCTGCTGGACCTCCCGCCCTGGCTGCCCGCGCCCGACGCCCACGACGACTGGCAAACCAGCACCTGGGAGCGGTCCAACGTGGCGCCGCCCGCTCCCATGCAGATGCACTCATGAGAACAGAGCGTGTAGCCCCGGCCACCGTGCCGGTGGCCGCGTTCCCCGGCACGGTGGCCGGGGCTACACGCAATTGCCAGCCCACTACCTCTTTCTCGGATAGCTCACAAAGACCGTTTTAATCTCGCTGAACTCCTCAACGGAGATGTGCCCCAGTTCGCGGTGGCCGTTGCCGCTGGCCTTCACGCCGCCAAAGGGCAGATGCGGCTCCGCGCCGGTGGTGGGGGCGTTAAAGTAGATCAGCCCCGCCTGAATATCGCGCATGGCCAGAAAGACGGTGCGCATCTCCTCGGTGTAGAGCGCGCAGGACAGGCCGTATTCGGTAGAGTTGGCGACCTCAATCGCCTCGTCGTAGGTGTTGACAGGGATGACCGAGAGCACCGGCCCAAAAATCTCTTCGCGGGCAATGCGCATGCCTGGCGTCACGTCGCTAAAGACCGTTGGCAGATAAAACGCGCCCTCGGCCAGCGCCTCATCCGGGCAGCGCGCGCCGCCAGTAAGCAGTTTCGCGCCCTCCCGCGTGCCAATCTCGGTGTATTCATGCACCGCCTTGACGCGGCCCATATTCACCAGCGGCCCCATGTCAATGGCCGGGTCCAGCCCATCGCCCAGGCGCAGCTTTTCGGCTGCCGCCACAATACGTTCGTTAAACTCGTTCAGCACGGCGCGATGGATAATCACGCGGCTGGTGGCTGTGCAGCGCTGGCCCGTCGTGCCGAACGCGGCCCAGGCCACGCCCGCAACGGCCTCCTCCAGGTTGGCATCGTCCATGATGAGGATGGCGTTTTTGCCGCCCAGTTCCAGGCTGCACCGGCGCAGGTCGCGCCCGCAGAGTTCGGCCACGCGGCGGCCCACTTCGGTTGAGCCGGTCAGCGAGATCATCGCCACGCGCTTATCCGTCACCAGCGCGTCGCCCAACGTCCCGCCGGGGCCGGTGACAAGGTTGAGCACGCCCGGCGGCAGGCCCGCGTCGGCCAGCGCCTCCACCAGCTTCACCGCCAAGAGCGGCGTATCGCTGGCGGGCTTCAGCACAACGGTATTGCCCGCTACCAGCGCCGGAAATGTCTTCCAGGCCGGAATCGCCATCGGGAAGTTCCAGGGGGTAATGATGCCCACCACGCCCAGCGGCTGGCGAATCGTCATACATATTTTGTCGGGCAGGGCCGAGGGCACCGTCTCGCCTTCGGCGCGGCGGCCCTCCCCGGCGACATACTTGCCAAAGTCAATGGCCGTTTGCACGTCGCCGCGCGTCTCTTTGATGACCTTGCCCATTTCGCGCGTCATGAGCCGGGCCAGGTCTTCCAGGCGCTGCTCCAGCAGCAGCGCCGCGCGCAAAATAATCTCGCCGCGTGCCGGGGCGGGCATATTGCGCCAGGCGGGAAGCGCCGCCTCTGCTGCGCGAATGGCGGCGTCTACATCGGCAGCACTCGATTTCTGGAAGCGTCCCAGCACCTCGCTGGTGCGCGCCGGGTTGGTATCCACAAACGATTCGCCGGAAGCCGACTCGCGCCACTCCCCGGCAATATAGTTTTTATACGTCTGCACATCTGGGGCTGTCGTAGCCATAAAAAGAGGTTCTCCTTTGAACGGTGTCGTGTCAAAAGCCTCCCCATTATAGCATCAGGGCGAGCGAGGATACGTTGCACATTTGGACCTTGCAGAAAAGTAGCTGTCTACGCTCTTGCTCTGGGCAAGAACAACAAGATATAGTATCGGAGGGAAGATGCCAACCCCCAAAATAACCGCACAATTGGCTCAATTTGTGCTTATCAAGCAGAGAACGAACCGCTCAACCATCCTCATATACACGCAGAGGGAGAACAGCACATGGCGATTCTGGCTCCCCGCGAGGACAAATTTTATCGCTTGTTCAATCAGGCCGTTGCCAACGTCCTCGGCGGCGCAGAACTCCTCGATGACCTGTTAAATAACTTCAACGATGTGGCGGCCAAAGTCAAAAAGATTCAGGCCATCGAACACGAGGGCGACGCCCTCACTCACGAGATTTTTGAGCAACTCAACCGCACCTTTGTGACCCCGCTGGACCGCGAAGACATCGCGGCCATTGCCCACGCGCTGGACGATGTGCTTGATTTTATCGAAGCCAGCGCCGACGCCTTCCAACTTTACGACATTGACCAGCCCACGCCCGAAGCCGTTGAGCTTGGTGGGCTGATCTTGCAGGCCGTGAAGCAGGTGCAGCAGGCCATTGGCGCGATGAGCCACCGCAAACAGATGCAGACGGCGAAAACTGCCGTTGTGGAGATCAATCGCATTGAAAACCTGGCCGATCAAGTCTATCGCGGCGCAATGAGCAGCCTCTTCCGCCAGACCGACCCCATTCGCATGATCAAATGGAAGCAGGTGTATGATTATCTGGAGCAGGCCACCGACCTGTGCGAAGATGTGGGTGATGTCTTGCAAGGGGTGATGCTCAAGAATGCGTAACTTGTTTGTTGTGAGCGCTGCTTTGCTGGCCGGAGCGTACCGGCAGAGGGGAGGGGAAGATGTTTGCTCCGCATAGTACCAGCGCGTTAGTGTTCCTCATCCTCACCATTCTCGTTGCCCTCGCCTTTGATTTCACCAACGGTTTCCACGATACCGCCAATGCCATTGCTACCAGCGTTTCCACGCGCGTGCTTTCCCCGCGCTTTGCGATCTTGATGGCCGCCATCCTCAATTTTGTGGGCGCGTTCATCAGCACCAACGTCGCTAAAACGATTGGCGGAGATGTAGCCGCCAGCAGCGCGCTGACGCCAGTGGTTATTATGGCGGCGCTGCTGGCGGCCATTTCGTGGAACCTGATCACCTGGTCGTACGGCCTGCCCAGCAGTTCCTCGCATGCCCTGATTGGTGGCATTGTGGGCGCAGCGGTGGCCGGGTCCGCGCAGCATTTTGGCGTGCTGAACGGCGGCGGCATTCTCAAGATTGTGCTCTCGCTCATTCTCTCGCCGGTCCTGGGCCTGGTGATTGCCTATGCCCTTGGGGTTGGGCTGCTCTGGGTGTTTCGTGGCTTTATGCCCGCGCAGGTCACATCCATCAGCCGCTGGCTCCAGCGCGTCTCTGCGGCGTTTGTGGCCTTTAGTCATGGCTCCAACGATGCGCAGAAGACGATGGGCGTGATTACCGCCGCTGTGCTCACCTATCAAGGAAGTACAGTCACCGATTTCAAAGTCCCCGATTGGGTGATTGTGCTGAGCGCCACCGCGATTGCGCTGGGCACCAGCTTTGGCGGCTGGCGCATCATCAAGACAATGGGCATGCGCATCGTCAAGCTGCGCCCACTGGATGGGTTTGCCTCGCAAACGTCTTCAGCGCTCGTCATCATCTCCGCGAGCCTGCTGGGGCTGCCGGTAAGCACCACCCATGTGATTGCTGGCTCCATCATGGGCGCTGGCGCTCGCCAGCGGATCTCTGCGGTGCGCTGGGGCGTGGCAGGCAACATGGTGATTGCCTGGGTGATCACCGGCCCAATCACGGCAATCCTGGCGGCGATCATCTACGAGATATTTCATATGGCCGGGCTGTAAGCCGTGCTATAATGGGGCACCAATTCATCGCTGCGAGGTGCCCCATCGCTAAACTTACCCAGCCGTTTTACGAACAGCCCACGCTCGAACTGGCCCGCGCCTTGCTGGGCAAGACGCTGCTGCACGCCTCGCCAGCAGGACTGAGCGGCGGCGTGATTGTGGAGGTGGAGGCGTATATCTGCGCGATTGACCCGGCGGCACATGGCTACCTGAAGATGACGCCGCGCACGCGCGTCATGTACGGCCCGCCGGGGCGCGCCTATATCTATTTCACCTACGGCATGCACTGGGCACTCAATATCAGCAGCGAACCGGATGGCACTGGCGCGGCGGTGCTCTTGCGTGCCATTCAGCCCACCGTCGGGCTGGACCTGATTCGCCAGCGCCGGGGCGAGGCAATGCCCCTGCGCGATCTGTCACGCGGACCGGGGCGCATCTGCGCGGCGCTGGGGCTGGGCAAGGACGAGAACGGGCTATCCTTCATGGGCGAAACGCTCTGGCTGGAAGACGAGCCAGCGCTGCCGCCCGATGCCGTGATTGCCACCTCCACGCGCATTGGCATCACCAAAGCCACCGAACTCCCCTGGCGCTTTTACCTCGCGGGCAATCCGTATGTGTCGGGCAACAACAATGGAGCGCGCCCGGCTGTGCCACAGACAAGCCCGGCGCGTAAAGAGGCTGGCGGTTAAAAGCCGCGCCTAAGGGCGTCTGCGGATGCCACCCCTAAGACAGAAGGGCACCCCTCAAAGCAGGGGCACGGCGGCAAGTCCGCCTGCGTGGACTCCCCTCCCCCCAGGCAGGCCACATTTCAAACTAGAAAAGAACGGCACATGGCGAGGATGGGGTTGGGGGAACCTGCGCAGGCAGGTTTGGCGGCGGCACGCCCTTAGGCGCGGCTTTTAACCGCCTGCCTACGTGCCAGGACGGGAACCCGGCTTTTCAGCAAAGATTTGTTCCAGGGTAGGATTCAGCGTTCCAGTGGCATGATGGCTGCGTTGATGCTTGATATATTCAGCAACTTTGCTGAGGTCATCGAGGCTGACCGAACAGGCACCATAAGCGCCTTGCCATTTGAAGAAAGTATCTTTGCTAGGCGATTGCTCGTTGCGTAGGTGAAAGGAGGCGCCTTTGATATGCTTCACCAGGTCGGCAATGCTGAGTGTTGCGGGCAAACCCACCAACAGATGCACGTGATCTTCTATCCCGCCCAATGCGACCATCTCGATACCCAACTCCTCGCACTTGGCACCAATCGCTCGGTAGATATGCCGCTCTACATCCCCGCGCAAGAGCGGAAGGCGGTCCCAGGTTGCCCAGGCCAGATGAATATACACTGCCAACCCTGCCCGTCGCATGTGTTCCCTCCGTTTAACACTCAAGAAGTATAGTTGCTGCCCGCGCACGGTGCCTGGCGACTAAAGATCGCGGCTAAGGGCCTGCGGCCACCAAACCTGCCTGCGCAGGTTCCCCCAATCCCATCTTCGCCACGCGCCGTTCTCTTCTGGTTTGAAACGTGGCTTGCCTGGGGGATGGGAGTCCGCGCAGGCGGACTTGGTGGCGGCACGCCCTTAGGCGCGGCTTTTAACCGCCTGCCTCCGTGTTGGCTCACAGCGCGAACACCTGGAAACTGAACACCTCCATTTGGAGACCCTCGCACCATATTCCAACCTGTGACCCGGTGAAGAACTCGTTGTCTGTCAGCGTGACGACCAGCCCGCTATCAATAATGAAATTGATCACGTTGTCCTTGGCCTCAACGCGATAGGTATGGACAGCAGTGCCAGGAGTAAAGGCTCCAGAAGCACTGGTGTTACCTCGAATAGCCGTAAGGCTTGCGCCTCCGTTACACGTAGGATAGAAACCAACACAGGCAGCATACCCCTGCCACCCATTTGATGAAGGATTCCCACGTACCGAGATGCCAAAGTTGCCGGTATACCCATTCACAACTTGCATGATTTGCATCTTGACGACTACGGCATAGTTGGAAATGTTCCCCAATTGACAGGGAGCCACTTTAGTAGGGCCATTATCACCCCCTCCACCTGTTCCATCATTGAGCAGACGCCCGTTGAGCAGCTTCCAATCTCCCGACCCTCCTGTCCACGCCCCGACATTCACATTGCAAAGAACATCTCCCGGCTTGGGCTGCGACGTGGCTGTCGCAGTTGGTGCTGGAGTGGCTGTCGCAGTTGGGACCAATGTTGGTGATACATGCGCTATAGAAGTGGCAGTGCCAGGACCACTACTGGTGGTGGGAGATGAACGCGCCAGCAAGACGGCTATCAACACCACCAGCAGGAGAATAATAGCGGCGCCTTGGGCAATGATGATCTTACGCAGTGGCGGAGGTTTGCCAGGCGCTGAAGGGGCAGCCGTTGGTTGAATTGTCGGCATCACCCCAGAATATTGTGGAGGTGGAGTGGTCCGCCCAACTGGGAAAGTAGGCGCAACTTCAGGCGCGTTGGTGGGGGGTAAGGATGTTGGATTTTGGATGATCTGCATCGGGCCGGTATAGATTTCACCATAAGAACCCCCACAGGTGGGACATACGCTTTGCCCCACAACTCGCGGATTGCCACAGTTCCCACAAAATTGATCTGCACTCTTCGCCATTGCGTCCCTCCTCAAATTCAGTGGCTCTTTACCGCGTCGAGTATAGGCGCAAAGCGAGGGCGCTGTCAAGAGAGAGGGCGCCACACGGCCCCAAATTTGCCGAATAATTGGAAAAACAGTACCAAAACCATTGACAAAGTGAGAAATTTTCTCTATACTAGAACCAACCGCTAAACAGTTTGGCCCAGAGGAGGAGCAGCAGCCAGAACACCCACAACCGAATAGTTCTGCTCAAATCTTTGGAAGACTGACGCGGCAGAGTTAAGCACTCTCCGCGCCACGTTCCCCGGAGCCTGAGACCTCCCAGGCGCGGGGCCGAGGTGTGATTGTAGCGGTGACGCGAGAATTATGCAACGGCCCCCGCGCCTGGACTCCCAGGCAGCGGGGGCTTGCTTGTAGGGTTGTTTGTACCGCCGGCTCTACAAGCAGCGGCGTGGCGCGGGAGCATTCAGAGAAAGAAGGTTCCTATATGGCGACCACGTTGTCTAACCCGCCTGCTGAGCAGGCCGTGCCCGACCCGCACAAGTACCCGCTGCGCGCCCTGAAAACGATCTTGCGAACCTATCTGCGCCTGGGCGGTCCCGCCTGGCTGCGCCTGCCCAGCGACTTCCACCCGCTGGCGCATGTCTCGTTCTATCTGTGCTTTTTCATCACAGAAAGCTACGTCTCCACGTTGCTCTGCTTCTTGATTCCCATATTTTTGCTGATGACAGACCGCCAACTCAAACGCAAGAAACGGGCGTATGGCGGCAAGCTCTACTCCAACTACATGACGGAGGCTGATCTGCACCAGCAGCCCACAGACCGCGACGCCCTGCAACGACTGGGCACCGATACGCTGTTTCACGTGCTGGGCGATGAACTGCGTTTGCTGGTGCGCCTGCTGCGGGCGGCGCAGCAGATTTTCCGGCGTGACCCGCTGGGCGAGGAATGGCACGCAGCGCACCACGCGGCAATGGTCGTGCTCTTGCGCCTGGCCCAGATCAGCGCGGTGCTGCGCCATCGCGGGAGTCGCTTCCTGCCGGAGGAGTGTTTACGCTGGCAGGCGCGCAAAGTCTGGGATGAGCTATTTGCAGGCGCGGGGGCGCCCAAGCCCGTTGCCAAATGGCTTGAACCTATGCAGATGAAGCCCTGGGGACCGTATCGCATCACCATCCATCTGCTGCACGAGCAGGCGGCAGGGCGACCCATTCCGGCGCCGTTTGTGGAACGCTTCCCGCGCTGGGCCGAGCAACTGCGCAGCGGGCAGCGCGTGGGGTAGCGCCAGACCCATCCCAACCCCCTGCGGGCGGGGGGCGGTGGCCGGGCGGCTGAGGGTACAATATCAGCATATCCGCGCTCATTGCGAGCATGTTTAGCTCTCAGAGGAAAATCGTATGACGCTATCTGCTGATACCTTACAGACCCTCGCGCCCGGCATGGCGACTGTGCTGGGCGTGCCCTACGACGCTGCTTCCAGCTTTTTGCGCGGGGCGGCCCTGGCGCCGCGCCGCATTCGGGATGTCCTGCACGCTGGCTCATCCAACTGGTGCACCGAGGACGGCGCAGACCTGAGCACGCGCACCGACTGGCGCGACGTGGGCGATCTGGAACTGGGCGCGGGCGAGCAGGCCAGAGCCGCTATCGAGCAGAGTGTCGGTCAGCTTCTTCAGCGTGGCGCGCACGTCCTGACGCTGGGCGGCGATCACTCGATCACCTACCCCATCATGCGCGCCTACGCCGCCGCCTATCCAGACCTGAGCATCCTGCATATTGACGCCCATCCTGATCTGTATCAGGACTTCGAGGGGGACCGCTACTCGCATGCCTGCCCGTTTGCGCGCATCATGGAGGATGGGCTGGTAAAACGGCTGGTGCAGGTGGGCATCCGCACGATGAACCCGCATCAACGCGCCCAGGCAGAGCGCTTTGGGGTTGAGGTGATTGACATGCGCACGTTCGAGTCGCGCCCAGGCAGGCGGTTTGATCTGGGCACGCCCGTCTATGTCTCGTTAGATCTGGACGCGCTCGACCCGGCGTTTGCGCCGGGCGTCTCGCACCACGAGCCGGGCGGCCTCAGCGTGCGCGATGTGCTGCATATTCTCTGGAACAGTGGCGACCCCATCGTGGGCGCCGACATAGTAGAATATAACCCAACGCGCGATCACGCCGACCAGACCGCAATGGTGGCCGCCAAGTTCTACAAAGAACTGGTAGGGCTGCTCCTGCGCGATGCTGCGGCTACACGAAAGTAAGTCTGCTCATGTCCATCCATCTGCTGCCCACCGAGGTAGCGGCCAAGATTGCCGCTGGTGAAGTCATCGAACGGCCCGCCTCGGTGGTCAAAGAACTGATCGAAAACGCCATTGACGCCGGGGCCACCACCATCCGCGTAGACCTGCTGGAGGGCGGCTTGCGGCTCATTCGCGTTACAGACAACGGGCGCGGCATCCCTGCCGACGAGGTGCCGCTGGCGCTGGCGCGGCACGCCACCAGCAAGCTAGAGCAGTTGGATGATCTGGAGCGGCTGCAAACGCTGGGCTTTCGCGGCGAGGCGCTGGCAAGTGTTGCTGCCGTTTCCGAACTGACACTGACCAGCCGCCCGGCAGACCGCGACATTGCCACCACCATCACCGCCAGAAACGGCGCGGTGAACGCACCCAACAGCACCGGCGCCACGCCTGGCACAACCGTGATGGTGCGCGACCTCTTTGCCAGCGTACCTGCCCGTCGCAAGTTCCTGAAAAGCCAGACCACCGAAACAGGCCACTGCTTGCACTTGCTTCAGCAATACGCGCTGGCCTACCCCGAAATCCGCTTCCAGGTTTCCAGCGATGGACGAGCGGCCATCAGCAGCGCGGGCGACGGCAGCCTGTATAACGCGCTGGTGCTGGTCTATGGGCTGGAGATTGCCGAGCAGATGCTAGAGGTGCAGAGCCGGGAGCCAGACGAGCCACTGCCCGGCACCCCTCAAAGCAGGGGCACGGCGGAGGCCGGGGCTACAAGCACGCCGCCGCGTGTTTCTGGCTATATCAGTCGGCCAACGTGTTACAAATCCAGCCGCCAGTACCTCTCGTTCTTTGTGAATCGGCGCTGGGTGCAGAGCCGCACGCTCAGCTATGCCGTCGAAGAGGCGTATCACTCGCTCTTGCTGGCCGGGCGCCATCCCATCGCAGTGCTCAATCTCACGCTGGACCCGGCGCTGCTGGATGTCAACGTGCATCCAGCCAAAACAGAGATAAAGTTTCTACGCGAACGGCAAGTCTATGGCGCGCTCCAAAAGGCGGTGCGGGCGGCGCTGCTGGAGGTGAGCGAGGCGCCACACCTCGCGCCGCGTGCCTTCTCGCCCATCACCTGGCCGGGCGAGCAAGCCACGCGGCCCGGCGAGGCGCTTGCCGCCGTGCCCCAGCCTTGGGGGGCGCCCCCTATGGGGGTAGCCCCGGCGTCCCCACCGGGCAGCGGCGCGCCAGCAGACGCGCCCGAAACTGTGGAGGCCAGCGAGCCACCGCCACAGCCCACGTTTGTGCAAGGGCCGCTCTGGGGGCCAGCGCCCCGCCAGTGGCCGCGCAGAGTGGAGCCGCAGCCAACCATCCCCTGGGAGCGCGGAGAACGCGCCAGAGGCAGCGCCGCCGGGTTCGCCGTCCCCACGCCCGGCGCGCACGAGCAGTTCCAGCAGACGGGGAGGCTGCCGCCGCTGCGCATCCTGGGGCAGCTAGCCCAGATGTTTCTCATCACCGAAGGGCCGGATGGCATGTACCTGATTGACCAGCATGCCGCCCACGAGCGCATCTTGCTGGAAGAGATGGTCGCGGCGATGCAGACACGCACGCCCACGACTCAACTGCTGCTCAACCCGCTGCCGCTGGAATGCGCGCCCCGCGAGCGCGAAGCCATTGAAGACCGGCTGGACGCGCTTGGGTCCGTTGGCTTTGTGCTGGAGCCGTTTGGCCCGGCAACGCTGCTGGTGCGCGGCGTGCCGGGGCCGCTCGCCCGGAAAGCCAGCGCCAGCACCGAAGAACTGCGCGAACTGCTGCTGGACCTGGCCGGGCACCGCGAAAGCACCGGCGGGCACAGCGAAACCTGGGAAGAACACGCCCTGGCAAACGTCGCCTGCAAAGCCGCCATGAAAGCGGGTGACGCGCTCTCGCTCGAAGAGATGCGCGCCCTGATTGGGCAGCTAGAGCAGGTGGACGCGCGCTACCACTGCTGTCATGGCCGCCCCACGATGATTCACCTCAGCCTGGCCGCCCTGGAGCGCCAGTTTGACCGCCGCTGAACCGGCGTGCTTATTGGCGTGTATGCATAACTGGCTCAGCTAAAAGTCCATATTCTAGCCTTGGATACCATTCTTACGCTATTTTTTCATAGTGTGTATTGTTACCCAGGCCCTTTCTGGAGATCCGTATGCAGCTTCCCTCCCTAAAAAGCACGATTGCCGCCGTCCTGAGCCAATCAGAGACGCTTTCCCCTGGCGAGCGCCAGACCGCGCTAGCGCAAACCTGCCAGGTGCTGGCCCTGCTGCTGGAGACTCCTGGCGAGAGCGGCCCCGGCTGGCCCAAAGCAGCGCTCACGCTGCTGCGTCCCCCGATAGAGCAACCTGCTGAAGCGCGTATAGCTTCCGGCACTGTCAGTATGAGCAGCCGCTCCACCAGCCGGATGCTCGCGCTGCGCACCGCCCCGGCACCTTCGCTGGCCGAACTGCAAGAGCGCCTGCTCACCGTCTTGCTCCTGCCCGATGTGACCCAGGTGGAATCGCTGGATGACCTGCGCGCGCCGATTGAGCAAGCCATTGCTCTTGGGGCGCCCGCGTATAATCGCGGCGACGTTGCGGGCTGCGCCCGGCTGTATCTGGCAACCGCGCTGACGCTCATTCACGCCCAGGCCATGCGCGGCTTTCCCGGCCAGGCAAAAGCACTGGACGTGCTCAAAAAAGGCGCCAGCGAAGCCTACACCCAAACCGACATAGACGAACGCGCCTGGACGCTGCGCCACGCCTTTGACCGTATCCTCAAATGAGGCAGCGGGGAAGCATCCCGCTTCCCGCTGCGACGCACCAGCAGCCATCAGGGAGCAGCGCTGATACCGATGCCAAATGCTCTGGCAAGGGGTTGGGGAAGGTCCAATGTCCAGGCGAGCGACCCATCACCGGTGTTGAACGCATTCAGGGTATTTGAAAAATACCCATCAACGACGCGCTGCGTGATGAGGTAGAGCACCCCATTTGCCAGCACCTCTGTACTCGCTTCCCCATATGGGGCGGTATTGACCTGTTGCTTCCAATGCACAGAACCATCGTGGGCATTGAGCGAAAGAAGAAAGGTGCCAACTTTGCTGTTTGAATCAAGTGGGCCGCTCTCCAGATAAACAAACCCATTGGCAACGATGGGTCCGGTATAGTCAAGCACCCCTTCGCTTACCTGATAGTGCCAGAGGATGCTGCCATCTTTCGCGCTCAGCGCGTAGGCCGTCGTCTCCCCTGTCAGGTAGACCACCCCATTTGCGATAGTTGGGCCATCAAGATAGCCATCAAACTTCTGCGATTGCCAGAGCTGCTTGCCATCCTGACTATAGGCATAGACATAGCTGATCTTGGGCTTGCCATCGTCCAGCGGCTTGCTCACCACCAGCGGGCCAGGAGCGCCGAGCGCGCCAGCCGTCTTGTCCTTCTGCTCCACCGAGGTCAGATACAGCGTGCCATTGACCACCGCCGAAACCCTATATGATCTGTTTCCTGGCAGCGGCGACTCGCTGAGCAGCGTTCCATTGGCAGGATTGACCGCAAAGAGCGACGACGACCATTGATTGCTGGCGCTGTCCTCGAAGGTGGTGCCATAGAGCACACCATTAGCCAGCACCAGGGTATCAACACTACTCACCGGGCCAATCGCCACATGCCAGCGTACTGAGCCATCGCTGGCATTGAGCGCGTAGAGTTCAGCATCGCCATTGGTCCCATAAGAGTTCACATAGACCACTCCAGTGCTTGCCAGCGCGGGATACGCCACCCGTGTCGGGCCTGGCTCGTGCCAGCGCAGCAAGCCCGTCTGGGCATCCAGGGCATAGAGTGACTCGTCAGTTTCTGCGCTGCCTGGCGGAGCCTCCCCTGCCGAAAAATAGACTGAGCCATCGCCAAAGATCAGGCCGCCAAATCCAGCGCTACCAGCCGTCAGCTTCCTCCACTGATAGGTCCACAGGATCGTCCTTGTCGCGGTATCAAATTTGGTAATCGAGCCATCCAGTGGTGAATTGAAATAGAGGCTTGGCTGAGCCGGGGTTTTGGTAGCTGTCGCCCTGGCCTGCGCGGTGGGAGTCGCCTTCAGCTTCGTCGTCGCCGTTGGGTTGTGGCGCACCAGCACCAGCCCAACCAGGAGGCCGCCAACCAGCGTAAACAGCAGCGCGGCGGCAACAAGGCTGCCAAAGCGCAGCGGCCAGCGGCGGTGGCGCTGAGGCGGTCCGGGCGGAGGCTCCGTAATAGTTTGCCGCTCTGGTGGCACAAGCGAGAGATGCCTTGCCGGGGTCGGCTCTTGCTGCGCGGCGAAAGCGCCCTGGCTTTGTGCTAGCCGCGCCCGGCCCTGCGCCAGGGCGCGGTCCATCTCCTCGGCTTCTGCGGAAAAAAGCGTGTGCAACGCCTGAATCATCGCCTGGTCTGGCGAACGATCTATCTGTTCATCCACCTTATCCGGGTGAAAAGGATGCTCCTCTGGTTCCATAGGGTGTGGTCCTCTCAACGAGCGTTAAAGTGATGACGCAATTGATTCAGCGCGCGTGAAAGCAGCTTGCGCACGGCGTCCTCGCGCTTGTTCAGCAGGACGGCAATTTGCGGGCAGCGCAGGCCGCCAACAAAGCGAAAGTACACCACCTGCTGTTGCAAGCCCGATAGCTGTTTCACCGCCTCCCAGAGTTCGTTCTGCGCTTCCTGCCCAAGCAGCACCTGCTCTGGAGCCAGGGCCGCTTCCTCTTCGATCTCATCGGTCAGCGGCTCCAAAGGCAGCGCGGGCCGTCGGTGCCGCTGGCGATAGTGATCGGCCAGTTTATGCCGCGCCACCGCAACAAACCAGGCCAACTGCTCGCGCTCAGGCAGGCTGAGCAGGTGACGATGATCTAAGGTTGCCAGGAAAACCTCTTGCAAGACATCCTCGGCATCTTCCCAGCTTGGCGCGTGCAGCCGCAGGTACGCCAGAACGGGCCTGGCATGCCGCTTATACAGGAGTGTGGCAGGCGATTCATCCAACTTCGCTGTCATTGGCTCTCTCATACACATTTACCCTGATAGAGAAGAACTAGCTCTCACTCACTCCATCGCTGCCTGGCGCAAAAATGTGACCTGAACGGGGTGGCTGGCACAGGGAACCCATCCGATGCTATCATAGGGCTGACTCGCTGAACACTTCCCCCATCTTTGTAACAAAGGAGCGCTGTCTAATGGATATAAAGCACGAGATTGCCCAACGCCACACCAGCCTGATCGAACTGCGGCGCGATTTGCATCAGCACCCCGAACTGGCAATGGAGGAAACCCGCACGGCGGGCATCATTGCCGAGCAACTGCGCGCCAGCGGATTGGAGGTGCGCACCGGCGTGGGCAATACCGGCGTCGTGGGCGTGCTGCGCGGCGGGCACCCCGGCAAAACGCTGGCGATCCGCGCCGATATTGACGGGCTGCCGGTGCAGGAAGAAAATGATCTGCCCTTCAAGTCAAAAATCCCCGGCAAAATGCACGCTTGCGGGCATGACGGCCACGTCGCCATTGGCCTGACGGTGGCCGACATTCTGGCTCGCCACAGCCAGGACTTACACGGCAACGTCACCTTCCTCTTTCAGCCCGCCGAAGAACGCATTGGCGGCGCCCAGCCGATGATTCGGGATGGCGCGCTCAAAAACCCGGATGTGGATGCCGTCATCGCGCTGCACCTCTGGAGCGGCCTGCCGGTGGGTCAGGTGGGCGTGCGCGCCGGGGCCACCTTTGCCAGCGCCGATGGCTTCACCATCAAAGTGCGCGGGCGCGGCGGGCATGGCGCCATGCCGCATCAGGCCGTTGACCCGGTGGTCGCTGCCGCGCAGGTGGTGCTGGGGCTGCAATCGCTGGTCAGCCGCGAAATCTCGCCTTTTAATCCCGCCGTTGTCACGATTGGCAGCATTCATGGCGGCACCGCCTTTAACATCATCCCCGATTTCGTGGACATGCAAGGCACCTACCGCACGTTTGACGAAAATGACCGCGCCTTTCTCACCCGGCGCATCCCCGAACTGGCCCAGAACATTGCCTCCAGCCTGCGTGCCAGCGCCGACGTGGAGATGTCGAGCGGCTGCCCGCCCTGCGTCAGCCAGGAAGACATGACCGCGCTGGTGCAGCGCGCCGCAGCCTCAGCCGTTGGCGCAAAGAACGTGCGCGACGACCAGCTCACCACCGGCAGCGACGATATGGCCTTCTTCCTCAACGCCGTTCCTGGCTGCTACTTTGTGGTTGGCACTCAGAACAGCGAGAAGGGCTACGACGCGCCGCACCACAGCCCACGCTTTAAGATTGACGAGGATGGCCTGCCGGTGGGCGTCGAAGTCATGGTCCGCGCCACGCTTGATTTCCTCAAGTAGTTGCACAGAAAGGAGTCGTTGAGAGTGGACGTAAAACACGAGGTAGCAGAGCGCCACAGTACCCTGGTGGCGCTGCGCCGCGATTTCCACCAGCACCCCGAACTGGCGATGCAAGAAACCCGCACAGCGGGCATTATTGCCGAGCGGCTGCGTGCCAGCGGCCTGGAAGTGCGCGCGGGCGTGGCGAACACGGGCGTCGTGGGCGTACTGCGCGGCGGGCACCCCGGCAAAACGCTTGCCATTCGCGCCGATATTGACGCGCTGCCCGTTCAGGAAGAAAATTCGCTGCCCTTCAAATCCGAGATTCCAGGCAAAATGCACGCCTGCGGGCACGATGGGCACGCCGCCATCGCGCTGACCGTTGCCGACATCCTGGCTCAGCATCGCAGCGACCTGCATGGCAACCTCACTTTTCTCTTCCAGCCCGCCGAAGAGGTACTGGGCGGCGCCAAACCCATGCTTGACGAAGGCACTTTGCAGCAGCCCGACGTAGACGCCGTGATCGGGCTGCATCTGGCGAGCGGTCTGCCCACCAGCCTTGTAGGGGTGCGCCCCGGCGTCATCGCTGCCAGTTCCGATGGCTTTTCCATTCGCGTGCGCGGACGCGCCGGGCATGGCGCCATGCCGCACCAGGCCATTGATCCCATTCTATCCGCTGCGCAGATCGTGGTGGCGCTCCAGACGCTCATCACCCGCGAAATCTCGCCGCTGCACGCGGCGGTGCTGACCCTGGGCAGCTTTCACAGCGGCAGCGCGGCCAATGTGATTGCGGATGAGGCCGTGCTGCAAGGCACCATTCGCGCCTTTTCTGTGGAGGACCGCGCCCATCTGGTCAGTCGGCTCAGCGAAGTGGTGCAGCAGGTGGCAGCAAGCCTGGGCGCTTCGGCGACAGTGGAGATGGTTTCGGGCTGCCCACCCTGCGTCAACGAAGAGGCCATGACGCAGTTGGTGCAGCGGGCCGCTGTGGAGGCCGTTGGCGAAGGCCAGGTGATTGCGGAGGGCAACCCCTCCAGCGCCAGCGACGACATGTCCTACTTCCTGAATGCCGTCCCCGGCTGCTATTTCAACCTGGGCGCCGGAGACGAAGCGCACGGCTATGGCG
Organism: Ktedonobacterales bacterium; assembly: GCA_036557885.1. GTDB lineage: Bacteria > Chloroflexota > Ktedonobacteria > Ktedonobacterales > DATBGS01 > DATBGS01. Next base: position 42,085 of record DATBGS010000102.1, read on the forward strand.
CGCCCCATCACAGCCCGCGCTTCACCGTTGATGAAGCCTGCCTGCCAACAGGCGTGGAAGTCATGGTGCGCGCCGCCCTGGAGTATCTGCGCTAGGTTTCTGCTGCTCCCGCGAGGGAGAGCGGGCCGCCCATGTATAGGGCGGCCCGCTCTCCCTCGCAACTTTTAGCCCCGCTCGCGCGTACCCGTGATGAGCGCTGCTGAAAACAGTTGACATGCCAGCGCCCGTAACCGATACTGCGGGCAGCTATCGTGCAGTTTAGCGCTCATCACGAGGAGTATTCATGTCAAGAGATGTGGTCATCAACGAGGGCAAAAGCCCCAATATCATTCTGCGTTTTCTGTGGTTTATCTTCATCGGCTCCTGGCTTGGCTACCTTGCGGTAACTGCCGCGTTTTTTCTTGAAGCCATCATCATTGGCATCCCTCTAGCAATCTATCTCTTTGATCGTTTGCCTGCCATCATGACCCTCAAGGCCCGCCAGCGCCAACTGGATGTCTATGAAGATAGCAAGGGCCACCTGAAAACGCGGGAAGAACGCCCCCAACAGCGCAACCTCTTCATTCGCATCATCTACTTCTTGTTCATTGGCTGGTGGCTAAGTTTCTTCTGGATTACTGGCGCGTTTGCGCTGGCAGTTACTATCATCGGCACACCCATCGCTTTCTGGATGGTGGACCGCGTGCCGTTTGTCGCTTCGCTGGCGCGAGTCTAAGAGAAGCGTTCCGCGAGTTGATGCGCGGCCAGGAGCACGTTTTAGCGCTCCTGGCCGCGCATCTTTGCTGGAGAGGCTTTGCAGGCATGATATGATAGGCAACAGCAGAATACTTGATAGATGCACCATTCGTCTCGCGCAGAGTGAGGGCGTTATTGTATGGAACAGCTTATCCAGATTCTTTTCCTGGCGCTGCTTCAGGGGGTGACGGAGCTTTTCCCGGTCAGCAGCCTGGGGCATACCGTCATTTTGCCCGCCCTGTTTGGCTGGGGCAATTTGATCACCGCCGAAAGCTTCTTGCCCATCGTGGTGACATTGCACCTGGGCACCGGCGTGGCTTTGCTCGCCTTCTTCTGGCGCGACTGGCTGACCCTCTTACGCGCCCTCTTCAAAACTATCGCCGGGCGCAGCCTGGAGGCTGATCCGCAGGGCAAAACGATCTGGCTGGTGATTGTCGGCACGATTCCCGTCGGCATCCTTGGCCTGCTGCTGGAAAAGCCGCTCCAGCAAATCTTTTTTTCTGCTCCCTGGCCCTTTCTCCCCGCCGCTTTCCTCTGCCTGAACGGAATGATTCTGTACATTGGCGAGCGCCTGCGCCAGCGCGCTGAGCCAGCCGCGCTTGACCGGCGCAAGCAGGAAGCCACCTTTAAGCGGCTGGAGCAGTTGAGCTTTGGGCAGGCGGTGGTCGTGGGGCTGGTGCAGGCCACCGCGCTGCTGCCTGGCATCTCCCGCTCTGGCATTACGATGGTGGCCGGGCTGCGCGTCGGGCTATCGCACGAAGATGCCGCGCGCTTTGCCTTCCTGCTGGCAACGCCCGTCATCCTTGCCGCTGGCCTGCTGGAGACACCCAAGCTCCTGCACTACGACCGCACAACCCAGGTAGAAGCGCTCGTTGGCGGAGTCGTTGCTGGCATCGCTGCTTATCTGAGCACGCGCTTCCTGGTGCGCTACTTCCAGGTTGGCCGCCTGACGCCCTTTGCATTTTATTGCCTGGCAGCAGGATTTATTTCCTTCTGCTTCTTTGCTCCGCTCTCGCTGTATAACGTGAGCCATCTGCCCTGGTAGGCTCGGCCATTTTATGGCCGTTAAGGGCGCCTAATAAGACTAGCCTTAAGCTGGGGCAAACCGCTTGTAGTGCTTGTAGCTCCGGCCTCCGTGCCGGGGAAAGCGGCCCGCCAGGGACGGCGGGGCTACAGCATCAGCGCTTGAGATTGTAGAACGCCTCCATTCCGGCATAGCGGGCGGCGCGGCCAAGCTCCTGCTCGATTGCCATCAGCCGGTTATATTTCGCCACGCGCTCGCTGCGGGCGGGCGCGCCGGTCTTGATCTGCCCGGCATTGGTGGCGACGACCAGATCAGCAATCGTCGTGTCCTCCGTCTCGCCGGACCGATGCGATACCACCGCCGTATAGCTGGCGCGCTTCGCCATCTCAATCGCCGCCAGCGTCTCGGTCAGCGTGCCAATCTGATTGAGCTTGATCAAGATGCTGTTCGACACGCCCTCACGAATGCCCCGGCTCAGCCGCTCGGTGTTGGTCACAAACAGATCATCGCCCACAAGCTGAATCTTGCCGCCCAGTCGCTTTGTAATTTCGGCCCAGCCCGCCCAGTCATCTTCGGCCAGCCCATCCTCAATGCTGATGATGGGGTACTGGCCTACCCACTGCTCATACAGGCCGATCAGTTCGCTCGCGCTCAGCGAGCGCCCCTCGCGGGCCAGCACATACTTGCCGTTCTCGTAAAACTCGCTGGCTGCCGGGTCCATGCCCATGTGAATGTCTTTCCCTGGTTTATAGCCCGCCTGCTCAATCGCCGCCAGAATCACCTCCAGCGCCTCGCGGTTGGACCCCAGCGACGGCGCAAAGCCGCCCTCGTCGCCCACGTTGGTGTTGAGCTTGCGGTCATGCAGCACCTTTTTGAGCGACTGATAGACCTCCGCGCCCATGCGCACCGCCTCAGCCATCGAAGACGCGCCGGTGGGCAGCACCATAAACTCTTGCAGGTCGGTGGAGTTTTCAGCGTGCTTGCCGCCGTTGAGGATATTCATCATCGGCACCGGCAGCGTGCAGGCGCTCACCCCGCCCATAAAGCGATACAGCGGCAGTTCCAGCGCGTTTGCCGCCGCCTTGACCACCGCCAGCGACGTGCCCAGGATGGCGTTGGCGCCCAGCTTGCCCTTGTTAGGCGTGCCATCCAGTTCAATCAGTGCCTGATCTATCGCCACCTGCTCCAGCGCGTCCAGGCCGGTAATCGCTTCGTTAACCTCTTCGTTGACATGTCTGACGGCGTTCAGCACGCCTTTGCCACCATAGCGGCTTTTGTCGCCATCGCGCAGTTCCACCGCTTCATGCGCCCCGGTGGAGGCGCCGGAGGGCACCGCCGCTGTGCCAACTGCTCCACCCAGCAGCACCACCGTCACTTCAATCGTGGGATTGCCGCGCGAATCCAGAATTTCGCGCGCCACCACATCTTCAATCATCGTCAGATCGTTGTTATTCATGGACTTTCTTCTTTCTTCGTAGCGGGCAGGTGTTGACGTTTATTGACAGTTCCGGCGCATTATACAATCCTGGCTCTCATGGCAGCGCACAAGCCGCTGCTCTACTCTCTGCGAACCTTTTGTTGTGCTGACTCGTAACAGGAGGAAGACCGTCAGCACAGAGCGTACCGGAAAGATTGGATGGAGCAGCAAAGCGACGAGCGCCTGATGGCAGCAATTACAGCAGGCGAAGCAGCAGCCCTGGCAGCGCTGGTGGAGCGCCACCACAGCCCGCTGCTGGGTTATCTCTATCGCCTTGTTGGGGGAGATCGCCCGCTGGCTGAAGACTTATGCCAGGAAACGTTTCTCCGTCTGATGCAGCAGCGCAGCTATCAGTGTGGTCGCCCCTTCAAGCCCTGGCTTTACGCCATTGCAACGAACCTGGCCCGCGACCATTATAAATCTGCGGCGGTCAGCCACGCCCTGCGCCAGCGCGAAGTAGAAGCATCTATGCAGGAACCCCGCGACACCGCGCCAGGACCAGAAGCAGCGGCGCTGGCGGCAGAACAAGGGCGCGAGATTGCCGCCGCGCTTGATCGGCTGGGCGAAGAATATCGCGTCGCGCTGCTGCTGCGTTTTTACAGCGGCTTCAGCCTGCAAGAAATCGCGGATACGCTGCATATCCCGCTGGGCACCGTCAAATCGCGCCTCTCGGTAGGGACACATCGCCTGCGCGAGATGCTGACGCCCGTCAGAACAGGAGGAGACTAGCCCATGACCATCCCCCCATCCTGGCCGCTGGACAGCCCGGAGCATCTAGCCGAGGCGCTGCGGGAACAGGGCACCACGCCAGAAGATAGAGAGGTGTTGACACCCGCCTTGCTGCGCCTGACGGAGTGGCAGGCCCCGCGCCCGACAGCCACAGATACCCAGCGATTGCTGGCGTGTCTCATACCCTCCCTACCCGCCATTTCGCCTGTGCGCCAGGCCATCCGCGACAGAAGCCGCAGCCAGCAAGGACGGCTCGTCGCGCTGCTGGAAGTGGCGCGCGTGCAGGTGAGTCTGGTACGCCCGGCGTTCTGGCTGGTGAGCGTGCTGGTGCTCTGCGCGGGCGTCGCGGCTATTCTCGAAGGGCCACGCCTGGGGTATAGCCAGACCCTGCGCTCGCTCTTTGACCAAAGCCTGCTCTTGCGTGCTCTTGGGCCGCTGCTGGTCTATCTGGGCACGATCACCGTTTTTCGCGGGGCCAGCCTGCGCGTGCTGGAATTTGAGCTTTCCTGCCAGCCCACGCCCGTGCAGCTCACGCTTGCCCGGCTGCTGATCGTGCTGGGTTACGACGTGGGGCTAGGGCTGCTGTTGAGCCTGGCACTCTGGTCGCTTGGCTCTGGGGGCTTTCTACTCCTGACCCTGCACTGGCTGATGCCGCTGCTGCTGGTGGCAGGGCTGGCGCTGCTGCTCTCGCTGCGCCTGGATGTCTACAGAGCAGCGTCCCTGGCCTATGGGGGCTGGCTGGCGCTGCTGCTGCTGGATATGCAAGCTCCGGTGTTCGGCAGCCCGCCCATTGTCCCGCTCACTTCCCTGGCCGAGGTCATCTTTGGGCTGGCGGGAGTCGCGTGCCTGGCGCTGGCTCTGCTGCGCCTGGAGCAGAACCTGGCGCGCATGCTGCCGCGCACGTAGAGCGCAGGACCACATGCACCGGCAAGATGCCGGTGGTACAAGGGGGCGCGAACATTTTGCGCGGCTGGCTCGTAAGAGGGTCCGAAGCACGAGAAGCACAACGACCTCTCTTGAGAAAAAGGAACCAACATGACCACCATTGCATCATCCATCTCTCAGCGGCAAGAGACAACTATGCCGCCTCCCCATCCTCTGCTGACCGTGATGGCCTGGGAAGCGCGGCGTCTGCGCGCCAGCCCGGTTCTCTGGATTGCGCCGCTGCTGCTCTTTGGCCTCTTTGTGGCCGATTTCTGGCCCGCTCGCAATCCCCTGGGCTTTGGGTACGACACGCCAGAGGGCCAGTTCATCGGCCACGTGGCCGGAACAAGCGCCCTGGGTCTGGTAGACCTGCTCACCCAGCGCCTCTTTTTGCTGCTGGTGCTGCTGCTGCCGTTTGTGAGCGCCGATGGCGTGGCCCGCGATTGGAAGCGCCGCACCCACGAACTCTTGATGACGACGACCCTGCCCAACTGGGCCTATGTCTGGGGGCGCTACTTCATCGTTCTGCTGCTTAGTCTGGGGGCGGCGCTGGTGCTGCTGGCAACGCTGCTGGCGCTTGGCTTTGTGCTGCCGCTGGTGGATGCCACCATTTTTCCAGCCCCCCAGGTCGGGACTATCGTCACGCTGTGGGCGGTAATGATTGTGCCCGCAACCATCCTCATCAGCAGCCTGAGTTTTGCCCTGGGCACCTGGCTCCCTCACCGCTCCACGCTGGTCAAGATTGGCGTGCTGCTGGTCTGGCTGGCTGTAGCGGGCGTGTTTGTCGTGCTGCCCGATAACGGGACGACCACCGCGCCCTGGTATCTGCTCTTCGACCCCACCAGCAACGGCAGGTCGGTGGTGGTAATTAATCAGTTCCGCAGCATCTCAGCGCCAACCAGCATTGACCAGGGCTGGCCGTTTATCTACGCGCTGGAGCAGCGTCTGCCCGATCTAGGGACATGGATTGCCTCTCAGGTTTTGTGGGTCGGGATTGGTCTGACCTCTGTGCTGGTGGTGGCGCTCGCCTTCCAGCGCTTCCGCAACGCCCTGCGCTAAGTCCCACAAAATCGGACGGCAAGCAGCGCTGTCCTGCTTACTTACGAAAGAAGAAAGAAGGAAATGAGCAAACAATGGAACTAGTCATAGAAAATCTGGGCAAGCAATATGGCAATCAATGGGCGCTGCGCAATCTGTCGCTGCGCTGCGGCCCCGGCATGCTGGGGCTGGTTGGACCCAATGGCGCGGGCAAGACCACCTTGATGCGTATGCTGGCTACCTTGCTGGACCCCACTGAAGGCCGCATCTGCTGGGACGGACAGGACACCCGCGCGCATGGCGCCGAACTGCGGCAGGTGCTGGGCTATCTGCCGCAAGAGTTTGGCATCTACCGCGAATTCACCGGACGGCAGTTCTTGCGCTATCTGGCGGCCATGAAGGGGCTGCCCAAAGATTTGGCCCGGCGGCGCGTGGATGAAGTGCTGGAAATCGTCAATCTGGAACAGGTCGCAGACCGCAAGCTGCCCACGTATTCGGGCGGCATGAAGCAGCGCGTGGGCATCGCGCAGGCACTGCTCAACGACCCGGAACTGCTGATCGTGGACGAGCCAACGGCGGGGCTTGACCCCTCCGAGCGCGTGCGCTTTCGCATTCTGCTCGCCAGTCTGACCGAGAACCGCGTGATTCTCCTGAGCACGCATATCATTGGCGATGTGGAGGCAGCCGCCAATCGCATTGTGATTCTGCAAGAGGGCCGGGCGCTGGCGGATACCACTCCGACGGCGCTTCAGGCCAGCGCCGCCGGAAAAGTCTGGAGCCTGGTGACTGACCCCGCGACGGCGCTCAGCCTGCAAACCACGTATCAGGTCAGCGCACTGATCAATCAGCCCGATGGCATTCAACTGCGGCTGATCAGCCCAACCCGTCCGCACGAAGCAGCAGAACTGGTCGCGCCCAGTCTGGAGGACGCCTATCTGCTGGCAACAGGTCAGCAAAAGGCGGCTGCGTGAGGCAAGGACAGCCGCTAATGCTGGCCGCGTGCGCCAGACCCCGCCATGCCCTACCCAGGCACCGGCAGGGATGCCGGTGGTACAAGCAGTTCATTCCTCCAGCTTTTCGAGCGCCTGGCGCACGCGCGTAAGCGTCCGCGAGCGGCCCAAGACCTCCATTGTCTCAAAGAGCGGGGGCGAAACGGTGCGCCCGGAAACCGCCATACGTAGGGGCATAAAGAGCATGCCTGGCTTCAAGCCAAGCTCGTCCGCCAGCGTCCGCAGGGGCGGCTCCATTACGCTCGCCTCGAAGCCACTCAGGTCCACCAGCACGCCCAGGCTGCGCCGCAGCGCCTCGCGCGTCTTCTCGCGGTCCATGCCCTTGCCAATCAAATGCTCGGCGGAGTAATGCAGATCATCGGTGAAGAAGAACGTGGTCATCTGCGCCGCCTCGCCCAGCGTCTTCATGCGCTCTTGCTCCAGCTTGAGCACGCGCCCGACATACGCTGTATCCAGCGGGCGCTTCACGCTGTCGGGCAGCCCGCCCTGCGATTCTGGCTGCTCCAGATAGGGCAGGGCGCGCCGGGCCAACTCCTCCACGCTCAGCGCGCGGATATACACGCCATTCATCCAGAGCAGCCGCTCCGGGTCAAACATCGCGTCGGCAATGCTCAGGCGGTCCAGCGAGAACGCTTGCATCATCTGCTCGCGGCTGAGAATATCGGTCTTATCATCATAGGACCAGCCCAGCAGCGCCAGATAATTGATGAGCGCCTCCGGCAGATAGCCCTGCTCCTGATAATAACTCGTCGGCTGGGCGCCAAGGCGTTTACTCAGCTTCTTGCGGTCTGACCCCAGAATCACCGGAAAGTGGACCCAGATCGGCTGCTCCCAGCCAAAGAACTGATAGGTCAGCACATGCAGCGGCGCGCTGGGCAGCCACTCTGCCGCGCCGCGCGTCACATGCGAAATCTCCATCAGGTGATCATCCACAACATTCCCCAGATGGTATGTCGGCAGGCCATCGGATTTCAGCAGCACCGCATCCTGAAGCTCTTTGTTCTCAAAGACCACATCGCCGCGCAGCAGGTCTTTGACCACCGTCTGCCCCTCCAGCGGCACCGCTAATCGCACGACAAACGGCTCGCCCGCCGCCTCATGCGTCTGGCGCTCCTCCGGCGTCAGATAGCGGCAGCGACGATCATAGCGCGGCGACTTCACGCCGCGCGCCTCCTGCTCCTTGCGCATCTCCGCCAGGCGCTCTGGGGTGCAGTAGCAGCGATAGGCGCCGCCGCGCGCAATCAGTTCGTTGGCATAGAACTCATAGAGCGCCTGGCGCTGCGTCTGATAGTACGGGCCGTAGGGACCGCCCACAATTGGCCCCTCATCGGGCAGAATATCCAGCCAGCGCAGCCCATCCAGCAGCGCGCCCACCGCCTCTGGCACCGTGCGCGCCGTATCCGTATCCTCAATGCGCAGCAGGAACTTGCCCCCAAAGCGACGCGCAAAGAGCCAGATAAAGATACAGGTACGATAGCCACCAATATGCTGAAACCCCGTTGGGCTGGGGGCAAAACGCACCCGCACCGGCCCGGTAGGTGCCCCGGCGTCTGGGGTGCTGGGAGCAGACGAAGCCTCGGTCTGCGACATCACGCGCTCCTTGATCTATGCGTATCTCTGCGCAACGGAACCAAATTCCCGTTTTGTGAGCTAGTTCACACTTTTTTTGCGGAACATTCCATAGTCTCATCCGTCATTATATCGGAGGCACTTTCCTCGGCTCGGAAACCGAAGGCGTAAGAGCACTTCAGCATTGTGAGCCGATGCCGCCATTCCTTGAGATTACCAAATTGGCAACCCGGATGTCAAGCAGCTTCTTATTATGCGATTTGGCGTACCGTTTGCAAGTAGGCACCTCAGGAGGAAGCATTTCCGCATCTACACCCAGAGCCAGACAAGAATCGTCTACTCTTTTTTCCTATTCTGGTAGCATTTCTCTTTCTTCTAAAGACTTATAAGTAGATAGTCTTCATAGCGAATGTGAGAGTTCTCCTGGGGCGTGCCCCCCAACACGTCCCCGACGGAAGGCGGATAGATCAGTGCGAACGTTGCCTCGTGATGCGACCCCAACGCCAGAGCCGGATAGCACGCAAAATCAACAGCAGCCCCAAGAACCGGACGAGCAGATTGAATCTACACAGGCGGAGCAGAGCGCCTCAAGCAGCGCAGAACCCGAAAACTCGTCGTTGAAAACATCGCTGGAGCGTACCAAACAGCTTCTTGCGGCACGGCGCTCCCAGTCGCGGCCCCTGGCGGAGGACAATACGCAGACGCCAGACTCCCCAACCCAGGAGGGCCAGGCCGAGCCAGAGAACGGCAATGGTGATGCGCAGCGGAAACGCCGCCGCCCCAGCATTCACCGCATTCTGAGGCAAAATGGCGAGGGCGAAGCGACGGCTGTCGCAGAGGAGTTAGCCACAGAAGAAGCAGACGCCCCAGTCGCCCAGATGGACGAGCCTGGGCCAATGGACCTCTCGCTGACGCTTCATGACCCAGACGAAGAGATCACGCTCCCTCGTGTGCCCCCGCTGGAAGAGACACCTCCTGCTCTGCTGGAAGAGACGACCCCTGCCCCACTGGAACTGCCACTTTCTGAAGAGACGATAGACTCTACGCAGGCCGACTCCGCACAGGCCGCGCCGGTTGAGCAGAGTACGCCCAGCCCTGAGCCAGAATCCCAAAAGCCGCCAGAGCTTGCGCCACAAGCCGCGCCCAGCGCAGCAGAGCCAGCCCTGAGCAATGGGCACCGGCAGGAGCACGTCTCAACGCCCCTGCCGCCGCTGGATGAAGAACATCACGAAGAACACAATGGGCACAGCGCTGCGGTGGAAAAGCCTCCACGTGTGACCAACCCGCTGCCTCCTGAGCAGGACGAACTTGCCAGCGATCTGCCCAAGCCGTCCCATCAGTCCAATGGGCACGCAAAACACACCCCGGAGAGTGAAGAGGCACCTCTGCCTGATGAGGCGACGCTGCCGCCCCCGCTTGCTGCCAGCCAGCCGCTGCCAGCCATTTCTATTGCCCGCACGGGGTTGGTCACAAAACAGGCCCGGCGCGAGCGCACCACGCGCATCCGCAAGGAGGCTGACCAGCGCTGGCGCCGCCGCCGTCGCTATCTCTTCTATCTGAAGGGTAATTCCCAGAAGCGCCAGCAACGTCACGCGGCGGTTGTCCAGCGCACGCTGCTGATTACCACCGGATTCGTGGCCCTGCTGGTTGCAGTGGTGCTTGGCGTCACCGTCAATATCGCCTATTCGTTTTATCAGAGCGAATCTGCCGCGCTGGACAACCTGCCCTACGCCTCCACACGTGATAACGTGCAAATCTACGATTCCACAGGCAAGCTGCTGCATACCATCACCAGCGACGGCGTGAAGCACTATATCCCGCTGGCCCAGGTTTCGATCAACGTGATCAACGCCACCATCGCCGTAGAAGACAAAGATTTCTGGATTAATGATGGTGTGGATTTTACGGCGATTCTGCGCGCGGCTGGAGATGATTTAAGCAGCGGAACGATCAATTCGGGCGGCAGTTCAATCACCCAGCAATTGATCAAGAATATGGTGCTGAGTTCCGACCCCACCTTTGATCGCAAGATCAAAGAAGCGATTCTGGCGGTGGGCCTCACCCAACAATACACAAAAAAGCAAATTCTGGAAATGTATCTCAACACCATCGGGTATGGCGAGAATGCCTATGGGATTGATGCCGCCGCGCTGGAATATTTCAACCTGCATGACAAAGGGAACGTCTCCGCTGCCTCGCAGCTTGATCTGGCGCAGGCGACGGTGCTGGCGGGCGTCCCCAAAAACCCCAATATCTACGATCCCTTTGTCAACGCGCAGATCGCCAAGCAGCGCCAGAAAGATGTCCTTCAGGCCATGCTGGACCAGGGCTATATCAGCCCCCAGGAGGCGGTACAGGCAGAAGATGAAGCCGCCGCGCCTGGTTTCTTGAAGCCACCCCCCCAGGAACCCAACCTGGCACCGCATTTTGATTACTGGGTGGAAGCGCAACTGGACCAGATGGTTGACGCGGGCACGCTGCGCCCCTCGCTGACCGGCTTGCGCGTTTACACCACCCTGAACCTGGACGTTCAAAACAAGGTGCAGCAGTTGATCACCAGCCGCCTGGCTGTGCTTCGCTCGCGGCATGTGGATAACATGGCGGCAGTCATCATTGACCAGCATACCGGCGCCGTCATCACCCTACTGGGCAGCGCCGATTACTACAACAGCAGCATTGATGGCAAGTACAATGTGGCAACGCTGGGCTTCCGCCAGATGGGGTCTTCGTTTAAGCCCATCACGTATGTCACCGCTTTTGAGAAAGGCTGGTTCCCGGCGCAGACCATTAACGACGGCCCGATTGCCCTTCCAAGTGATGGCAGCCCGCTTGGTTGGTACAAGCCGCTCAACTACAACCGCAACCAGATGGGTGAAGAACTGACGCTGCGTCAGGCGCTGCAAAACTCGCTCAATATCCCGGCGGTCAAGACGCTTCAGTTTGCCGGAGTGGACGACACCTTGAATATGGCCGAGCGCATGGGCATCACCGACTACACCGGCACACCGGGGCTTTCGATGACGCTGGGCGCCCTGGGCATGCACCTGCTGGATATGACCTCGGTCTACAGCACCTTTGCGAACTATGGCGTGCACAACCCGCCCTTTGGCATCTGGCGCATCACCGACACCCAGGGCAATACCCTCTACCAATACACCCCACACGGCGAGCAGGTCATCAGCCCGCAGCTTTCCTACCTGGTCACGAGCGTGCTGACGGATAACAACACCCGCGCCACCGAGTTTGGCTTCTGCAACCCGTTGTATCTGACGCCAACCGTGAGCGGCTGCCGGGGCCAGACCGCCCGGCCTGCCGCCGCCAAAACCGGCACCACCGAAGATTTCCAGGATGACCTGACGATAGGCTATACAATGGATTTAACAATGGGCATGTGGGCCGGGAATACCGACAACTCGCCCACCGATATTCTCAACGGTATTACCGGCGCGGCTCCGGTCTGGCATGATGCCATGATTGCTGCCGAGGGCAACTTACCCTATCAAAATTTCCCGGTGCCGCCTGGGGTGGAGAAACATAGCTATTGTGGCGGCGTGTGCAGCACCGACTGGTTTATCAGCGGGGCCATCCCTAATGGCAACCGGGGCAACACCGGGTCCGTCAACAAAGCCTGCATCAAGATTCAGCCAAACAACAAGCAGGGCGATAACTGGACGGTGAAGTGCCCGGATGCCACACCACCACCAGGCGGTGGTGGTGGCGGTGGCGGCGGTGGCGGTGGCGGCGGTGGTAACTGCCCGAAGCCTCCCTGCGGGCCGCCTGCGGGGGGAAATTTCTCGGCAACGATGTATGGGCCAACCGATCATTCGCCTGCGGCTCCCAGTTCTGGTGGCTCGAAGCCTCACCCACAGTTCCAGTTGCCACCAGTGGGCGATGTGAACCGCTTTGGGACGCGGGCATAAATCCGCTATCGGGCGGTGTGAGGTGTGTCATGTGCTGCCGAGAGCGTACACTCTCGGCAGCTTTCTTGTGCAAGAAAAGAGCATACTACCATGCCTGATGTAAAAGCAACCGTCACCTGTAGCCTGGCGATTGAGCACGAAGGCAAGCTGCTGCTGGTTCAGGAAGCCGACCCGGAGATTTATGGCCTGTGGAATCAGCCCGCCGGACACGTTGAGCCAGGCGAGACGCTGGAGGAGTGCGCCCAACGCGAGGCCCGCGAAGAAACGGGCTATGATGTGGAACTGACCGGCATTCAGGGCGTGTATTATCAGATGGTGGCGGGGCACGAGGACATCAACGTCTGTTTTCGGGCACGCCCGCTGGGGGACGGGCCGCGCCATCCGCTGGAGCCAGACGTGCTCAAGGCGCAGTGGTTTACCCCTGAAGAACTGCGCGCCTTCCCCCGCGAACAACTGCGCCACGCCCGCGCTCGCGTGCGCCTGGAGGACTGGCTGGCTGGCAAAGCGTTTCCCCTGGAGGTGCTTAGGCAATCGCTGGTAACGCTGTAGCAATGTGGCTGGCGGTTAAAACCGCGCCTATGGGCCTGCGGCCACCCTAAGGCAAAAGGGCAGGCAAAGCCCGCCTGCGCGGGCTGGGACGAAGGCTGGAGGCGCGGCAAGCAGGGCGTGGCTCCTACGGCGCTTGACAGCAGCCAGTTTTTTCGGTATACTTGCTGGCAGAACAACTCAACGGCACAGCGCGCCGCTGTATTCACAGAAGCGCGTGTTGACCACGAACCTGTCAGGAGGCAGGAACGAGGCTGGGAGATGGTAGCAGCATTGTGCGGACCACTCCTGGCACCCCTCCTGACCACCCCACAAACGAAGAGGAGGGTTTTTCTGTATGTTGTGGTTTGAGCATCCCCATCTGAAGCCGGAGTACCTCCAGGCGGCCAA